>JBEQUE010000086.1:0-99850 GCA_040349255.1 Acidobacteriota bacterium | reverse complement strand
AGACCTCCTTCGTGGTGCCGATCCAGGTGCGGGTGCCGCTGGAGAAGATCCTTCTGCAGCCCGGCGCGGCGAATCTCGAGGGCCGGCTGCGGATCTTCGTGGTGGCGAGCGGCAAGGACATGGTGACGCCCGTCCGGCAGACGAAGCAGGTGAAGGTGACGGTGTCGGAGGCCGACCTGAAGTCCGGCAAGGTCGAGGAGTACGTCCACGAGGTGCGGATCACGCTCGCGCCCGGCACCTACACGGTCGGGGTCGGGGTGCGCGACGAGGCCGCGGCCACCACGTCCTATCTCAAAGGGACCTTCGAGGCAGGGCGCGAGGCAAGGCCGGCTTCCGGGCGGTAGGGGCGACAGGGGAGATGGGGGAGCGCCGGCAGTTGGGCCTCGCGGCGGCGGTCGCGGCGGTGACCGGGCAGTCCATCGCGCTGGGCATTTTTCTCACCCCGGCCGCGATGGCGAAGTCGCTGGGCTCGCCGCTGCTGCTCGGGGCGGTCTGGTGCGGGATGGCCGTGATGACGGTGTGCGGCGCGCTGTGCTACGCGGAGCTGGCGGTGCGCTTTCCGGAGTCGGGCGGGGAGTACGTCTACATCCGGCAGGGGTTCGGAGGCCGCCTGGCCTTCCTCTACGGCTGGATGTGCATGACCGTCATGGACCCGGGGCTCTGCGCAGCGCTGGCCGTGGGGGCGGTGTCGTACGTGCAGACCCTGGTGCCTCTGGGGCCGACGGCGTCGGCCCTGCTGCCGGTCGGTATCCTTCTGAGCCTGGCTGTGGTGAACCTGCTCGGGACCCGGCTGAGCGGGTCGGTCATGACCGCGGCCAACCTGCTCAAGCTCGCCGTGCTCGCCGGCCTGGTGGGATGGGCGCTCGCCGCGGGCGGAGGCAGCCTCGACAACCTGCTGCCGCTGGCCGAGCGTCGGGCCGGCTCCGGGCCGCTCTTCCCCGCAATCGCGGGCGCCGTGGTGAGCGCGTTCTTCAGCTTCGGCGGCTGGTGGGAGGCCGGGAAACTGGCGGGCGAGATCCGGGATCCTGAAAAGAACCTGCCGCGCGCCTTCACCGGAGGCGTGCTGCTGGTCAGCGCGGTCTACCTGCTGATCAGCTTCGCGTTCCTCTACGTGCTGCCGCTGGAGGAGATCGCCTCGAACACCGCCTTCGTCGCCCAGTTCGGAGGCGCGCTGTTCGGCCGCGCGGGCGCGGAGACGCTGTCGGTCTGCGTCCTGCTCGCGGTCCTGGGCGGCCTCCTGGCCATGACGATGTCCGCCCCGCGCGCCTACTACGCCATGGCACGCGACGGCGCGTTTTTCCCGGCCTTCGCCCGCCTCCATCCGCGCTTCGGCACGCCGGTCCATGCCATCCTCCTGCAGACCGGCCTGGCCCTGGTGGTGCTCCTGCTGGGAGCCTTCGACCGGATCCTGGCGTACCTCGTCTTTTCCGCCGTCGCCTTCCTCGGCCTGTCGGTTACGGCTCTCTTCCGCCTGCGGCCTCCGGTCGGCCGCTGGTGGTTTCCGGCGGCGCCGATCCTGTTCGTGGCCGGCTGCGTCGTGGTCGATCTGCTGATCCTGGCCAACAATCCGCTGCCCGCGTTGCTGGGAGTCGCCGTCGTGCTCCTGGGAGACCCGCTGCGGAGGCTTTGGCTCCAGTATCGGCCCCGCTAGATCACGGACCGGCCGGTCCCGCGACGCGCACGACGACCGTGGTTCCGTCTGTCCGGACTCCGGCGTTTTTGAACGTGGCCGTGAATCCGGAGCCGCGGATCGTCACCGTTCCTCCTTCGGTCGCGATCTCCGGCTTCGCGAGACCCGCGACGACGACGCGGCGGACTCCGTTGAAGAGAGGGTGCGGGCCGGCTCCTTCGGTGAACGCCTCGATATCGGCGCCGGCTTCGTCGATCGCCTGGAGATCGCCGTCGTCGTTGCCGAGCTTCAGGAACCGGGTGTGGAGGAGGCCACCATCCACGCGCTCGACGTTGAGCGGGTCGAAGCCCTGTGGCCACAGGGGCCGGCCGTCGGCGGGCTCCACGATCACGCGCCAGCCGCTGCGGGCGTCGAAAGCCTTCCTGCGGCTGGCGCGATCCTGGACGACCGACGCCGTATCGTTCTTCGCCGCCGACTCGATGCCGGCGACCTCGGCGGGAGTCCAGGAGCAGGGCGCCGGCTCCTCTCCGGTCTTTCCGGCGGCGGATTCGAGCGCCTCGTCGAGAAACTTCACCTCGCCGGATTCCACCGACTCCTGCCACCCGGGCCGCAGACGGTCCAGGAGCAGGGCGAGAGCCGGGCCGATCGCGTAGACGCGGGCGCGAACCTGGGCCGGCGCAAACTCTCCGGCCGGGATCTCGACGGTCTTCCGGCCGCCCGCGATGAGTTGGACGTACGCGGCGAGGCCCTCGTTGAGCTCCGTCAGGCGCTCGTAGGCGGAGAACGCCGGCTCCATGGCGGCGAAACGCTCGCGACGATGAGCCATGGCCAGCCGCGTCCAGCATGCGGTGGCCCTGGTGTCCGGCGCGGAGAGAGCGCGGCGCAGCGCTTCCGATTCGAGCCGGCGCAGGGCGAGCAGGCGGGCGTCGTCGATCGGATAGAGGAGAAGGTCGCCTTCGTTGCCGGCCCAACCCGGATGCTGGCGTTTCTGGTAGACGTGAAAGGCTTCGTGAAGAGCCACGGCCGCGAGGTCGTTGGTCGTGGTGGCCGGATCGGAACGGTCCGCGAGCAGCGTGGCCGTCAGGGTGCCGCCGACCTCGGCGCTCGTGTTGGCGGTGACCGCCGGATACCGCCCCGGGAACACGAAGGCCAGCGCTCGGCCGTCCGGCACCGCGGTGAAGCCTTCGGGCGGCGCGGGATGGCGGAAGAGATATGTCCTCTCGCCTGTGAAGACCGCGAGTGGAATCGAGAGCGGATCGAACTTCGGCCAGAGGGCGCGCTCGGCCGCGATCCTCAGGACCTCCCGTTCGACGGCGAACGCGCGCTCGGAGTCCTGCGCCGCCGCGACCCCGGAAGGAATCAGGCCCAGGAGGAGCCACGAAATCAGACGCAACCCTGATTTTGTTGGCATCGGCCCTCCGGTCTCCTTCCTATGCGGGAGTCTAGCAGGGGTGGAATAGAGCTGCAACAGAGATGTTGACACCAGCGTGGCACACCTGTACTCTATGCACATAGAAAAAGGCTGGGACGGGAGCCCGGCAGGCTGGATGGACAGAGAGGAGAAGACCATGAAGAACGAGACGACGTATTCGGGAATCCTGGGCCTGTGGCAGCTCCTCCTGGCCGTGCTGTCGGTGAACACGACGGACCTCCCCCGCCTGGAGGAGAGCCGCCAGATCCCGGCTAGCCAGCGGATGACCATCCTGCTGCGGCAGGGGTTGCGCTACGAAAAGCGGGCCGAGCTCAGTCTCGTCCCCATCCGCGACAGGACCGGCAGGAAGAAGCCCGAGACCCCCGCCCCGCTCCCGCCGTCGCCGACCGGAACGGCGACCTCCACCGAGTAGATCCGAGCCTCCTCTTCAATTTGCCGGTTGGATCTGGGCGTGCCCTGGCACGCCCTTTTTAGCTCCAGCCAGCGTTCCGACGGGAAAAATCAAGAAGACAACGCCTCATCCAAGTTCCCGACGCCTCATCGTGAACTTGGACGGGGCGTCGTGGATTTAGATGGGGCATTGTGAACTTGGACGGGACGTCGGGGAGTTGGATGAGGCGTCGTGAACTTAGACGGAGCGTCGTGAACTTAGATGCGCCATCGTGAACTTGGATGAGGCGTCGGGAAGTTGGATGAGCCGTCGTGAACTTGGACGGGGCATCGGGGATTTAGATGAGCCGTCGTGAACTTGGATGGAGCGTCGGGAAGTTAGACGAGGCGTTGTGAACTTGGATGCGGCGTCGTGGATTTAGATGGGGCGTCGGGAATTTAGACGGGGCGTCGGGGATTTAGACGAGCCATCATGAAGTTGGATGGGCCGTCGTAAACTTAGATGAGGCGTCGTAAACTTGGATGGGGTCGCGGATTTGGATGAGACAGCGGGAACCTCGATGGGCTGCCGAGAGAGCGGATACGCGCTCTGGTCTGAGACTCCTCTCGCAATTACCTGGAGAACAGGATCTTCCGAGGATTGAGTCTCTCGGGAGACCGCTCGTAAGCCATTGGCGCAAAAGGATCTCCATCGCCGAAGTAGATACGGGCACCGTGAAGATCGATTGACACCGAGCAGACGCAGGTCTACACTTTCTAAGTCTAAGGGTTCATAAGACTTGCGCCGCATGCCTACGTAGCCACGAATCATATGAAAATGGTGGGAAATTTTACTAGTACGCCGATTGGCGAGGTAGTCTGTGACAAAGCTTAATTTGGGAGGCCTCGACGGCTTGGTCTCGGACTTTGAGGCCGTTCTCAAGAACGGTTCAGAGGAGGACGTTCAGCAGTTCTTGATAGCGAACGACATACTTCTGGATGGCTTCTCAGAGTACGGTGGAGTGATCAAGTTAAGCAAAGTCAAGCTTGGCGCCGAGCACGTTACGGACTTTGTACTGCTACATGCTGTGCCGAAATACTCTAACTCCAGGCGACCTGGGATCACGTTAGTCGAGATTGAGCGGCCAGACTGCCCATTGTTTACAAAGTCGGGCGACCCCGCGGCCGCCTTGACTCATGCCATTCGGCAGACTCAAGACTGGAGCATGTGGATTCAAGCGAACCGTGACTATGCTTCAAAAACCATTCAGCAGTCTCTGGAAAAACTTGTGAAGAAACAGCAGGTCAATGCGATGGGCCGGCTCTCGGCAGTTTTTGACAACGGTGAAGTTGAGGAGGCGGCTGACTGTATGGCTCGCGTGGGTTTTGGAGAGAGGTATCTCATTATAGCCGGTCGGCGGCACTCACTGTCTATGCTCGATCGACTGCGCCTAGAGCGTCTGAACGAGGAGTCTCGACAGACCTCGATCGTTACGTACGATGACCTCCTGGACCGGTTTCTGAGGAGAGTGCGATGGGCCCGTCAATTCGAGTAATCTGTCGAGCGGACTGAACCGCGCGATCCCGCTCGCTCACTTTCTGAGGCGCTTACGCTTCCTTGTGAGCTGTGGAGAGGACATCGACGTGGAGCCCGGCGCCGGCGACGCATGTACCGGGCGTTTGGATGGCCGGGAAGTTGTTATACACTCCGAGCTGGACAGCGAGGTTCAACCATGTGCCGCAACATCAAGACTCTGCATAACTTCGAGCCGCCTGCGACGGACGACGAGGTCCGCGCGTCGGCCATCCAGTTCGTCCGCAAGCTGAGCGGATTCACGCGGCCGTCCAAGGCGAACGAGGCTGCTTTCGACCGGGCGGTGGAACAGGTGACCCAGGCGGCCCACGAGCTGCTCGGCTCGCTCGTGACGAACGCTCCACCCCGGGACCGGGAGGTGGAAGCGATCAAGGCGCGGGCCCGCTCCGCGGAACGCTACGGCAGGGTTTCGCCGAGTTGAAGTCAGCCTTCGTCGGCTGGAACCAGAGTAAGGGGACGGCCGTTTCTGGGCACGACGGCTCGAAAGTCGCGCTCGTCGACCGTAAGCACGCGATGGATCGAGAGCCGTTCCGCGGTGGCGACAACGGAAGCGTCGGCCAGCCCGAGGTCGAGATCTCGATATTTGGCGATCAGCTCGCGGCAGCGCTCCAGGTCGGCGCTGGTGAACGCCTCCAAGGAAAAGACGCCTGCCTGAAGGCTTTCAAGGAAATCGAGCTCGGCCGCGACTCCGAGGAATTCCCTGAGCAGATAGTCCAATTCTCCGAGGATGGCGCTTGGCACGACAATCGAGCCGTGCTCGCGTTCGAGAGCGTGGCGGACGGCTGAGTGGTGCCGATCGTCGGCGTCGTAGAGCGCGTACAGGGCGCCCGAATCGGCAATCAAGGTCATTGGCGCTGGCGGGCTGCTTGACGAAGAAGCTCTTCGGCTTGCGAAGAGACGTCGGACCGGCCGCTGTGGTAGGCGCCGGTCCCCTTGGGCAGAGGCCGTGAACGGGCGTTCCTGTAGAGGGCCAGTGCATCCCGCACCAGATCCGCTTCGCTGACGCCCTCCGTGGAGGCGAGTTGCTTCAGGACCGCTGCGGTCTCCTCTTCCAGGTAGAGCGTCAGCTTCGTCACGAGTCTCTCCTTCCGAACAGCGGCGTCTGGACCTCCAACTCCGCCACTTCCGGGACGTCCGGTTCCGGCTCCAGTGCGCCTGCGGGGTCGTCCTCCAGCATCTCCCGCTCCTGCAGCGGCGGCAGGTAGACGTAGCGGCCCATGCCGCGGTGATAGACGATGCCGGGGGTGGCCTCGCGGGAGGCGCGGAGCTGGTTCAGCTTGGAGTCGAGGTCGTCGATGAAGTGGAGGACGACCGCCTCGGGTGTCATCGGCTCCACCGGCGAGGCGAACTCCTTCTTGCCCTGGTGCGAGAGGACCATGTGCTCCAGCAGGAGCTGCAGGTCCTCCGGAAAGCCAGGGATCGCCAGGCAGCGGTCGCGCAGGAGGTCGCGGCCGATCACCACGTGGCCCACCAGCCGGCCTTCCAGGGTGTAGTCGTTGACCGGCATGGCGCCGAGCTCGCGCAACTTGCCCAGGTCGTGGAACAGCACGCCGATCACGATGAGATCCCGATCGAGGTCGCGGTAGTGCTCAGAGACCCGGAGCGCCAGCTCCGCCATCGAGACCACGTGCTCCAGGAGGCCGCCGCGGTAGGCGTGGTGCATGGCCTTGGCCGCCGGATGCTCGCGCAGGGACTTGCCGTGGATCTCCAGGGTCTCGGCCGCCAGACGCCGCAGGATCGGACGCTCGACCTTCTCCTGGAGCAGCCGGGTGAGTCGCATCCAGAGATCATCGATGTCCTCGCGAGTGGACGGAATGAGGAGCGATTCGTCGAACCCGTAGCGCCGGTCGTCCTCGTTCGCCTCGCGGCAGTCGTCGATGCTGAGCTGGAGCTGGTCGCGGTAGTTCTTCACCGAGCCCCGGAAGGCGATGAAGCGGTGGGTGTCATATTGGCCGTTGAGCGCCGGGCTGTCGGCCCACACCTTCGCCGCGATGGAACCGCTCGCGTCGGCGATCTCCATGTCCAGGAAGCTTTTGCCGTTCCGGTCCTGGCGCATCTCCTTCTTGGTGAGGAGCGCGAATCCCTGGACGACGTCCCCGTTCTCCCAGGTGCGGATCGGTGAGTTGCGCTTCGGCATAGGCCCGCGCCCATAGTAGTCTCTCCGGACGCCGGTGCCAACCTTTCCTATGGCACCGGGCATGCAGGCAGAGGCTTTCCGTGCGACATTTCAAGAAGGTTCTGACTCTCAGCGTCCTCGCCGGAGGACTGTCCGTGCTGGCTCCCGGCGCTCTCCTCTCCCAGGCCGGCAAACCCGCCGCCGATCCGGAGGCCGCGGTGCTCGCCTGGCCCGAGCCCCAGCGCGCCTTCTACCAGGACGGCCCCGGCCTCCTCCTTCCCCGGGAGCAGCGCCAGCAGCTCCTGGCGATGTCGGAGGACGAGCGCGGGCGGTTCATCCAGGAATTCCTCGGCCGCGATCCGGTCCCCGAGACGCCGGCCAACGAGCTCCAGGTCGGGATCGAGCGCCGCCAGCGCCTGATGCTCAACGAGTTCGCGGCGCCGCTCGACGTGCGCGGCCAGATCCTGTTTCTCAACGGCTCGCCCGCGGAGCGCAAGGTGATCGACTGCGGCTGGGTCTATCAGCCGCTCGAGATCTGGAGCTACCCGCACGGCACCGACCCGCGGGGCAAGCCGGTGATGAAGCAGCTCGTGGTGTTCAAGCCCACCCAGACCGAGCCCTGGAAGCTCTGGCTCCCGACCGACGGCAAACGGCCGCTCTACACCGACATGATGCAGTACTGGATGGAGCAGTGGGAGGAGCTGCGCGGGCGCTACTACATCAAGCGCATCGACCTCCAGAACTGTGACCAGGCCACGGAAGTGGACGACGCCACGGGGGTCGAGGGCATGACCGGCTCGCTCCCCGGGCAGAAGAACGTGCGCTGGAACCGGCCCAAGGACGCGGGCCCGTTCCTGGCGCCGCCCGCGGATCTCGCGGTTTGGGCGAAGGAGGCCGCGGCCACGAAGCTGCCGGACGCCCCGCCTCCGCTCGCGCTCTCGGCGCTCGAATTCCGCTTCCCCGAGATGGACTCGCAGCGCATGATGGTCCGTGTCTACGCGACGCTCAAGCAGGAGGGCGTGAAGCCTGTCGAGGTGCCGGACAACCCGTCCAAGAAGCCGGAGGTCCAGCTCGCGGTGGACGGCGTCGTCGAGAGCGGAGGCCGCCCGTTCGAGGACTTCCGTCTGCGCTACCGTCTCCCTGCGCCGGCCGCCGGCGAGCCGCTGCTGCTGGCGCTCGACCGCCGGCTGCGTCCGAACGAATGGTTCCTGATGCGGCTCCACATCAAGGATGAGACGAGCGGCGCCGAGACGCGGATCGCCAAGGCGTTCCGGGTGCCGATCAGCCCCACTGGCGACGACCTCGCGAGCCTGGCTCCGACCGCCGGCGAGCTGGTGCCGGAGGAGGTCGGCCGCGGCAAGGACAGCCTGCTGCTCCTGCCGCCTCCGTCGGACGTGGTGCTGGGCCTGTGGCGCGCGGACGTGCTGGTCACGGGCGAGCGCATCAAGAAGGTGGTTTTCCTGGTGGACGGCGTGACCCAGCTCTCGCGCACGAGCCCGCCGTTCTCCGCCGAGGTGCGGCTCGCCCGCTTCCCGACCGAGCAGGCGGTGCGCGCCGAAGGCTACGACGCGGAAGGCAAGCTGGTGGCGTCCGACCAGGTGATCGTGAACCAGCCGCGCGGCGCGCTCGGCGTCTGGATCACGGAGCCGCCGAAGGGGGTCCGCGTCCAGCCCGGGAAGATCCCGGTCAAGGCGGATGTGTCGGTGCCGGACGGTCGGCGGATCCAGTCGGTCGAGGTCAAGGTCAACGACCAGACGGTGACTACGCTCACCCAGGCGCCTTGGCAGGTCCAGGTGCCGATCCCGAACGAGGATGTGGCCTATGTCACGGTGGTGGCGACGCTCGACGACGGCAGCCGGGCCGAGGCCGTGCGCTTCGTGCGCGCGCCGCAGTATTTCGAGGAGGTGGAGGTCAACCTCGTCGAGCTCTACGTGGCGGTGACCGACAAGGGCGGCAACCTCGTGTCCGACCTCACGCAGGACGACTTCGAGGTGCTCGAGTCGGGCAAGAAGCAGGACATCACGAAGTTCGAGCTGGTCGAGAACCTGCCGCTCACGGTCGGCATCCTGCTCGACACGTCGGGCTCGATGCGCACCTCGCTCGTGCAGGCGCAGACCGCGGCGTCGGACTTCCTGCGCAAGGTGATGACGCCGCGCGACCGCAGCTTTGCCGTGAGCTTCTCTTCCCGGCCGCGCCTCGACATGCCGCCCACGGACGACGTCGAGGCCGTGGTGCGCTCGTTCGAGGATCTCCAGGCCGTGGGCGACACGGCTCTCCATGACGCGCTGGTCCACAGCCTCTATTACTTCCGCGGGATCAAGGGCCAGAGGGCGCTGGTGCTGCTCTCCGACGGCGACGACAACGCGAGCTACATCGCCTACAAGGACGCCGTGGAGTACGCCCGGCGCAGCGGTGTCGCGATCTACGCCATCGGCTACAACCTGGGGATGGAGCTCGGCCTCAAGAGCAAGCTGGCGGAGATCGCCGAGACCACGGGCGGCAAGGCGTTCTTCACCGGCAAGGCCGAGGAGCTGCCGGCGATCTACGCGCAGATCGAGCGCGAGCTGCGCAGCCGTTATCTCGTGGCCTACAACTCGAACCAGTCGGGCGGAAAGCCGGGCGTGTTCCAGGAGGTCGAGGTGAAGGTGAAGAAGGGCAACCTGAAGGCGCGGACGGCGCGGGGGTATTACCAGTGAGGGGGCGGGGTCTGGCGGCTCTCGCCCTCCTGATGCTGCCCGCGGCAGTGGTTCGGGCCGGGGCGGAGTCGCCGGACCCCATGCTCTGGCCCGAGTCGCAGCGGGCTTTCTTTCAGGACGGTCCCGGGCTGCTCCTGTCTCCGGCTCAGCGCCGCGAGCTCCTGGCTCTCGACGAGACCGGCCGCGAGTCGTTCCTGGAGCGGTTCCTGGTCGATCCGATCCCGGCGACTCCGGCGAACGAGCTGATGGAAGGCATCGAGCGCCGGCGCCGGCTGGCGTTCGAGTCGATGCCTCCTGAAGACGCCCGGGCGCAGCTCGTGTTCCTGCTCGGCAAACCGGACGCGGCGCAGGTCATCGACTGCGGCTCGACGTTCCGGCCGCTGGAGATCTGGACCTACGGCCTGCCGCCGAACCAGCGCCGGTTCGTGCTCTACCGGCCGGCGACGGACGAGCCGTTCCGCGTCTGGCTGCCGATCGATTCGAAGCGGGCGCTCTACACGCCGGACATGGCGAACTGGATCTACGACTGGACCGCGATCGGCATGGGTGGCAAGCGGATCGATCGCCGGTTCTGCCCGCAGTCGGCCGACGTGGACGCGATCACCGGGATCGACGGTCTGCGCAGCCGGCCGTCCGAGAAGGCGGATCTGCCCAAGGAGGCGAACTATCACTGGACGGCGCCCGAGGACCGGGTGAGCGAGCTGGCCCGGCCGGCGGACCTGGCGGTCTGGGCTCGGAAGGCGGCGGAGACGGTCGTGTCGCCTCCACCGCCGCGGCTCGCGGTCGAGACGCTGGACATGGATTTCCCGGACCGCCGGGAGCAGCGGATGGTCTCGCGCATCCTGATCGGTCTGAAGCCTCCCGGCGCCGAGGGCGGAGTGGTGGCGGCCACGGACGAAGGCAAGCCGAAGGTCCGGATCCTGATCGACGGCGTGCTGGAGCGGGAGGGGAGCGCGTTCGATTCGCTCCGGGTCCGCTATCGTCTTCCGGTGCCGGAGCAGGGACCGATCGCGCTCTTCCTGGAGAGGACGCTGCGGCCGGACGAGTCATTCCTGATGCGCCTGGTGATCCGCGACGAGGTGAGCGGCGCGGAGGCGCGGGTGGTGCGCGGGTTCCGGGTGCCGGCGAAGCCGGAGGTGCGCCTGGCGCCGAAGGCTGCGCTGGCCGCGGCGCGCGGCGAGACGCTGCCGCCGGGGATCGGCGGCCGGGACTCGGTCCTCCTGATGCCGCCGATCGACGAGGTCATGCTGGGCACCTGGCGCGCGGACGCGATGGTCTCCGGCGACCGCATCGCGAAGGTGGTCTTCCTGGTGGACGGCGAGGCGCAGCTCTCGCGCACCCGGCCGCCGTATTCCGCGGAGGTCCGCCTGTCCGCGTTCCCGCGCGAGCAGGTGGTGCGGGTCGAGGGCTACGACTCGGCCGGCGAGCTGGTGGCCGCGGACCAGGTGACCGTCAATCTGACGCGCGGGGCGTTCCGGGTGACGATCGCGGAGCCGGCGGAGGGCGCGAAGATCGGCCGCCGGCACGCTCGGGCGCTGGTCCGGGCCGAGGTGACGGTGCCCGAGGACCGGCGCGTCGAGTCGGTCGAGATGAAGGTCAACGACCGCTTGGTCGCGACCCTGACCAGCCCGCCCTGGCAGACGGAAGTGGACGTGCCGGACGAGGAGATCGTCCATCTGGCCGTGAGCGCCGAGCTCGACGACGGCCACCGCACGGAGGCGGTGCGCTTCCTGCGCGCGCCGGAGAACCTGGAGCACGTCGAGGTCAACCTGGTCGAGCTTTACACCACGGTCACCGACGCGACCGGGAGCCTGATCCGGGGCCTCACGGCGGACGACTTCCAGGTGCTGGAGGCGGGCCGGCCGGAGACGATCGCCCGCTTCGAGCTGGTGGAGAACCTGCCGCTGACGCTGGGCTTCGCGATCGACACGTCGGTCTCGATGGCGGCCTCGCTGACCGAGGCCCAGCAGGCGGCCGAGGGGTTCCTGCGCAAGCTCCAGCCGCACGATCGCGCGTTCGCGGTGGGTTTCTCGTCGCGGCCCTACCTCGTGATGCCGCCGACCGACGACGTGGAGGCCGTGAGCCAGTCGCTGGAGGGCCTGCGCGCCATGGGCCGGACGGCGATCCACGACGGCCTGATCACGTCGCTCTACTACTTCCGGGGCTACCGGGGGCAGAGGGCGCTGATCCTGCTGACCGACGGCGAGGACACGTCGAGCAACACGCCGTGGGAGAAGGCGCTGGAGTACGCGCGCCGGAGCGGCGTCGCGATCTACACGGTCGGCCTGAACGTGCCGGCGATCAGCCTGGAGGTCCGCGGCCATCTCGCGGAGCTGGCCGAGGCGACCGGCGGCCGGGTATTCTACGTCGAGCGGGCGGAGGAGCTGTCGAACGTGTACGGCGAGATCGAGCGCGAGCTGCGCAGCCGCTACTACCTGGCCTACAACTCGGACCGGCCCGAGGAGGAGGCTGGCGGAGGATACCGGCCGGTCGAGGTCAAGGTGAAGCGGGGCCGGGCGCGGACGATGCGCGGCTACTACCCTTAGAGATGGAAGCATTCTTCCGCGCTCAGGGTTTACTTTCTTGATGCGTGCGAAGCGGCTCCTCCTCGTCGTGCCATTTTCCCTGCTTCTCCTCGGAGCGGCGGTGCCGGGGCAGCTCCGGTTCGAGCGCTTCAACCGCAGCTACGCGGAGGTGGTGCCGGAGATCGCGCCGATCGCCCAGGGGCCGCTGACGATCCGGCTCTCGGCGCCGAAGAGCAACCTCACGCTGCGCAACCACTTCCTGCGCCTGGAGCCGGGCCCGGGCGGGAGCCACACGGCCGAGCTGAGGGTGGAGTTCCAGGGCAAGGGCTGGCTGGTGGCGGACGTGGACGTCGCCGGCTTCACCGGCACCCGCCTGCAGGACGAGGTGGTCGTCCCGGCGCAGACCGCGATCCTGGAAGGCCGGGTGAAGGTGACCCGGGAGCCCGGCGCCTACGTGGTCACGACCGAGCAGCTCCCGAAGCAGATGCGGGTGAAGATCCAGAGCGGCATGGCCGCCCAGATGGTGGGCTTCTGCGACCGGGTCCCGACGCTGCTGGGGGACCTGGACTGCGGCCGCCTCGACCAGATGCTTTCGAGCGCCGTGGTCCCTCTCCCGCCGGCCGGCGAGAGCTACCTCCTGGAGGATTCGGACCTCACGCCCCAGGAGCGCCAGCAGCTCGAAAGCTATCTGGCGTCGAGCCGGGGTCAGTGATCGGTTTCGCTCCCTTCGAGGATGCGTACACGGCGGTCGAGGTCCGAGTAGGACTGCTGGACGAACACGCGGATGCCCTTGATCTCCTCGGACACCTCGGCCCGGTGAGCCTTGAAGCTTTCGACGACCCCCATCAGCCCTTCGGCGACTAGTTGAACCTCGTCACGAAGATCCTCCACGAGGATCCGCGTCTCACTCGTGTCCTTTTCGACCTTCTCCAAGCGCTCTTCCACTGCATCGAACCGCTTGTCCAAGTACGAGAACCGCTTGTCCAAGTAAGAGATCAGTTCCTGGTCCATGTCACCCCTCGCCGGATCCGGTCGTGTCGATACGCGATAGCCTACCACAGAATGTCCGCGCCACCCCGTTTGTTACAATGACCGGCCGGGGCTTGCGCCCCGGCACCGATCCCCTCGCACAATCTTCCCCGCGAGAGACAAGGCTTGGAGGAACCAGCCGCATGGCCCGACGCATGATGAACCGCCTGTTCTACTTCACGGTTGAGGATGAGAGCATCCTCGCCGATTCGTTCGCCCAGCTCGAAAAGGACGTCTATGCCATCACCTACAAGGTGACCGGCACCGAGGATGTCTTCGTCACCACGAGCGAGACCAAGGATGCTATGGACCGCAACGACATCCCCTACAACCTCCTGGCCGAGGAGGACGGCTCGCGCATCGCGGTCTACCACTCGCCGCTCTCCCGCGAGGAGCTCGGCGACTACGAGGATGCGGTCAAGGCGCTCACCCTTGCCTGCCGCGCCATCGCCGTGGCCTGCGTGGGCGTCAACGGCGAGACCAACCTCGGCTTCGACCTGTCCCAGGGCGCCAAGAGCTACACCTACTTCACCGCGCCCGCCGGGCACACCTTCATCTGGCGCCTGTTCCGCGAGCGCGACGAGGCGGTGGACTTCCTCGGCAAGCTGACCGGCGGCGACAAGAAGGCCGTGGAGTGGGCCGAGTCGATGCCGCTCAACTCGGTCAAGGAGCTCAAGTCCTACCATTGAGTTGCCCTTGAGCCTGCCCCTGCTCGAGCCCACGTACTCCGTCTCCCAACTCTGCGGAGAGGTCCGCGACTTCCTCGGCGAGGCGTTCTCGTCGGTCTGGGTCGTGGGCGAGGCGCAGCGCGTCCGCCCCAGCCAGCGCGGCCACCTCTACTTCGAGCTGGTCGAGAAGGGCGAGCGCGACGAGATCGTCGGCAAGCTCGAAGGGGTCATCTGGAAGAACGACCTGCTGCGCGTAAGGCGCCTGCTCGGCGCCTCCGGCCAGCAGATCTCAGAGGGCATGCAGATCCGCGTGCGCGGCAGCCTCGACTTCTACGCCCCGGGCGGCCGGCTCCAGCTCTGCGTCAAGGACGTCGATCCGGCCTTCACCCTGGGCCTGCTGGAACGGCGCCGGCGCGAGACGCTCGCCGCCCTGGCCGCGGCCGGCCTCATGGACCGCAATCGATCTCTGGAGCTGCCGGACCTGCCGCTCGACATCGCGCTGATCACGTCCCACGGCAGCGCCGCCTACCACGACTTCCTCTCCGGCCTGCAGGAGAGCGGCTACGGCTTTCGGGTGATCTTCGTCCATGCTTCGGTCCAGGGCAAGGAGGCCGAGCGCGAAGTGGTCTCGGCGCTAGCCTCCCTGGTCGGCCTGCCGATCGGGCTTGCGGTGGTGATCCGCGGCGGCGGCTCGCGCAGCGACCTCGCCGTGTTCGACAGCCGGGCGATCGCCGAGGCCATCGCCCGCGCGCCGTTTCCGGTGCTCGCCGGGCTTGGACACGAGATCGACCGCTCGATCGCCGACATGGTGGCGCACACGTCGTTCAAGACGCCGACCAAGGTGGCCGAGTTCCTGGTCGAGCAGGTGGCCGGGCAGGAGATGGCGCTCGACGAGCTGCGCCGCCGGCTGGTGCGCGAGGCGCTGGAGCCGCTGCGCGCCGGCCGCGAGGCCCTGGGCCGCGCCGAGCGCGGCGTGAGCCTGGCCCGGATGCGCCTCGCCGCGGCCGGCGACCGGATCGAGGAGCACGCCCGGGCCCTGGCCCGCCTCGGCCGCGCCGCGCTGCGCCAGGCGGAGCGCCGGCAGTCCGAGCTGCGTTCCCGGCTGGCCGAGGCGACCCCGAAACGGATCGAGCGCGGCGAGCGCGAACGCATCCGCCTCGGCGAGCGCATCGCGGGCACGGCGAAAGGGCGCCTGCGCGAGACCCGCGCCACGCTCCAGGGCCTGGAGCGGCTCTGCGCCCAGCTCTCGCCCGAGCGCACTCTGGAGCGCGGCTTCAGCCTCACCCGCGGACCCGGCGGCCTCCTGCTGCGGGACCCCGCCCAGGTCGCCGCCGGCGACCTCGTCACCACCCGACTGGCCGGAGGGACTCTCACGAGCCGAGTGGAGGAGCCATGAGCGATCTGTTTTCGATCCCCGATCCGACCCCCGCCCCGGCCGAGCCCCCATCCGCTCCGGCCCTGAGCTTCCGCGACGCCATGGAGGAGCTGGAAGGCATCCTGGAGCGCATCGAAGGGGAGGAGGTGGACATCGACCGCCTCGCCGAGGAGCTGCGCCGCGCCGCCCAGCTCCTCGACCTCTGCCGCGGCAAGATCCGCAAGGCGGAGGTCGAAGTGACGCAGATCGTCCAGAGCCTGGAGGAGGACGGGGACTAGGAGAGAGGGGTACCATGGTGGCATGAACGCGCCGATCCTCGTTCTCGCCCTGCTGCTCTTCCAGGTCGCCCCGCCTTCGGAGCTGACCCAGGGCGTCCAGCTCTTCGAGGCGGGCCGCCTCCCGGAGGCCCGGACCTTCTTCGCGACGTTTCTGGCCGGCAACCCGAAGTCCGCGGCCTCGGCCTTCTACCTGGGCCAGATCGCGCTCGCGCTCAAGGAGCCGGACAAGGCCGTGGAATGGCTGGAGAAGGCGGCCGTTCTCGACCCCGACAACTCCGACCTCCACCGCTGGCTGGCGCGCGCCTACGGCGTGGCCGCCAGCCAGGCCAACGAGGTGGCCCGGGTGCGCTACGCCCGCGACGCCAAGGCCGAGCTGGACAAGGCCGTCCGCCTCGATCCGCGCAACCTGCGCGCCCACGAGGACCTGGCGGAGTTCTACCTGCGCTCGCCCGAGTTCCTGGGCGGCAGCCTGGACAAGGCCCGCCTGGAAGCGGAGACCGCCCGGAAGATCGATCCCGTAGCCGGCCGCATGATCCTCGCCAACATCCACTTCACCCGCAAGGACAACGCGAAGGCCGAGGAGGAGTACAAGGAGGCCCTCCGGGAGGTGCCGAAGGACAACCGGCCGCGCATCGCGCTCGGCTTCCTCTACCAGGCGCAGCAGCGCTGGGAGGAAGCGTTCGGAATCTTCGAGGAGGCGCTCGCGAACGATCCGGAGAACTGGAACGCGCTCTACCAGGTCGGGAAGACGGCTGCGCTCTCGGGCCAGCGCCTCGACCGCGGCGAGGAGTGCCTGAAGAAGTACCTCACCTACACGCCGAGGAGCGACGCGCCGCCGCTCTCCGGCGCCTGGTTCCGCCTCGCCATGGTCTACGAGAAGAAGGGCGACAAGGCCAGGGCGCGCGAGGGCTATCAGAAATCGCTGGAGCTCGACCCGTCGAACGCCGAGGTCCGCCAGGGCCTGCAGCGAGTGTCCAGCTAGGGCGCTGCTTTCGCGGCGCCCGTTCCCATCCCGAGATTCCGCACCAGGAACGCCAGCTCGTCGACCGACTTCTCGATCAGCTTCGAGGTCGGCGTCGAGCCGCCGTGGCCGGCCCGGCTCTCGATGCGGATCAGGACCGGCGCGTCCCCGGCCTGCGATTCCTGGAGCCGGGCCGCGAACTTGAAGCTGTGCCCCGGCACCACCCGGTCGTCGGTGTCGGCCGTGGTGACCAGCGTCGCCGGATATTTCGTGCCGGGCTTGAGGTTGTGGTACGGCGAGTAGCCGTAGAGCGTCTTGAACTGATCGGGGTCGTCCGACGAGCCGTAGTCGTCCACCCAGAAGCGCCCGACCGTGAAGAGCTGGAAGCGCAGCATGTCCATCACGCCGACCGCCGGCAGCGCGGCGCCGAAGAGGTCCGGGCGCTGCGTCATGACCGCTCCGACCAGCAGGCCGCCGTTGCTCCCGCCGCGCATGGCGAGGCGCGGCGTGCGGGTGTAGCGGTTCGCGATCAGCCACTCGGCGGCGGCGATGAAGTCGTCGAACACGTTCTGCTTCTTGAGCTTCTTCCCGGCCTCGTGCCAGGCCTCCCCGTACTCGCCGCCGCCGCGCAGGTTGACCAGCGCATAGACGCCGCCCATCTCCATCCAGGCGATCCACATGGAAGAGTAGGAGGGGTCCTGCGGGATGTTGAAGCCGCCGTAACCGGTGAGCAGGGTCGGGTTGTTGCCGTCGAGCTTCAGCCCCTTCCTGTAGGCGAGGAACATGGGGATGCGGGTGCCGTCGCGCGACGGGAAGAAGACCTGCTTCACCTCGAAGCGCGCCGGGTCGAAGTCGACCGCGGGCCGGTACACGAGCGTGCTCCGGCCGGTCGCGAGGTCGTAGCGGTAGGTCGAGGGCGGGGTGGCGAAGCTCGAGAACTGGTAGAAGGTCTCGGTGTCCTCGGGCCGTCCTTCGAAGCCGGACACGCTGCCGATTCCGGGCAGCTCCACGTCGCCGAGCGCCTTGCCGTCGAGGCCGAAGACCTTCACCTGCGCGGAGGCGTCCTTGAGGTAGCTCGCGATGAAGCGGTCGCCCACCCGGTTGACCTCGAGGAGAGTGGGCTCGGCCTCGGGCACGATCTCCTTCCAGCTCTCCGGCCGCGGGTCGCGCAGGTCGATGGCGATCAGCCGGCCGCGCGGCGCGCCGGCGTCGGTCTGGAAGTAGAGGACCGGGCCCTGGTTGGCGATCAACTGGAAGTACCCGTTGTCGAAGCTGGGGACGACCGTGCGGGCCATGGAGAAGGGCTCGGCCAGGTCGCGCGCCAGGACGCGGAACGGCTTGCCCTGCTCGTTCGAGGTGACCAGGACCAGGTAGCGGCCGTCGGCGGTGAGGTCGGGATCGCTCTCCCACTCCGGGTGCTCGGGATCGTCGTAGACCAGGGCGTCGTCCGCCTGCGGCGTGCCGAGGCGGTGGTAGTAGACCCTGCTGTCGAGATCGACCCTCTGGAACTCGGTGCCGGCCTTGGGCTCGGGGAGATGGTTGTAGAAGAACCCGCGGCCGTCGTTGGTCCAGGCGGCGCAGCAGGTCTTGATCCACCGCAGCTCGTCGGGCAGGAGCTTCCGGGTCTCCAGGTCCAGGACGTGCCAGGTCCGCCAGTCGGAGCCGGCCTCGCGCACGCCGTAGACCGCGAGCCGCCCGTCCAGGCTCGGCCGGAAGTCGACCAGGGCGACGGTGCCGTCCTTGGACCACGTGTTGGGGTCGAGCAGGACGTCCGCCGCCGCCGGCGCGCCGTCGAGCGACGTCCGGGTATAGAGGACCGGCTGGTTGCGGAGACCGTCGTTGCGGGTGAAGAAGTACCGTCCCCCGGCCTTCACCGGCGCCGAGCGGGACTCGAAGTTCCAGATCCGGGTCAGGCGCTTTTCGATCGTCCCGCGCTCCGGCAGGGCGGACAGGTAGCCGGAGGTCACCCGGTTTTCCTCCTCCACCCAGCTCCGGACCTCCTCCGACTGGCGGACGTCCTGCTCCAGCCAGCGGTAGGGGTCCTCGACCTGGACGCCGTGGTAGACGTCCTTCTGGTCGACCTTGTGCGTCTGCGGGTAGTGGAGCGGCACCGCCTCCGAGGACGCGGGCAGGAGGAGGGCCGACAGCAGGCTCAGCAACGGGACGAGGTGCCTGGACATAAGATACTCCTTTGAGCGGAGTCTATCTCGCTTATACGGAAGAAGTGACAGAACCGCCCGGATCGTTTCCGCCGCGGAGCCGCAATTTTCTTGACACGCTGCGGCATGCCTCCTAGGATGCCGCGCATGGCTATCCTCTGGCTTGTCCTCGACGATCCCGCGAAGAAGGTCAACACGCTCTCCACCCGCCTCTTCCAGTGGTTCGAGGGGCAGATCGAGCGCGTGGAGCGGGAGCGGCCCGAGGCGCTGGTGATCCTCTCGGGCAAGCCGGACGGCTTCGTGGCCGGCGCCGACATCGAGGAGCTCAAGGCCCTGGCGGAGCCGGAGGACGTGCTGGCCATGCTGCAGCGCGGCCACGAGCTGATGAACCGCCTCGCCGCGCTGCCGTTCCCGACCGTGGCCGCCATCCACGGCGCCTGCCTCGGCGGCGGCCTGGAGCTCGCCCTCGCCTGCCGCTACCGGGTGGCCACGGAGCACCCGAAGACGAAGCTCGGCCTGCCGGAGGTCCAGCTCGGCCTGATCCCCGGCCTCGGCGGGACCCAGCGGCTGCCGCGCCTGATCGGCGTTCCGGCGGCGCTCGACCTCATCCTCACCGGCCGCCAGGTGGACGCGCGCAAGGCGAAGCGCCTGGGCCTGGTGGACGACACCTGCCATCCGGCCGACCTGCGCGCCGCCGCCGAGCGCTGGGCCCGGGGCGGCGGCCGGAGCAAGCCGCCCGGGGGCCTCTCCGGCTGGTCGCGCAAGGCGACCGACCTGGTCTCCCGCAGCCCGCTCGCCGACCGGCTGGTGTTCGACAAGGCCCGTTCCGGCGTGATGGAGAAGACCGGCGGCCACTACCCGGCGCCGCTGGTCGCCATCGAGGTGGTGAAGGACGGCCTCAAGCTGCCGCTCGCGCGCGCTCTCGACATCGAGGCCGGCGCCTTCTCGCAACTCGTGGTCTCGGACACCGCGAAGAGCCTGATGTCGATCTTCTTCGCGAAGAACGAGGTCGAGGCGAAGGCCGCGAAGATCGCCAAGGGAGCGAGACCGATCGGCAAGGTCGGCGTCCTCGGCGCCGGGTTCATGGGCGCCGGCATCGCCCAGGTCCTGGCCGAGAAGGGCGTCTCCGTGGTGATGAAGGACCGCGACCTGGCCGCGGTCGGCCGCGGCATGGCCTTCGCCGCCGAGCGCTTCCGCGACCGGGTGCAGCGCCGGCGCATGACGGATGCGGACCTGAAGACCGCGCTCGGCCGCATCCTCCCGACCGCCGACTACGACGCCTTCCACCGCGTGGACCTGGTGGTCGAGGCCGTGTTCGAGGACGTGGAGGTCAAGCACAAGGTGATCCGGGAGACCGAGGCCGCCTCGCCCGAGGGCCTGATCTTCGCCTCGAACACCTCGGCGATCCCCATCTCCCGCCTGGCCTCGGCGAGCCGCCGGCCGGAGAACGTGGTCGGCATGCACTTCTTCAGCCCGGTCCACAAGATGCCGCTTCTCGAGGTCATCCGCCATCCCGGCACCTCCCCGGAAGCGCTCGCGACCGTGGTCGAGGCCGGCCGGCGCATGGGAAAGACTGTGATCGTGGTCGGCGACGGCCCCGGCTTCTTCACCTCCCGGGTGCTCACCCCGTTCCTCAACGAGGCCGCCTGGCTCCTCGTGGACGGCGCCTCGATCGAGCGGATCGACCGCGCCATGACGCGCTGGGGCTGGCCGGTCGGGCCGTTCACCCTGCTCGACGAGGTCGGCCTCGACGTCGGCCGCCACGCCGGCGAGGTGATGCACTCCGCCCTGGGCGAGCGCCTGGAGCCGCCCGCCGCCTTCCAGCGGATGATCGACGACCGCCGCCTCGGCCGCAAGGCGAAGCGCGGCTTCTATCTGTATGAGGAAGAAGAGAAGAAGGGGCCGAAGGGAAGGACCCGCGAGGTCGATCCCGCGGTCTACCGTCTCCTCGACTGGAAGCCCGGCGAGGTGTCGGACGAGGAGATCGTCGAGCGCTGCTGGCTCCAGATGCTCAACGAGACCGCCCGCTGCATGGAGGAAGGCATCCTCACCGATCCGGCCGACGTGGACATCGGCGTGATCTTTGGCTTCGGGTTCCCGCCGTTCCGCGGCGGCCTGCTGCGCGAGGCGGACCGCCAGGGCCTCGCCTGGGTGGTGTCGCGCCTGGAGCACTACGCAGAGCTCCGGGGACCCCGTCTGGAGCCGGCTCAGCTCCTCCGGGACATGGCGCGCCGGGGAGAGACCTTCTACAAGGGCTGACGCGTGGCCGGCGCCGTCGTCCCGTCGATCCTCTTCGCGCTGTTCGCGCTCTTCAGCGCGGCCGGCGCCTACCTGATCGCGTCCCATGCCCGCAGCCGCGCTGCCGGGATCGTGGCGGCGCTCCTCACCCTGTTCTTCTTCGCCGCGCTCTTCCTGGCCTTGCTGGCCCTGATGCCCCAGGGTACTCTTCCTACTGGCTGACGCGCTCTCTACCAGTTGACGCCGAAATGCCGGGCTCTTCTCCGGTGTTCCTGGATACGAGCATGACCGACCCGGAATTCGACCTCGAGACCCTGGTGACCGTGGGAGCCTACGCCTCGCCCTGGGAGGCCCAGCTCGCTCGCGCCTGCCTGGAGGCCGAAGGGGTCGAGTCGGTGGTCGCCGACGAGCACCTCGGCCGGATCTGGTGCGCCACCACGGTCGGCGGCATCAAGCTCAACGTCCGCGAGGAGGACGCGCCGCGCGCCGCCGAGCTGCTCAGCAGCCGCAAGCCGATCCCCGAGATCTACCTGGTCACCGACTCCGACCGCCCGGTCTCCGAGCGCTGCCCGACCTGCAAGTCGGACAACCTGGCCCTGGAGCGCTGGTCCGTGCTCGGCCTCCTCGGCGCCTGGCTGCTCCTGGGCCTCGCCCTGCCGGTCCCCCGCCGGCGCTGGACCTGCCGCGGTTGCAACTCGGTGTGGAAGGATGGGGATCTCGGGCTCGAGCCGGAAACGCCGAGCTAGCGCCGGGGCTCCCGCCACGGAGTCGGCGCCGGGATCGGCGGCAGGTCTTCGCCGCTCTCGACCCGCTCCAGCACCTTCTCCTTCGTCTTCGCCTCCAGCTTCTCGCTCTTGACCTCCTGGCGCAGGCGGCCGAACGAGCTCATGTAGAGGTTGGCCACGGCCACCACCGCGAACGCCGACAGGATGTAGCCCCGCCAGTCGTCGAGGAGCAGCTTGTAGCGCGTGAGGAAGAGGAAGAAGAACGTCACCCAGTGGCTGAAGCAGTACTCGCAGGTGAACAGGTAGAAGAACTTGCGGGCGAGCAGGCTCTTGCACTCCCGGGAGCGCCGCTCGCAGTACTGGCGGGGCTCCCGGAAGACCTCCTCGTGGGTCACGGTCCAGGCCACGCAGGCCACGGGCAGGGCGAGCGTGAACAGCCAGACGAGCTGGAGAGCCCATTCGGAGCTGGGCGGCGGATTCATGCGGACACCTCCAGGGGCGGCCGGCCGGGCGGGGTCGGATCGCGCCGCTCCGGCTCGCCCTCGGCCGGCGCGTCCGCGGGGTCTTCGATGGGCTCCTCGCGCCGCTCCGGGTCCTTCTCGGCGGGCGGCTGGAAGGGCTCGCGCGGGTCGCGCTCGCGGCGGTCGGAGTCCGGTGGAGGCTGGAAATCGAGCGGTCTCATGGCCCTCCTGACCTTCGCAAGAATCGCGCCCGGACGGACCGGGCCCCGGATCAGCTCGCGAGGCCGGCCGTGCGCAGGACGGAGCCGGAGCCGCGCTCCCCGGGCTCGTCGCCGAGCTCGTAGAGGCGGCCGCTGCCGAGCTCGAACAGGCTCCAGTCCTGGGGATCGCAGAGCGCCAGGAGGAAGCTTTCCAGCTCCGCTTCGTCGGAGCGCAGCCAGGGGCCGGCCGACAGGGCGGGGTTGAGCCGCGCCTTGAGCGTGAGCGAGCGCACGGCGTCCTCCGCGACGTTCGCATCGGTCGCATCGGTCGCGCCGTTCGCATCGGGCGGGAGCACCACCTCGATCGAGAAGGTCTCGCCGCTCCACCACAGCCCGGAGGACCCGTCCCAGTCGATCGACGGCAGGGCGTTTTCGAGCGCCTTCCGCACCTCGGCCCGGCTGCCGAGCGGCAGCGACTCGCCTTCCGACAGCTCGCCGAGCGAGCCCGCGTGGTCCCGCACCTTCAGCACCAGAAAATCAGCGTCCATGCTCCGTGCTCCTTCATGCCAAGGGTACGATATAGAGTAACCCCATGGCGAACCGGACCGGATCGATCCTCTGTCCGTCCTGCGGCAGGCTGGTGGGCGTCTCGGCCGACGAGTGCCCGTACTGCGGCCGCAGGAAACCGGGCCTGTGGGGGCTCACCACGGTGCTCGGCGGCATCGGACGGCGCTGGCCGTTCGAGACCATCGTCACCGGCGGCTGCGTGTTCTTCTACATGGCCATGATCGCGGTGATGGGCATGAGCTCGCCGGAGGCGATCCAGCTCTTCCGCGGCTTCCAGATCCTGCCGCCGACGGGCGAGGCGCTGATCCGCTTCGGCGCGTCCGGCGCCATCCCGGTCTTCGAGCTCGGCCGCTGGTGGACGGTGCTCTCCGCCGGCTGGCTGCCCGGCGACCTCATCCACATCTTCTTCAACCTCTACTGGCTGCGCATGCTCGCCCCGGCCACGGCCGAGCTCTACGGCGCCAGCCGGATGGTGGTGATCTACGCCCTCTCGTCGATCACCGGGTTCCTGATGAGCAGCTCGGTCGGCCACTTCCTGCCCGGGCTCGACGGGACCTTCCTCGGCGGCGCCCATCTCACGGTCGGCGCGTCGGCGCCCATCCTGGGCCTCCTGGGCGCGGCGGTGGCCTACGGCCGGCGCACCGGCAGCCACGCGATGCGGCGCCAGGCCTGGAGCTACGCGCTCTACATGATCGTCTTCGGGTTCATCATGCCGCGGGTGGACAACTGGGCCCACCTCGGCGGCTTCGCGGGCGGCTTCCTGACCGGCCTCGCGCTCGCGCCGGAGAAGCCGGAGGGCCCGGGCCACACCGCGGCGGCGCTCGTCTGCCTGCTCCTCACCGCGGCGTCCGTGGTGGCCTCCCTGGTGGACGTCCGATGGTACGCGTACGTCCAGTAGGGGTCCTCGACCTCGTCGGCGGCACGCCGATGCTCGATCTCTCCTTCCTGGCCGGCCCCGGCGTGCGCCTGCTCGCCAAGGCCGAGCTGGCGAACCCGGGCGGCTCGGTCAAGGACCGGCCGGCGCTCGCCATGGTCCGCGACGCCCAGGCCCGCGGGCTGTTCGAGGGCGGCCGGAGACTGCTCGACGCGACCTCGGGCAACACCGGCATTGCCTACGCCATGATCGGCTCGGCGCTCGGCATCCCGGTCACCCTCTGCCTGCCGGAGAGCGCCAGCCCCGAGCGCAAGCGCATCCTCCGGGCCTACGGCGCGGAGCTGCGCATGACCGACCCCCTGGCCGGCAGCGACGGCGCCATCCTCGAAGCCCGGCGGATGGTCGAGGCCGAGCCGGAGCGCTGGGCCTACCTGGACCAGTACTCGAATCCGGAGAACTGGAAGGCCCACTACCGCACGACCGGGCCCGAGATCTGGGAGCAGACCGGCGGGGAGATCAGCCATTTTGTCACCGGGCTCGGCACGAGTGGCACTTTCATGGGTGTGGGACGCTTCCTGAGAGAGAGGAACCCTGGCGTCCGGCTGGTCTCGGTCGAGCCGGACTCGCCGTTCCACGGACTGGAGGGGATGAAGCACATGGACTCCGCGATCGTGCCGCCGATCTACGATCCCGCCCTGGCGGACGAGGCGCGCGAGCTCCCGACGGAGGCGGCCTACGCCATGGTCAAACGGCTCGCCCGCGAGGCCGGGCTGCTGGTCGGCATCTCCTCCGGCGCGAACGTGGCAGCGGCTTTGGGGGTGGCGCTGGACTTGCAGAACGGCACCGTCGTCACGGTCCTTTGCGACAACGCGGACAAGTATCTGTCGGACCGGTTCTGGGAGGAATCGCACGCATGAACCGCCTGGTCATCTCCGCCCGCCACCTGCAGACCATCGGTCGCCACGCCTCGGTGGCCTATCCCGACGAGTGCTGCGGCGTCCTGATCGGCAGCACCTCGGAGGACACCACTGTCATCGAACGGGTCCTCTCGGTCGGCAACGAGCGTCAGGACAGCCGCCACAACCGCTTCCTGATCAACCCCGAGACGGTGCTCGCGGCGCACAAGGAGGCGCGCGCCCTGGGCCTGGACGTCGTGGGCTACTACCACTCCCATCCGGACCACCCGGCGCGGCCGAGCGATTTCGACCGCGAGCACGCCTGGCCGGGGATGTCCTACCTGATCGTCTCGGTGGAGAAGCGCAAGGTCGTCGAGACGCGGAGCTGGCGCCTGGCCGACGACCGCGAGGGCTACGACGAGGAGGTCGTCGACCAGGGAATCGGCAGCTTCCGATCGCCGTTGGGAGTCCACAAGGAGGCCGTCTGATGAGCGTCACGATCCAGATCCCGACCCCCCTGCGCCGCTTCACCGGCGAGCAGGGCGAGGTCCAGGTGGACGGCGGCACGGTGGGCGAGGCCATGGCCGCCCTGGCCGGGAGGTTCCCGCAAGTCAGGCGCCACCTGTTCACGGACGAGGGGACCCTGCGCAGCTTCGTCAACGTGTTCCTGAACGACGAGGACGTGCGGCATCTCCAGGGCCAGCAGACGCCGGTTGCGCCGGGCGACACGCTGGTCATCATCCCGTCGATCGCCGGGGGCGCCGGCGGCGCGCCGACGGCCACCGAAACCGAGACCCTGCCCGAGCTCACCCCGGCCGAGATCCGGCACTACAGCCGGCACCTGATCATGCCGGAGATCGGCACGGCCGGCCAGCGCAAGCTCAAGGCCTCGAAGGTGCTGATGATCGGCGCCGGCGGCCTGGGCTCGCCGCTCGGGCTCTATCTCGCCGCCGCCGGCGTCGGCAGGCTCGGGCTGGTCGATTTCGACGTGGTGGACGAGACCAACCTTCATCGCCAGGTGCTCTACGGCCAGCAGGACGTGGGCCGGCCCAAGATCCAGGCGGCGCTCGACCGCCTGCACGGCGTCAACCCGCACATCGAGCTGGTGCCGCACGAGACCCGGCTGGAGTCGGCCAACGCGCTCGACCTGTTCAAGGACTACGACCTCGTGGTCGACGGCACGGACAACTTCCCGACCCGCTACCTGGTGAACGACGCCTGCGTGATGCTCGGCAAGCCGAACGTCTATGGCTCGATCTTCCGCTTCGAGGGCCAGGTCTCGGTGTTCTGGGGCGCGAAGGGGCCGTGCTACCGCTGCCTCTTCCCGGAGCCGCCGCCGCCGGGCCTGGTGCCGTCGTGCGCCGAGGGCGGGGTGCTCGGGGTGCTGCCGGGGATCATCGGCTCGCTCCAGGCGAACGAGGTCATCAAGCTGCTCGCCGGAGTGGGCGACCCGCTGATCGGCCGGCTGGTGCTGTTCGACGCCCTCAGGATGAAGTTCCGGGAGCTGAAGCTCCGCAAGGACCCGCAGTGCCCGGTGTGCTCCGAGCACCCGACGCAGCGCGGCCTGATCGACTACGACCAGTTCTGCGGGATCGCCCCGCAGCCGGAGAGCGGGATGAGCGACGACTTCGAGATGACGGCGGGCGAGCTGAAGCAGCGGCTGGACGACGGGCAGGAGATCACCATCCTGGACGTGCGCACGCCGCAGGAGTACGACATCGCGAGGATCGAGGGCTCGACCCTGATCCCGCTCCAGGAGCTCCAGGACCGGCTCGGCGAGCTCGACCCGGCGGATACGATCGTGGCCCACTGCCACCACGGCATGCGCTCGGCCCGGGCCGTCCAGTTCCTGCGCCAGATGGGCTTCAAGCGCGCCATCAACCTGGAGGGCGGCATCGACGCCTGGAGCCAGCAGGTCGATCCGACAGTCTCTCGCTATTAGGCCGGAACTCCGGACCTCCTTCAGCGTATAGGATCGTTACCTGACCTGAAGGAGGGTTCGATCTTGCGCCAAAGTCTTTTGCTGCTGTCGTTCGTCCTGCTGTTTGGGGGAAGTGTCGCCGCCCAGGGCCGTCCTGAGCGTCCTGACAACGAGCAGGCCCCCGCGAAGCCCGTGGAGGTCAAGGACCAGGTCGTCGCCACGAAGCACAAGGCCGTGATCGGCGGCGCTTCGCTCGCCTACACGGCCACGGCCGGGACCCTGGTCCTCCGGGACGAGGACGGCAAGGCCAAGGCGTCCATGTTCTTCGTGGCCTACACCCGCGACGGCGTGCAGGACCTCGCGAAGCGGCCGATCACCTTCACCTACAACGGCGGGCCGGGCTCGTCCTCGGTCTGGCTCCACATGGGCGCGTTCGGCCCCCGGCGCGTGGTGCTGGGGGAGGAAGGCACCGCGCCGCCGCCGCCCTACCGCCTGGAGGACAACGGCGAGTCGCTCCTCGACCTCACCGACCTGGTGTTCATCGACCCGGTGATCACCGGCTACAGCCGCCCGGCCCCCGGCGAGAAGCCGGGCCAGTTCCACGGCCTGCGGGAGGACGTCGAGTCGGTCGGCCAGCTCATCCATCTCTACGCGAGCCGCTACGGCCGCTGGTCGTCGCCCAAGTTCCTGGCCGGCGAGAGCTACGGCACCACCCGCTCCGCCGCCCTGGTGAACTACCTCCAGGAACGCTACGGGATGTACTTCAACGGCGTGGTCCTGCTCTCCTCGATCCTCAACTTCGCGACCGCGCGCTTCGACGTCGGCAACGACCTGCCGTACCCGCTCTTCCTGCCGACCTACACCGCCACCGCCTGGTACCACAAGAAGCTGCCGGCCGACCTCCAGGCCGACCTTCACAAGGCGCTCGCCGAGGCCGAGCGCTTCGCCCTGACCGACTACACGCTGGCTCTCGCCCAGGGGAACAACCTGGCGCCGGAGCGGCGGCGCGCCGTGGCCGAGACCCTCGCCCGGCTCACCGGACTGTCGATCGGGTACGTCGAGTCGGTGAACCTGCGGCCGGTCATCTTCCCGTTCACCAAGGAGCTGATGCGCTCCGAGCGCCGGACGGTCGGCCGCCTCGACAGCCGCTTCGAAGGCCTCGACCTGGCGTCCTCCGGCGAGGAGCCGGAGTTCGATCCGAGCTACGCCGCGATCCTCGGACCGTTCTCCGGCGTGCTCAACGACTACGTCCGGCACGACCTCGGGTTCGAGAGCGACCTGCCGTACGAGATCCTGACCGGCCGCGTGCACCCCTGGAGCTTCGGCGACTTCGAAGGCCGCTACGTGAACGTGGCCGAGGATCTGCGCGAGGCCATGGCCCGCAACCCCGCGCTCCGGGTCTTCGTGGGCAACGGCTACTACGACCTCGCCACCCCCTACTTCGCGACCCAGTACACCTTCGGCCATATCGGTTTCGACCCCGGCTACGCCGAGCGGGTGAGCATGGCCTTCTACGAGGCCGGGCACATGATGTACATCCGCAAGGTCGAGCGCGAGAAGCTGAAGCGCGATATCGCGACCTTCTACCGTACCGCGACCGGAGGATAGGGGACTAAACTGGCTTCATGCGGCGAGTCGTTGCCGTCGTCGCCTGGATGGTGCTGGCCGGCCTGACCGCCGGCACCGTCTGGCTGGTCCGCCACCCAGAGTCCCCGCTCCTGGATCCGGTGGCGGACTGGCCGTGGATCGGGCTGGTGGTCGAGGACCTGCGCCTCAAGCCCGGACCCGATCCGTTCGCGATCCCCGCGGAAGGCGCCGGCGGAGAGGTCGCAGAGCAGCCTTCCGCGCCGCTCCGCCTGGCTCCGCGCCGGCCGGAGCCGGGTCCGCAGGTCGAGCTTCCGGCCGACCTGCAGCCGGAAGGGGTCGAGCGGGTGATCGTCAAGCCGGGGTTCGCGCTGCGCTCCGAGCCCCGGTTCGCGGCGGCCCCGGTCGTCGCGCTCCAGAAGGTGGGCGTCCTCAAGGTGGAGGGGCGCGCGCCGGGCTGGGTGAAGGTCGCCTACGGGGACGTGGCCGGCTGGGTGCCTGACCCGAAGTGGTCCGGCTCCGAGCCGCCGCTCGGGAGCGATCCCGACCCGGTGCTGCCGGTGGCCGGCCGCCAGCCGGACCCGGAGCGGCTCGCGCTCGCCCGGGCCCGCCTCGCCGGGCCGGAGGCCGGCGGCCGGCTGGGACCCTACCTCCTGTACACCGACGTGCGCGATCCCAACCGCCTGGCGTTCCTCGATCGGCTGGCCGGCGGGCTGGAGTCGATCTACCGCTCCCGCTACGGCGTCCCGCCGGTCGGGGAGCCGGCCGAGGTGGTCATCCTCTTCGAGCGGGAAGCGGCCTACCGGGCCTTCCTGGAGGAGGACGCCGATCTGGCCGGCCTGCCCGCCATCGGCCACACCGCGCTCGGCATCGTGGCGCTCTGGGACGCCGGCCGGCCCGGGGCGGAGGTGGGCGCGACGCTGGTCCACGAGCTGGCCCACCTCCTCACCCGGCGCGCCGTCGGTCCGGCGCTCCCGAGCTGGCTCGACGAGGGGATCGCGGACGACCTGTCCCAGTCGCGGATCGATCCTTCGGGGCGGTTGATCCCGGACACGCTCGGCGGCCTGACGATCCAGGCCGGCCGGAGGATCGAGATGCACGGCGCCCGCGCGGCGCTCCAGAACCTCATCCAGGCCGCCGACACCGGCGCGCTCCGGCCGCTGCCCGAGCTTCTCGGCCTCGAATGGAAGGACTTCGTCCGCCAGCGGGGGGAACAAAACTACGCCCAGGCGTCGTTCTTCATCCGGTATCTGCTCCAGGGAGAGCAGGGAGATCTCGCCCCCGGCTTCCGCGCCTTCCTCTCCGAGGTGGCCGGCGGCAGACAGCCGGAGCCCGAAAGGCTTCGGGAGAAGCTGGGAAAGTCCTGGCTGGCGCTGGAAGCCGGTTTCCGGCTCTGGCTGCTCGGCCAGCGCGAAGACCGCCCGTTTGTCCCGTAGGAACGTTCCGGGATCGCGTCGCCGGCTTCTCTGTCGCAATAGAACGTTCTCTGTCGCAACAGAAGCTTCCTTGTCGCAACAGAGACTTCTCCGTTGCAACTCAACGTTCTCTGTCGCAATTCAACCTTCTCTGGCGCGATTGAACCTTCTGCCGTGCCGGAGAACGGTTGTATCGCCGCGTAGAAGGTTGTGTTGCGACAGAGAACCTTGACTTGCGACAGAGAAGGTGGAATTGCAACGGAGAAGATTGAATCGCAACAGGGAAGTCGATTTTGTCGCGATGCAGGCTTCTCTGTTGCAACTCAACGTTTCCTGGTTGCGACTCAACGTTGCCTGTCGCAACTCCGCCTTTACGGCTCTGCCAGAAGCGGCTCTTCCTCTCGCCAGACCGATTCGCCCTCGGCGTAGTGCTCGCGCTTCCAGGCGGGTATACTTTTCTGTAGACAAGGAGGTTTACCGATGGTCGTCCGCATCAACGAGCATACGCACCAGGTTCTCCGGGAAATGGCGCAGACGGAGCGCCTGTCGATGCAGGCCATTCTGGAGAGGGCGGTCGAGGAGTACCGCCGCCGTCGTTTCCTGGAGGACGTGAACGACGCCTACGCCGCTCTGCGGGCCGATCCGGAAGCCTGGAGCGAGATCCAGTCGGAGCGGGCTTCCTGGGAAGCCCTTCCCGACGGGCTGCCCGAGGCGGAAACCTGGACGGAAGAGGGGGTGACGGTTGAACGCACCGATCCGAGGTGAGGTCTGGCTGGCCCAACTCGACCCGGTCCGCGGTCACGAGCAGGCCGGAACCAGGCCGGTTCTCGTCATTTCCGACGACCTTTTCAACCGGGGTCCGGCAGGGCTGGTGATCGCCCTGCCGATCACATCCCGACTTCGCCCGATCCCGTCGCACGTCCGCATCTCGCCGCCGCAGGGCGGCCTGGCCGTCGAGAGCGCTGCTCTCTGCGAGGCGGTGAGGTCCATCTCGAAGGAGCGGCTCCTGAAGCGTTTCGGCCTCGTGAGGAGCGAGACCCTGGAGATCATTGAGGACCGGCTCCGGATCCTTCTGCGGCTCTGAGCTCTACTGTCCGGCCAGAAGCGGCTCTTCCTCTCGCCAGACCGATTCGCCCTCGGCGTAGTGCTCGCGCTTCCAGATGGGGACCTCGGCCTTCAGGCGCTCCAGCGCGGTGCGGCTGGCGTCGTAGGCGGCGGCGCGATGGGCGGAGCCCACGGCGATCACCACGCTCGGCTCTCCCACCGGCACGTCTCCGAGACGGTGGACGATCGACACCCGCACCGGCGTGGCGGCCTCCAGCTCCGAGGCGATGCGGGCCAGTGCGTCGGCGGCCATGCGGCGGTAGGCCGTATAGGTGAGCTTCCCGACCTGCCGGCCCGCGTGGTGGTTGCGGACCGTGCCGAGGAAGGTCACCACCGCGCCGAAACCGGGATCCTCGACGCTCCGGACCGCCCCATCCACGTCGATCGGTTCGTCCACGAGCCCGGTCCGGCCGCTTCCTCCGGACACGGGCGGCAGGAGCGCGACCTCGACGCCCTCCGAAAGCGGTGCGTCGGGTCCGGAGATCCGGCCGTCGACCGCGACGGCGAGGCGGGGCCAGAGCGGGCCGAGCGCCGGGTGGTCCCGGTCGAGCAGGACCCGCAGGTCGGCGACGCGGCTGCCGTCCGGCAACTCCATCTCGAGCTCGGTGGCGCCGAGCGCGTCGCCGGCGCTGGCAAAGGCGAGGAGGCGGACCTTCATGGAGGGGGATGGTAGCAAACGGGGCGGCCTGGGGCCGCCCCGTTGATCCTGAGCCGGGGTAGGGCTCAGTCGGCCCGCGACCCTGCCGGGGTGCGCACCGAGTCCAGGAAGCGGTCAAAATCGGACTCCGCCCGGACCTTCTCCCACCCGTAGCGCTCCTGGAGGGCGCCGACGAGCTTGTCGCGATTGCCTTCCGAGCGGTCCAGGTCGTCGTCCGTGAGGTTGCCCCAGAAACGCTTCGCGTCACCCTTCAACTGCTTCCAGCGTCCTTCGAAGACGTCGTCGTAAGCCATGTAGTTCTCCTTTGTCGGTGGACGGTCTCCCGGGTACGCCGTCGGCGTATCCGCTGGTTCCTCTGCATTGCAGAGCAAGATCCGGGCCGGCTCTGCCCGTATAATCCCCCGGCCCTGAGGAAGCAAGGAGGACACGGTGGCGATCCTGGAAAGCAAGGCGAAGCGGAACGAGGCGTTCGAGCGCCAGTCGGAGCACTGGCGGCGGGAGGTGGAGCGGCTGCGCGAGGAGGAGGAGGTCATCCGGCAGGGTGGCGGCCTCAAGGCGCAGGACAAGCAGCGGGCCCAGGGCAAGATGACCGCCCGCGAGCGCGTCGAGGCGCTCTGCGACCCCGGCGCGCCGTTCCTCGAGCTCGGGCTCTGGGTGGCCCACGGCTTCTACCAGGAGTACGGCGGCGCGCCGGCGGCCGGCGTGGTCACGGGCATCGGCAAGATCCACGGCCGCGACGTGGTCGTGGTCTCGAACGACGCCACGGTCAAGGCCGGCGCCTGGTTCCCGCTGACCTGCAAGAAGGTGCTCCGGGCCCAGGAGATCGCGCTCGAAAACCGGCTGCCGATCGTCTACCTGGTGGACTCGGCGGGCGTCTTCCTCCCTCTCCAGGATGAGATCTTCCCGGACCGCGAGCACTTCGGCCGGGCGTTCTACAACAACGCCCGCCTCTCGGCCGAAGGGGTCTTCCAGATGGCGGCCATCATGGGCTCCTGCGTGGCCGGCGGCGCCTACCTGCCGATCATGAGCGACGAGTCGCACATCGTGGAGGGCACCGGCTCGATCTTCCTCGCCGGCTCCCACCTCGTGCAGGCTGCGATCGGCGAGAGGATCGACAACGAGGAGCTGGGCGGCGCGCTCGTCCAGTGCGACATCTCCGGCGTGGTGGACCACCGCCATCCGGACGACCTCTCCTGCCTGCAGAAGATCCGCAGCCAGTTCGCCCAGCTCGCGGAAGGCGGGCGCGCTCCCTTCGCGCGGCGCGAGCCGGTCGAGCCGCTCCATCCGGCCGAGGACCTCTACGGGCTCCTGCCGATCGACCGCTCCCGGCCGTACGACACCCACGAGCTGCTGGCCCGTCTGCTCGACGGCAGCGAGCTCGACGAGTACAAGGCGACCTACGGCCAGACCCTGGTCTGCGGCACCGGCTGGATGGGCGGCTGGGCGGTGGGCATCGTGGCCAACCAGCGCTCGATCGTGCCGCGCAAGACCGGCACCGGCCCGTCGGACAAGGAGCTGCAGATCGGCGGCGTCATCTACTCGGAGTCGGCGGACAAGGGGGCGCGCTTCGTGGAGCTGTGCAACCAGAAGAAGATCCCGCTCCTCTTCCTCCAGGACGTGACCGGCTTCATGGTCGGCAGCCGGGCCGAGCGCGGTGGCATCATCAAGGACGGCGCTAAGATGGTGAACGCGGTGGCGAACTCGACGGTGCCGAAGATCACCCTCTTCGTCGGGAACTCCTACGGCGCGGGCAACTACGCGATGTGCGGCAAGGCGTACGGAGCGCGGTTCCTCTACGCCTGGCCCTCGGCGGCCATCGCGGTGATGGGCGGCGACCAGGCGAGCAAGACGCTCCTCTCGATCCAGCTCAAGAACCGCGGCGCGGACGTCTCGGAGGAGGAGAAGCAGGCCCGTCTCTCGGAGATCAAGGCGCGCTACGACGCCGCCATGAACCCCCGCTACGCCGCCGCGCGTCTCTGGGTGGACGCCATCATCGACCCGGCGCAGACCCGGGAGGTGATCGCCGCCTCGCTCGCCTGCGCCGCGGCGAACCCGCACGTGCCGGAGTTCCGGACCGGGGTGCTGCAGACGTAGGGCTGGGATAGAGTCCCTCCAAAGGAGGGACGTATGAAACACGGAAACGTGATCGCCGCATCCGCGGTCTGCCTCGTGCTCGGCTTCGGGGCGGGGCTGCTCGCCAAGGACAATCCCGCCGGTGTCTCTCTTTTCCAAGGCAAGGCGCCGAAGGAGGCCGGGTCGGCCGCGCTGGCGGAGGCCGAGCGGCTGGCTGGCGGCGGCTCGTGGGAGATGATCGGGGTCGGCCGCGTGTACTACCTGTCGGGCGACAAGGCGAAGGGACAGGCGCTCTTCGACAAGGTCACGGGCAGGAAGCCGGAAGGCAGCGACTGGCAGAGGATCGGCGACGTCTACGCCGAGGCCGGCGAGAACGACAAGGCGGAGTCCTGCTACCAGAAGGCGCTCGCGGCCAGCCCGAAGGACGACACCGGCCAGTCCGAGGTCGGCTCCTGGTACATCCGCAATGGCCAGCGCGACAAGGGCGAGGAGCTCTACGCCAAGGCGCTCGCCCGGAATCCCGACGACGTCTGGCACTACGTGCGGGCGGCCGAGGCGTACCTCGGGGTCGCCCGGGGGCGGTAGCTCTACTCCTCGGGCGCCGCCGGCTTGCGGCTCACCCCCAGGCTCCTCGCGAGGTCGAGGAGCCGGGTGCCGAGGAAGACGTACGGCTCGTCGTCCAGGCTCACGTCCCAACCCCCTCCGATCTGCAGGAAGTTGTTGAAGAGGCTCACGCTGACCCCCAGCCCCAGCTCCTGCTGGTTGTCGTTGTCGAGGTCCAGCGAGAGCGTGTGGATGCCCAGGGACAGCGAGTGCCACCAGCTCGGCTGGAAGCGGAACGCGACCGGCTCCGCGGTCGGCGTCCGCCAGGCGCGGTGGCGCAGGAGCCAGGAGATCTGCGGCGCGAAGGCGCGGACCTGCTTCTCCTCGCCGTCTTCGTCCTGAGCCAGATCGTTGAGCGAGCTCATGTAGACGACTCCGACCGCCGGGTTCGAGAACCAGCCGAAGCGCAGGAGCCGGAGCTGCTGCAGGTCGCTGTCCAGCTCCTCGCCCTCGACCAGCTTGTCGGGGTCGTCCGCGGAGGGTTTCATGCTGTAGAGCCAGGCCCGCACGACCACGACGTCGTCCTCGGCTCTCGGGTTCAGCGTGCGGATGTCCAGCCAGGTGTCCTTGATCTCCTGGAAGACCACCCGGAACGAGGTGTCGGGCGGCGGCTGGTCGAGGGCCGCCGCGAGAGCGGGCGCGCCCTTGAAGTCCGCGAGCAGGGACTTGAGCTGGTCGCCGACCTGACCGGCCGCGTCGCGCAGCTCGGCCAGGTGCGTATTCAGGGCGCCGAGCTGGTCCTCGGCGGCCTGGCTCAGAACTTCCGTGATCTCGTCCCGGGTCGTCTCGGGCAGGTCTTCCGCGGCGGTCCAGAACTCGCCCACCTGCTCCTGGAGCGAGGAGACGGCTTTCGACCAGTCCTCCAGCTCGGCCTTGAAGGTCCGGAAGATCTCGCCGGAGACGAGATCGGAGCCGACCTGGGCGACCGTGAGGAGGGCGATGATCTGCCCCACCGGGTCCTGCTCGGAGGCCTCGGCGAGGCTCGACTGCAGGGTCTTTACGCTGAGGATCAGACCGGCGAGCGTCGTCTGGAGTCCCCGCGTCCGCGACTGGAGCGTCTTGGCCTCGGGGATGAGGCGATCTTCGAGGATCTCGCTTTCGTCGGGCGCGGCTTTGCGGAGCGCGGTCTGGAGCCGCGCCTCGAGGCTGGTTCCGATCTGGCTCCAGTTGGTTGCGCGGAGGGCCTCGGCATCCTCCTGGACCCGGTCGAGCGCGTCCTTGAGCGACTGGAGATCGACGCCCTGGGCGGCGAAGAGGGCGCGCACGGCCTCGCGCAGGTCGGCGCTGCCGGCGACGGCGTTGTTGAGGACCTGGGCGAGCGCCGCCGCGTCCTCCTGAAGAGCGATCTGCTCCGGGGTCAGCGCGAGGCTCAGCTTGTCCACGCTCTTCGGCACGCCGATCGGGATGTCGTTGTAATGGGGCAGGCCGACCTCGGTCGTGCCGTCCGGCCGGATCAGCGAGGCGGAGAGGATGAGGGCGAGGCTCGGCGAGGCAGCCTCCAGCCGGGTGCGGGCGGCGTCGAGCTGCCCCAGCGTCCAGCGGATCTCCGCGACCACCAAGGCGGCGTAGGCGAAGCGGGCCTGGGGCTGCACCAGGACGGCATTCGAAGTGGCCCGCACCTCGGCGGCGTGCTGCCGGATCTCCGGGCGCGGCGAGGCTTCGAGCGCCTCCCGGTAGCCCTTCATGATCTGGAACAGGGCGGAGAGGCCCGCCTGGGCTCCCGCGGCGATCTGCTGAAACTCGGGACTGTCCCGCCGGCCCTCTGCGACGAGCCGGGTCAGTTGCGTGGCGTCCGCGATGGCCTGCTGGAGATGGGCGTCGGCCTTCTTCAGCTCCTCCGCGCTCTTGCGGAGGGTCACGGTCTCCTGGGCGGCGGGGGTGAGGAGGGGGCTGCCGGACAGGCCGGCCAGAAGCTCGTCGGTGGAGATGCGGACGCGGACCGTGGAGTTGATGTCCACGTCCTGCGGAGTCGTGCCGAACGGCATCGGGTAGGAACCCTTCTTCTCCTCGGGCTCCTCGACCAGGACGATGGCGCGCGAGAGGATCCCCTTCTGCCGGGGGGCGTCCGCCGCATGGACGAGGCCGGGGAAGAGGGTGGCGAGGCCGAGCAGGAGGAATGCGGTTCTCCGGGTCATCGCGGTTTCCTCAAGCCTGGGAGAACGCCTCGGCGACGGCCGTGGCGTCGGGGAGCTCGTCGAGCCGGAAGCCGCGGGCGCGCTGGCGGTTCAGGCCGGTCCCGAGCTTCAGGAGCACGGCCGGCGAGGTGTCGCCTCCGGGCCAGACGAGGCTCGCGAGATCCTGGTCCAGGGCGGCGGGACCCTGGACCAGGAACGTCCTCCAGACCTCGGGGAAGACGCCCTTGGCCACGAGGGTCGCGAGGTCGAAGATCTTGCGGACGTCCTTGGGGCTTGCGCCGGCCTGGTTGCCGAAGACCAGGAAAATGGTGTTGGCCTCGCCGAGGGCGCCGCGCAGGGCGTCGGACTCCGGCGAGGCGGCCATCCTGGGAGCGCCGATCCCCAGCGCGCCGGGCGGAGCGGCGGAAGCCGTGCCGAAGCGCTCCCGCATGAGGTCCTCGACGTCCCTGCCGTCGGTGAGCTGGAAGTGCGGGAACTCGCGGAAGGTGGTCCAGTCGCCGGCCCATTCGAGGCCGCACTTCTTGCCCAGCTTGCCGACCTTCTCCCAGAGGGCCGCGCCTTCGCCGTTGGGGCTCCAGATCGGCTTGCCCTGGACGACGGGCACGCAGTCGTAGGCCCGGTTGTACTGGTGGAACGACTCGCCCGGCCCGGCGTTGGTGACCTTGGGTCCGCTCTTCTGCGGTCCAACCTCCTTGAGGATCTTCGCCAGGGCGGGGAAGCCCCGGGAGGTGAGCTGGTCCATCTTCTTCTGGACCTGCTCCTTCGTGCGGCTCTGGCGGAAGAGCCGGGCCTGCTCGTGCGCGTCGCGCAGGGTGCAGTAGATCAGCAGCTCGAAGCCTGCGTCGGCGCAGCGCAGGATGTGCTCCTTCGCCATCGCCTGGGCTTCAGGGACCAGATCCTCCAGCCGTCGGGACGCCATGCGAGCCTCCTCTCTCTCACAAGAACGTGCTCCTTTCATTGTATGCCTGATCAAGGAGCGGTTGAGGCCGAGGAGGCTGAAAGCTGGGGCGCGGCCGGCCGCGCCCCAGCCAGGAGGGGCAAGGCTAGCCGGTGTCCCAGCGCTTCAGGATAAGGTTGATCTCGTCGCGGTGGGTGCTCTCGTCGCGGATCAGGTCGTCGAACTCGACGGCCAAGCCGTAATGACCGAGCTGCTCGGCCTGCTTCCTGCGGAGGACGTAGCGGTCGATGGTTTCGATCTCGTCTTCGAGAGCGTTGCGGAGCATCTCCTTGGCGTCGCGACCGGGCTTGACCGGGGCCGCCTCGGTCGTGGGGATGCCGCCGAGGGCGACGATCTTGTCGGCCAGGATCTGGGCGTGGCCGAGCTCGTCCGGGATCTCGGCCTCGAAGAACTGCCGCAGCTCCATCCGCCACTGGCCCTGCACCTGGCTGGCATAGGTGCGGTAGGTGATGACCGCCGCGTACTCGTGGGCCAGGTCGACGTTCAGCCCTTTGAGGAACTCTTCCTGCGAGATATCGGCAGAGTCGCCGTTCTTTTTCTTCTCTCTCTCTTTGGACGTGCCCATGCACTCTCTCCTTTCGACGAAAACGATATGCAAGAACCCGACCCTCGCGGCCGTTCAGGTCGCTCAACGTGGCCTGCAGCCGGAAGGTCTGTTCCTCCAGGACGAAAAACCGGTGGTCGGAGTGCTTCGAGAGGCAATAGGCGATCCCCAGCTCGAACGGCATGTTGAAGCGCGGCACCGCGAGAGCACCCGAGAGCGACACGCGGCTGAGGTCGTGAACCGAGGTGCCGCAGCGGGAGAGGAGCTGGAAGATCCGATCGAGGCGGTCCCTGCCGGCAGCCGGGACCTCCAGGACACAACGAGGCTTGCGGCCGAGCCCTGTGAGCGCGGCGATCAGGGTCACGAAGAGATCCGCGTACTCCCGGTCGAAGGGGACGTTCAGGAAGACGCTCTGCTGGTCCGGCGAGGCCTCGGGCTGCACGGGAACGGGATCAGCGGGAGCCGGCCTTGGAAGCGCTGCTGGATCGGGGCCTGGCCGGCGGGGCGGGCTCCGGAAGGTAGCCCATCTCCAGCAGAACCTTCCGGACGATCCGACGGTCCGTCGCCGTCACACCGACGGCCTGCGAGATCTCCCGGGCCGAGGCACGTGGCGCAACGTGTTTTTGCTGGTCCGTAGGCATGGCGGCATTCTAGCACGCGACCCGGAGAGAAGGAAGGAGGTCCCAGGTGGCCGCCCGGCCTCCCCGTCCCCGGCGTCCGTCGTGCTAGTCTTGCGCGGCTTATGAGATCGATCCGAATCGGCAACGGCCAGGGTTTCTGGGGAGACAACGTGGACGCGCCCGTGGAGCTTCTCCGCGGCGGTTCCATCGACTACATCGGCATGGATTACCTCGCGGAGGTCACCCTGTCGATCATGATGCGGCAGAAGCTCAAGGATCCCCGCCTGGGCTATGCCACCGACTTCCTCGGCTTCATCCGCCGGGTGCTGCCCGAGGTCAAGGAGCGCAACGTCCGCATCCTGGCCAATGCGGGCGGGCTCAACCCGCGGGCGTGCCGCGAGAAGATCTTCGAGATCGCCCGCGAGCTGGGGGTCTCCGGCATCCGGGTCGGCGTGGTCGAGGGCGACGACATCCATCCGCGCCTGCGCGAGCTGATCGCGGCCGGCCACGAGATGAAGAACATGGACTCCGGCGAGCCGCTCGCGCCGGAGGTGGACAAGGTGATGAGCGCCAACGCCTACCTGGGCGCCCGGCCGGTGGTCGAGGCGCTCCGGCAGGACGCGCTCATCATCCTCTGCGGCCGGATCACCGACACCGCGCTCGCGCTCGCGCCCATGGTCCACGAGTTCGGCTGGGCCGAGGACGACTGGGACCGGCTCGCCGCCGGCACGATCGCCGGCCACATCATCGAGTGCGGCGCCCAGTGCACCGGCGGCAACTTCAGTCGCTGGTGGGAGGTCCCCGATCTCTGGAACGTCGGCTACCCGGTGGTCGAGGCGCGCGAGGACGGCACGTTCACGGTCACCAAGCATCCGGGCACCGGCGGCATGGTCACGGTCGACACGGTCTCCGAGCAGCTCCTCTACGAGATGAGCAACCCGAAGGAGTACATCACGCCGGACGTGATCGCCGACTTCACCTCCATCCGGCTGGAGCAGGAGGGGCCGGACCGCGTGCGGGTGTTCGGTATCCAGGGAAAGCCGAGGACGCCGTTCCTCAAGGTGTCGGGCTCCTACCTCGCCGGCCACAAGGCGAGCGGCCAGATCACCCTCTCCGGCCCGCGCGCCGTCGAGAAGGCGCAGCTCGCTGCGGAGGTGGTCTGGAAGCGACTGGAGCGCGCCGGCATCACGTTCCCGGAGGAGAACCGGAGCACCGAGCTGCTCGGCACCGGCGCCTGCCTGCCGGGGATTCTCGACGGCTCGCCCGAGCCGCCGGAGGTGGTGCTGCGGTTGGGCGTGCGCGACGCCGATCCAGGGAAGGTCGAGCGTTTCGGCAAGGAGATCGCGCCGCTCATCACCGCCGGCCCGCCCGGCGTGACCGGCTTCGCCGGCGGCCGTCCGCGGGCGCAGGAGATCATGGCCTACTGGCCCGCCCTGCTGGCGCGCGAAGAGGTCGAGAGCCGCATCGAGGTCACGGTCGAGGAGATCTGAGATGAAGGTCCGTCTGTACGAAGTGGCCAACGCCCGCTCGGGCGACAAGGGCGACGCGAGCAACGTCGGCCTGATCGCGAAGACGCCCGGGCTGTTCGAGGCGATCCGCGGGCAGGCCACGGCCGACCGGGTTGCGGAGCACTTCCGCCAGGTCTGCCGCGGCGGGGTCGAGCGCTACGAGGTCCCGAACCTGCTGGCGCTCAACTTCATGCTCAAGGACTCGCTGGGCGGCGGCGGCACCGAGAGCCTGAAGAACGACGCCCAGGGCAAGACGCACGCCCAGGGGCTCCTCCAGATGGAGGTCGAGATCCCGGACGAGCTGCTGCGGGAGATCCGCCGGTGAGCGAAGGGTCGTACGAGAGGCTGACGATCCGGCGCGACCGCGACCTCCTATGGGTCACGCTCGCCGATCCGGACCGGGCCAACGCGCTGTCGCCGGCGATGATCGAGGAGCTGACCGCGCTCTACCGGACGCCGCTGCGGGCCGAGGGCATCCGCGCCGTGATCCTCGCCGGCGCCGGGAAGAACTTCTCGGCCGGCGCCGACCTGGAGCATCTGGCCGCGCTGCGCGACGCCGGGGAGGACGAGAACCTCCGCGACTCGCTGCGCCTGCGCGACCTGTTCGAGTCGGTGCTGCGCCAGGAGGCGCTCACCCTCGCGCTGGTCCACGGCGCCTGCGTGGCCGGCGGCTGCGGCCTCGCCACGGCGCACGACTTCGTGGTGGCCGCGGACGACGCCCGCTTTCTCTACAGCGAGGTGCGGATCGGCTTCGTGGCGGCGCTCGTCGCCACCTACCTGCCGCTGCGGCTCAAGGGCTCGGACATCCGCGAGCTGCTCCTCTTCCCGCGTTTCGTGGAGGCGGGCCGGGCGCTGGAGATCGGGCTCGTGAACCGGGTCTGCCCGGCGGCGGACCTGGCGAAGGTCGGCGAGGCGCTGGCCGCCGAGATCCTGGAGACGGCGAGCTCGGAGTCGATCGCGCGCACCAAGCGGCTGCTCCTCGACGTGATCGGCCGGCCGCTCGACCAGGCGCTCCTCCACGCCGCCGGGGTCAACGCGGCCTCCCGGTCCACGGCCGACTGCAAGCACGGCATCGCCACCTTCCTGGAGACCAAGAAGCCTCCCGCCTGGAGAGACCGGCGGGAGTGATGCGCCTCGTCCTGTTCGACATCGACGGCACACTGCTGCTCTGCGGTCCCCAGGTGCGGCCGGCGCTCGCCGACACCCTGGTGGAGATCTTCGGCACGGCCGGCAACGTGGACACCTTCGACTTCGCCGGCCAGACCGATCCGCGGATCGTGATCGACCTGCTGACCCGGGCCGGTGTCCCGGAGGAGGAGGTCCGGGCCCGGCTGCCCGAGGTGCGCGAAGGGTATGTGAAACGGCTCGAGCAGCTCCTGGACCGGAGCCGCATGCGGCTGCTCCCGGGCGTGACCGAGGCCCTGGAGCACCTTGCGGGGCGGGACGACGTGGCGCTCGGCCTCGTCACCGGCAACTGGGAGCCGGGCGCGCGGACCAAACTCTCGCGCTTCGACCTGAACCGCTACTTCGCCTTCGGCGCCTTCGGCTGCGACGCCGTGGACCGCCCGGACCTGCCGCCGGTGGCGCTCGACCGCGCGGAGAGGATCCTCGGCCGGCGCTTCCGGCCGGAGGAGACGCTCATCGTGGGCGACACGGTCCACGACGTGGCCTGCGCCCAGGCGCACTGCATCCCGGTCCTGGCGGTCGCCACGGGCCGGACTCCGGCCGAAACGCTGCGGTCCGCGGGAGCCGACCGGGTCGTCGAGGATCTGACGGAAGTCGAGGACTGGTTCTAGTCAGGCCTTCTCGACGGGACCGCCGGCCATCTCCCACTCCATCATGCCGCCGGTCATCTCGACCACGCGGTGGGCGCCGAGGTCCCGGAGCGCGAGGCTCGCGCGGCGCATGGCCGGGTCTTCCGGCTGCCGGCCGACGATCAGATACTCGGTGCGGGCATCCGCGCCTTCGGGGAAGCCGGTGATGCCGTCCGAAGCCGAGATCGAGCCGGGGATGCGGACGCGCTCCCACTCCGAACGCGGCCGGACGTCGAGGATGCGGAACGGCGGATAGGGCCGGGTGAGACGCCGGCGCACCTCGCCGGAGTGAGTCTTGAAGATCACGCCATCGAAATGTGGATCCATGAGGCCTCCTGGGCTTCGCGGATGGTAGCGCAGAAAGTAGACTCGGCGCCATGAGCGCGACATCCACCCTCGAGGAACAGTACCGGGCGCTGCGGGAGGGATGCGGAATCGCCGTCCTGTCCTGGCGCGCGGGCTTCGATCTCCTCGGCGCCGACCGCAACCGCTTCCTCCACAACTATGTGACCGGCGACGTGAAGGGGCTCGCTCCCGGGTCGAGCGTCTACACCTTCTTCACGAGCCCGCAGGGCCGCATCCTCGCCGACGCCGTGCTTCAGGCAGGGGAGGATCGGCTGCGGGTCGAGGTGGATCGCGACCAGGTGGAGCCGATCGTGGCCCACCTCCGCAAGTACCTGTTGGCGGACCGGGTGGAGATCCGGCCGATCGAAGGACTGACCCCGGTCGTGGCCCTCGGACCCCAGGCTGAAGCGGCGCTGGGAGATCTCGTCGCCCGGCCCCGGAGCCCCATGGGAGCCCCGGCCTGGACGATCTGGACACCGGACCCGGAGACGATCGTCGGGACGCGGATCGGCTCGGAGGCGTTGGATATCCTGAGGGTTGAAGCCGGCATCCCGCGCTTCGGGCAGGACTTCGGGCCGGACAACTTCCCGCAGGAGACCGGCATCGAGGAGGCGGTCAGCTACACCAAGGGCTGCTACCTGGGGCAGGAGGTGGTGGCGCGCATCCACTACCGCGGCGGCGTCCAGAATCTTCTGAGAGGGCTGGTGTTCGATGGAGACGTGGAGGCGGGAGCCCGGATCCTCCACGACGGCCGGGAGGCGGGGAGGGCCACGACGGTGGTCCGCTCCCCGGTCCTGGGAACGACGGCGGGGCTGGGCATCCTCCACAAGCGCGCGGCCGAGCCGGGCACGCGGGTGGAGGTCGAGGGCGGTGGAACGGCCGAGGTCCGGGAGCTGCCGCTCATCCCCTCGGGAACAACTAGACCGTGAACGACGAGCCGCAGCCGCAGGTGCCGCGCGCCTGCGGGTTGTTGAACTTGAACCCGGCGCCGGCCATGCCCATGACGTAGTCGATCGTGGTCCCTTCGAGGTAGCGGGCGCTCACCGCGTCCACATAGACCGTCAGGCCGCTCTGCTCGTAGACCCAGTCGTTGTCCCGCGCCTCGTTCTCGAAGTCGAGCGCGTATTCGAAACCGCTGCACCCGCCGCCGCGCACGGCGATGCGGAGCCCGTGGGAGGCTTCGATGCCCTCCTGATCGCGGGTGATCCTCACCATCTCGACGGCCTTGGGCGTCAGCAGGACCGGGGTGTCCGGCTGTGACGCGGGAGTTTCGGCCGGCTGAATCGGCTGCGCATTTTCCATGATACTCATGACGATCCTCCTCCCCTGACGAAACAGGCGGGGGCTTGGGGTAATTTCACGACACCTGAGGCCGGCTGTCAAACCCGGCGCGATATGATCCCTCCGTGATCCGGGCCATCCTCTTCGATTTCAACGGCGTCCTGGTGGACGACGAGCCCATCCACCTGGAGATGTTCCAGCGCGTCCTGGGCGAGGAGGGCATCGCTCTGACCGCCGAGGAATACTACCGCGACTACCTCGGCCTGGACGACCGGGGGTGCTTTGCCGCCGTGCTCCAGAAGGCCGGTCAGGAGCCGACCGTCCCCCGCCTGATGCGCCTGATCGCGCGCAAGGCCTCCTACTACCAGGAGCGCATGCGGCACAGCGGCTATCCCTTCTTCCCGGGCGCCGCCGAGCTGGTCGCCGAGCTGGCCGCCGCCGGCCGGATGCTCGGCATAGTCAGCGGCGCTCTCAGCGAGGAGGTGGAGAGCGCCCTGCGCCAGGCCGGGCTGCGCGAGCGCTTCAAGGTCCTGGTCACGGCCGAGGACGTGACCGAGGGCAAGCCCGATCCCGAAGGCTACCGGCGGGCCCTGGAAGGCCTCAACTCGCTGCCGCCGCTCCCCGAGCGCCTCCTCCACCCGCACGAGGTGCTGGCGATCGAGGACAGCCCCGCCGGCCTCGCCGCCGCCGGCGACCTCGGGCTCTCCACGCTGGCCGTGGCCCACACCTATCCGCCGCACCGGCTGCGGATGGCCGACGCCGTGGCCGAGAGCCTGGAGGGGATGACCGTGGCCCGTCTGGAACAGCTTCTCGGGCAGAGATGAGCGGGCTCGATCCCAGTCTCCGGCGCCAGGTCGAGCAGCTCGTCCTGCCGCTCTACGCGGGCCTCGACGGCGTCCAGACCTTCGACCGGGTGGGCCGCCTGCGCGCCCGCGTCGAGGCGATCCGGGGAGAGACCCCAATGGAGGAGGAGCTGCTCGATCTCCTCCTCCTGCTCCAGGGGGTGACGGACCGCCTCGGCTCGCTCGCTCCGGGCGGCCGGCTCGACCTGTTTTTACGAGGGCTGGGCCTGCCGGAGATCCTGGTCCGGCGGGTGCGTGCCGGGCTGGGCCGGCTGCCGGACGAGCCGCGGGGTCCCGAGGAGGAGCTGATCCACGACGCGGTGCTCCTGGAATCGGCCGGGGTGGTGGCCGCGGCCGAGCGGCTGATGGCGGCGGGAAAGAAGAGGACGCCGGTCGGCCGGGCGCTGGCGCAGCTCGACCCGGGGCCGGCCGCCGAGCGCTACCGGACGCTGCGTGGAGCAGAGCTGGGCGCCGCGAGGAGGCGCGAAGCCGAGGCGTGGATCGCCGACCTGCGGCGGAGGGTGGCCGAAGAGCTCAGTTGATGGGCAGGCGGCCGGCGAAGCCGTCAGTTGATCGGGAGTCGGCCGGCGAAGCCGTCCTCATAGGAGTGGAAGAAGCCGATCGACTCCTCCGGGAAGCGCCAGCAGTAGTAGCCGTCGCCGCTGTCCCAGTCCACGAGCCAGAGCCCCTTGACCTCGCAGCCGAGAGAGATCACCTCCTGCGCCCAGACGTTCACGATGCGCTCGCGCTCGTCCTCCAGGTCGTGGCGGCGGTCGTCCATCTCCTCGCGGCTGGCGACGGTCGTCGTCAACGCCTCGATCTGCCGCACCGCCGCGGTGGTCAGATCCCGCACCACGGGGAACAGGGACAGGGCTTCGTCGTACGAGAAAATCCGCTTGCCGCGGCGATTCGGAGTCATAGGACCGTAAATCATAGCAGAGGCTTGGCGGGGCCGTCGGGCTGCGGTAGATTCTCTCCGGTGAACATCAGGGACAGCAACACCGAGAGGATTCGCAATGTCCGCGACGTTCGCGGCCATGTCGAGGTCATCGCCGGAGGCATGTTCTCCGGCAAGAGCGAGGAGCTGGTCCGGCGCCTGCGCCGGGCGGCGATCGCGCGCCAGCGGGTGCAGGTCTTCAAGCCCGGTTCCGACACCCGGCACGACCCGTGCCGGCTCATCACCCGGGACAACCGGGAGCTGGAGGCGGTGAGCGTGGCCTGCAGCGGCGACCTCCGCCAACTGCTGGCCGTGGACGTCGAGGTGGTGGGCATCGACGAGGCCCAGTTCTTCGACGACGGCCTGGTGGAGCTGGTCGGCGAGCTGGCCGACCGCGGGCTGCGGGTGATCGTGGCCGGCCTCGACCTCGACTACCTGCGCCGGCCGTTCGGACCGATGCCGCGGCTCCTGGCGCTGGCCGAGTACGTGGACAAGATGCACGCGGTCTGCATGCGCTGCGGCGAGCCGGCGCACTACAGCCAGCGCATCGCCGGCGGCTCGGCCCAGCTCCAGGTGGGGGACACCGAGTCGTACGAGGCGCGCTGCCGGAGCTGTTTCGAGGCGTTCGAGCCGGTGGTCTATGCGTCCGGGGGCGCGTCGAGCGGGACCGGCTGATTGTTCTGGTCGACGTGGACGTAGACCACCTCGGCCTCGGTGACCTTGACCTTGCCCGCGCCGCGGGTGCGACGCTCCGCCTCGACGATCACCCGCACCGTGATCGAGGTCTTGCCGCGCCGGGCGGTCTCCGTATAGAAGCTGACCAGGTCGCCGACGAAGACCGGGGCATGGAAGACCACCTCCCGCATGGCAACGGTGACCATGCGGCCGGAGATGTGGCGATGGGCTTCGACGGCGCCTGCCAAGTCGATGTGGGAGAGGATGATGCCGCCGAAAATCGTGCCCAGGGCGTTGGTGTCCTTGGGCATCATGATGACTCGGATGGCGGGCTGGGTCGGCCCGCTGCCAGGAGTGAGGTGGTCCATGAGGCTCATGCTATCCTAAGGCCGCCTCGCGAGCTGTCCACCGACGACAAGATGCCGGAAACGGGTTCGCTCCCTTCGCCGACTGGCTCCCCGGGGCCTGCGACTGACGCCGTCCTGGTGCGCCAGATCCTGGAGCGCCGCCCGGAGGCGCTGGCGGAGCTCTACGACCGCCACGCCCCGGGTCTGCTCGCGCTCGCCCGCCGCATCCTGGCCCATGCCGCCGATACCGGCGACGCCGAGGAGGTCCTCCAGGAGGTCTTCCTCCACGTCTGGAACAACGCCGGCCGCTACGACCCGGCACGCTCGTCGGTCTCGACCTGGCTGGTGCTGATCACCCGCAGCCGGGCGATCGACCGCCTGCGCAGCCGCAAGGTGGTGGAGCGGGTCCACGAGGCCGCGCATCTCGAAGACCCGGCGGCGGACCATGCATCCCCCGAGGGGCTGGAATCCGTATTCCTTCGAGAGCGGCGGCAGCGGGTGAAGGCCGAGCTGGACAAGCTGCCGCCGGAGCAGAGGCAGGTTCTGGAGATGGCCTTCTACGAGGGCCTCTCCCAGACCGAGATCGCGGACCGCGCCGTCCTCCCCCTGGGGACGGTCAAGACGCGGACGCTGCTGGCGATGAAAAAGCTGCGGAGCGCGCTGCGCTCCGAAATCCGGGAGCTGCTGTGAACCAGGAAGTCTCGTCCGAGGACCGTACCATCCTGGCCGCGCTGGAGTCGCTCGAGCGCGGGTCGGATCCTCTCGTCCCGGACGAGCCCGGCGAGACCTCCGACGAGACTGCGGAGATGCTGGCCCGGCTCTACACGGAGGTGCTGGGTCTCCTGCCCGCCGGGTTGGAGCCGGCGACGCCGCGTCCCGAAGGCCGCGCGCGGCTCCTGGCCGCGGTGACCGCCGCGCCCCTTGGGAAGGAGGAGCCCGCTCCGGTGGCCGTTTTCCCGCCCGCGATGGATCAGGAGACGCAGGAGATCGAGCCACAGCCCGCGCCGTCTCCCCGGCCGGTGCCGGTCGCTCGGCCCCCCGTCCCCCGGGAGATCCCGCGCGAGGCGCCGGCGGCTCCGGCTCCAACTCTGGCGCCGCCGGCGGGGCGCGTGGCGATGGTCGCGGCTCCCCGGCGTTCCTGGCCGCTCGCGTTGGCCGCCTCGCTCGCGCTGGTCCTGGGCGGGTTGAGCGCCTGGCTCGTGCAGCAGCGCGCCGCCCAGGAGGTCACGATCGAGGCCCTGCGCTCCGAGCTCGACGGCGAGCGGCGGAAGGCGGATCAGGCGCTCTCCGAGGCGAGCCGGATGAAGCAGGGGATGGAGCGGATGCGGACGAACTTCGCCCTGGTGACCGCGCCGGCGGTGACGGTCAGCCCGCTGCACCCCACGGGCGGGCCGAGCCGGGCCCGCGGCATGCTCTTCGTGGCTCCAGACCACCAGCACTGGTACATGGCGGTCCACGACCTGCCGCCCGCCGCGCCCGGCCGCGACTACCAGCTCTGGTGGGTGGCCGACGGCGGGACCTTCAGCGGCGGCACGTTCGACACCCGCGCCGGTGAGAAGATGGAGCTCTCCTCCGAGACCATGCCTGCCAACACCCGGGACGTGATGATTACCCTGGAAGCCGAGGGCGGCGCGCAGGCCCCCAGCGGCCCGGAGATCCTCCGGGCGGCCGGCGTCTACGACATCTCCTGACCCGCCTACCGGCATACCCTGTGCATCGGGCACGGGCATGCCGAAGACGCCCAGCTCCGATTCCCGCCGGTTGCCCGTCGGCGCCGAAATTTCCTCCGGAGGAACCCACTTCCGGGTCTGGGCCCCCAGGCGCAGCCGCGTCGAGGTGGTCTCCGGCTCCAAGGCGTTCGAGCTGGAGAGCGAGGGCAACGGCTATTTCTCGGCTCTCGTGAAGGGCCTCGGCGCCGGCGCCCTTTACAGATACCGGCTCGATGGGGGAGACGCCTTCCCGGATCCTGCGTCCCGGTTCCAGCCCGAAGGGCCGCACGGGCCGTCGCAGGTCGTCGATCCCTCGGCCTTCGAGTGGAGCGATCAGACCTGGCAGGGCGTCGGCCGCGAGGGGCAGGTCGTCTACGAGATGCACGTCGGGACCTTCACCCGTGAAGGCACCTGGGAGGCCGCGTCCCGCGAGTTGCCCGAGCTGGCCCGGCTGGGGATCACGGTCGTCGAGATGATGCCGATCGCCGAGTTCCCCGGCCGCTTCGGGTGGGGCTACGACGGCGTCGACCTCTTCGCGCCCTGCCACCTCTACGGCGGGCCGGACGACCTGCGCCGCTTCGTGGACCGCGCCCATGCCGCGGGCGTCGGCGTGATCCTCGACGTGGTCTACAACCACTTCGGCCCGGACGGCAACTACCTGCGCGAATTCTCGGACGACTGGTTCACCGACCGGTACGAGAACGACTGGGGCGACGCGATCAACTTTGACGACGGCGACGCGGGGCCGATCCGGGAGTTCTACCTCGCCAACGCCGGCTACTGGATCGACGAGTTCCACTTCGACGGCCTGCGCCTCGACGCCACCCAGGACATCCATGACTCGTCGCCGGAGCACATCCTCGCCGCGGTCGCCCGCCGGGCGCGAGAGACCGGGCGCGGGCGGTCCATCTACCTGGTGGCCGAGAACGAGCCCCAGAAGACCCGGCTCGTCCGTCCTCCGGAGAGCGGCGGCTACGGCATCGACGCCCTGTGGAACGACGACTTCCATCACTCGGCCCATGTGGCTCTGACCGGCCACAGGGAGGCCTACTACACCGACTACCTGGGCAGCGCCCAGGAGCTCGTCTCGGCGGTCAAGCACGGGTATCTCTACCAGGGGCAGCGCTACTCCTGGCAGGAGGGCCGTCGCGGCTCGCCGGGCCTCGACCTGCCGCCGGCGGCGTTCGTGAGCTACATCCAGAACCACGACCAGGTGGCCAACTCGGGCCGCGGCGAGCGCTGCCATCGGCTGACGAGCCCCGGGCGGTTCCGCGCCATGACCGCCCTGCTCCTGCTCGGCCCGGCCACGCCCATGCTCTTCCAGGGACAGGAGTTCTGCTCCTCCGCACCCTTTCTCTATTTCGCGGACCACAACCCGGAGCTGGCGGAGGCCGTGAGCCGGGGGAGGCTGGAGTTCCTGACCCAGTTCCCGAGCCTCGCCGCTCCCGGGATGCAAGCCCTTATCGACCCGCCCCACGATCCAGCGACGTTCGAGAGGTGCAAGCTCGACTTCGCCGAGCGCGAGCGCCACGCCCCGTGCTACGCGCTCCACCAGGACCTCCTCCGCCTCCGGCGCGAGGAGGCCGCCTTCCGCGCCCAGCGCAAGGGTGGGGTGGACGGCGCCGTGCTCGCTCCCGAAACCCTGCTGCTCCGGTTTTTCGATCCGGATGGCGACCGCCTGCTGCTCGTCAACCTGGGGCGGGACCTGCCTTGCGTCTCCGCTCCGGAGCCCCTGCTGGCGCCACCCGAAGACTGCCGCTGGGAGGTCCTCTGGTCGAGCGAGGACCCCCGCTACGGAGGCTGCGGCACGCCCGCGCCGGAGGATGAGGAGCGCGGCTGGCTCATCCCCGGGCAGGCAGCGGTCGTCCTGCGACCCAAGGAGATGACCGATGACTCTCGCCGCTGTGAGTGAGCCGGAAACGATGAGCCCGCCCGAGCCCCTCCCCGACCAGCTTCTCACCCGCGAGTGGCTGGTGACGAACGGCCTGGGAGGCTACGCCTCCGGCACGGTCTCGGGGGTCCCGACCCGCCGCTACCACGGCGCGCTCATCGCCGCCCTGCCGGCCCCCCTGGGTCGGATCCTGATGCTCTGCCAGGTCACGGAGGTCCTGCGGCTCGCCGACGGCTCCATCCTGCGGCTCGGCGCCGAGCCGCAGACCGCGATCCCGTCCTCCTCTCCCACCGCCGGCCACCTGAGCGAGGTCCACCTCGAAGGCGGCCTCCCGGTCTGGCGCTACTCGGCCCAGGGCTACACCCTGGAGAAGCGCGTCTTCCTCGGCCACCTCCAGAACACGACCTACGTGCTCTACCGGCTCGTGGCCGGGAGCGGGATCGCGCGGCTGGAGATGCATCCTACGATCCACTTCCGCGGGCATGACGAGATGGTCTCGAAGCCGCTGGCCGCGCCGTTCGTGTTCACCCATGTCGCGGACCGCTACGAGATCTGCGGCGCCGATCCCGCCCTGCCGCCGCTGCGCCTGGCGATCGAGGGCGCGAACCCGACCTTCACCCTGGCCGGCCGGCGGATCGAGGGCGTCCAGTACGAGGTCGAGCGCCGCCGCGGGTACGACTCGGTCGGCGACCTCTGGTCGCCCGGCTTCTTCGGCATCGACCTGGCTCCGGGGGAGGACCAGGCGTCGGAGGCCGCCCTCGTCGCCTCCGTGGAGAGCTGGGAGACGATGCGCGCCCTCCGCGCCCGCGAGGCCCTGGAAGCCGAGTGGGAGCGCCGCGAGCGCCTCGTCGCCATGGCGGACCCGCGGGCCCGGCAGGGCCTCGCGGCCGATCTGGTGCTCGCCGCCGATTCGTTCATCGTCACCCCGGGCCGGGCCGAGGACGCGGCGCGCGCCCGGGCCGCGGGCGACGAGGCGCGCAGCGTCATCGCCGGCTACCACTGGTTCACCGACTGGGGCCGCGACACCATGATCAGCCTCGAAGGGCTGACCCTCACGACCGGGCGCCAGCAGGAGGGCGGCTTCATCCTGCGCACCTTCGCCCGGCACGTCCGCGACGGCCTCATCCCCAACCTCTTCCCCGAGGGCGACCGCGAGGGTCTCTACCACACGGCCGACGCCACGCTCTGGTTCTTCCACGCCCTCCACCGCTACCTGGAGACCACCGGCGACCGGGTTACGCAGGAGCTGCTCCTCCCGGTCCTCCTCGACATCGTGGACCACCATCTGCGCGGCACCCGCTTCGGCATCGGGGTCGATCCGGAGGACGGCCTGTTGCGCCAGGGGGCCGAGGGCTACCAGCTCACCTGGATGGACGCCAAGGTCGACGGCTGGGTGGTGACCCCGCGGCGCGGCAAGGCGGTGGAGATCAACGCGCTCTGGTACAACGCGCTCCGGCTCCTGGAAGGCTGGCTGCGCGAGCGCGGGGACGCGGGAGTGGCCGAGAGCATCGCCGGCCACGCCGAGCGGGCGCGGGAGTCGTTCAACCGCCGCTTCTGGTACGAGGCGGGCGGGCATCTCTACGACGTGATCGACGGCCCGGAGGGAGAGGACCCGGCGTGCCGGCCGAACCAGGTGTTCGCCATCTCGCTGGATCACCCGGTGCTGGACCGCGAGCGCTGGGAGCCGGTGATGCGGGTGGTCCGCGAGACGCTGGTGACGCCGGTGGGCCTGCGGTCGCTGGCGCCCGGCCACCCGGACTACAAGCCGACCTACGACGGCGACCTCCGGGCCCGCGACGCGGCCTATCACCAGGGCACGGTCTGGGGCTGGCTGATCGGCCCGTACGTCGACGCCTGGCTGCGGGTCCACCCCGAGGACAAGGCCGGAGCGCGGGAGCTGCTGTCCGGCTTCGCCGACCACTTGGGAGAGGCCTGCCTGGGGTCGATCAGCGAGGTCTTCGACGCCGAGGAGCCATACACGCCGCGCGGCTGCGTGGCCCAGGCCTGGAGCGTGGCCGAAGTGCTGCGCTGTCTTACCAAGACCGCGTAGTGTCTTGCTCCCTCTCCCCCGGCACGGGGGAGAGGGTCGGGGGGAGGGGGACGGGATCAAACCTCTTAGGGCCAGCGGCAGCGCGCCGCGTCGCGCTCGGAGGCCGAGGCCAGCCGGCAGGGGGCCGGCTGGTTGCGGTCGCCCGCCGGGATCAGCCGGCAGTCGAGGACCAGCCGGGTGTCGCCGGTCAGGTCGATCTCGGACTCGACCTCCTTGAAGCTGTCCTTCCAGACCTCGTAGCGGTATTTCCCCGGGAAGAGGTGGGAGACGATGTCCGCCGTCGAGGTCTCGACCGGGTCCGACGGCAGGCTCCGGGGGTAGATCTTGACGATCGCCCCGTCTTCGGGCGAGCTCAGGATGCAGAGGCTCCTCCGCGGCGACTCGCCGCTCGATTCGAGGAAGCCCTGCAGCCGCCTGAGGAGCGGCTGGACCTTCCTCTTCTCGATCCAGGCCGACTCCTCCGGCAGGAGCTGCACCCGCGCCGAGGTCTCGTCCAGGAGGTCGGCGGCGGCGTCGCGGAAGGCGGCCAGCTCCGGGTAGGGGAGCGCCCTGTCGAGATCGGACCGGGCGGCGGCCAGGAGGCCCAGCACTCCGCCGCGCGGATAGAGACCGCGCTCCTCCGGCAGGGCGCTCACGCCGCCGTCGAGGCCGGCCGCCATCCGCCGGACCTCGCGCTGGAAGTGCCCGCCGAGCAGCGTCAGGTACTCCTCGCCGAGGAAGGCGGACGTGCCGTCCTCGACCTCGGCCTCGATGCGGAACGGGCCGCTGCCGGCGAGCCAGGTGACGTTGCGGCTCGCCGCGTTGCGCAGGCCGCCGGAGGTGGCGGCGGTCTGCAGCGTGCCGCCTTCGAGCGTCGCCAGGTCCGGCGCGGTGTTGCGCAGCCGCAGCCGGACCGGGTCCTTCGTGCCCAGGACCATCCAGGTGATGGCGGTCGACTGCAGAGGCCGCAGGCTCAGGAACGGCGGGAACCGGCGGATCTGCACCGCCACCACCTTGTCGCCGCCGGAGAGGAGATGAGGCCCCAGGCCGACCCGGGCGCAGACCGAGCGCTGCGAGACGGCCGCGAGCGATCCGGGGAGGATCGGCCGGCCGTCGATCCGCAGCTCGTCGCGGGCCGCCTGGTCCGGGAACCAGCCGCAGGCGCAGGCCACCCCGTCCTGGACCCACTGCGAGCCGCAGCGCGAGATCCGCGATGTGGACGCCGCCGCCGGCGGCACCACCCGCGCCTGCTCCAAGCCGGAGGCCTCGACGATCCTCTGGCCCCGGGGGTCCGTGTAGACCACCGGCAGCGGTCCCATGGGATCGAGACCCGCGGGGAGCTGGACCCGGAGCCGCAGGCCTGCTTCCGGGTCCTCCTCCGGGGCGATCGCCCGGGCTTCCACGCCGGCCACGGTCCAGCGCCCGCCCGGCGGCGTCTTCGCGGGGTTGAGCGGCGTGAGCTCAATCGCCTCGCCCGGAGTGATCAGGGGCGGGAGCCGGACCAGGCCGTCCAGATGCTCAATCGTCCGCCCCGGATGAGCTGAGGACGGAGGCTCGAACCGGGTCGGGAGGTCGGGCCGGAGGAGCCCGGCGGCGGCCAGGATGGCCAGGAGGATGTTTCCCATGTCGGCGCCTGACGAGCAGTGCCTCCACCGGGACGGCTGGCGGGGCGCCCTTAGTTTAGCAGGTCGTCAGCGCGCCGGCTCGACCCGCTCCGCGACCCGGCCGCCGCCGAGGATCGCGAACGGGTTGATCGGGTCGCCCTCCCACCAGTGCTTCTCCGGCGTCAGGCGGAAGATGGCGAAGTGCAGGTGCGGCGTCTCCGGCGGAGCGTTGCCCGAGGTGCCCACGTAGCCGATCACCTGGCCGCGCCGCAGCACGATCCCCTCCTGGAGACCGTCGGCGTAGCGCTCCAGGTGGGCGTAGTAGTAGGCATAGGCCTCGGTGGGGTCGAACTGGTAGATCGTGAGCCCGCCCTGCTTGCTGGTGAAGAGCTTGGCGATCCGGCCGTCCTCGACCGCCAGGACCGGCGTGTTGCGCGGGGCGAGGATGTCGAGCGCCTCGTGCACCCGGCCGCCGCTGCGCGCCTCGTCGAATGTGTTCTGGAGCTTCTCTGGGGTGATCCCCTGGACCGGCAGCACCAGGTTGCGCTGGCGCAGGTCGGAGCTCGCGGCGCCCGGCGAGGGCGTCGGGGCGGGGGAGGCCGGTGTCTGGAGCGGCCCGGCCATCCAGGGAGCGGAGCCCGGCGCGGAGGGCGCCGCGGGCACGGTGGGCGGCGTCTCGGCCGGGGCCGGCTGGACGGTGACCGGACCGGAGGGAGCCGCGGCGGGCAGGCCGTCCTCGGTCTTGAAACCGCTGTAGGCCCAGACGATGAACAGCACGGTCAGGGCGCCGAGGATGAAACCTCCCAGCCCGGCCGACATCACGGCCCGGCTGGTCTTCTTCTCGTGCTTTTCGTTCTTGTTCATGGCCGGAAGAGGACGGGCGTGCCCGGCTTGACCAGGCCCGCGAGGGTCAGGGCGTCCCAGTTCGTCAGACGGACGCAGCCATGGGACTCCGACCGTCCGATCGTCCTGGGCTCGGGGGTGCCGTGAAGGCCGTAATGCGCCTTGTTGATGTCGATCCAGACCACGCCGACCGGGTTGTTCGGGCCGGCGGGGATCTTCGCCTTGGTGTGGCCGGGGTCGGCGTCCCAGAACAGGTCCGGATTGTAGTTGAAGCTCGGGTTCTTCGCCACGCCGTTGACCTTCCAGTCGCCGATCGGCAGCGGGTCGTGCTCGCTGCCCGAGGTGACCGGGGCGAAGAACAGGACGTCGCCGCCGCGGTCCACGGTCAAAGTCCCGTTCGACTTCGAGACCACGACCCGGACGTCGCCGGACTCGGCGGCGACCGGCCCGCGCGCGTTCGGCACCCGGATGCGCTCGCCGGCCGCGAACCGGGTCTGCGGGTTGAGCTGCTTGAGGAAATCGGGCGTGGCGTGGAAGCGCTCGCCCAGCATCTCCAGGATCGAGGTGTAGCCGAGGGCCGGAAGCTTCGCCTTCTCGACCATGTCCTCGGGGATCTGCGCGACGAACGGCCCGTTCGCGTCCTCGGGAGTGATTTCGTATTCGGTGAGCGTCGGGCCGCTCCCCGCCGCGGCCAGGCTCTCCCAGGTTTCCGCGTCGAGGTTGCCGGTGACCGGCAGGTCGTGCGCCTCCTGGAACGCGGACAGGGCCTTCTTCGTATTCATCCCCGGCTTGCCGTCGATGATGCCGGGCGAGAATCCGGCGCGGTCGAGCTGGACCTGGATATCCAGGCCGGTGGGCTGCGTCGCCTGGGCGAACGACGCCAGGGGAATCAGGCACAGGACAAGAAGCAACTTCGAGGTGCTTCGGAACATTCGGGTCTCCCTTTCACTCTCTCCGGACGGCCTTTTCGGGCCGCCAAGCTTCCAGGATGCAACGCCCGGGCCACGACGTGAAAGAATGAAGGCATCGCCATGAACCAGAAAACCCTCAGCCGCTACTTCTTCATCGCCATCCTGATCGGCGCCTCCTTCACCTTCTTCTACATGGTCCGGATGTTCCTGGTGCCGGTGCTGCTGGCGGCGGTGTTCACGACCCTGTTCTACCCGATGTACGAGTGGTTTCTCCGGGCCTTCCGGAACCGGAAGACGATCGCCGCCTTCGTCTGCTGCGTGCTCCTGCTGCTGGCGGTGATCCTGCCGATCCTGGGCGTGGCCCACCTGGTCACGCTGGAGGCGATCGACGTCTACCACTCGGCCGAGGGCAAGCTCACCGAGATCGCGAACAAGGGCCAGGAGGGGATCCTCGGCCAGCTCCGGACCTACCGCTGGTTCCGGCAGTGGGGCCTCGACAAGATCAACTGGCGGGCGAGCCTCGAGGACGCGGCGAAGACCGCGGGCTCGCTCGTGGCGGTGGTGATCAGCAAGACCTCCAGCGGCACGCTCCAGCTCCTGATCCTGCTCTTCACCACCCTGTTCACGATGTTCTACTTCTTCCGCGACGGCAAGAAGCTGCTGCGCCGCATCCGCTACCTGATCCCGCTGGAGCGCGAGTACAAGAACGCCATCGCGGCCCGCTTCTCGTCCGTGGCCCGGGCCACGGTCAAGGGGACGCTGCTCATCGCGATCGTCCAGGGGACGCTCTCCGGCCTGACGCTGTGGATCTTCGGCGTCAGCTCGCCGTTCCTCTGGGGGGTGGTGGCGACGCTGATGTCGATCATCCCGCTGGTCGGCGCCTGGCTGGTGCTCTACCCGGCGGCGTTCATCCAGATGGCCACCGGTCACATGGGGGAGGGGATCGGCATCCTGCTGGTCACGGTGGTGGTGATCGTGAACGTCGACAACCTCATGCGGCCCCGGCTGGTCGGCCAGGAGACCGGGATGCACGACCTGATCGTGTTCTTCTCGACCCTGGGCGGCATCGCCATGTTCGGCGCCATGGGCTTCATCGTCGGCCCGATGCTCGCCGCGCTCTTCCTGACCCTGCTGGATATCTACAGCGAGGAGTTCAAGGACGACCTCGACGGCACGCAAACAATTGGTCCCGTCCCCCCTCTCCCCAGCCCTCTCCCCCGTGCCGGGGGAGAGGGAGCAACTCCGGCTCCGGCTTCTAGCCGGGATAGATGACGACCCGGCGGAAGGGGTCCTCGCCCTTGCTCTCCGACACCAGGCCGCTCCGCTCGACGAGCTGGTGCTGGAGCCGCCGCAGGTAGCTCCCCTGCGGCGCGAGCTCGACCGCCTTGCCCTGGTCGAGCACCTCGTCGATCGCGTCCTCCGCCTCGCGCAGCGCGGCCTCGTCGTCCGTGCCGGGCTCGGAGGCGTTGAAGTGCGCGCGCAGGAAGTTCTCCATCTGGGCGATGGTGTTGCTCTTGATCACGTGGACCGGCACGCCGCGAGCCTCGGCGTCGCGCAGCCTCCGGGGCTGGCGGCGCTCCTGGGCCTTGAGCGTGATGACCATCTCGGCCTCGTCGAGGTCCTCCATGATGAGGAGCGGCAGCCGGAACTTGCGGATCGCGCGCTCCAGCTTCGCCTTCGACACGGCGTAGGGGAACACCCGCACCGCCTTGCCCTTCGGCGGCCGGGCGCTCGGCTTCGGCGGCGCCTCCTCGCGCACCTCGCGGGCGGCTTCGCGGGCGGTGCGCACCTCCCTCGCGTCATGACGGCGCCGGGCGCCCGGCCGCGGAGGCGGTGGAGGCTTGGGGCTCCGCGGCTCGCTGTCGAGGATCTCCACCCCGCCGTCGTCGGTCCGCACCCGGGTCTCGGGCCGCGGCGGGATGTCGCGCAGGAAGCGGTCCACCACCTCGGAGACGTCGTGGTGCACGGCCAGCCGGTCCTTCTCCTGGATCTCGATCAGCACTCCGAAGGTCGGCGGCGCCTTGCGCTCGAGCACAGTCTTCTGGGTGCCGCGGCGCCGCGCCTCCTCGTCGGACAGGGTCACGGACTGGATGCCGCCCACGAGATCGGAGAGGGTCGGGTTCTGGAGCAGGTTCTCGAGCGTGTTGCCGTGGGCGGTGGCGATGAGCTGGACCCCGCGCTCGGCGATCGTCCGGGCGGCCTGGGTCTCGGCGGTGGTGCCGATCTCGTCGATCACGATCACCTGCGGCATGTGGTTCTCGACCGCCTCGATCATGACGGCGTGCTGGGCCTCGGGCACCGGCACCTGCATGCGCCGGGCGCGGCCGATCGCCGGGTGCGGGATGTCGCCGTCGCCGGCGATCTCGTTCGAGGTGTCCACCACGACCACCCGCTTGCCGAGCTCGTCGGCGAGGACCCGGGCGGCCTCGCGCAGCAGGGTGGTCTTGCCCACGCCGGGCCGGCCGAGGAGGAGGATCGACTCGCCGTCCTCGATCACGTCGCGCAGGATGTCCACCGTGCCGTAGACCGCCCGCCCCACGCGACAGGTGAGGCCGACCACGTCGCCCACCCGGTTGCGGATGGCCGAGATGCGGTGGAGCGTGCGCTCGATGCCGGCCCGGTTGTCCTTGCCGAACCGGCCGACCCGTCCCACCATCCAGGCGAGGTCCTCGCGGGAGACGGGCTCGGAGGTGATGTCCTCGCCGCTCTGCGGGAAGCGGACCTCGGGCAGGCGGCCGAGGTCGAGCACGATCTCGATCAGGGCGTCCTTGCGCGGATGGGCGGCGATGGCCTCCTTCACCCGCGGCGGCATCACCGCCAGCAATAGTCCGAGATCGTCCGATTCGCCACCCGTCATGCTTCTCCCTTCCTCCTGGAAAGGCTACACCGTTTCGGGGCAAGAACGATGCCTGGAACTTTTCCGCGGTCTCTCCCGTAGGGGGAGAGGTGAGTCATTTCAGCCATCGAGGAGGAGATGTGATGAACCGATTCCGGACCCCCGTCCTGGCCGCCCTGGCCCTGATCGCGTGCACGGCCGCCGCCCAGGCTTCCATCACCGTCGAGAAACCGTTCCAGCAGAGCTACCCCCTGAAGTCCGGGGGCACGCTGGAGGTCAGCAACACCAACGGCGGCATCACCGTCGAGGCCTGGGACCGCGCCGAGGTGCGGGTGGAGGCGGTCAAGAAGATCAAGGCGGAAAGCTCCCAGAAGGCCGAGGAGATCGCCAAGCAGGTGAAGATCGACGTCCGGCAGAGCGCCGGCTCGGTGCGCATCGAGACGATCCTCCCCCACAGCGGCGGCTTCCTGGACTGGCTGACCGGCAACAACGCCAGCGTCAGCGTGACCTACAGGATCAAGGCCCCCCGCGACGTGGTGGCGAAGCTGGACAACACGAACGGCGGCCTGCGCCTGGTCGGCACCCGCGGCCGGGCCGAGCTGGAAACCGTCAACGGCGGCGTGACCGTGGAGCGCACCGAGGGCGCGGTCCAGGTCGAGACCACGAACGGCAGCATCACCGTGATCCAGGCGGCCGGCGCTCTCGACGGCTCCACCACCAACGGCAGCATCACCGCCCAGCTCAGCCGGGTGGACGGCGACATCACTCTGGAGACCACCAACGGCAGCGTGTCGCTCAAGGTCCCGCAGGACCTCCGCGCCGACCTCGACGTGTCGACCTGGAACGGCGGCATCCACTCCGATCTGGACGTCCAGGGTGGCGAGAAGAGCCGCAAGCACCTGTCGGGCGAGGTCAACGGCGGCGGCGGTCTGCTCAAGGTCCACACCACGAACGGCGGCGTGCGGATCGAGGCCGAATAGACCCGGCGCGCGGGGAGCCGTCTCCTTGTGACAGAATCGGCCCCCGAAAGGAGGGGTCGGCCCTGCGCAGAGTCGGAATCTTCGGATGGGGGATCGTGGCTCCCCGCTCGCCCAACGTCGAGACGTTCGCGAAGAACCTCGCGGCCTCGGAGAGCTGGCTGACGCCCTTCGACGGCTTCGGCCCCAACAACTTCCTGGTCGGGAATCCCGAGTTCTCCTTCGAGGTCTACCACGACTGGATCAACGCCCGGTTCCCTCCCAGCCGCTTCCGCCAGCTCAAGGAGAAGATGGACCCGACCACGCTGTTCGCGGTCGGCGCCTTCATCCAGGCCCTCGGGCAGAACCCGGGTCTGGAGCAGGAGCTCCACAGCCTCGGCACCCAGGCCCACATCTACGTGGGCACGGGCATCGGCAACATCATCACCATCTCGCAGGTCGCGCTCGCCCACGACCGCGCCCAGCGCGCCTGGGACCGCTTCTGGGCCGAGCGCAACCCGGAGCTCGAAGCCTGGAAGGCGAAGAGCCCGGAGGAGCGCGCCGCCCTCGCCAGCGCCTCCGGCGTCCCGCCCGAGCCCGAGACGCTGCCGTTCGAGGAGCGCGCCGACGCCGACCGCGCCTGGTGGCATCACTGGGCCGGCGGCTCGCCCGACCTCCGCGCCTACCTGGAGGAGCTGGCCGAGATCGAATCGCTCACCGTCGAGGGCGACGTCGAGAGCGGCAAGATGAGCCTGCTCAAGGAGAAGCAGCGGCGCATCGGGCAGCTCCAGAAGCGCTGGAGCGCGCCGCAGCCGCCCTGGCTCGCGGTCACCGCCAACGTGGTGTGGAACCTCCACAACACGCCGGCGGCGCAGATCAGCATGCTCGGCAAGATCACCGGCCTGGCCTTCTCGCCGGTGGCGGCCTGCTCCACGTTCGGGGTGGCCCTGAAGCTCGCCATGGACGCCATCGACCGCGGCGAGGCCAAGGCCGTGGTGATGGGGGCCACGGACCCGCCGCCGCACCCGCTCTCGGTCGGGGCCTTCTACTCGGCCCGGGTGGTGGCCACGGACGGCACGGTCTCGAAGCCGCTCACCGGCATGCGCGGCACCCACGTGGCCGGCGGCGCGGCGCTGTGGATCGTGGGCGACCTGGAGTACTTCACCGCGAAGGGGTTCAAGCCGCTCGGCATGGAGCCGGTCTCGGTCGGGGTGAGCTCGGACGCCGACCACATCATCACCCCCTCGGTCGAGGGGCCGACCCAGGCCATGCTGCAGGCGTTCGAGGGCGCCGGCATCCAGCCGGCCGAGATCGGCACCTGGGACCTGCACGCCACGGCCACGCCCGGCGACTACCAGGAGGTCCACAACCTGCGCTCGATCGTGCCGGACTCGGTGCTGGTCACTGCCCGCAAGGGCACCTTCGGCCACGGCATGTCGGCCTCGGGCGGCTGGGAGCTGACCGCGCAGTATCTCGGCTACGAGCGCGGCGAGCTCTTCCCGACCCCGCTCTCCGAGCCGGAGCTGAACCGGCAGATCGCCGCCCTCCACGAGACCTTCGTCTGCGACCGGGCGGTCCCGGCGCCGGACGCGCCTGCCGGCAAGCTCTCGATGGGGGTGGGCGGGATCAACGCCTGTGTGATCTCGCGGCCCTGGAAAAAGGACTGAAAAGGGTCCTTTACAGCACCGGCCCGCGCACCATCGCCAGCCAACCCTTGAGGTACTCGCCCTGGGGGTGGGTGATCGCCACCGGGTGGTCGGGTGCGGCGGCGAGCGGCTCCAGCAGGGAGACGCGCACGCCGGCCTCCACGGCGGCGGCGAAGAGGATCTGGCGGAAGAGCTTGGCGTCCACCGCCCCGCTGCAGGAGAAGGTGAGGAGGAAGCCGCCGGGCTCCACCCGGCGCAGCGCCACGCGATTCAGGTCCTTGTAGGCCCGGGCCGCCGCGTCCACGTCGAGGCGCTTGCGCACCAGGGGCGGCGGGTCGCAGACGACCATGCCGTACTGCTCCGTCCTCGCCCGGAGATCCTCGAAGACGTTGGCGCGGACCCATTCGGTCCGGCCGGGATCGAAGCCGTTGCGCGCCACGTGCTCAACCCCGCGGTCGATCAGGCGGGTGGAGGACTCCACGAAGACCACCCGTTCGGCACCGCCCCGCAGGGCGTAGAGACCGAAAGCTCCGGAGTGCGCGAAGAGGTCGAGGACGGTCCGGCCGCCGGCCAGGCGCTCGACGCGCCGCCGGTTCTCCCGCTGATCGCAGTAGAAGCCGGTCTTCTGGCCGTCCGACAGCTCGGCCGTGAGCCGGAAGCCCGACTCCAGGAAGGGTGCCTCGGCCGGGACCTCGCCCGCGATCATTTCGTCCTCGTCGCGGGAGAGCCCTTCGGCACGGCGCGCCGGCAGGTCGTTGTTCTGAAGGATGGCGAGCCCCGGGAACGCCTCGCGGAGCGCGGCATAGGCCTCGTCCCGCAGCGCCTCCAGCCCGGCCACCGTGACCTGGCTCACCAGCACGTCGCCGAAGCGGTCGACCGTCCAGCCCGGCAGGCCGTCGCCCTCGGCGTTCAGAACCCGGTAGCCGGTCGTTTCGGGAGGGAGCACGGCGGTCCGGAGCGTTGCCGCCTCGGCGATGCGGCTCGCGAAGAACGCCCGGTCGGCCCGTTCGACGCCGGCGCCGAGCATCCGGATGCGGATCTGGGAGCGCGGGCTGTGGAACCCGATCCCGAGCGGCCGGCCGCCGGCGTCGAGCACCCGGACGAGGGGCGCATCCTCCGGACCCTCCAGGCGCGCCAGACCGCCGGAGAAGATCCAAGGATGCCCCTCGCGGACCGACTTCTCCCGTCCGGGCTTGAGATGGACGACTGCCGCAATCGCTTCCATGCGACGGATCTTATCCTCTTGGCTGATGCTACGATCAGAAGCGGTCATGAGCACCCGCCTCCCCATCGACGGCAACCGACTTGCCGAGTTCTGCCGGCGCCACCACATCCGGCGCTTGGCTTTCTTCGGCTCTGTCCTGCGGGACGACTTCGGACCGAACAGCGATGTGGACGTCCTGGTGGAATTCGAGACTGGACATGTGCCCGGCCTGGGCTTCTTCTCGATGGAGGAAGAGCTCGGCCGGATCCTCGGCCGGAAGGTGGACCTGAACACTCCGGGCTTCCTCAGCCCCCACTTCCGCGACGAGGTGCTCGCCGAGGCCGAGATCGGCTATGCGCAGGCATGACAGCCGGATTGCCCTCCGGCAGATGTACGACCACGCCTCCGAAGCCCTGGACATGGTCCGGGACAGGGTCCGTTCCGATCTCGACCGCGACCGGATGTTGAACCTGGCCCTGGTCCGCCTGCTGGAGATCCTGGGGGAGGCCGCCAACCGCGTGCCCCCGGAAGAGCGGGCCCTCCACCCACGGATCCCCTGGCCTCAGCTCAGCGGCCTGCGCAACCGGCTGATCCACGAGTACGACAACGTCGATTTCGACATCCTCTGGCAGATCCTGACTCTGGACCTGCCGCCTCTGGTCCAGGAGTTGGAGCGCTTGGCGCCCGACGCTTCACAAGACAGGTAGCCTCATCGGCCACCTCCGGGCTGGACCTCCCCGACCGATACCGCCGTGGCGCTGCTCCGGGCGCCTCCGGCGCCGTCGGTGAGGGTGACGAGCAGGGTGTACTCGCCCGGGGCGAGACCGGCCGGCGGCTCGAAGGTGGCGCTCAGGCGCTCCGCGCCGTCCGCTCCCGCTTCCCGGCCGAGGACCCGCAGATGGCCTTCGCCTGCGTCTCGCCCCTCGACGGTCCGGAGCCGCGCCTCGGCCTGCACCTCGCCCGGCGGGAGGTGATAGGCGACGAGCGCGACCGGGGCCTCCCTGCCGGGCGACAGGCGGGGCAGCGAGGCCGGGATGTATGGCGTCCCGCCGGACAGGAACGGGTACTCCACCCCCTCCTCCGGCCGCGCCTCGCGGACCATCAACCAGCGGCCCGGCGGCTCAGGGAAGAAGGCGGGCAGCAGCACAGGCGAGCCCGGGCCGGGCTCCGGCACGTGCACCGAAACCGTGCGGAGGCCCGCGGCCCCGGTCGCGGCGTTGCGCACCAGCACCCGCACCGACCAGTCGCCCGGCGGCAGGTCCAGGTGGCCGAAGAACTTGAGCCCGTTCTGCTTGAGCGCGGCCCCGGTCTTCAGGAGATCGAGGCCGAGGGTCTGGGAGAAGTAGTCCCGCGCCTGACCCTGCGCGTCGAAGGCATAGCCGTAGATCTCGACCGGCACCGACCAGCCGTCCACCCCGGCGAGCAGCGACTCGCCGTCCACCTCGACCAGCACCGGCACCCAGGCCGCCGTCGGGGTGCTGCCCGGGAACGGCGCCGCCAGCACCGAGGTGCGCAGCACGCCCGTCTCTTCGCCCGCGCTGAGGTCGCGCGCGGCCAGGAGGATCTTCTCCGTCGGGCTCGTGCGGCCGTCGGGCCGCGGCGCGTAGAAGCCGGGACGGTGGACCACCCGCGTCTTTCCGGCGGCGCGGGCGGCGGCCGTGAGGTCCACCCGGATCGGATGCCAGGCGCCGTCGTGCGCCAGGTCCGGAGGCTGGACCGCGAGCACGTAGGTGACGCTGGTCCGCCGGAGCATCTTGTCCATGGCGTCGGACAGGTCGTTGTAGTTCTCGTAGAAATCGCCGCCGGTCGAGTCGGCGAGGAGGAACAGGCTGTCCTTGCCTCCGGCCCACTGGGCGCCGGGCTCGGCGCCTTCGCGCAGGCCGCCGGTGTCGACCGACTGGATCACGCAGTCGGCGCGCCGGAACTCTTCGAGCATCCCCTCCAGGTCGGACGCGGCCTTGGTGTTGCCGAACCGCTTCTCGGAGTCGATCCCCCAGACCGCGCCTGCGTTCGAGACCACGGCCTGATGGTTCTGCTCGTCCATGTCGGCGGTGCCGGAGAAGATCGAGGCGTCGAAACCCTCGGAGAAGAAGACCACGTACTTGCGGCCGTACAGGCTGCCGACCGTCTTCGCGAGCTCCTCGAAGGCGCGCGCCATGGCGGTGACGGCCTTCTCGCGGCCGGTGCGGTCGGCGCGCTCGATGTTGTCGCCGATGCCGGGCAGGTGCGGCGGCTCGCCGCCCGCGATCGCCTCGGCGACGGCGGCCTTCCGGTCGCCGGCCTTGCTGCCGTCGGGAGCGCCGCCGCCTCCGCCCTTGCCCGCGGTCACGAACTTGGGCTCGGCGTCCACGAAGCCGAACGGGTTGCCGCTCTCCAGAACCAACCGCAGGGGATCGCCGGTCCGCGCCGTCATCTCCGGCTTGCCGAGGATGTCCAGGGCCGCGCGGGCCTGCCGGCGGTCCGTGGTGAAGCCCAGGAGGAGCTCCGGTCCGCGCGAGGGCGAGTAGGCGGCCACGGCCACGAGGTCGGACGGATGGAGATGGTCGAGCAGGCCGCGGGCCGCCTCCTCCCCCTTGGCGAGCGCCCTGGGCGAGGAGAACGCCAAGTCGAACAGGAGGAGGAAGTGCCGCCGCGCCGCCACCGGCTCGGCCGGCTTCCAACCCTTGTCGGACGGGGGAGCCGGGGCTTCGAGGTCGAGCATCTCGAAGCCGGTGACCGGCAGCTTCTGCTTGCCCGCCCAGACCTCGAAATCCGCGGCGGTCAGGCCGCGGACGGGCTCGCCGTCGCGCAGCACCTGCACCGGGACCTCGACGACGACCACGTCCGCGGATCCGGAGAACGTCCGGGGACGGTCGGGCTCGGCGCCATGGACGGCAGCTTGGATCCCAATACCGCCGAACAGCGCCGCCGCGAAAACGCCGATCCATCTCGAATGCCTCATCGAAGACCTCCTCAGTCAACCCGAAGTCATCTTTGGAGGACGGTCGTGCTCTCTCCCTGGGACTGCTCGGAGGCCCGGCCCCCTCTCCTGCTCGGTTTGAGGGAGAGGGGGCTGCAAGAGGCGGGCCGGGCTAGCGGCCCGTGGCAGCAGGCGCCGCCGGGGCGCGGACCGCGAACGGCGTCACGCTGGTCTCCGAGCCGCCGCTCGGATCGACCAGGGTGACCATGAGGAGGTAGTCGCCGGGCTTGAGACCGGGTGTCCTGAACGCCGCCGACACCCGGTCGGCGCCGTCCGCGCCGCGGCCGAAGCGCTTCACCACGCGGAGCTCGGCCTCGCCGGCGTCCTGGCCTTCCGCGGTCAGGATCTTCGCCTCGGCCTGGAGGTCGCCATCCTTCAGGTGGTAGCCGACCAGGGAGACCGCGGCCTCCTCGCCGGGTCCGAGGACCGGCAGCGAGGCCGGGATGAACGGCTGCTCGCCGGCCATGAAGGGGTAGGGCACCTGCGGGTCCCCCTCCTTGACCGCCTCGCGGACGATCAGCCACTTGCCCGCCGGCTCGGGAAAGAAGGCCGGCAGGAGGACCGGGTCCGCGGCCGTGAAGGCCGGCACGTGGACCGTGGCCACCTTGAAGCCGGTCGCGCCCGTGGCGCCGTTGCGCGCCAGCACCCGGAGCGAGTAGTCGCCCGGACCGAGGTCCAGGTGGCCGAAGAACTTGAGGCCCGACTGCCGGAGCGCCGGCTCCACCTTGCCGAGGTCGAGGCCGATGGTCTGCGAGACGAAGTCCTTGACCGCGCCGTCCATGTCCATGGCATAGACGTAGATCTCGGCCGGCAGCGGCTGGCCCGCCGGCTGGCCCGCGAGGAGCGCGGGGCCGGCGACCTCCAGGAGGACGGGCACATAAGACTGGCCCCCGGCTGCCGGGAACGGCGCGGCAAGCACCGAGACCGGAATCCCGCCGGTACCGCCGGCGTCCCCCGCCTCGCCGCCCACCACCTGCTGCGCCGTCTGGAGCATCTTCTCCGTGCCGCTCTGCTGGCCGAAGGGGCGCGGCGCGTAGAAGCCCGGGCGGTGCACCACCCGGGTGCCCTTGGCCGCCCCCTTGAGCTCCACGCGCAGCCGGTGGTACGCGCCGTCGCGCTTCAGCCCCTCGGGCTGGAACGCCACGACGTAGGTGACGCTGGTCCGCTTGAGCATCTGGCCCATGGCCGCGGACAGGTCGTTGAAGTTCTCGTAGAGCTCGCCGCCGGTGCCGTCGGCGATGGCGAACAGGCTGTCCCGGCCGCCGGTCCACTGCGACTCCGCGCCGCCGCGCTCGCGCAGGCCGCCGATGTCCACGGTCTGGATCACGCAGTCGCCGCGGCGGAACTCCTCCAGCATCTTCTCCAGGTCGTTCGTGGTCTTGGTGCTGCCGTAGCGCTGCTCGGAGTCCACGCCCCAGATCGCGCCCTCGGCGGAGGCGGCGGCCATGGAGTTCTGCTCGTCCATGTTCGCGGTGCCCTGGAACAGCGAGGAGTCGAAGCCCTCGGAGAACAGGACCACGTACTTGCGTCCATAGAGGCCGCTCATCGCCTTGGCGAGGTCGGCATAGCCGCGGGTCATGGCGGTGACGGCGCGCTGCCGGACCGCCCGCTCGGAGGCGTTCATGGGGCCGGAGACGGCGGAGAGGAACGGGGTGTCGCCTTCGCCGAACGCGCTCTCTATGGCCTCGCGGCGCTCCGCGCCCCGGCCGCCGCCGCCCGGCGCTCCGCGCCCGCCGGCCGTCCCTCCTCCCCCTCCTCCTCCCCCTCCGCCGAAGCCTCCGGAGCCGAGCACCAGCCGCAGCGGGTCGGGCACGCGGTCGAACATCTCCGGCTGCCCGAGCAGGTCCAGGGCCTTGGCGATCTGCTCCTTGTCCGAGGTGAAGCCGAGCAGGAGCTGGGGTCCCTTCGACGGCGTGTAGCTCGCCACCGCCACCAGGTCCACGGGATGGAGACCCTTGACGAGGCCCTCCGCCGCCTCCCGGGCCTGCGCGATCGCCTTGGGCGAGGAGAACCCGAGGTCGAACAGGAGCAGGAAGTGGCGCCGCGCCGCGACCGGCTTCGCCTTCTGGAAACCCGGCCCGGGCTTGTCCGGCACGGACTCGAGGTCGAGCACCTCGAAGCCGGTGACCGGCAGCTTGTGGCGCCCCTCGTAGACCTCGAAGTCGTCGGCCTTGAGACCGCGGACCGGCTCGCCGTCCTTCAGGACCTGGACCGGGACCTCGACGACCACCACGTCGGTGGAGTCGGAGAAGGTCTTGTCGGCGGCCGGAACGGCGACGGGAACGGCCAGGGCCAGCATGGCGGCGAGAACGGCTGTGCGCATGGGGATACCTCCAGTCCGATTCTACGCACTTGGAGCGCCCCTGGCGCCAGGGAGTTCCCATCGCGCCACGCGCGGGGCCGCCGCGCCACAGCCGGGGATGACCCGCTCCCCGACCGTGGCGCCGCGCCACAAGGCGTGGCGCCGAGCCACGCGGCGTGGCGGCGCAGCCCCATTCGCCCGCGCCTCGCCACGAAGCGTGGCGCCGAGCCACAGGATGTGGCGCCTCGCCACAAGGTGTGGCGCCTCGCCACGAGGTGTGGCGCCTCGCTACGAGGCGTGGCGGCTCTTACCGGCCCTTCTGAGCCCCCGCCTCGACCACGAACGGCGCCGTGCTCGTCCCGCCCGCCCCATCCGCGCCCTTCACGGTGACCAGCAGCAGGTACTCGCCCGGCGCGAGCTGCGACGGCTGGAAGGTGGCGGTCAGGCGGTCGGGCGCGGCCTGGCCGCCGGCCTCGCGCTTCTCCACGCGGATCTTCGCCGGCCCGATCTCGCGGCCGTCCTGGGAGAGGATCTTGGACTCCATCCGCAGGTCCCCCTGGCCGAGGTTGTAGCCGACCAGCGAGAGGCGCGCCTCCTGGCCCGGGGCGAGCACCGGCAGCGAGGCCGGGATGAACGGCTCCTCGCCGATCATGAACGGGTAGGCGACCGGGCGGTCGTCCTTGCTCGCGGCCTCCCGGACCACGAGCCACTTGCCCGCCGGCTCCGGGAAGAACGGCTGCAGGAGCACGCGCGGCGACTGGCTGAAGGCCGGCACCTGCACGGCGACCGTTTTGAGAGCCGAGGCGCCGGTGAGCCCGTTGCGCACCAGCACCCGGAGCGAATAATCGCCGGGCGGCAGGTCCAGGTGGCCGAAGAACTTGAGGCCGCTCTGCCGGAGCGCCGGCTCCACCTTGCCGAGGTCGAGGCCGACCGTCTGCGTCACATGGTCGCGGATGGCGCCGCTCGCGTCCATGGCATAGACGTAGATCTCGGCCGGCAGCGTGCCGGAGTGGGCGCCGGCGAGCAGCCGCGGTCCGTCCACCTCGATCACCACCGGCACATAGGCGGTGCCGGCGTCCACCGGCGACGCCCCGTCCACCCGGAACGGCGCCGCCAGGATGCTGGCCCGGAGGTCGTCGCTCTCGGCGCCGCTGACCACCTTCTCCGCCGCGTCCATCAGCTTCTCGTGCGCGGAGCGCTGGGCGTAGGGCCGCGGCGCGTAATAGCCGGGACGGTGGACCAGCCGCATCCCCTTGCCGTCCTTCAGCTCCACCCGCACCTTGTGGTAGGCGCCGTCGCGCGCCAATCCCTCGGGCTGGTAGGTCAGGACGTAGGTGACGCTGGTGCGGTCGAGCATCTCCTTCATGGCCACCGAGAGGTCGTTCGAGTTCTCGTAGAAGTCGCCGCCGGTCCCCTTGGCCATCATGAACAGCGAGTCCTTGCCGGTCGTGCGCTGGGCGCCGAGGTTGCCGCCGGCCTTCAGGCCGCCGATGTCCACCGCCTGGACCACGCAGTCGGCGCGGCGCAGCTCCTCCAGCATCCTCTCGACGTCGGACACCGTCTTGGTGCTGCCGTAGCGCTGCTCGGAGTCGACGTTCCAGATCTCGCCGAACTGCGACGAGTTGTTCATCTTCTCCTGCTCCGCGGCGTCGCTGGTGCCCTGGATGAGCGAGCTGTCGAAGCCCTCGGAGAAGTAGACCACGTGCTTGCGCCCCTCGACCGAGGAGAGCATCCGGGCGAGCTCGGCCACCGAGCGGGTCATGGCGGTGACCTGCTTCTGGCGGACGTTGCGCTCCGCCTTGTCCGACTCGTTCAGCACGGTCTGGAGGAAGGCCGCCACGGCGTCGACCTTCTGGTTCTGGACCTCGCCGCGCGCCTGGCCGGCGCGGTCGCCGGGGATGGAGCGGTTGTCCTCGTTGACGAACATGTCGTTGACCAGCACGAGCTGGAGCGGGTCGTTCGCGCGGCCCTGGATCTGCGGCGCGCCCAGCGACTGGATGGCGGCGCGCACCTGCCGCCGGTCGGCGGTGAAGCGCAGCACGAGCTGGGCGCCCTTCGAGCCGGCGTAGACCGCCACCCCGACCAGGTCGGACGGGTTGAGGCTGTCCACCATGGTCTTCGCGGCGTCGCGGGCGGCGAGGATCGCCTTGGGCTCGGAAAAGGAGAGGTCGAACAGGAGCAGGAAGTGGCGCCGCGCCGCGACCGGCAGGGCCTGGCCCTTCGCCACGGGAGCCGCGGCCAGGTCGAGGACCTCGAAGCCGGTGACCGGCATCTTCTTCCGGCCCTCGTAGATCTCGAAGTCGTCGGCGGTCAGGCCGCGCACCGGCTCGTTGCCGCGCAGCACCTGGACCGGGACCTCGACGGCCACCACATCGGTGACCTCGGAGAAGCCCGGATCCTGGGCCCGGACGGCGGGAGCCAGGGAAAGGAGACAGAGGGAGAAGGCCAGGGATCGCTTCATGAAGGACGTCTCCAGGCTCTCAGCCCTGGCGGTTGTTGCGGACCACGAACGGGGTGGAGCTGCTCTCCGACCGCCCCTTGGCGTCGGTGAGGGTGACCAGCAGGAGGTACTCGCCCGGCTGCAGCCGGGCCGGCTTGAACGAGGTCAGCAGGCGGTCCGGCGCCTCGGCCCCTCCGACCTCGCGGCTCACCACCTTGAGGTCGGCCTCGCCGAGGTCCTGGCCGTCCTGGGTCAGGACCTTGGACTCGACCCGCACCTGGCCGGCGCCGAGGTTGTAGCCGACGAGCGCCATGCGGGCCTCCTCGCCGGCCGCGAGCACCGGCAGCGAGGCCGGGATGTAGGGCTCCTCGCCGACCATGAACGGGTACGGCACCTGGCGGTCGCCCTGCCGCGGAGCCTCGCGCACCACCAGCCACTTACCCTGGGGCTCCGGGAAGAACGGCGGCAGCAGCACCGGGCCGCCGGACGCCTTGAGCTCCGGCACCTGGAGCGGCACGACCCGGAGCGCCGAGGCGCCGGTCGCGCCGTTGCGCACCAGCACCCGGAGCGAGTAGTCGCCGGGGGGCAGGTCCAGGTGGCCGAAGAACTTGAGCCCGCTCTGCTTGAGCGCCGGCGCGACCTTGGCGAGGTCGAGGCCGACGGTCTGCGAGAAGAAGTCGCGCACCGAGCCGGTCGGCTCCAGCGCGTAGACGTAGATCTCGGCCGGCAGCTTCGCGCCGGCGGTGGTCCCGGCGAGCAGGTCGGAGCCGTCCACCTCGATCAGGACCGGGACATAGGTCGGGTTGCCGATCTGGAACGGGGCGGCGAGGATCGACGTGCGGATCGCGCCCGACTCGACGCCGCCCACCACCTGGCGGCCGGCGGAGAGGAGCTTCTCGACCGCGTTCTGCTGCGTGTACGGCTTGGGTGCGTAGAAGCCGCTGCGGTGGACGACCCGCGTGCCGCGCGGCGCGTTTTTGAGCTCCACCCGGAGCTTGTGGTACGAGCCGTCGCGCTTCAGGTCCTCGGGCTGGAAGGCGAGCACGTAGGTCACGCTGGTGCGCTTGAGCACCTCGCCCATGGCCGAGGACAGGTCGTTGAAGTTGCGATACAGCTCGCCGCCGGTGCCGTTGGCCATCATGAACAGGCTGTCCTGGCCGTTGCCCGCCTTGTTGCCGAGCTCGCCGCCTTCCCGCAGGCCGCCCACGTCCACCGCCTGGATCACGCAGTCGGCGCGCCGGAACTCCTCCAGCATGCGCTCCAGCTCGTTGCTCGCCCGGGTGTTGCCGTAGCGCATGCCGGAGTCGATCTTCCAGATCTCGCCCGAGGTCGAGGCCTGGGACATGGCCTCGATGTCCCCCTCGTCCGAGCTGCCGAGGACGAGCGAGCTGTCGAAGCCCTCGGAGAGGTAGACCACGTACTTGCGCCCCTCGATGCCGGCCATCATGTGGGCGAACTCGGAGAAGCCGCGCGCCAGGGTCAGCACGTCGGCGCCCTTCTGCTCGAAGGTGCCGCGCTCGAGCTGCTGCTTGATCGAGGCGAGGTTCTCGTTGAGCAGCGCCGCGTCCGTCTCCTTCCGGGAGTTGGTCGAGGACGCGCCCTTGTCCGACCCGGGATCGACCGAAAACTCATCGACCGAATCGATCATCAGCCGCAGCGGGTCGGCGGAGCGGTCGAACATCTCCGGTCGCTCCAGGTGCTCGAGCACCTCCCGCACCGGCTTGCGGTCCGGCGTGAAGCCGAGGGCGAGCCGCGGTCCGCGGGTCGTGCTGTAGGTCGCCACGCCCACGAGGTCGGAGGGGTGGAGCGTGCCGAGCAGCGTGTTCGCCGCCTCGCGCGCGTGGACGAGCGACTTCGGGCTCGCGAACGAGAGGTCGAAGAGGAGCAGGAAGTTGCGCCGCGCGGCCGGCGGCAGCGGCTGGGGTTTTGCCGCGGCCGTCCCGGCCTTCTCGGCAGGAGCCGACTGGAGGTCGAGCACCTCGAAGCCGGTGACCGGCATCTGCCTGCGGCCGTCGTAGATCTCGAAGTCGTCGGCGGTCAGGCCGCGGACCGGCTCGCCGTCGCGCAGGACCTGGACCGGCACCTCGACCGCCACGACCTCGGTGACATCGGTGAAGCCCGTCTGCTCCGCGGCGCGACCCGAAAAAGGCAGGAGCAGGCTGGCGAGGGTCAGGATGGTCAGGGTGGATCTGTACGGCATACGTCCTCTCAACTGGTTTTCTTGGCGATCACGAACGGGGTCGTGCTGGTGCCGCTGCCGCCGTCGGCGTCGGTCAGCGTGACCCGCAGCAGGTACTCGCCGGGCTCCAGCGCGGGCGGCCGGAACGTTCCCTTCAGGCGGTCGGTCCCGCCACCCGGCTCGCGCTCCAGCACCTGAAGCTCGCCGGCGCCGACCTCCCTGCCGTCCGCCGAGAGCACCTCGGAGCGGACCTGCACGTTGCCGGGCGCGAGATTGTAGCCCACCAGCGAGACCGCCGCCGGCTGGCCCAGCGCGAGCACCGGCTTCGAGGCGGGGATGAACGGCTGGTCCTTGACCATGAAGGGGTAGGGGGGCGTCTTCTCGCCGGCCGGCACCACCTCGCGGGCCATGAGCCACTTGCCGGGCGCCTCGGGGAAGAACGCCGGCAGCAGCACCGGCTCCTGCTCGACCGGGTCCGGCACCGTGAGCGAGGCCACCCGCAGGCCGTAGTTGCCGTTCGTGCCGTTGCGCACCATCACCCGCAGCGAGTAGGTGCCGGGGAACAGATCCAGGTGGCCGAAGAACTTGAGGCCGCTCTGGCGCAGGACCGGCTCGACCTTCGCCAGGTCCAGGCCGAGCGTCTGGGTCACGAAGTCCGGGATCGCGCCGGCGGCGTCGAAAGCGTAGACATAGATCTCGGCCGGGAGCGTTCCGGTCGGCGACAGGCCGGAGATCAGGCCCGGGCCGTCCACCTCGATCACCACCGGCACGTAGGCCAGCCCCTCGCTCGACACCCGGAACGGCGCGGCCAGCACCGAGATGCCGAGCGCGCCGGCCTCCTCGCCGCTCATCAGGCGGGTGCCGGCGTCGAGCAGGCGCTCGAACGGGTTGCGCTCGGCGAACGGCTTCGGCGCGTAGTAGCCGGGGCGGTGCAGGATGCGGGCGTTGCCCTTGCCGCTTTTGAGCTCCACCCGCAGCTTGTGGTACGAGCCGTCGAACTTGAGCTTCTCGGGCTGGAAGGCGAGCACGTAGGTGACGCTCGTCTTCCGGAGCACCTTGTCCATGGCCGAGGAGAGGTCGTTGAGGTTCTCGTAGAGCTCGCCGCCGGTGCCCTTGGCCATCTGGAGCAGGCTGTCCTTGCCGCCGGCGCGGCGCTTGCCGACCTCGGCGCCGGCCTGCAGACCGCCGATGTCCACCGCCTGGATCACGCAGTCGGCGCGGCGGAACTCTTCCAGCATGCGCTCCACGTCGTTGGCGGTCTTGGTGCTGCCGTAGCGCTCCTCGCTGTCCACGTTCCACATCTCGCCCGACTGCGAGGCGGCGGCCATCTCGTCGACCTTGGCCTGGTCGGTGGTGCCCTGGAGCAGCCGGCTGTCGTAGCCCTCGGAGAGATAGACCACGTACTTGCGCCCCTGGACGTTGCCCATGACCTTGGCGAGGTCGGCGAACGAGCGGGTGAGCGCGGTGACGGCGCGCTTCTGGCCCTCCATGTCGGAGGAGCCCATGCTGTCGTTGAGCTTGTCGTTGTAGGCCTGGATGTCGTCGGCCGAGCCGGCGGCGTAGGACTGCCCCTCGACCGTCCCGGCCATGTTGGGCGACGACGCCTGGGCCGGCGCTCCGCGGCGCGGACCGCGCCGCATGACGAGGCGCAGCGGGTCGTTCGGGTTGCCGTTGTCCACCCCGACCGAGTCGAGCGCGGTGTCCACCTGGCGGCGGTCCGAGGTGAAGCCGAGCACCAGGGTCGGGCCGGTGGCGGCGTGATAGCTGGCGACGGCGATGACGTCGGACGAGTGGAGGCCCAGGATCAGCTTGCGCGCCGCCTCCCGGGCCTTCACGATCGACCGGGGCTCGGAGAAGGAGAGATCGAAGAGGAGGAGGAAGTGGCGGCGGGCCGCGGCGGGGACGGCGGCGGCCCGTGCGGCGGTGGCCGGGACCTGCAGGTCCACGACCTCGAAGCCGGTGATCGGCATCGCCCGGCGCCCCTCGAAGACCTGGAAGTCGTCGGCGGTCAGGCCGCGGACCGGCTCGCCGTCCTTGCCCAGGACCTGGACCGGCACCTCGACCGCCACGACCTCGGTGGTCTCGGAGAAGCCCTGGTTCTTCTGGGCATGGACCGGCGGCACGGCCAGGGCCGCGGTGAGCAGGATCGGGATGCCAAACGCCAATCGCATGGAATGCCTCCTTTGAAACAGGTGCCCCCGCCTACCCTACCCGCGCCTATCCCTTCACCACGAACCGCGCCGTGCTGGTGTCCGCCTGGCCGTTGGCCGACAGCGTCACCCGCAGCGTGTACTGTCCGGGCTGCAGGGAGGGCGCCTTGAACGTGGCCTGGAACCGGTCGGGACCGCCTCCGGCGACGCCGTCCCGGCCCAGCACCCTGACCTCGCCCGGCGCGACCTCCTTGCCGTCGGCGCCGAAGATCTGCGCCTTGACCTGGACGTCTCCAGAGCCGAGGTTGTAGCCCACCAGCGAGACCGGCGCCTCCTGGCCCGCGCCGAGCACCGGCATCGAGGCCGGGATGTACGGCTGGTCCTTGACCATGAAGGGATAGGGCACGTTCTTCGTCTCGCGGCCTTGCTCGCGGATCATCAGCCACTTGCCGGGAGTCTCGGGGAAGAACGGCGGCAGCAGCACGGGGCCGGCCTCGGTCGCGGCCGGGACCTCCAGCGGCACGATGCGCAGAGCGTAGGCGCCGGTGTTGCCGTTGCGCACCAGGGTGCGGATCGAGTACTTGCCCGGCGGCAGCTCCAGGTGGCCGAAGAACTTGAGGCCGCTCTGGCGCAACTGCCCCTCGACCTTGGCCATGTCGAGGCCGAGCGTCTGGGTGAGGAAGTCCTGCACGCCGCCGCCCTGGTCCATGGCGTAGACGAAGATCTCGGTGGGCAGGGTGCCGCCCTGCTTGCCGGCGAGGAGGGTGGGGCCGTCGACCTCGATCACCACCGGCACGTAGGCGGAGTCGGTGCCGGCGACCCGGAACGGCGCGGCCATGACCGCGGCCGAGACCGAGCCCGACTCCTCGCCGCCCATCACCTCGCTGGCGGCGCTGAGCAGCTTCTCCATTGGGTTCTGCTGGGCCATCGGCCGCGGCGCGTAGTAGCCGGGGCGGTGGATCACGCGCCCGTTCTTGCCGTTCTTCAGCTCGACCCGCAGCTTGTGGTAGGCGCCGTCCTGCTTGACCGACTCCGGCTGGACCGCGAGCACGTAGGTGACGCTGGTGCGCTCCAGCATCTTGCCCATGGCGGCGGAGAGGTCGTTGAAGTTTTCGTAGAGCTCGCCGCCGGTGCCCTTGGCCATCTGGAGAAGGGCGTCCTTGCCCTTGCCGGCCGAGCCGCCCTGGACGTCGCCGGAGCCGCGCAGGCCGCCGATGTCCACCGCCTGGATGGTGCAGTCGGCGCGCCGGAAGGACTCCAGCATCCCCTCGACCACGTTGGTGGCCGAGGTGTTGCCGTAGCGCTTGTCGGAGTCGACGTTCCAGATCTCGCCGGACATGGCGGACTCGGTCATCTGGGACTGCTCCTCGTCGCTCGCGCTGCCGACCAGGATCGAGCTGTCGAAGCCCTCGGACAGATAGACCACGTACTTGCGGCCCTGGATGCCGGCCATGACGCGGGCGAGATCGGTGAAGGAGCGGGTGAGCGCCTTGACCTTGTTCTGGAGCACGATCGCGTTGGCCTTGTCGGCCTCGTTGGAGAACGACCGGAGCTGCTCGAGGACGGCCTCGTCGGTCGCCGACTTGGTGCGCTTCTCCTGGTCGATGCCGCCGGACCGGTTCGAGGAGGCCGCGACGTTGTCCTCCCCCTGGGCGATGACGAGCCGCAGGGGGTCGGGCGAGCGGTCGACGAGCGACGGCAGGCCGAGGGTCTGGAGGGCGGTGCGGACCTGGTTGCGGTCGGGGGTGAACCCGAGCACGAGCTGCGGTCCGGTGGTCTGGCTGTAGGTGGCCACGGCGACGAGATCGGTGGGATGGAGGGTCTGCATCACGTTCTCGGCGGCGGAGCGGGCCTTGACGATCGACTGCGGCTCGGAGAACGACAGGTCGAACAGCATCATGAAGTGCCGCCGGGCGGCGGTGGGCATGGGAGCGGAGGCCGCGGCGTCGGAGGTCTTGAGGTCCATCACCTCGAAGCCGGTGACGGGGAGCTTCTTGCGGCCTTCGAAGACGTCGAAGTCGTCGGAGGTGAGACCACGGACGGGCTCTCCGTCCTTGCCGACGACCTGGACCGGCACCTCGACGACGAGGACCTGGGTGCTCTCGGAGAACTGCGCCTCGGCCGGAGCGGCCTGGAAGCCGGCCGCGAGGACCAGGACCGCCGCGAGCGGACCGGCCCCCCTCCACCAGAAACGGATGACATCCAACATGACGGGACCCCCTTTGGGAGCACGGCTCAGCCGGCCGCGTCCGCGAGTCTTGCCCTCTCTTGCGGTTTCCACGGGAAGTGACTGCACATCATAAGGATCAAGGCCCGGAGGCCGATAGGACTCAGGAGGGAAGTATACGCCGGGGAGGGAGGAGGCGCTCCCACACAGAGGAGAATCGCTCGGGCCCAGCGGTGCAGGGCGCATCACCGCATCTTGACATCAGTATCAGCCATGCTCCACAGTGAGCGCATGAGAACGACGCTGGTCATCGACGACGACGTCCTGAGTGTGGCTCGCAGCCTTTCGGAGGTCGAGGGGAGAAGCCTCGGCGCGGTGATCTCCGAATTGGCGCGGCGCGGGCTTGCGCCGCGTCAGGAGAGCGCCGAGGAGGAGGGCTTCCCCGTGTTCGCCGTCTCCCCAGGAGCGAGACCCATCACTCTCGAAATGGTTCAGAAGGCTCTCGACGAGGTCGGATGACTGCGCTGCTCGACGTCAATCTCCTGGTTGCCCTCGCCTGGCCCAACCACGTCCATCATGCCTCTGCGCTCACCTGGTTTCGCCGGAACCAGGCCGCTGGCTGGGCTACCTGTCCGCTGACGCAGAGCGGTTTCGTCCGAGTCTCCTCCAACCCTGCCTGCGTGTCGGAGGCGAAGAGCCCTCAGGAAGCCATCCAGCTCCTGCGGCGGATCGTGGCTCTTCCTCACCACGTGTTCTGGGGAGATGACATCTCCTTCGCGTCCTCCGAATTCCTGGACAGCGTCCACCTCGTGGGATACCGGCAAGTCACGGATGCCCATCTTCTGGCTCTGGCCCAGAACCGGGGAGGGCGGTTGGCGACGCTGGATGGGAGGATTCGAGGCCTGGTGCCACGCGGTCACAACGTCACGGATGTCGTTCACTTCGTGGAGAGGTGACCGCCGATCCATCGCCAAAGGTCAGCGCCTGGCTAGCCGTCCAGCTTCAGGCCCAGCTCCCTGGCGCGGCGACGGACCTGATGGGCTTCGCGGGTCTCCTGGGAGCTGAAGCGCTCCTCGCGCCAGGGATCGCCGTAGGTGTGATAGCCGTTGCGCTCCCAGAAGCCGCGAACGTCGGTGTCCAGAAGCTCGACGCCGTGGATCCACTTGGCGCTCTTCCAGGCGTAGAGATGGGGGACCACCAGCCGCACCGGGCCGCCATGGTCGCGGTCCAGGGGCTGGCCGCCGTGGCGGTCGGCCAGCAGCGCGTGCTCGGACAGGAAGTCCTCCAGCGGCAGGTTCGTGGTGTACCCACCGTAGCAGTGGATCAGGACGTGCGAGGCTTCCGGATCGATCCGCACCCGGCGCAGCAGCTCCCGGGTCGCGACCCCTTCCCAGGCGTTGTCCAGGGTCGAGAAGTGCGTCACGCAGTGGAAGTCCGCCGTGATCCGGACCCGGGGGAGCGCCTGGAACTGCTGCCAGCTCAGCGTGGCCTCCTCCTCCACCTTGCCGAACAGCCGGATCGACCAGTCCTCGGGCTCGATCCGCGGCGTGTCGCCGTAGGTGAGCACAGGCCATTTCTCGGTCGTGTGCTGGCCCGGAGGGATGCGGTCCTTGCCGGTTAGGATGCTGTCGTCCATGGCCGCGCTCGCTACTGCTGGAGGGGACCTCTCAGGACGAGACCCTGGAAAACGGATTTGAAGTCGTCCGGGTTTCGGGTGATCAGTCCCTGATAGCGCAGGGCGAAGGCGCCGATCAGGATGTCCGCGAGCGGTCTCTTCGGCAACTGGCCCGCCCTCTTGCGCTGGACGAAGTCATTCCACGCCTCATGAGCCCGCAAAGTGTCTTCCCAGAGCCAGTCCTGCCGCCAGTCGGCGCCGACTCCGCCCAGGAACTCGTCCTGAAGCGAGCGGTCGCCCTGGAAGGCGGGAGACAGCTCCGCATAGCTCACCGGACAGACCACCAGCCCATCCTCCGCATGCGCGTCGAGCGTGAGAGCTGAAGACTCCCCGAATTCAGGGTCATCCTCCAGCACGTCGATGAGCATGCAGGTGTCGACCACCCAGGGCATCAGGTCTCGCCGTCCCGCAGGTCATTCATCCAGTCCCGAGTGCTTCGGGTGGAACGGAAGCGGCGCGCGAAGCCCAGCATCGCCCGCGCGCCTCGCGGCTCCACCTCGGGAAGGATGACGATCCGGATCTCCTGCTCGCCGAGCTTCTCCCAGAGGAGCTTGCGACCCTTCTCAAGCCCAAGCTCTCTGCGAAGCTGCGACGGAATCGACACTTGGCCGCGCTCGGTCACGACGGAGACGTTGGAGGGCGAAGGCATGGCTCATTCTATCATGTAGCGACATCATGCACGAGTCCGGTGCCGCCTAAAACCGCCCACCCACCCCGGTGCTCGGGCCGTAGAGGAGGGCGTTGAGCAGGATCGGGGTCGTGGCCCGCCAGAAGAGGCGGAAGGCGGGGTCCTGCGCGAAGACCACCACTCCGCCCTTGCCCCGGGTCTCCATGCCGACCAGGAGCGAGCCGGCTAGGCGCTCCTCGGCCTCGGGCCAGGCGAAGCCGGCCACCACCGGCGACTCGCCGCGCGCCACGAGCACGTCCTTGCGCGGATCGCCCGTCGCCTTGAGCACCGCCGTGCCCTCGTAGAGCACCATCGGCGAGTTGCGCAGGCCCAGGGTCAGGGGGTGGCTCGGCTGCATCTCCGTGGCCAGGACCGCGCCCGGCGTGAAGATCGGCCGCGAGGCCAGGCTCCGCTCCACCGCCGTGTCGCCACCCTCCGGGTCGGAGTCGGCGTCGCTCTTCTTCTCGGGCTCCCAGCTCTTGATGCCGGTCATCTCGTGCTTCTGGAGCCACTCGACCGCGTCGCCGATCGACACCAGCACGCCGCCCGACTTCACCCAGGCGTCCAGCGATTCGCGGGCGCGCGGGCTCACCGCGTCCTCGTAGGACCCGCTCGGCATCACGATGACGTCCAGCTCCGAGAGATCCACCTGCGCGAGCTGCGCCAGGTCGATCCGGTCGTGCTCCAGGGCGATCTCCTGGTCGAGCAGGTGCCAGAGGTATCCGAACGAGGTGGGATCGACGCCCGTGCCGCTCAGCAGGCCGACGTGCGCCGGCTTCACCGCCTCGACATCGTTCGAGCCCAGCGAGAGACCTTTCATCGCGAACGACGAGGTCACCGCCTGCGCCGTGAGCCCGTCCTGCTGGAGGAGGACCCGGAGCGTCTCCTTGAGGTCGGCCGGGTTGCCGCGGCGCGGGATGAACAGCGTGCCGGCCGGCAGCTCGCCACCCGTGGACAGGCTTCCCATCGCCACCCGGTTGACGATCTTCCGCTTCTGGAGCGCGGCCGCGAGGCGGTACGAGGCGATCCCCTGCGGCGGCACCAGGTAGCCGAGATCGGCCCCGGTTTCTCCGGCGCTCCCGAGGATCGTCCCGCCGGTCGCCTCCGGCACCGGCCGCAGGTTGGCCGGCGAGCCGGACGCCACCCAGGTCTCCACGTTGAAGGCGTAGGGCAGAGACCAGGCCGTGATGTCGTAGAACTGCTGGTTCATGTTCTGCTCGAGCCGCCGGCGCTGGCGCTCGACGAAGCTCTCGCTCATCGGCGACTCGCGCTCCAGGAGCGCCTCGATCAGGTTGCCGAGAGGCTGCGTGGTCGACACCACATACGTCCCGGCCGGGAAGCGGCGCGGCGATTCCTCGCCCTCGCCGTTCAGGGCCCGCACCGGGATGTCCGCCGCCTGCCCGGTCTGCTGGACCCGGATGCCGTGCAGCAGCAGCAGGTCGGCCAGCGCCCGCGACTCCTGCTGGTCGCCCGACCAGACATAGACCCGCGGGTCCGCGGCGGCTTTCAGACGGTTGGCGACGAAGTCCTCCATCAGGCGCCGGTTGTTCGCCGAGGCCGTGCGGAGCGTGGCGAGCGAGGTGGTCAGGTGGCGCGCCACGCGATCGGCGAGCGTGAGGAATGTGCCGTCGGGCAGGGCGATCGACAGGCCGCCGCGGCCGCCGCCGGCCATCTCGTAGGTCATGCCGACCGCGCCGCGCAGGCTCGGGTACGAGTCGCCGTAGCCGGGGTAGAAGAGGTCGTAGCTCTCGCCCTTGAAGTAGATCCAGCCGAGCCTGTCGAACACCTCGGCGTTGGCGCGGCCGAAGGTCTCCAGCCAGGAGACCACCCGCCGGTCGATCTGCGGATGGATGGGCTCCGCCGCGGGCGGGAAGAAGTAGCTCGACTCGCTGCCCATCTCGTGGAAGTCGACGTAGATCTGCGGCTCCCAGGAGCGGTAGGCCCCGATGCGGTAGCGGGTCTCCTGCTGCGAGGCCCAGGCCCAGTCGCGGTTCAGGTCGATCACGTAGTGGTTCTGGCGCCCGCCCGGCCAGGGCTCCGAGTGCTCGGCGGCGGAGCGGCGCGGGTTGGGCTCGGCGCCGCGGCGCTGCTCGTAGCCGCTCACGTAACGCTCGCGGCCGTCGGGGTTTTCCAGCGGATCGATCAGGACGACCATGTCGTCGAGCATCTTCGCAAAGTCGCCCTGCCCGGCGGCCAGGAGCCAGGCCACGCCCATCGCCGCCTCCGCCGAGGAGGACTCGTTGCCGTGGACGCCGTAGGCCAGCCAGGCGACGAGCGGCGTCTGGCGGACGAGGCGGTCGCGCTCGGGCTCGGACAGGCTGGTGGTATCGGCGAGGCGCTGGTGGGCCTGCTGGATCTCGTCGAGCCGCTCCAGGTTCGCCGGGCTGCTGATCGCGACCAGCACGAGCGGCCGATCCTCGTAGGTGCGGCCGTACTCCATCACCTTGACCCGCGGCGAGGCGGCGGCGACCTGCTTCAGGTAGTCGACGATCCGGTCCCAGTGCGTGAACCGGGCGCCGAGCGGATAGCCGAGGACCTGGTCGGGCCGCGGGACCTTCGCGTCGACCGGCGGGAAGTCCAGGACCTCGCCGGCCGACAGAGGAGAGATGAGGTTTGTTGTTTGAGAAAAACCGGCAACGGAGCCTAGCGCGAGCTGGACCACCGTGGTCAGAACCACGAATCTGGGAAACCGGGACATGACGTATAAGCCCTCGCTCGCCGGGCGGGCCGGCGAATGGATTGGATCAGATCACAAGGCGGCCCTGGGTGCTCAAGTAGGAACGAGGCTCTCGGAGGAGATGTTGAGCCGTTTCATCATCTCATGAAGCGTCGTGGGCTTGACCTGCAGCAGCTCCGCGGCCCGCTTCTGCACGCCGCCGGAGGCCTGGAGCGCCTTGATGATGATCTGGCGCTCGTACTCGCTCACCGCCTCCTTGAAGGCGACGCCGTTGGCCGGCAGCACCGGCGGCGGCAGGCCGGCCGACTCCGGGTTGCGCACCGAGGGCGACAGCAGGTCCACCCCGAGCGACTCGCCGGTCGAGAGCACGACCGCGCGCTCGATCACGTTTTCCAGCTCGCGGACGTTGCCCGGCCAGTGGTAGTCGAGCATCGCCTCCATGGCCTGCGGCGAGATCTCGCGGATGACCTTCTCGTTGTCGCGCGCGTAATGGGCCAGGAAGTGCTGGGCGAGGAGCGGGATGTCCTCGGTGCGCTTGCGCAGCGGCGGCAGGGTGAGCGTGATCACGTTGAGGCGATAGAACAGGTCCTCGCGGAACGACGCCTGCTGCACCATGGACTCGAGGTCGGCGTTCGTGGCGGCGATGATCCGCACGTCCACCTTGATCGTCTCGACCCCGCCGAGGCGCATGAACTCGCGCTCCTGGATCACCCGCAGCAGCTTGGACTGTGTATCGATCGGGATGTTGCCGATCTCGTCGAAGAAGATCGAGCCGGTGCTCGCCATCTCGAAGAGGCCCTTCTTGTTCGCCACCGCGCCGGTGAAGGCGCCGCGCAGGTGGCCGAAGAGGTTGCTCTCCAGGAGATCGGCCGGCATCGAGCCCGAGTTGACGGTGACGAACGGGCCGTGCGCGCGCCGGGAGTGGTGGTGGATCGCCTTCGCCACCAGCTCCTTGCCGGTGCCGCTCTCGCCGAGGATCAGGATGTTGCTCTTCGCCGGCGCCGCGAGCTGGATCAGCTCGTAGACCTGCTGCATCGGCTTGCTCTTGCCGATGATGTTGTCGAAGCCGAAGCGCTGGCGGAGCTGCTCGCGCAGCGACTTGTTCTCGTTGGTCAGCCGGCGCTGCTCCAGACCCTTGCGCAGGGTGAGCAGGACCTCCTCGTTCTTGAACGGCTTGGGGATGTAGTGGAACGCTCCCTCGCGCATGGCTTCGATGGCGCTTTCGATCGACGAGAAGGCGGTGATCACGACCACCACGACGTCCGGGTGCTTGCGCCGCATCTCGCGCAGCACCTGCATGCCGTGCATGCCGGGGAGCATGAGGTCGAGCAGGACGAGATCCACCTCGTCGCGGTCGAGCATCTCCAGCCCCTCCTCGCCCGAGAACGCGGAGTGGGTCTGGTGCCCCTCCTTCCTGAGCAGGGAGGTCAGGACGTCCTGGAGGACCTCCTCGTCGTCGATGATCAGGACGTTCATGCGGGGTGGTCTGTGAACCGGGGAAGCTCGACGAGGAAGCGCGCGCCTTCGCCGGGCCGGCTCTCGGCCTCCAGCCGGCCGCCGTGGCGGCGCGCGATCTCGGAGCTGATGGAGAGGCCGAGACCCGTGCCGCCGCGGTTCAGCTTGGTCGAGTAGAACGGCTGGAAGATCGCCTCCAGCTTCTCGGGCGGGATGCCCGGTCCGGTATCCCGGATGGACACGCGCGCCCGCGACGGGTCCGCTTCCAGGTGGATCGTGAGCCGTCCGCCCCGGGTGCACCCCGGCCGGCCGCTCATGGCGTCGAACGCGTTGACGATCAGGTTCGTGAACACCTGCTGGAGCTCGCCGTCGCAGCCCATCACCACCACGTCCTCGGCGGGCAGCTCCCAGACCACCTCGATCTGCTTCTTCTCCAGGCGTTCGCCGAGCAGGTCCACGCACTCGGTGAGCAGCGGCGCGATCGAGACCGGCCGGCGCTCCTTCTGGCGGTCGCGCGCGAACTCCAGGAGGTTGTTGACGATGCGCGCCGCGCGGAAGGTCTGGCGCTCCACCTTCTTGAGGATCTCGTGGTGCGGGTGGTCCTCGGGGATGTCCGAGAGGAGCATCTGGGCGTAGCTGGAGATGCCGGTGATCGGCGTGTTGACCTCGTGCGCCACGCCCGCCGCCAGCATGCCGAGCGCCGCCAGCCGGTCCTGCTCCTTGAGCGCGTTCTCCATGGCCACCCGTTCGGACACGTCGTGGACCACCAGAACGCGCAGGGCCTGCCCGGGCTTCCCGCCTTCCGAAAAGGCCGCCAGGCTCACCTGGAGGTGGCGCTCGCGGCCGGACGGATCGCAGAAGCTCACCTCGATCGGCCCGCTCCCCGTTTCCGGCAGAGGCGAGACCGGCAGCACCTCGGCGAGCGGACGGCCGGCCAGGTGGTCGCGCTCCAGGCCCGAGACCGCGCCGAACGCGGCGTTGGCCGAGACCAGGAAATCCCGCTCGTCGAGCACCGCGATGCCCGCGGGCGAGGACTCGAAGATGCCGTCGCTGTAGCGCTGGAGGCTCTGCACCTCCTGGAGCCGGAGGTTGAGCTGGCCGACGAGCTGGGCGTTCTCGATCGCGAGCGACGCCTGGTTCAGGAGCTGGCGGATCAGCTCCGTGTCGTCGCTGTTGAGCGGCGTCTGGTCGCTCCGGAAGCCGGCGAGCGCGATGCCGATGCCGCGCCCGCGCACCGTCAGCGGGAACGCGTAGCGGAAGCCGGCGATGAAGAGCTGCTGCATCGGAGTCAGGGACTCCAGAGGCAGGGCGAGGCCGGAGATCTCCAGCAAGTCCTTCTGCCAGAAGCCCTCGCCGAGCGCGTCGTTCTCAAGGCGTGCCGGCAGGGCCGCGGCCGGCCGCACCGGCAGGAGCGCCGGGCCCTGGCAGATGTAGAGGTTGGCGCGCTGCAGGTCGACGCCCTCCTCCATCTGGCGCAGCAGGGCGTCGCAGAGCCGGCCGAGGTCGCGCTCGTGGAGCAGCTCGCGGCCGAGCTCGTTCAGGGCCCGCCGCTGGCTCCACTTGCCGCGGTACTGGAAGCGCTCCAGGGCCGACGTGATGCCGGCCCGGGTCGGCACCAGCAGGCCGGCGATGCCGAGCCCCGCGGCGAACGAGAGCAGGTTGCGCGCCAGCGACAGCTCCTGCGAGATCCCGCGGTTGATCGCCAGGTTGACCAGCGAGAAGCCGATCAGGCCGAGCAGCAGGGTGAGCGTGAGCGAGATCGTGTCGCGGACGATGACCTCGATGTCCCACAGCTTGTAGCGCAGGATCGCGTAGGCGAACGTCACCGGCACCAGTGCGAGCGGCAGCACCGAGGCGGCCCGCAGCGTCTCCGGAGCGTGGAAGCCGAGCAGGAACGGGACGCCGTAGAGCGCCAGGAACGGCAGGTAGCCACCGGCCAGGCCGAGCGCCACCCACTGCGTCTGGCGCTGGTGCTCCCAGCCGCGGTGCAGGACCAGGCGCCGGACGAGCAGGGCGACCGAGGCCAGCGCGAAGAGCGCGAGCTGCGCGATCTCCACCCGGTCGAGGAGCTGGAGCCGGGCGGCCGTGGGCGTGCCGAAGATCCACTTCCCGTTGGCCAGCGCGAGGTCGAGCTGGAGCATGAGCATCGCCGCGCCGGGCAGGTAGAGGAACGGGATCATCCGCCTGCCGGTCCGTCCGCCGAGCGAGAACGGGAAGACCAGGAACAGGTGGAGCGTCAGCGCGGGCAGCAGGAGGCGGGCGGCCTCGTCGCCCAGCGTGACCAGGATGAACGCGAGGTCCAGCGGCGGCACCGCGGACAGCAGGTAGGTCGCCGCGGACGCCAGGCACCAGAGGAAGAAGAGGAAGGCGTGCCCGCGATGGCTCCTCTGCTGGCGGAGCAGGGTATAGAGGCCGATCAGCAGGTAGACGACGCCGATCAGCGACAGGATCAGATAGGAAATGTCGACCTTGAGCGCCGGCCGGTCGTAGACCACCTGGACGAGCTGGCCCTGGCGCAGCACCATGAGCCCGGTGCGGGCCTCCTTGCGGAGGTGCTCGGCCAGGGTGTTGGGGCCGCCGACCTCGGCGCCGTTGAAGAGGAAGATCTGGTCGCCCGGCCGGAGCCCGGTGCGGATGTCCTGGACCGACTCGACCAGCACGCCGCCGCTCGCCCACCCGGAGTCCGCCATCCGGAACCCGAGCGGCTGGAACGACTGGACCTTGCGCAGCACGCTCGTCGCGCCCAGTGCCACCACGATCAGGGCGAGCGTCAGGGCGAGGACGAGTCGGAGAGTACGGTTGCGATTCATTTCGGGAGACACCCGGTCCCAACCCGGGATAGCACTAACCGTGCCACTGCAACGGATCTTTGAACCGCCGCTAACTTCCCGTTTTTACGGGCTTTCCGGCGTTTCCGTCCAACGGACCGGACGGAATTCATTTTAATGGATTCAAGCCGTTGGGGGAGCGCCTCCAGGGAGGCGCGGGCGCGTAGCCTCGGGTTTCAACCCGAGGCGGCGTCCCAGCCCCGGGTTGAAACCCGGGGCTACGCGCCAGCACCCCCCTTCGGAGGGTGCCTCTATGTCCAGGGCCAGGGGGCGAGGGGCTTTTTAGAATTTAACCGCGATCCCGCCCATCAGCCGACGGCGGACCTCGTCGCTGGCGACCGGACCGCGGCTCACTTCCATGTTGAGCTGGACGGCCCAGGTGTTGGCGAGGTCGAAGAGGATGTTCAGATCCTGGGTCAGCATGAGGCGGATCCGGTCGAACTCCATCTGCGGGGAGCGCTGCTGCTGCGCGGCGAGCGGCTCGAGCTCCTGGGAGAGGTGGTGCAGGGCCACGAACACGCCGGTCGCGGTGCTCTGGAACTGGGTGTCGAGCGAGGTCACCATGTAGTGGACCCGGTTCTCGTAGGGCCGGCCGTCCGCGGCCACGAAGGTGCCGCCGCCGCCCATGGCCACGCTCGACTGGAGGCTGGTCAGGACCCGCGGGCTGATCCGCCGGCTGAGCGCGACCTGGACCTCGGGCAGGTTGTCGCCGGGCACGAGATAGAGGCTCTCCAGGCGGTCGAAGAAGTCGTCGCTGAAGTAGAGCCGCAGGGTCTCGCCGATCGTCCGGTCGATCGCGCCGAGGGAGAACTGGCTGTCGTCGTCGCCCTTGCGGACGAGTTGGGCCTGGTAGCAGGACTCGGTGCCCTGCTCGCAGAGGTCGGCCTCCTGGAAGAGCGACGGGAAGAAGTCGGGCGTGAGCGGCGCGTCCTGGTAGACCCGCCGGCTGGCGTTCGCTTCGAGCTGCCAGTCGTTGTTGAGCTGGAGGACGATGCCGCCCTTGGGCGTGAGCGCGACGCTGCCGTCGGAGAGCGTGCTGTAGAGCCCGTACTCGACCAGGACGGCGGGCCGGACCGCGATTCCGCCCTGGGAGAAGAGGTCGACGCTCGCCTGGCCCGGCAGGTCCTCCTGGCGGTTCGCGGCGCTCAGCCCGAACTGGCGCTCGCGGTACCGGAGGCCGGCCTGCAGCGTGTTGCCGTCGCCGAGCGCCATGGTGTAGGCGCCCTCGACGCGCCAGGTGCGCGACGCCGCCGGGATGTCCAGCGGATCGATGGCGCCGTGGCGGTGGAAGTTGGCCTCCTCGGTGTACTGCGCGCCGAAGTCCGAGCGCCCCTTCTCGCCCACGTCCTGCGTCCAGTTCACCTGGTAGTGCTCGAAGGCCACCGGGCTGTCCGGGCCTTCTCCAACCCCGCCGGCACCGCGGGTGACCAGCCGGTTGCTGAACGATGTCAGGCTGACGTGGCTCTCGTCGCCGCGGACGTCGAGCGAGAGCGTGCTCGCCTCGCCGCCGCCCGAGAGGCCGCCCGGAGTGAAGGCGCTCGGGCTGAACTGCTGGAACCGGCCGCGGAGGCCGACCTGCACGTCGCCGAACTGCCCGGCGATGCCGACGCCGCCGCTCGACACCTGGCCCTCGCCGGCCTCGGCGATCTGGTCGACGCCGGTCATGGCCTGGAAGTCGGTGGTGAAGCGGGAGAGGTCGGCCAGGTCGATCATCTGGTTCGAGGCCAGCGGCTCGAGGCGGGCGAGCTGGGCCTCGGACTCGTCGATCTCGCGCAGGACGTCCGAGGGGATGCGCGCGCGGAGCGACCAGAAGTCCTCGCCGGTCTTGCCCTTGGCGCCCTTGGGCTGCGGCACGAGCTGCAGCTCCAGGAACTGGTAGGCGCCGGCCGCGGTGCGGGTGAGCATGACGACGACCGGGCTGAAGCCGGGCTTGTGGGCGATGATCTTGTAGAGGCCGGCCGGGAGCTGCTCGAAGAGGAAATTGCCCTGGCCGTCCGTCAGGACCTTGCGGAAGCTGAGATCGGCGAGCTGGTAGGCATAGACGCCGGCGGCGCCGAGCGGCGAGGAGGTCTCGCCGAGGACGCGGCCTGCAACGCCGGGAAGCTTCCCCCCCGGCTGGTCCGCCGCGAAGACACCGGAAGCGCTGCCGAGCAGGGTCAGCGCCAGGAGGAGGACTGTTCTGCCGTTTCGGGCGTTCGTCATCTGCCTATCCCCACCAAGGACGGAACTCTACGCCTCGGGCGTACCCCTGTCAACGTTAGACGGGGATACCCCGGCCACGGTTCCTGCCCTCCGGTTGAGCGCAAATCAAGTCGGGCTCAAGTGGACCCGACGCCCCCACGTCAAAAACGTCCTGCAAGTTCTCTACCCGCCTACTCTACCTTATAAGTGACGCCGTCGGAACGCCCCAGGTCGTCGGTGACCACCACCCGGTGCTCGCCGGGCTCGCTGGGCAGGAAGTGGTTCTCGCCCGGGCCGGTGGCGGCGACCAGCAGGCCGTCCTGGTACCAGAACAGGCGCGAGGCCTCGGCGCTCGCCTGCGCGATGAGCGGGATGCGCTGGTACTCGGCCGGCGTGTCGCGGCGGATGCGGTACGGCGTGGACGCGGCCGGCGAGACGATCCTCGGCGCCTCTCCGGCCGGGACCCCGCGGCAGGCGGCCGACATCCGGGGCGGCTCCGGGATCGGGCTCCCCTGCGCGCGCCACCAGGCCACCAGCTCCGCCGGGAAGACGGTGAGGTTCCGGAACACGTGCGGCCGTTCGCGCACGCAGTCGCCGGAGAGCAGGCCGCCGGTCTCCGCGTCCACCAGCACCCGCCGGTGGTACGTGCACTCGCGGAGCCGGGTCCGGCCGGGGATGTAGGTCGACCGGATGCGCAGCGGGCAGAACGGGCCCGGCAGCTCGTGGCTCTCGGCGCAGAGCTCGATCTGATCCAGATCGCGGACGCGCCCGATCCAGTCGTCCGGCCGGGGACCGGCATTCGCCGAAGAGGGTTCAATCGCCCGGAACAGGTCGAACAGGAGCGGTCCGGCGTGCTGGCTGCCGGAGATCCCCTTGCGCGGCCGGCCGTCGAAGTTGCCCACCCAGACCCCGATCGTGTAGCTGCGCGAGAACCCGACCGCCCAGGCGTCGCGGTGGCCGTAGGAGGTCCCGGTCTTCCAGGCCACGGCCGGCACCCCCACCGCCAGGTCCCAGGACTCGGGCAGGTCCGGGCGGCGGACGTCGGTGAGGATCCGGGTGACGAGCGCCGCGGCCTCGGGCGAGACCAGGCGGGTGGGCGACGAGGTCGCCTCGCGGTCCGCCTCGACCAGCCGGTACGGCGCGTACTCGCCCCGGTCGGCCAGCGACGCGTAGAGGTTGGTCAGGTCGAGGAGCGTCACCTCGCCGGCGCCGAGCACCAGCGGCAGGCCGTAGCGGTTGGCCGGACGGTCCAGGGTGGCGAGGCCGCCGTCCTTGAGCAGGCGGTGGAAGTCCTGCAGCCCGACCTCGGCCAGCAGCCGGACCGCGCAGGCGTTGAGCGACTGGATGAGCGCCTCCCGCACCGTCACCCGGCCGCGGTAGCGGTCGTCGTAGTTCTCGGCCACGTAGCCGGCGAAGTCGGTCGGGATGTCCAGGAGGTAGGAGTCCGGGATGATCCGCCCCTCGTCCATGGCCATGGCGTAGAGGAACGGCTTGAGCGTCGAGCCCGGCGAGCGCCGGGCCGCGGCGCCGTTCACCTGGCCCTTGAAATAGGTCTCCTGGAACCCGGCCGAGCCGATCAGCGCGCGGACCGACCGGGTGCTGTTCTCGATCACCACCACCGCGGCGTTGCCGATGCCCTGGTTGCGCAGCTCGCGGATGCGGTTCGCCACCTGCTCCTCGGCCACCGCCTGGAGCCGCCGGTCGAGCGTGCTGCGGATGCGCGTCTCGCCCGGGAACAGCGCCGCCACCTGCTCCGAGAAGTGCGGCGCGGCCATCGGTTTCCTGCGCCGGGCGCGGGGAACAGGCTGGCGCATGGCGTGCTCGATCTCGCCCTTCGGGAACGCGCCGCGCTCGGCGAGCTGCCGGAGCACCCCGTCCCGGGCCGCGCGCGCCGCCTCCGGGTGGGTCACCGGGTCGTAGCGCACCGGCGAGCGGGGGAGGGCCGTGAGCAGCGCGATCTCGCCGAGCGAGAGCTGGTCCGGCTCCTTGCCGAAGTAGAACCACGCCGCCGTGCCGATGCCTTCGAGGTTGCCGCCGTAGGGCGTCAGGTTGAGGTAGATCTCCAGCAGCTCGTCCTTCGAATACCGCCGCTCGAGCTGGAGCGCCCGGAAGCTCTCGCGCAGCTTGGAGCGGAGCGTGCGCGGCCCGGGATCGGCCATGCGGGCGATCTGCATCGGGATCGTCGAGGCGCCGGATACGACCTCCCCGGCCCGGAGGTTCGACCAGGCGGCGCGGAAGATGGCCATGACGTCCACGCCCGGATGGCCGTAGAACCGCTGGTCCTCGGACGCCACCAAAGCCCGCGGCAGCTCCGGCGGCAGCTCTGAGAGCTTCACCGGGAACCGCCAGCGCTCGTCCGCCGGCAGGAAGAACCGCAGCGGCTCGCCCTTGTGGTCGGTCACGACCACGGCCGGCGGCCGCTGGAGGTTCTCCACGGGGAAGGGGAAGATCCAGCTCAGGAAGAAGAACCACAGGATCGGCCCCGTGAGCAGGATCTTCAGCGCCGCCGAAACCGCGAACAGGCGGCGCTTCCGCAACGTCGTCAACTTCAGGTCCATCGTCTTACTGCGGCTTCAGAGCCTTGACCTCCATCGAGCCCCGCTCGCCCTCCGACCGCAGGGCCGGGTTGTACATCGCCTCGGCGTGCACCGGCGGCAGCCGGAACTTGCCCGGAGCCACGGCCCGGACCAGCGTGTAGTAGGTCTGCCAGGTGTTCGGAGGCAGCAGGTCGGCGAACACCAGGATGCGGTCGTCCCGCAGGTCCAGGTAGGCCAGCGAGAACTCCGCGTCGTTCACCCAGGGGAGCTGCTCGGTGGACTGGAGCCGCGGGTTCTCCACCTCCAGGCCCGACGGCAGCAGGTTCACGACCGCCACGTTCTGCACCGGACCCGACACGCTCCGCAGCCGGGTCTTGAGCACGATCAGGTCGCCCTGCTTCACGTTGTTGAGGTCCACCGCCTTGCCGTCCCGGTCGAGGATCTGACGCTCGATCTCCAGGCCCGCGTTCTCCGCCTTGTACGCGTCGTCCGTGGGCACCCCGCGGGAGACCACGCTGTAGAACGCCGCGCCGGGCTGGAACCCGCTGTCCATCTGGATGCGGATCGGGTCGGATCCGCGCACCGTGAACGTGGCGGCCTGGTTCGTGAACGTCCCGACCTTCTTCCCGCCGGCGAACACCGAGCCGGTGTAGGGTGGGAACTTGGACTGGCGGTTCGCGAGCTGGCCCAGGGCGAGCAGCGTGAAGGCCTCCTCCTGGGTCGTCCACCAGTAGACCTCCCGCGCGTCGCGGCCGAGCCGGTCGGCGAGCTGCGGGATGCGCGGGCTGGTCGGCGCGGCATCCATCAGCGCGAGCAGCAGCAGCGCCCGGTTGCGGATCGCCGAGTTGAAGTTGCCGCCCGTCTGGCGCTCCACCTGCTCGATCTCGCCGATCCGGTCCACCAGGCCCTGCGTGGCCCGCGGGTTGCCGGCCGAGGCGTAGGCCGCGGCGAGCATGGCGCGCATCTCGGCGTGCAGGTCCTTGTCCTGCTTCGTCCGGATGTGGTCCATCGTGCCCAGGTCCGCCTTGCCCGCGCGGGCCAGGATGTAGAGGCCGTAGACCGTCCGCTGCAGCTCCTCCCAGCCGTACGCCTGCTTGGCCGTGACCGTGCCGGCCAGCCAGTTGAGCGCGTTGTCGTAGAGGTTCTGGTCCACCGGGTGGCCGGCCTTGCGCGCCTCCACCAGGAAGTGGACCGCGTACGTGCTGGCCCATGGATGGACCTCGGTGCCGCCGGGCCACAGCGAGAAGCCGCCCACCGGGAGCTGCATGGACGCCACCCGCCGGATGCCCGCCTGCACCATGTCCGCCGGGTCGCCGTGGCCCTTCTTGGGATCGAACAGCTCGGGCTCGAACGCCTTCGCCAGGTCGCCCAGGTAGATCAGCGGGAAGGACGACGACACCGTCTGCTCCAGACAGCCATAGGGATAGTGGAGCAGGTCCTCCAGCTTGCCCGCGAACTGCACCAGCGGCAGCGGCGCGATCCGGACCTTCCGGCGCAGCGTCTCCGGCCGGAACCGGTTGGCGTCGGCCAGTCCGATGTCCATCGCCGACTTCGCCACCCCGCCCGCGTCTTCCACGGAGATCTCGGGCAGGTCGGGCCGGATGCCCACCACGGTCGTCGACCGGCTCTTTTCTCCATTCCCGGCCGCCGTGGCGAGGAAGGTCACCTCGCCCGACGCGTTGCCGGTCTTGACCGTGAAGTACACCGTCTTCTCACGGCCGACCGGGATGTCGATCGACTGCGTGGCCGGGCCTTCGACGCCGACCAGCGCCTGCGGACCCTGAGCGACCAGGCCGACCTGGATCGCGCCCGGCTTGGCGGTGTCGTTGCGCACCGTGACCGGCACCTGGAGCGTCTCGTCGAACGAGAGGATCCTCGGCAGGGTCGGCAGCAGCACGAGCGGATCGCGGACCCGGGTCTTACCTTCGGACGAGCCGAACCTGGGGCCGTCGATCGCCACGGCCATGACCCGCAGCGCGCCCTGGAACTCCGGCACCTGGAAGCTGACCTTGACGTTGCCGTCGCCGTCCGCGGTCAGCGGTCCGGACCAGAACGCCACCGGCTGCACCCGGCGGATGCCTTCGGTCCGCACGTACTGCGCCATCCCCTCCTCGCCCTCGCCGCCGCCGGCCGGCGCTCTGCCCTGAGGCTTGACCTCGGGCAGCAGCAGGCTGAACGTGTCGTAGGACACCACCGTCAGGCCGAGCCGCCGGTAGAACCAGTCGAACGGCTGCGGCGTCTTCTGGGCGATGAGCTGCAGGATGCCCTCGTCCACGGCGGCCACCGTGACCACCGCGCCCGGAGCGGTCTTCACCGCCAGGTCGAGCTTCGTGTTCGGCCGGATCTCCTTGGGCTGGACGATCTGCGGAGTCAGCTTGTTTGCCTCGCGGTCCACCGGCAGCGCCACGGCGCCGAACGCGCGTCCGGCCGAGCCGGGCTCCAGGTCCTGCGCGCGCCGCACCAGGGTGGCCGTGACGAACGCGTTCGGCCGGTAATCGCCGCGGATCGGCACCTGGATCGTGGCCGTGTTGCCGGTGAGCGTGTAGACCTGCGTGTCGAGCACCTGGTCGCGCTCCACCGTCACCAGGAGCTTGCCCGGGAACGGCGCGCGCACCTGGATGCTGGCCGTGTCGCCGGGCGCGTACTCGGCCTTGTCGAGGTCCATCTCCAGGCGCGCCGGGTTCTTGATCGCCCACGGCGACGTGCCCCAGCCGGCGGCGTAGAACTCGACCTGCGTGGAGGCCTGGCTGTCCGTGTCCGTCAGCACCACCCGGTAGCTGCCGTAGCGCGGCGGCACGAAGCGGACCGATCCCTTGGCCGGCCCGGCCGCGATCGGCTTGCTGTCCACGAGAACCGCGTCGCGGGTCGACTCATACCGGTAGCCGCCGCCCGGAATCCGCCGCAGCACCGTGTTGTACCGGTCCTCGAACAGGTCGGCGCGCAGCGGCCCGGAAGCCACGGACTTGCCGTCGGGCGACACCGCCACGTACTCGAAGTCCACCGGCTTCTTGGGCTCGGGCCATCCCGCGTCCGCGCCGAGCTGGCGCAGCCCTATGTAATAAGGATAGGGATCGACCTGCATCCGGGTGAGAGCGGCCACGCCGCGTCCGCCCTGCTCCTGGACGCGCGCCGTGATCACCGCTTCGAGCGACGACGGCACCGGCGACTTCTCGGGCATCGTCACCGTGAACTCGCTCCGGCCTTCTTCGTCGAGCTGGCCCGTGTCCTCGAGGACCTCCTTGTCCTCCAGCTTGCGCTCGTCGTTGCGGAAGGTGTAGGCCTCGAACCCCTTGGCCGTGAACGTCGAGTCCTTGAGGCGGACGCGGGTCTCGACCGGCAGGTTCGCGGCCGGGGCGCCGAACAGGTAGTCCGACTGGACGTTGTAGACCAGCTCCTGGCCGGGGCCGACCTTGGTCTTCGGAGGCTGGATCTCGACCGAGATGCGGTCCGGGACGAATTCCTCGACCTGGAAGCGGTAGGTGCCGATGACCTCCTCGGCCACCTCCAGCTCCAAAGTGTGATGGCCGGTGAGCGAGTAGGCCGGCAGGTCGAGCTTGTACTCGGCGAGGCCGCGGCCGTCGATCTGCACCCGCTGCGTCTCGAGCTCGCGGCCCTGCGGATCGCGGTGGCGGAGCAGCGCCGGCATGGCCGGCGGCACCTTGAGCGTCGAGTCGCGCACCACGATCAGCCCCTGGGCCGTCTCGCCGGGCCGGTACAGATCGCGCTGGCCATACAGGAACGCCGTGTAACCGCCGCTCGGCACCTCGTCGCCGCCGACGTCCAGGCCGGTCGTGTCGATCGACATCCGGTCCAGGAGGAGGAACGTGAAGTCGTCCCCCTTCTCGACCGTGATCAGGTAGGGCGTCTTGTTCTCCAGGTCCGGGGAGTCCTGGAGGCGCCAGACGCCGGAGCCGTCCGTGCGGCCTTCGCCGAGCGTCTGGTTCTGGTCGGAGACCAGCGTCACCTTGGCGTCGGCCACCGGAGAGAGATCGCGCACCGACGCCACCCACACCATCAGCTCGCCGTTCCCACTCTTCTTGACCACGAGGCCCATGTCGGTGAGCAGGACCCAGCGCTGCTGGGCCTCGTAGTCGTCGGGCTGGCCGACCGAGATGCGGTAGAGGCCCGGATCGTCCAGGTCGACCCAGTTGTCGAGCGTGATCGGCGTGATCCGCTTCTGGTTGCGCTTGCCGCCGATGTCGAGCGTCTCCTCCTTGAGGCGGTCGCCGAGCGCGTGCGGGATCTCGTCGAAATACCCGTAGTCCTCGTCGTAGAAGCCGCCGTAGTTGAAGAGGAAGAACAGGTTGTTGCGGTAGACCCGGTCGATCGTCATCCGCACCTTGGGAGCGTTGACGCTCTCCAGGTTGACCGTGCGGTTGCCGGTGGCGGACAGGAACGTCCCTTCGCTCTGGAACCCGACGCTGGGCTCCAGGTCCTCGACCTTGACCTCGGCCTCGTAGTCGTCGGAGAGGACGGCGTCGTCCGTGGCCGGCATGCCCTTGGCGACCGTGAGCTTGTACGTCGAGCCGGGCTTGATGTCGCCGGTGATGGCGAGCTCGTTGCGGTTGGCCGACAGGCGGGTGCGGACGGCGGGCTCGAGCTTGACGTACTTCTCGGCCACGGCGGCGGAGATCGGGGAGGAGAACTTGACCGTGATCGTGGACTCGCGGTCGCCGGGCTCGACCTCGAACCCCCAGACCGCGAGCTTGGTGGACGAGCCGACCGGGATCTCCTGGACGTACTGCTCCTTGAGCGGCACGTTGCCGTTGACGGGAGTCAGGCTCTGGTCGATGACCAGGCGGAGCTTGCGCTCCTCCTTGTTCTTCTGGATGTTGGGCGTGACGAACGCGATCGTCGGCGAGTTCCAGTCCGTCTCCAGCGAGAGCGTGAGCGGCTCGCCGCCGGCGGGGTCTTCGAGCTTGACCTTGGTGATGAGGACCTTGGGGTCCACCGGGTAGTTGAACCGCAGGTTGCCGCGGAACAGGATGCGCGCCTTGCCTTCGAGCGCGGGCTCCTCGGCGACGTCCACGCCTTCGACCAGGAACTGGTCGGTGCGGACCGTGAGCTCCTCGTCGCCGGTGAACACCATGCCTTCCTTGAGGAAGGTCTCCGGCTTGAGCGTGACCTTGTATTCGGAAGCCACCGGCAGCCCGCCGCTCGGCTGGAACCGGAGCGCGTTGGTGTCGCGCCAGGTCCACGACCCGCCGAGGGCCGGCTCGATCGTGGCCGGAGCCGGATCGAGCACCGTGTTGACCTTGCCGTCCCCGAGCGCCTTGTCGAAGACAATGTCGAAATACTGCCTGTTCTCGCGGTCCACCACGACGTCGAACACCGACACCGTCTCCGCGTTGGCTCCGGCCCGAAGCCTGGCCAGCGCGGCGGTGAGGGGGTTCTTGAACGCATAAGCGGAGACCGAGACCAGCATCAGGCCAAGCAGGATCAGGGCGACATCCTTCCCGGAAGCGGAGCGCAGACGGGCCCCGGCCCGGTCGCGGAAGGACGGACGGTCGGTGGACATAGGGGAACGAGCCTCCTGTAGGGAAACGGCTGGGGGATAGGCTACACCAGAATCGGGTGGGCCTATCAGATTGGCAGATTGGCAGATTGGCACGTTCCGTTCCCCGGGTTGAAACCCGGGGCTAGGTGCCGGCGCCCCAAAGGGGCGCATCGCTGAAAGCGCCCCTCGTGGGCGCTGGCGTGTAGCCCCGGGTTTCAACCCGGGGCGGGGTTGGAGCCGGCGTGGAGGGCGTGGGATGCGACCGGAGGAGTCAAAGCTCCCCGGCTTCCGCGAGGATTCTCTCGACAAGCCGATCGGAAAGCCAGGTCCCTTCTCGTTTCAAGGCAGCGATCGCGGGAGCGATGAGCTCCAACTCGCCTCTGCGTTTGGCTTCGACGAGAATCCCGAGGGTCCCCTTCACCTCGATGCCGAGACGAGCCGCGGTCAGTCGGGCCGGGCGGTCGTCGGACAGGATCAGGTCCGCCCCGCGCTCCACCGCAAGGCAGATTGCCGCGGTCTCCCCGGGATCGAGCTGGGCCCGGAGCACCTCGAAGAGGTTCGACCCGGGATCCGGATCGACGCGCTCCGCCCAATCCGCTCCATCCAGCTCCGCGCTGCCGGGCAGGGCCGCGCCTTCCCGCACCACTTCCTGATAGACCGGCTCAGGCACCAGAACCCGTCCATAGAGGGCAGGCAGGAGATCGATTCGACCGATCAGACTCAGGTGGATGATGGGCCCCGCATCGGCGACGACGATCACGAAGTCTTGCCGAGCTCGCGCTCCAACTCGGACTCGTCGTAGTCGAAGGGAGTGATGTGGTGGTCCCCCATCAGCCGGAGAAACGAAGCCAGGGGGATGTCTGCCATCTCGGCGGCCTTGCCGAAGCCGAGCCGCCTCGCCCGGACCTCTTCGAGCAGCCAGAGCAGGCGCATCTCCTGAGCCACCTTCAAAGGCGACCAGGGACGATGCTGGAACGCCTCCTCTGGGAGATCCACGGTCACCTTCCTTGCGTTGGCGGCCTTCGACATACCGGCAGTATACCCCTCGCAGCGTAACGTTATCCAAGACGCCACAACCTTATCCGCCACCCGTCAACCTTGCCGCGCGGCCCGACAACCTTATCCGCCGCAACCCAGCCCTGAGCCGCCGCGGCACCGCCTTATCCAGCGCGCCACAACCTTGTCCGGGACATTCCAGGCGTATCGGCGGCGCCACAACCGTATCCGCCGCAAGACAACATTGCCGGAGGCCCGTCAATCTTGTCTGCCGCTGAATAACGGCATCGCGGAGCAACCCAAGCCTGTCCTGAAGGATTTCAACGTTGTCGCGCGGCAAACAACCGTGAATCGCGCCCGATAACCCTGAATCGCCGCCAACAACCTTCCGTCGCCGCCAACAACCTTGCGCCGCGCCGGATAACCCTATCTCGCCGTCGCCGAGGCTTTCAGGCTGCGAAACCGGCCCGCATCGAGGACCTGATCCGGATCCTCGCCGGATTTCCAGAGGCGCTCGGCCTCGGCAAGGGTTTCGCGGGCCGCGCCGGGGTCGCCGGCCGCACGCCGGGCTTTCGCGAGATGCGCCAGCGCGAAGCCGCGGATGCGACGGCACCAGCCCTCCGATCCCCGCACGCGGCCGGCGATCTCCACCGCCAGCTCGGCGAGTCCCTGCTCGCCGGGTATCAGCGATATCAGGCTCTCGTCGCAGACCCGCTCCACCAGCGCCCAGCTCTGGTACTCCCGCGACGCCCGCGCCAGCAGGGCCACGTCGTCGAAGCTCAGGCCCTGCGCGCGCTCCCAGGAGCCGCGCGCCTGCTCCCGCTCCGCCGCCCGCATCGCGCTCCGCTCCTCTCCGATCCGGCCGATCCGCGTTTCGGCGGCCTCGATGATGGCCGCGATGCCCGCCGCGTGCTCCGGGTTGGTCCAGCGCTCCCGCCTCGAAGGGGGAGGATGGGAGGTTTCGGCGCCGTGGACCGCGAGGGCCTCATACTCCCGGATCAGCGCCTCGCAGCCCTCCGGAGTCAGGCCCGCGCTCGGACACATCCGCGCGACCTGGTCCGCGCCGAGCCGGCGCGAGCCGCTCTCGATGCCGGCGATGTTCTCCACCTGCGTCTCGCGCTCGAACTCCTCCTGGGGGAGGCCCGAGAGAGCCCGCAGCACCCGTGCCTTGAGCTGGCTTCGCGTGAGCGTCCGTGCCATGGTTTCCTATCTCCTGGGGTCGTCCTGCCGCACTATGAGCTCTGAAGACCCGGCGCTCGCCTGTCAGGGAGACGGGCGCAGATGCCTCGGGTGGAGAAAAAACGAATGCGCCGCGCAGCTCTCCTCGTCCTGCTGTCCGCCCTCCTGCTGGCTTCCCCGGCCTCGCCCCTGCATCAGATCTGGACCTTCCTGACCTCACCGGATCCGGGTCCGAGGATCGATGAAGGCTGCATCCTCGATCCCTCCGGCAGCCCGAGGTGCACGCCCGGCTCCTGATCCGGATCGAAGACCAGGCCCGGGTCATGCTGGGCGCGGAAGAGCCATGCGAGCAGGCGGCGGACGAGCTCGACCGTCACCGCCTGTCTCGCCGCGGCCTCCTCGAAGAGGCGCAGGGCCTTCAGGGCCTCTTCGTGGACGCCGTTCTCCTCGAAGATGGGGGCGAGCTCGCCGGTCAGCGCCTGGACCTCGGCAAGCTCGCCGCGTTCCAGGTGCAGGGCCGCCGTCTCCAGGAGGGACAGGGCGACGTCGTAGTGCAGGCCCTTCTTGGCGAAGCGGCCCCGGGCCTCCTCGAGCGCCTTCAAGGCCGGTCCGGTCTGGCCGAGGCCGGCGGCGATGCGCCCTTCGAGCCACCGGAGACGGATCCTGTCCAGCTCGTCTCCTTCGACCAGCCGGCGAAGGGCCGGGAGGAGCCCGGCGGCCTCCCGGGGGCGGCCGACATGGGTGAGCGCGACCGCCAGGTTGAAGCGGTGGATGCTCCTGAAGCGGGCCTCCGGGTGTCGCTCGACGAGGGGAGCCACCTGGGTCAGCAGGCGGATGGCCCGGTGATACTCCCCCATCACCGCCAGGGTGGAGGCTGTCTTCAGCGAGACGTGCTCGGTGCGCCGGGTCAGCACGGCGGCCTGCTCCAGCAGGTCCAGGGCCTCCCCGAAGCGCCGCTGAGCGCGGCGCAGGGAGCCCTCCAGATCGAGGAGCCGGCCGGGGTCGAGGAGCTGGTCCGGATCCTCGCCCGTCTCCCAGAGCCGCCTGGCCGCGGCCAGCATCCGTTCGGCCCTGACGAGATGGCCGGCCACGCGCAGGGCGTTCGCCAGGTGGGCGACGGCGAAGCCGAGGAGGCGCCGGCGCCAGCCCTTCCGCACCCGCAGCCGGCGGGCGATCGTCACCGCGGCGAACGCGAGATCCCGGGCGCGTCCGGCGTCCTTCGAGGCCGCCCGCTCGCTCTCGTCGCACAGCCGCTCGACCAGGGCCCAGCGGTGGTGCTCCCGGGCCACGCGGACCACCAGGACCATCTCCCGGAGCGTTTTCACCTCGCTCAGCATCGCCCAGGCGTCCCGCGCCTCGGCCCGGTCGGGCTCGATCTCGTGGGGCGCCGGGTACTCGCGGGACTCCACGACGACGGGACCGCGCATCCTGTGGCGCAGATCCCGGCCCAGGGCCGCCACGAACTGCTCCTGCGCCGCGGCCTCGGCCGGGTCGGCCTGGGGGTCCAGGTCGCCGAGGGCTTCGAGGCAGGACGCCACGATCACGACCTCCGCCTCCGAGCATGCCATCGAGGTGAAGATCCGTTCGAGCTCCTCGGCGAGGACGTTCTTGACCACGCCGCGCTCGATGCCGCCGACCCGCTTGGCCTGGACGCCGGCCGAGGCGGCGAGCTCCTTGACCACCGGCTTGCCCTTGAGCAGACGGAGGATCGCCAGGAGGAGGGACTTGAGAGGAAGAAGGAGGCCCATATATATAAGGTTGCCGCTGGGCCCCTTTTTTTGACACTCCGGCCGAAAATCGACGCAATTTCGCCATCCGGAGATTTTTTCTCAGGGTGATTTTGGGAATTATTTCCCAGATTTGAAGGGGACGGCTCGACCTGGTCCCGGCTTGCCGGATGATCGGGCGCCATGAAGAGATCCGACTTCGAATCCGAGATGCTGCCGTCGATCCTGGAGACCCTCGCCAAGCGGGCGGAGTCCCTGGACCAGGAGGTGGAGGTCCTCCAGGCGGCGCAGTCGCAGATCCCCCTCCCCTCGCTGACCCAGATCGCCCGGATGAGGACAGGCGATCTGCCCGTGAGCCGCTACGCCTACCTGCTGGGACGGCTGCAGCGGGCCATCGTGATGCTCGAGAACGTCGCCTCCGACCTGCACACCGACCTGGAGCACGGCT
>JBEQUE010000084.1:0-31499 GCA_040349255.1 Acidobacteriota bacterium | reverse complement strand
GGACCGCCTTGGTGTGGTGGATCATCTCGTCCATGGTCACCGACAGTTTGTCGTGGTGGCCGAGCACCACCATGGCCAGCGAATCGCCGACCAGAACGATGTCGACTCCCGCCGCGTCGGCCGTGCGGCCCTGCGGGAAGTCGTACGCCGTGACCATGACGAGGGTGTCGCCCCTCTTCGGTGCCGCCGCCACCCAGGGGACGGTGACCGTCTTCGTTTCGCCCGTCGTGCCCGCCATGCAAGGCTCCTTTCGTCGTAGAACGAGAAAGACCTGCCGCTTGGACGGGACGGAAAAGGGCCTGGGCGGGCCGACGGTTTCACGCGCCGCAAGGTTCCTGCGAGGTAACTGTCCTCCTCCGGAGGATCAGGCCCTCGCCACCCGCGGGCGCGCCGAAGGGGGCGCTGTGCTTCCGTCTCGGTCCCGGAACCTACCGGGATCCAAGCGGTTGAAAGTACTCGGTCCCTCGGATGGGTTTCGAGAGCCGGTTGAGCAGCTCGTCGAAGTCCTCCGGCCGCTGGGGGAAGTTGAGATGCCTCGTGTCCACCACCAGCAGCGGAGACCGGTCGTAGTAATGATAGTAGTGATTGTAGGCGTCGATCAACTCCGAGATGTATTCCTCGGAAATCGTCTTCTCGACGTTGCGTGCCCGGCGCCGGATGCGCTCCATGCAGGTGTCCACGTCGGCGACCAGGTGGATGACCAGGTCGGGGACGGGGATCTGGGGCTCCAGCAGGGCGTAGAGCTTGTCGAACAGCATCAGCTCGTCGTCGGACAGGTTCAGGTAGGCGAAGATGCGGTTCTTCCAGAACGTGTAGTCGGAGACCAGGAGGCGGTCGAACAGCTCGCGCTGGCCGGTCTCCTGCTGTTGCTTGTAGCGCGAGAGCAGGAAGTAGAGCTCGGTCTGGAAGGCGGCGCCGGGGCGGTCCTGGTAGAAGTCGGCCAGGAACGGGTTGCCGGCGTCCTCCAGGAGCTTCACGCCCTCGAAGCGGTGGGTGAGCATCTCCACGAGCGTGGTCTTGCCCACGCCGATGGGGCCGTCGACCGCCAGGTAGTGGAAACCGAGCTCGGGCTTCAATTTGCGACCGGGGCGACGGCCAGCTCAGGTTGGATCGGCGCTTGGATGGGATTGTAGAGCGTGTCGCGCTCGACCGGCACGAAGCCGGCCTCGCGGACGATCCGCTCCAGCTCGGGCCGGCTGAGCTGCTGGGCGGTGCCGGCGCCGGCCATGTGGTAGATCTTCTCCTCGACCACGGTGCCGTCGAGGTCGTCGGCGCCGAAGCGCAGGGCCACCTGGGCGAGCTTCGGGGTGACCATGACCCAGTAGGCCTTGATGTGCGGGATGTTGTCCAGCACCAGGCGGGCGGCGGCGATGTGGCGCAGGTCCTCCATCCCGGTGGTGTGGTACTTGAGCCCCATGTAGTTGTTCTCGGGGTGGTACGCGAGCGGGATGAAGGCGTTGAAGCCGCCGGTGTCGTCCTGGAGGTTGCGCAGGCGCATCAGGTGGTCGACCTTGTGCTCGGGCCGCTCGACGTGGCCGTAGAGCATGGTGCAGTTCGACTTGATGCCCATCCTGTGGGCGGCGCGGTGGACCTCGATCCACTCGTCGGCGTCGAGCTTGCCGTCGCAGATGATCTCGCGCACCTCGGGGTGGAAGATCTCGGCGCCGCCGCCGGGGAGCGATCCCAGACCGGCGTCGCGCAGGCGGGTCAGGACCTCCTCGAAGGACAGCTTCTCGCGCTTGGCGAACCAGCCGATCTCGATGGCGGTGAAGGCCTTGAGGTGGGCGTTCGGGAAGCGCTCGCGCAGGCCGCGCAGCATGTCCTCGTACCAGGACATGGGGAGGTCGGGGTGGAGCCCGCCGACGATGTGGAACTCGGTCACCTTGTTCCCGCCCTGATCCGCGGCGTGCTTGTACACGTCCTCGTGGCTCATCTCCCAGGCGTGGTCCTCGCCGGGCAGCGCCGCGAAGCTGCAGAACTTGCAGTTGTAGGTGTAGACGCAGACGTTGGTCGGGTTGATGTGCCGGTTGACGTTGAAGTAGGTGGTGTTGCCGTGCAGCCGCCGGCGGACGGTGTCCGCGAGCTTCCCGAGATGGAGGATGTGCGGGGTGGTGAAGCAGGTGAGCGCGTCGGCCTCGTCGAGCCGGGCGCCGTCGCGCACCTTGGCGGCCATCTCCTGGAGCTGGGCCGGGAACGTTTCGGGGCGCAGTTCTGCTGGCGCCTGCAGCGTCGGAGCTTCCATGACGGCTTGGAGTATATCAAGGGAGTCCAGGGGGGAGCGGGCCTGCGCGGCGATTTGACGATGTCGTCCTCCGGTGCCATCCTTCGCGGCGCAGCGGGAAAAATTCCGAGGGAGGCCAACGCTGGAGCCGCAATTCCGTCTCTATGTGGACGAGTCCGGAGACCACACGCTCCAACTCGCCGACAACGACAACCACCGGTATCTCGGGCTGCTGGGCCTCTGGTTCGAAACCGGAGATCCCTACCGCGGCTTCGCCGGGGAGCTGGAGGCTCTGAAGGAGGAGATCTTCGGCCCCCATCCGGACGACGATCCGATCTGCCTCCACCGGAAGGACATCGTCGAGCGGCGCGGCATCTTCGGACGGCTCCGGGACCGGGATCTGAACGCCCGCTTCGAACTCGGGCTGATCGACCTCGTGTCAAGAGCCCGGTTCAATTTGGCGTGCGTCGTCCTGGACAAGCTGGAGCACGGAGACAGGCTCCTGCGCGAGCGATCCCATCCCTACCACGACTGCCTCGCCGCGCTCCTGGAGAGATATGCCGGCTGGCTCGATTCTCAGGAGCTGAAGGGCGATGTCATAGCGGAATCCCGGGGATCGAAGGAGGATCAGCAGCTCCAACAGGAATTCCGGCGCACCCTGGAGAACGGCACCCGTTTCCTGCCGCCGGAGATCTTCCGGAGCACCCTGACCAGCACGAAGATCAAACTCAAGAAGAAGGAGCACGCGGTCGCCGGGCTGCAGCTTGCGGATCTGCTAGCCTATCCGTTCAAGCGCGAGATCGTGGCCCACAGGAGAGGAGCCGAGGCTCCAAAGGACTTCAGCGCTGCCGTCTTGAACGCGGCACGAGCCCAGATCCTGGAGGGTGGAGTCGTCTGGCTGGAGTAGAGGAAATGAAAAGGGCTCCTTTCGGAGCCCCGTTCACGCTAGCCCTTCCGAGCTATCCAACTGCGGGACGTCCCGCATTGGTTTCAGGATAGCGCGATTCGATCCGCCCGTCAACGACTGCAAGGACATCCGTTGCCGCTCAAACGCTCTCTCCTGGACTGGCTGGGCTGGATCGCCCTGCTCGCGCTCGTCGTGCCGCTGGCGGGCCGGCCGCTGTCGCACGACGACCTGTTCTGGCATCTCCAGAGCGGCGCCTGGATGGCGGAGCACGGCTCGGTGCCGCATGTGGACCCGTTCTCCTTTACCCGCCAGGGGGCTCCGTGGGTCACGCACGAGTGGGGGTTCTCGCTCCTGGTCTATGGGATCTGGCTCGCGGGCGGGTATCTGGCCTTGATCGCGACCCGGATCCTGTTGATCCTCCTGATCGGCTGGGTCCTGGTCCGGACGATGCGGTTGGAAGGGTCGTCAGAGGACCCTTCTCGGTATCTCTATGCAGGGCTCCTGGCGGTCGGCCTGTGGACGGTCTCAGCGGAGGTCATCCTCCGGGCGGCGCTTCTGAGCGAGCTGTTCCTCGCCCTGACGCTGCTCCTCCTGGCTCGCTATCGGAAGACCGGCCGGACTCGGGAGCTGGTCTGCGTGGCGGGACTCTTCTGGGTCTGGGCCAACGTCCACTCGGGAGTCGTGTTCGGGCTCTTCGTGCTCGGGCTGTTCACGCTGGAGGCGCTGATCCGGCGCCAGGGCCGGCCCTATCTGCTGACTCTCGCGGCGTCGGTCGTCCTCTCGCTGGTCAACCCGAGCGGGATCGAGGCGCTGCTCTATCCCTTCCGGCTGAGCCGGATCCTCTTCGCGAGCGACATCCCCTGGGAGCTGGGGCACTTCGCGGCGTCGTCCCCGGCGGCGAACTCGGGGCTGCTGATCCTGGCCGTGCTTCTCCTGGCCGGGCTGCTCCCGCTTCGCAGGGTGCCGGTCCGGGCGGCCGAGCTCGTGGCGATCGCGACCTTCGTGGTCCTCCTCTACCGCTCGCCGCGCTTCGTCTTCCACGCTGTGATCCTGGCGCTGCCGGTCCTTTATCGGCTGTGGTCGGAGCGGAAGCGGTCCAATCTCTCCAGCCTTGCCGCCGGCGCGGTCGCGGGGCTGACCCTGGTCTCGGCGCTGGTGGCCTGGACGGGCTTCGAGGCTCGGCTCCTGGCTCCGGGAGTGCCGGAGCCGGCGGCGCGGTTCGTCGAGAAGGCGGGTATCCGCGGCCGGATGTTCAACCACCAGAACTACGGCGGCTATCTCCTGTGGCGCCTGAAGACGCCGGTCTTCTGGGACGGCCGCAACGACGTGTTCGCGCCGCTGGTCAAGGAGTACGTCTCGACGCCGTTTCCGGAGCTGATGGACCGCTATCGGGTCGACTGGGCCCTGATCACGGAGCACGAGTGGACACCGGATCTCCAGGGCGATTGGGGACTGGTCTACTGGGACGACTTCCGGGCGGTCTATCTGAGGCGGATTCCTCGCTTCGAGCCGCTGCTCGCGAAGCTGGAGCTGCAGGTCGTTCCGCCCTTCGGCGGCTGGCCGGGGATGGAAGGGGCGGATCCGGTCCAGGCCCGGGCCGAGCTCGACCGGGTCCTGGCCGCTGACCCGGAGAGCCAGCGCGCGCTCTACTTCCGCGCCCTGCTCAGCGTGAGGCAGGGCCGGATCGAGGAGGCCCGCCGGGATCTGGAGACCGCTCTGGCCATCCGGCCCAACGAGCAAGTGAGCCGGCTGCTGGAGGCCCTACCGAAGTAGGCGCTTCCAGCCTTCGAGCCCGAGCTTCCGGAGCGTCTCGATGTTCGCCCTGTAGATCCGGTCGGTGTCGGGGAACGAGGCCACCGCCTGCTCGACGCTCGCCTCGCGCAGCAGATGGAGGGTGGGATACGGCGAGCGGTTCGTGTAGTTCTCGATATCGTCCGGGTCCGTTCCCTCGAACTGATAGCGTGGGTGGAAGCTGGCGATCTGGATCTCTCCGACCAGGCAGAGGTGCTCCAGTGCGTCGTCGGCCACGCCGAGGAAGTCGTTGAAGTCGAGGAAGTCGGCGAGCACTCGGGGGTGGATCAGCAGCGTGGTCTCGATGTCCTCCGGGTCCGCCGCCGCCAGGGTCCGCAGCTCGGCGAGGAGGTCGGCCAGCAGCGCCTTGGGGGTCTCCGCCCGGCTGACGGCGTAGCGGATGCGGCCCGCGACGTGCACGGGCTTGGCGAAGGGGCACAGGTTCAGGCCGATGACGGCCTTTTCGAGCCAGTCCCGGGTTTCCTGGATGACGGGATCCTCCACGAGGAGATTGTAGCTTCATGACGATTCCATTTTCCGTGCTCGACCTGGCCCCGATCGGATCGGGCTCCACGCCTTCCCAGGCGCTCCGCGCCACCGTGGATCTGGCCCGGCTCGCGGAGCGGCTCGGGTACACGCGCTACTGGTTCGCCGAGCACCACGGCCTGCCGAGCGTCGCCAGCTCGGCGCCCGAGGTGCTGATCGGCCATGTGGCGTCGGCCACGGAGCGCATCCGGGTCGGCTCCGGCGGCATGATGCTGCCGAACCACGTGCCGCTCCGGGTGGCCGAGAGCTTCCAGACGCTGGAGGCCCTGCATCCCGGGCGCATCGACCTGGGGCTCGGCCGGGCGCCGGGCACCGACCCGGCCACGTCGCGCGCGCTGCGGCCATTCGACGGCGAGCAGTTCCCGGCCCTCCTCGCCGAGATGCTGTCGCTGTCGCGCCGGGAGATCCCCGCCGACCATCCGCTGGGCTCGGTGCGGGTCATCCCCGACGACGTGGACCTGCCGCCGATCTGGCTCCTGGGCTCCAGCGGCGCGACCGCGCGGCTCGCCGGCTCGCTGGGTCTGGGCTACAGCTTCGCCCGACACTTCAGCCCGACGCCGCCGGGCCCGGCCCTCCGCGCCTACCGGGAGAGCTTCCAGCCGTCCGCGCAGTTCCCGAGGCCGCACGCGATTTTGGCGGTCTCGGTGATCTGCGCCGACACCGACGAGCGCGCCAGGCACCTCGCCTGGACTCTGGATCTCTCCCTGGTCCGGCTGCGCACCGGAAAGCTGGGGCCGCTCCCGACGCCCGAGGAGGCCATGGCCTATCCCTACACGCCCCAGGAGTGCGAGGCCATCCGCGACTACCGCGAGTTGCACATCGCCGGCAGCCCGACGACGGTGCGCACCCGGATCGAGGCCCTGCTGGAGGAGGTCCAGGTGGAGGAGGTCATGGTCTCCACGATGATCCACAGCCAGGAGGAGCGGCTGCGGTCCTACGAGCTGGTGGCGGAGGCGTTCGGGCTCAGTTCACCTCGACCCAACCCCGGATGAAGTCGATGTACTCCGAGGTCGGCATCATGTTCAGATCGTCCTCCGAGAAGCCCTCCTTTTTCCGGGAGTCGTAGAAGTCGGAGGCGAAATCGGTGAAGCGGAACCAGAGGGCTGTGGGGCTCGCGACCTTCCGCAACCCGACGGTCTCGACGAACCAGTCACGAACGGCCCGGATCACGCCTTCCGGCCTATCGTCGTGCCTCTTGACGTCGATCCCGGAGAGGTCGGACAGCGCCTTGCGGAACTCGTGCAGATCCTTCTCCAGGATCAGGCATCTCTTCTCGGTCATCGGAGCGCGCCCGAAGAGCCGGCAGCCGTATTCGATGCCCAGCTCGAAAGGCATGTTCATCCGGTAGAACTCGCCGACTTCACCAGCCCGAAGCCGGGAGAGATCATGAATGCTGTACTTGGACTGGCGGATGAGGCCGCAGATCTTGTCAATCCGGTTCTCCGCCGAGTCCGAACGCTCGGTCGCGATCCGCGGCGAGAACCCGAGATCGACGAGAGTGAAGAGGAGAGGCCGGAGAAGAGGGGTGTACTTGTCGTCGAAAGGACAGTTGACGAAGACATCGGTCTCGAAGGCGATGCTCCGGTCTCCTATAGGGCGGCGGGATGGTCCTTGGACTGAACGGTCCCATCTCTCTTGTGGATGACGAGCTCGGACCCCTCCTGGCCGCTGACCCGACGTCCCCAGATCTCCGCTTCCTGCTTGGTCTGGAAATGCCTGGATGCGCGCACCGCTCCGCCGCGCTTGACGCTCCATCCACCTCTGGGGTCCGGAACGACATGATGCGACTTCTTGTTCATGACCGCATCATACCAGGACGTTTCCGGCATGGGAAGGGGAGACTTACGCGCCGAAGAGCTCCCGCACCGCCGAGCACACCCGCTCGTGCTCCTCGTTCGTGAGCTCCGGGAAGATCGGCAGGCAGAGCACTTCCTGCGCCGCCTGCGTCGAGACCGGGAGGTCGCCGGGATCGGGCATCAGGTCCAGGATGACCGGCTGGTGGTGGATCGGCACCGGGTAGTGGACGGCCGAGGCGACGCCCTTCGACTTCAGGTGCTCCATCAGCTCGTCGCGGCGCGCGGTGCGGACCGTGTACTGGTGGTAGACCGAGAGCGCTCCGGGCGGGTCCGGGATCAGCCGCAGGTCGCCGACGCCGTTGAAGGCTCCGTGATAGCGACAGGCCAGCTCCCGGCGCCGGGTGTTGTCCTCCTCCAGGAGCGCGAGCCGGCAGTTCAAGACCGCGGCCTGGAGGCTGTCGAGGCGGCTGTTGGTCCCGACCTCCACGTGGTGGTAGCGGCTGGTCTGGCCATGGTTCGCCAGGCGGTGGACGGCGGCCACCAGGTCCTTGTCGTTGCCGGTCACGGCGCCGCCGTCCCCGAAGCAGCCCAGGTTCTTGGTCGGGTAGAAGCTCCAGGCGGCGAGCCTGCCGAAGCCGCCGACCCGCCGGCCCTTCCAGGCCGCGCCCTGGGCCTGGGCGGCGTCCTCGATCATCCAGAGGCCCCGCTTCTCGCAGAGCGCCAGGGTGGCGTCCACGTCGATCGGCCGGCCGTAGAGGTGGACGGGGATCAGGCCCACGGTCCTTTCCGTCACCCGGCGCGCGGCATCCTCGGGGTCGAGGTTGAGCGTGTCGGGATCGACGTCGGCGAAGACCGGCACGCCCCCTAGGAGGAGGACGGCCTCGGCCGTCGCGAAGAAGGAGAAGGACGGGACGATCACCTCGTCGCCGGGCTTGAGACCCAGCGCCCGGAGCGCCAGGACCAGGGCGTCGGTGCCGTTGGCGAGGCCGGTGCAGGCCTCGACTCCCAGGTAGGCGGCGAAGCCGGCTTCAAACTCCCGGACCTCGGGACCCAGGATGAAGGAGCTTTCCGAGAGGACGCGCCGCCAGCGCTCTTCGAGCTGGGTGGCGATGCGGCGATGGACGCGGGTCAGGTCGAGGATGGGTACGTTCACGGGGCGGATTCTAGCGGATAGCGGGTCCAGGCCGTGGCATAGACGACGATCTCGTCTCCACCCATGGTGATGTTGTCCGGCACCTTGAGCTGGAGGATCGGCCGGAAGCGGGGGTCGCCGTCGAAGTCGAGCCACTTGGGGAAGACCACGACGTAGTCCGGCTGCCGGCGGGCGATGGCCTCGGCCATGGCATTGGCCCAGGGGAGGCCGGTCGTGGCCATGATCTGCGAGACCTCGCCGCGGATCTCCGGGTTCGCGATGCCGGCCAGGTCGAGCACCGGGTTCGGCAGCAGGAACTTGATGGCCCCGATGTCGTTGACCGCGAGCAGGGCCTGCGGCGGCACCCGGTCTTTCAGCCAGAGAGCAATCTTCACGTCGCTGTCCTCGACGTTCGCCACGTTCCTCGCGTAGCGCACCGCCCCCTGCGCGAAGCCCCAGAAGGCGGTGGCCAGGATCACGCCGGCCAGCAGGGCTCCGAGCGGGAAGCGGACACCCCGGCCCTCTCCACGTGGGCGCGGTCCGAGCGCCCTTGCCGCCGGCTCCAGGCCGAGGGCTCCCAGCAGGATCACCACCGGCAGGTGCGGGAAGTAGTAGCGGCCGAAGTTGCCCATCAGCTTGGTGGGCGACGGCGCCATCATCGAGTAGGCCAGCGGCAGGCCGATCAGCCAGAGGGCGAGCAGGAGGCCGCGGTCCCGCCGCGTGCCGAGCCGGGCGAGGAGCGTCACGACCCCAGCCCCGGCCAGGAAGAAGAGGAAGGGCTGTGACCGGAACCAGACGCCGAGCACCGTGTGGACGTAGGACAGGTTGGGCATCAGCCGCCGGAGGTCGCCGCCCTTGGCCCCGAAGGTGGTCGGCAGGAACGAGCCGCCCGCCCAGCGATAGAAGAGGACGGGGCCGGCCAGGGCCAGGAGCGCCAGCAGCGCGCCCAGGAACAGGGACCGGAAGGGCGGGCGCCGCCAGAAGAGCGGGCCGTCCTCTCCTTCGCGCTCGAAGACCAGCAGCCGGTCGAAGAGGGCGAGGACGACCAGGAGCAGCCCCTCGGGCCGGGCCAGAGCCGCGACCGCCAGCACCGGGACCGCCAGCGGAGGTCGCTCCGGATGCTCGCGCTCCCGGAGATGAAGGAGGATGCCGGCCAGGGAGAGGAAGATGAAGAGCGGGATCTCCATGCCCGACAGGGCCGACCAGACCAGCCAGGAGGTCGTGAACAGGAGGACCGAGGCCAGGCCGGCGAGCCCGCGGCCGAGGCCGAGCTCGCGGCCGAGGCGCCAGGCGACCGCCACTCCGGCCAGGTGGAAGGCGACGCCGAGCAGCTTGGTCCAGACGACCACGTTTCCGGGCAGGAGGAAGAGGACCGAGAGGAGCGCCGTCCAGAGCGGGGCGGTCGAGCCGGTCACGAATTCGCCCGGGTTGTAGGACAATCCGCGTCCGTCGGCCAGGTTGCGCGCGAACTGGAGGTGGATCCAGGAGTCGTCCAGCGGGAAGCCCATGCCGCCGACCAGGAACAGCTCGACGGCGAGGTAGACCAGGCAGGCCACGGCCGCGGCCGGGATCAGCCAGCGGGGGATGCGGTCCGCGGGTTCGGAAGGATCGTTCACCTGCCGGGGAGCATACACAACCTTATTGACCTATTATCATCCTCGCTCATGCCTCGGAAGACCTGGACCCCTTTCCAGCGCCGGAAGCGGATGGCCGCGCGCATCGCCCTCTACGGGAGCCTGCTCCTCGTGGGCGGCGTCGCCTGGGCGCTGGTCACGTTCCTGAACCAGCCGCTGCGCGCCGGTGCCGCCGACCGCTGGTCCAAGGTGGACTATCCGAACCTGCCGGAGGTCCAGCTCCTGCGTGACTACGTGCGGATCGACACCAGCGAGTCCACCGGGGACGAGATCGCCGGCGCCCGCTTCCTTGCCTCCCGGCTGGAGAAGGCCGGAATCCCGGCCCGGGTCGAGGTCGTGGGCGAGCGCAAGGCCAACCTCTACGCCCTCCTCGAGGGCGCGGACCGCCACCCGCTCGTCCTCCACAACCATATCGACGTGGCGGACGTCGACCCGGCCGAGTGGTTCCACCCGCCGTTCGAGGCCTTCATCGAGTCGCCCTGGATCTACGGCCGCGGCGTGTTCGACATGAAGAGCGTGGGCGTGGCCCAGCTCCTGGCGATGATCGATCTGAAGCAGAGCGGCCGGCCGCTCAAGCGCTCCGTCCTCTTCCTGGGCACCAGCAGCGAGGAGCGCGGGAGCCGGCTCGGCGTGCGCCGCATCCTGCGCGAGCACCCCGAGATGGTGAAGGACTTCTGGGCCGTGCTCACCGAGGGCGGCGTGGTCGAGGCGCGGTCCCGCGACGACGTCAAGTTCTGGGGCACCGAGGTGGCCCAAAAGCGCTACGTGGACCTCCTGGTCCGGAGCGCCACCCGCGAGCCGCTCGACCGGCTCCGCGACAGGCTCAAGGAGATCGGTTTCACCGAGACCGACCTCCGGGTCATCCCCGAGGTGCGCGAGGTGCTCAAGGTCTACGGCCCCACCCGCGACCGCCAGGAGCTGCGCGACCTGCTGGCCGACCCGGACGCGACCATTCGGAAGCCGGCCGAATTCCACAAGCTGCCGGACTACCTGCGCTCCATGTTCCGCAACGAGGCCGTGCCCTTTAAACCCGAGCAGACGCCCGAGAAGGCGAAGGACGGCGGCTGGCAGCTCCTGATCAAGCTCCACCTGCTGCCCGACGCGGACCTGAAGAAGGAATTCCCGAAGCTCGTGCCGCCCGCGCTGCTCCAGGACCTCTCCTGGACGATCGACGCGCCGCCCGCGGTCGATCACGGCAGCCCGGTGGATCACCCCGCGTTCCAGGCGATCGCCGCGATCCTCAAGGAGCGCTACCCCGACGTGCCCAACGGCCCCTACTTCCTGCCCTGGACCGCGACCGACTCCCGGTTCTTCCGCGCCGCCGGGGTGCCCTCCTACGGTTTCACCCCCTTCCTCATCATGAACACCGACACCCTGCAGGTGGACAAGGCCAACGAGCGCTTCGCCCTGCCGGGCTTCGTCGAGGGGATCGAGGTCTACCGCGACCTTGTCCGGAGACTTGTCCTGGAATGAGCTCCGGGGAGGAGGACAACCGGCTGACAACCGCTGTCAGTCGCCTCTGACACTTTGTGTCGAACTCGCTGTAAGAAGCCTATAAGAATCAATGATTTACAGGCTTTTTGGAGTTGGCATCGAGCCTGCTATCTAGGGATTCCGAACGGAGAAGGGCCCCAACGACGGGGCCAGATTTTCAGGAAACCCCAGGGAGGAGAGATCTCATGTTGAGCAGAATCCGGAACCGTCAGAAGGGCTTCACGCTGATCGAGCTGCTGATCGTGGTCGCCATCATCGGCATCATCGCCGCGCTGCTGATCCCGAACTTCCTCGACGCGCTGCAGAAGGCGAAGCAGAAGAGGACCGTGGCCGACATCCGCAACACCGGCACCGCGATGTTCTCCTGGCTGACCGACCAGGTCGGCGCGGCCGCCGCCGGCGCCGCCGCCTCGGATGTGAACCTGACCTCGTACGGCTCGGTCCTGACGGCCGCCCAGGTGGGCAGCGTCCTCGTCCCGCAGTACATGCAGGACATGCCGGGCGCCGACGGCTGGAAGTCGCCGTATGACTACTACCTGAACACGGCCAACCCGCTCGCCCCGAACGTCATGGCGATCCGCAGCAAGGGCCGCAACAAGACGGCCGAGGGCTCGGGCACGTACTCGGTGACCTCCTTCGATCCGACGAACTACGATCAGGACATCGTCTGGGCGGATGGCTTCTTCGTCCGCTGGCCGCAGAAGAACTAACAGCACCCGCAGCACAGAAACACTCCCTCCTCAGACAGGGCGCCCCGGTTGGAGGCGCCCTCTTTTTTTAGTCCCCCCTGGGGACGCCGGCTGACAGCCAGTGTCAACTGTGCCTGTCGGGCCGGCGATTTTTTGTCACCGGCAGTGTTCGAGCGGATTCAGGAAGCCAATTCATTCCAGAGGTTTAGGGGAGATGCCGGCCGTTGGCATCGCCTGTGCTCCAGTCTCCTTCCGGCGATATCCAAAAACAGGATTTCCGGGAAGGGTCCCGGGAGGAGATGAATACCATGTTGAGCAGAATGCGGAACCGTCAGAAGGGCTTCACGCTGATCGAGCTGCTGATCGTCGTCGCGATCATCGGCATCATCGCGGCCCTGCTGATCCCCAACTTCCTCGACGCCCTGCAGAAGGCGAAGCAGAAGAGGACGGTGGCCGACATCCGCAACACCGGCACCGCGATGTTCTCGTGGCTGACCGATCAGGTTGGCGCGGCCGCCGCCGGTGCCGCCGCCTCGGACGTCAACCTGACCTCCTACGGCACGGTGCTGACCGCGGCCCAGGTGGGCAGCGTCCTGGTGCCGCAGTACATGCAGGACATGCCGGGCGCCGACGGCTGGAAGGAGCCGTACGACTACTACCTGAACACGGCCAACCCGCTGGCCCCGACCGTCATGGCCATCCGCAGCAAGGGCCGCAACAAGACGGCCGAGGGCTCGGGCACCTACTCGGTGACCTCGTTCGACCCCACGAACTACGACCAGGACATCGTCTGGGCCGACGGCTTCTTCGTCCGCTGGCCGCAGAAGAACTAGCAGCAGCAGGCAGCAACCGCAGGTAGGACCAAACCACTCCTCAGACGGGCGCCCCGGTTGGAGGCGCCCCCTTTTTTTGTCTACACTCTCCATTCATCTGATGCTGCGAAGACTTCCGATCCTCGTCCTGTCGGCTCTCGCCCTGCTGGCCGCCGGCCGCCCATCGGATCTTTCCGAGGCCGGCCGCTGGCTGCAGGGCTACCTGCGCATCGACACCACCAATCCGCCCGGCCGCGAGGAGCGGGCCGTGGCCTATCTGGCGGACATCCTGCGGCGCGAGGGGATCCCGTTCCACGTCGCCCGGTCGGCGAACGGCCGCGCCAACCTCTGGGCGCGCCTGTCCTCCCCCCGGAGCAACGGCCGCGCCCTGGTCCTCCTCCACCACATGGACGTGGTGAATCCCGGTCCGGGCTGGACGGTCCCGCCGTTTTCCGGCGAGGTGCGCGACGGCCGGCTCTGGGGCCGCGGCGCCCAGGACGACAAGAGCCTGGGCATCGCCGAGCTCGCCGCGTTCGTCGATCTCAAGCGCCGGCAGGTGCCGATCGAGCGCGACGTGATCTATCTCGCGGTGGCCGACGAGGAGAACGGCGGCGTCGAGGGCACCGGCTGGCTCCTGGAGCACCGGCCGGAGATGTTCGCGGGCGCCGAGGCCGTGCTGGGCGAGGGCGGGCGCGCGCAGACCGCCAACGGGCGGCTGCTCTGGTGGGGGATCGAGGTGGCCCAGAAGCGCCCGCTCTGGCTGGAGATCTCGACCGCCGGCCGCGGTGGCCACGCCTCCGGGCTCAACCCGGAGAGCGCCACCCACCAGCTCGTCGAGGGGCTCACGCGGATGCTCCAGCGGCCGGCCGTCTGGCGGGTCACGCCGGCCGCCCGGCAGTACACCCAGGCCATCGCGCCCCTCCACAACGCCCACTGGAAGCGCGTGCTCTCGAACATCGACGGGTTCGTCAAGCCCGCCGGCCCGACCGAGTTCCTGCTGCCCGGCATGGCGAACCTGTTCCTCGACACCGTGCAGGTGACGGTTCTCCGCGGCGGCGAGCGGATCAACGTGGTCCCCGAGCACGCCTCGGCGCTGGTCGACGTCCGCCTGCTGCCGGACACCGACGCCCAGGCGTTCCTGGCCGGCATCGAGGAGTCGCTCGGCCAGGGGTTCGACGTGAAGGTCCTGGTCACCTCGCCGGCGGTGCCGCCCTCGCCCGCGTCCGGCCGGCTCTACCAGGCCCTGGAGCGGGTCCTGGCCGCCGACGCCCCGGTCGTCCCCACCTTCGTGCCGGGCTTCACCGACTCGCGCTACTTCCGCGAGCGGCGCATCCCGGCCTACGGCGTGACCCCGTTCGCGGCGGGCGGAGACGACCTCAAGGGCATCCATGGACCGGACGAGCGCATCCCTCTCGACGAGCTCGACCGCGGCGTGGAACGGATGCGCCGGATCGTCGCCGCCTGGGCCGGTCCGCCGCCGGGATGACACTGGGGTGACACCCCTTGTCCGGAGCTGACGTTTTTTGTCGAAACGACGCTTGTCTATATGGCTCAAACAACTGGAAACATTGATCTTGCGGCACTGGCCTTCCTGGCACATCCTTTGCCCTGTCAGATCCCGGACTACTCTGGAGGGTGATTGAAATGCGCAGGGCGAAATGCGGAGAAAAGGGGTTCACGCTGATCGAGCTGCTCATCGTCATCGCGATCATCGGTCTCATCGCGGCCATGCTGATTCCCAACCTGCTGGACGCGATGCAGAAGACCAAGCAGAAGCGGACGATGGCGGACATGCGGATCACCGGGACGGCGCTGTTTTCCTGGCTGACGGACGAGGTGGGCGCGGCCGCGGCCGGCCAGCTCAACTCGAACGTGGTCGTGGCTTCGTACGGCACGCAGAAGTCGATGGCGATCATGGAGAGCATCCTGGTGCCGACCTACCTGCAGGTCGTGCCGCCGCGGGATGGGTGGAAGTTCCCCTACGAGTACTACGTGAAGACCGAGGACGTGCACGCCCGGCAGGTGATGCTGATCCGCAGCCGCGGCCGGGACAACGCGGCGTCCGCCAGCGACTACACGGTGACCTCGTTCGACCCGACGGACTACGACCAGGACGTCATCTGGGCGGACGGCTTCATGGTGCGCTGGCCGCAGAAGGGCTGAGGAGGGGTTGCGCCGCCGGATTGCCTGGATCGGGCCGCCCGTTGTGCTCGGGGCGGCCTGGCTGCTGAGTTTTTTCGCCCCTCTCCTGTCTCCGGGGCGGGTCCTGGCGAACCGGGACATCCCTCTTTTTCACCTTCCGCTCCGGGCGTCCTTCCGGCTCCTGGTGGAGAGCGGCTCGCCGCTGTGGAGCCCCTGGCTCAACGGCGGCCAGCCGGTCCTCTCCAATCCGAGCTACGCCGCGTTCTACCCTCCGGGCTGGCTCGTCTTCCTGGTCCCTCCGGCCTACGCGCTCAGCCTGCTGGTGGTGCTCCACGCGGCGGTGGCTTTCGCCGGCGCCTGGTGGCTGGCGCGGCGGCTCGGCGCCGGCCGCGGGGCCGCGGCCCTGGCCGCGCTGGGCTACACCGGCAGCGGCGCCTCGCTCTCGCTGATCAGCGCTCTCACCCTGTTCTGCAGCATGGCCTGGTTCCCATGGGTGATCGGCCATGCCGACGCGGCGCTTCGGTCCGAGAAAGGAAGATGGGTCCGGCCGGCGCTCCTCGCCGGCCTGTGTCTCGCCCTCCAGCTCCTCAACGGCGAGCCGGCCACGGTGGTGATCACCGGGCTCGGCGTGCTCGCGGTGGCCCTCGCGGCGGCCGGGCGCCATCCCCGGTCCCTCCCCAGGATCCTGGTGCCGTTCGTCCTGGCTCTGCTGCTGGCCGCGGTCCAGTGGCTGCCGACCTGGGGCCGGCTGGCGGGCTCGCCCCGGGCCGGCGGTCTCGAGGCGCGGCGGGCCACGGTGTGGTCGGCGCCTCCGGCGCGGCTCCTCGAGCTGGCGTTCCCGCGCTTCTTCGGCGATCCGACCCGGGACCACGAGAAGCTGTTCTTCGGCTGGAACCTGCACGACCGGGACTACCCCTACGTGCCGTCGATCTACCCGGGGCTCCTCCTGACCGTGCTCGCCGTGGCCGCGCTGGCGCAGTGGCGGGTGCCGCGGCGGGCGGCCTGGGGCGCGGCCTTCGTGGTCGGTGGGTTCCTCGCGCTCGGCCGGCACAACCCTCTCTACGAGCCTCTCCGCGAGGCGGTGCCGGTGCTCGCCGTGCTGCGCTTCCCGGAGAAGTTCGCGATCCTCGCCGTCGCGGCCCTGGTGTTCGCCGGGGCCCTGGGCTGGGGGTGGCTGATCCAGGAGCGCGGCGAGGGCCGGCCCGAGCGCGCCGACTTCCCGCTGGCGCTCTCGCTGGTCCTCCTGGCCCTGGCCGCGAGCCTCACCGGCCTGCTCTACCAGGTGCCTCAGCTCGGCGAGTGGTTCGTGCGCGCCCATGGCGGGCCGGGCATGACGCCGGAGAAGATCCGGCTCGGCATCCTCTATCTGCGCGGCGAGGGTTGGGCGGCGATCGCCACGGCCGCCCTGGTCGCGGCGCTCCTGGGGCTCTGCCGGTGGCGCCGGCCCCCGGCCCGGCTGCTGACCGGCTTGGCGCTCGCCCTGCTCGCGGTCGATCTCTGGCACTACGGCCACGGCCTGGTGCAGGTCGCGCCGGCCGGCCTGTACCAGGGCCCTCCGCCGGTCGAGGTCCCGCCGGATACCCGGCTCTATGTCCAGGAGACGAGCGGCGGCGATCCGGACTTCGTGCCTCGCCGGGGCGATCCGAGGCTCGCCCCGGAGCTTGCTCCGGTTCGGGCCTCGATCGACCGGATGGAGCCGTACAGCGCGCTCCTCTGGCGCATCCCGTACGCGCTCAACGAGGACTTCGACCTCATGCTCACCCGCTGGGCTTCACGGGCGGTGGACACGCTGCACCAGGACTGGGGGAGCCGCGCCTCGGAGAACGCGCTGCACTACCTCGGGGCCTGGAACGTGGGCACGGTGATGCTCCGCAAGGACGCCGCCGATTGGTCGGCCGAGTCAGCGAAGGACCCGCAGGCGCCGCTCATGCGGGTCCTGGACAACACGTTCGTCCTGCCCCGGTACCGCTTCGTGCCGCGGGCGGTCTTCCACCCCGACTTTGACTCCGCCCTGGCCGCGGCGCGGGCCGAGGGCTTCGCGCTCATGCGCCGCGAGCACGCCATCCGTCCCGGCGGGCCCGAAGGGGAGACCGTCTATCCGCGCCTGCCCGAGCCGCTGGAGCTGGCCGACCGCGGCGGCCGGCTGCGGCTGCGCTACCGCTCAGGCTCGCGGGCGTTCTTCGTGGTGGCCTCGACCTTCGACGAAGGCTGGCGGGCCGAGGTGGACGGCCAGCCGGCGCCGGCCTTCCCGACCGCGGCCTGCCAGATCGGCGTGGAGCTGCCCGAGGGCGAGCACGTCCTGGAGCTGCGCTACCGCGACCCCCTGGTGCCGGCCGGCGCCGCGGTCACCCTGCTGGCGTTGGCCGCGACAGCCCTGCTCCTGCTCCGCGCAAGGCGCTCGACGGGCCTCGCGGGATAGGCTGATTACTGGGAGCGCCGGCGTCCCGCCGGCTCAAACCAGGGGTGGGCGGAGGCGCCACGCCGCGTGGCGAGGCCGGTACACGCGGGGAAGAGGCGCCACGCCGTGTGGCGAAGCCGGTACATGCGGGGCGGAGGCGCCACGCCGTGTGGCGAGGCCGGTACATGCGGGGCGGAGGCGCCACGCCGTGTGGCGAGGCCGGTACACGTGGGGCGGAGGCGCCACGCGCGGTGCCGTCGCGCCACGGCTCGTGGCGCGATTTCCCCGCACGAGAGATGGAAAGACCGCCGCCCGTCAGCCATCTCCCCTCTCCCGGTGGTCCGGGTGTGCGGCTGGGAGAGGGGCCGGGGGTGAGGGCTCCAACGCCTCCACCTCCTCCCGCCGCCGCTCATACCCCGTCTCGTCCACAATCTTCCGAGCCCGGGCCACGTGCCGTTCGAGCCCCTCCCGGTCTCCCCGGTCCTGGCAAAGCCGGGCCCATTCCAGGTGCGCATCGCACTCGTACAGGCGCATCGAGCCCCGCTCAGCAATCTCCAGCGCCTCGGAAAGGTCGGCCTCTGCGGCAAGCCAGTCCTTCTGGAGCTGCCGCAAGGCCGCCCGGGTCACGAGGCCGCAAGCAACAAATTCTTCATCACCTGCCCGCCGCAGGCCCTCCAAGGCTTGGTTTAGGTACTCCTCGGCCTTGGCGAAATCTCCCAGGCCCAAATGCGCCCGGCCTAGGCTCAGGTGGTCCAGGGCAATGGAAAGGATTCCCAGTTGCTTCTTCGAAATCTTCAGCGCCTCCTCCGCTCGCCCCCGCACCTCCTCGAATGCCTCCGGCTCACCACGGCTCAACAGCAGATCGCAGTACCGATAGCTCTGAAGCGAGTAGAGCCGTGGGTACCCGGGTTGCCGCTCCGCCTGAAGGGCCTCGGCTTCGCGAAAGGCCTCCGCGCTCTCATCCCTATGACCCGACTGGTGCAGGGCGTCGGCCAGCGTCGTACGGTTGCCCATCCGCTGGAAGGCGTCGCCGCTGCGGTCGGCCAGATCGACGCTCTGCCTCCCGAATGACACGGCTCGGTCCACCTCTCCCAGGGTCAGGGTCAGCTCGCTGAGGTTGCTGGCGCCTGCTGCACCGTTTTTCCAGCTTTCTAGATCTACGGCGCTCCTCAGCCCCGCTTCCATCGGCGGAATTGCCTCCGCCAGCCGGCCCAGGGCGCGCAGGTCGAACGCGGCCTCGTTGAGAACCCACCCCTGATCCCCGGAGGTGAGGCTGGCCGAGGGCTGGTCCCAGGGACGATCAAAGAAGCCGGACAGCGCCGACAACTCCGAGCCGATGGCTCCGAGCTGCGTGGTGCTGTAAGACTCGCCGCCCCGCTGGATGCGCCGCCAGTAGACCTCTCTCAACGCCTCCTGCTGGCGCCCAGCTCGGCAGCCGTGGATCACCGCGGTGAAGAGCGGCTCCATGGCCTCCAGCGTGTCGGGCTGGTCCGGCGCCTCCTTCTGAAGGTGCTCGTACAGGCGCAGGTTGCCCGCCTTCCAGGCTTCCGGCCGGTGGGTCTGGAGCTCCTCCTGGAAATAGACCCGGACCAGGGGATGGGCGTCCAGGGTGCCCGGCTGGTGAGGATCGGCGGGTAGGAGAAGACCGTGCTCCCGGAGACTGAAGAGGGCCTGTTGCCAGTCCTCTTCTCTCAGATCCACCAGCTTGTCGGTGAGCTCCGGAATGGCCGGCTTCGCCCGCAGGGCCGTAATGGCATTAGGAGAGGCCGGGCGGTCGAACAGCCCCAGCAGGCGGAGGGCCGCCAGCTCCGGACCCTCTCCCAGCCAGGAGGCGTAGGTGCCGATAACCCGCAGGGCGTGGCCGCCCTTGCGCTTAGCGGCTCCGGCGACGTTGACCTCCTTGTAGCGCCGGATGTCGCCTCCACAGGCCCGGGTCAGGTAACCACCGAGGAGCGACAGCGTCAGGGCATGGTTGCCGAACCGCTTCGAGGCAGCCAGCAGCTCCGAATCCTTCCCTTTCACTCCGAGCGCCTTCAGAAGCTCCGCTCCGGCCTCCGGGGAAAGGGCCTCCAGATCGTCCTGCGGGGCGGTGGTGGGAAACGCGTCCAGATCGGTGATCCGCTCACGGGTGGTGACCACGCACAGACCTGGGTTGGCTCCTGCCAGACTCTTGAGCAGCGCCGCCAGTCCGGGATCCTTGAGCCGGCCCGCCAGCGGATGGCTCGGCGGATGCTGGAGCGGCTCGACGCCATCGAGGACAAGGAGGGTCTTCTCCTGGCGGACGAGATCGGCCAGCCGGAGCCCGCGTTCCCGGGCTGACCCCTTCTTGGGATCGGGATCTCCGAGCCAGGCGAGGGCATGGTCGAGGAAGCGGTCGGCGGAGGTGACGCGGTCCTCGGTGCCCTGGCTGTAGAAGGACCAGTCCAGCACCCGCCGGGCTCCGCGCCAGCCGGCGGCGGACATGGAGTCCAGCCAACGGCTGACGAGCGCGGACTTGCCAGTGCCTCCGAAGGCGACCAGGGTCAGGACGTGGATGGCGGGGTCCTGCCAGGCGGCGTCGAGGCGGGCGAGCTCCTTCTCTCGGCCGAGGAGGAGAGGGCCGGCGATGGGGAGGCGGCCGAGGCTCAGGCGGGGTAGGGTTGACGGCGGTTCCAGGACGGTGGGACCGAGCCGGCTCAGGATCAGACCCGCAACCTCGGAGGCAGAGCGTCTCTCCACGTCCACGTATCCGTCTCCGGACAGGATGCCGAGATCCGAAAGATCGCCTGGCGGACCGAAGCTGAGCAGCATGATGCGGCCGGCTTCGGCCGTCGCGATGAGCTGGCGGATATGCCTCCACTCCAACTGGCACCAGCGTTTGGTGGCGTATTCCGGACAGAGGAAGAGGACGATCAGCTCGGAGTCCTTCCGGTACAGCCCGGGGAGGTAGACGTCGAGGTCCAGGCGGGCGAACTCGGCCTCGTGGAACTTGTCGTAAAGCACCCGCGGCCGGCTGAGAGAGGAAGACAGAACCTCCGCCACCTGCGCGACAGGAACGCGGTGCTCGCCGGGAAAGGACAAGGCGACTCGGAAGCGCTTGGTAGGCACTGTGGAGAATTATAAGCGGCCTGATTCAGTCGCTGGGACCGCCGGCATCCTGCCGGCCATGCCGGAGTCTCGGATGGCAAAGCGGTTGGCGCGGCTCATCAGGCCGCGCAGGGGTCCTCTCCATCCAGGGCTCCGGCTGCCGGCAGGATGCCGGCGGTCCCAGCAAAAACACCTCCCCCGCTGCGCGGGAGAGGGCGCCACCTCCCTCCCGGTCAGGCCGTCCGGCAAAGTGGATACAATGGCGCCCACTGTGTCGCTCCACCTCCTGATCACACTCTACGTGGCGGTGTTCGGACTGCTGGTCGGCAGCTATCTGAACGTCGTGATCTACCGGGTCCCGCTCGGGGTCTCGACGGTGTTTCCGCGCTCGCGCTGTCCGGTCTGCAACGCGCCGATCCGGGCGCTCGACAACCTGCCGGTGCTCTCCTACCTGCTGCTGGGCGGCAAATGCCGGAGCTGCGGGACCGGGATCTCCTGGCGCTATCCGCTGATCGAGGCGTTCACGTCGCTCGTCCTGATCGGCTGCTTCCTGGCGTTCGGGCTCCGGCCGCAGGCTCTGGTGGCGGCGGTGTTCTCCTGCCTGATGATCGTGCTCGCGATGATCGACGTGGACCACATGATCCTGCCCAACCGGATCACCTGGCCGGGGATCGCGCTCGGTTTTCTCGGGCACGCGATGCTGGTCGTGCTCCTCCGGCTCCCCTGGAGCCACATGCTGGAGCCGCTCGGCGGCGCTCTCCTCGGCGGCGGCATGACGCTCGCGATCTACGGCCTCTGGTGGCTGATCCGGCGCGAGGAGGGGCTGGGGCTCGGCGACGCCAAGATGCTCGCGCTGATCGGCGCCTTCCTGGGTTGGAAGGCCATGCTCGTCGCCTTCTTCTTCGCCGTGCTCGCGGGCTCGATCGTCGGGGTGGTCCTCATGCGCCGCTCCGGACAGGGCATGAAGACCCGGCTGCCGTTCGGCGCCTTCCTGGCGTTCGGCGGCCTGCTCGCGCTGTTCGCCGCGCCGGCCATCATCGACTTCTATCTTCAGTTCCTATGAAGAGCAGCCGGCTGGGGCTCCGCCGCGAGGTCCTGATCCTCCTGCCGGTGGCTCTGCTGCTGCTGGTCGTGCTCTCCACCTTCACCCTGTTCTCGTTCCGCGGCGCGCTCGGGCTCCTCAACGAGGAACGCCAGGACGAGGCCGCGCGGATAGCTGCCGAGACGGCCGACCGCCTCCGCGCGCGCGCCGGAATCCCGACGCCGATGGAGCTTCACGTCCTGGCTCCCCAGGCCCGCAGCGTAGCGGTGATCGACCAGGAGGGCGACGCCGTCGCGGTCTCGGGCGACCTGCCCTCCGGCGGCCTCCTCGCTCCGGCCGAGGGGGGCGACCTCTCGGAGCCGGTCGGCGCCGGACCGAACGAGGCCCTGCCCGACGGCGTGGCCGGCTTCGCGCCCCTGGACTCCGGGCACTGGGTGCGCGTCGACCTGCCGGCCGGGGTCCTGGCCGGCCAGCAGCGCGGCCTGGCCGTGCTGTCGGTGGTCGTCCTGGGCCTCAACGCGGCGCTGCTCCTCCTGGTCCTCTCGTTCCTCCGCCACCTCATGGCGCCCTGGCAGACTCTCCTCGAACGGGCGCGGCAGATGGGTGCCGAGCAGGAGGCAGGGGAGGGGGAGATCGAGTTCCTGGTCTCCACCTTCGAGCGCGCCATGACCAACCTGGAGACGAGACGGCCGGAGGACGACATCGCTGCCCTGGAGCGGACGCTGTCGTCCAGTCTCCAGAGCGGCCTGCTGCTGCTCGACCGCGCCGGCCGGGTGCTCTCGCTCAATCCGCTCGCCGCGGAGCTGCTCGGCATCGAGCCGCCGGCCCCGGGCACGCCGCTCTCCGATGCCCTGGCGTCCCAGCCCGAGTTGCGCGGCCTCCTGGCCTCCGCCGTGGCCGAGCAGAGCGCGCCGAAGAGAGCCGAGCTCACGATCCGCGCCGGCGGCAGTATCGGCGAAATTCGGAGCCTGGGCCTCACCGTCCACCCCCTGCGGCGGGACGACGGCGGGGTGCGCGGCTGGCTGGTGCTCTTCGCCGACCTGACCGAGGTGCGGCGCCGGGCCGAGGAGAGCCGCCTGGCCGAGAGCCTCGCGAGCCTCGGCGAGATGGCCGGCGGCGTGGCGCACGAGCTGCGCAACAGCCTCGCCACCCTGCGCGGCTATCTCACCCTGATCGAGCGCCGGCCGGACGAGGAGTCGATCGCCGACTACCTGGCCGAGATCCGCCGCGAGGCCGACCACCTGGAGCGCGTGCTCCAGGACTTCCTCGCCTTCGCCCGGCCCGGCACCGCCCGCCTGGAGGAGATCGACCTCGCCGCGCTCGCCCGGCGCGCCGCGGCCGACCCGTCTCTCGCCGGTGTCCAGGTCGGGGTCCGATCGTCAACCGACGTGCGGCTGCGCGGCGACGCCCAGCTCCTGGAGAGGGTGCTGCGGAACCTCCTCCACAATGCGGCCCAGGCGCAGGCCGAAGCCGGCCGGGAGGGGCCGGTCGAGGTGGGGATCGACCTGGTGGACGGGGGAGTCGAGCTGGCCGTCGAGGACCGCGGGCCGGGCGTGTCCGAGGAGATCCGCGAGCGCCTCTTTCACCCGTTCGCGACCGGCCGGCGGGGCGGCGTCGGCCTCGGGCTCGCGCTCGCCCACAGGATCGTCACCCTCCACAGTGGCCGCATCCGCCTGGAGGACCGGCCGGGCGGCGGCACGCGGGCGCTGCTCACCTTCCCCGCTGACACGATTGTTACCCAGGGTAACGAACCGCCGTCTGCCGACGCGCCGCCCACGGCCCCCTCCGGCGAGCCGCAAACCAAGTCCCTGTAAGAGCTTGCGGCCGGCGGCGGGGCGTTTTCCGGGCGTGGCACCCGGCTTGCTCCTTGCCGGGACGCCATGAAAAACCAGGAAAGACCGGCCCGCGAGCGGGGCTTCACGCTCATCGAGATGCTGGTGGTCCTCGCGATCCTCGGGATCGCGGCTCTGTTGTCGGTCCCGTACCTGAGCGCCCAGATCCAGCGCAGCAAGCTGCTGGGGGTGGTGTCGCAGGTGAGCGGGCAGATGCGCCTCGCCAGGCTGGACGCGATCAAGTACTCGCGCTGCGGGATCGTGGCGATCAATCTGTCGACGCGCAAGGTCAACGCCTTCTCGGACAAGGACGGCGACTGCCTGCCCGACGCCGGCGAGGAGATCGGCGAGGTGATCCTGCCGAAGAGCGTGATCTTCGGCGCGCCCGGCAACGTGGTCGGAGCGGCCTCGGTCCAGGGCTTCTCCGCGCTGGCCGGGAACCCGAACATGGCGGTCTTCAAGGGCGACGGCTCGATCGACGCGACCGGCGCCTTCCGCTTCCAGTCGCAACAGCTCGGGAGCGGCGGCGTCAACTACCTCGAGGTCAACGTGGCGCCGGCGGCCACCGCGCGCATCGCCCTGCGCAAGTGGGAGACGAGCGCCTGGGTCGAGAACGACGGGACGGGAGCCTGGAAATGGAACTGAAGCGCGCCCAGCAGGGCTTCTCCGTGGTCGAGGTCCTGATCGCGAGCCTGATCTTCCTGATCATCGCGGTCGGCATCCTGCCGCTCTTCGCGGCCTCGACGCGGAACACGACCGACGGCCGCGAGGCGACCGAGGTCAGCAACTTCGGCCGCTCGGCGGTCGAGGACCTGATGCAGGCCACGTTCAACGACGCCCGCCTGACGCTGCCGAGCTCCGGCACGGTGCTGACCACCAACCAGTATTACTCGAAGGCGAGCCAGACTTGGGTCACCGGCACCGCCAGCTCGGCCGATCCGGCGCTCTGGCAGCGCCGGATCAAGGTGCGGCAGTACAACGTCAACGACTACATGGCGGACGGCCTCCTGAACAACCCGCTGCCGGGCTCCGCGGATCTCGGCCAGGTCCACATCAAGGAGATCGAGGTCGAGGTCTGGCACGCGCGCGCCGACACCTCGCTCGCCTTCGGGTCGCCGAATCACTTCACCGTCCGCATGCTCAAGACCAAGTGAGGCCAGCGATGAAAACCAGCAGAGAAGCGGGCTTCACCCTGGTCGAGCTCCTGGTCAGCCTGGCGGTGACCGCGGTCCTGATCCTCGGCGTGCTCGCGACCTTCGATCTCAGCAGCCGGGTCAACCGCGTCCAGATGAGCGTTGCCGACCTCCAGCAGTCGATGCGGGTGGCCCAGAACGAGGTCGTCAAGATGTCGCGCATGGCCGGCCGCGGCGGCCTGCCCGCGGCGCAGGCCGTCCTGCTGACCAACAACGTCGCCTCCGGCACCAAGCTGGTCTCCACCTTGGCGGCCTCCGAGGTCCTGGAGGGCACCGACATCGTGCGGGTGCGCGGCGTGATCAGCGGCTCGCTCTACCAGATCGAGTACCTGGACGGCAACGTGTTCACCACGCCGGATGCGAGCGGCAACGGCAGCGTCACGGTACTCGACCATGCCGCGGGCGTGCCGCAGGACATCGACAGCCTGAAGGACATCCTGGACCCCTCGAAGAACGGAGGAAAGACCGACGAGACCCTGGTCCTGGTCACTCCGTTCGACACCTACTTCGTGGTCACAGCCAACGGCACCCCGGTGAAGACCGACAACTTCAAGGGCACCTATGCCGGCCTGCAGATCACCTTCAAGCAGAACACCGTCAACGCCGCCATGGGCGGCGTCCCAACCGTGAGCCAGACCGCGGTGGCCTACCTTGGCGTGTTGGAGGAGTACGCGTTCTACGTGCGCAAGGACGGCACCGGCAATTCGCCGAAGCTGGCCCGCGCGCGTCTCAACCCAGGCATGGGCACGCCGTACAAGGTCGACACGGATGCGACCATGGATATCGCCGACAACATCATGGACCTCCAGGCGGTGAGCACCTTCGTCACCCCCGGCCTCGGGTTGCCCGACCTGCGCATCACCACTCTGGCGCGCAGCGACCGGCGCGACCCCGGCAAGTACCTCGGGCCGCTCCTGCCGGCGACCCTCGAGGACCACGCCTACGCGACGGCCCACGCCTACAACTCCGATTCGCAGCGCCGCTACCGCTGGCGGGTGGTGCGCAGCAACGTCGACATGAGGAACCTGTGATGAGCCAGCCTCGACCGCATTCCCGGGGAGAAGCGGGCAGCGCCTACATCGTCGTCCTGCTGGTGCTGGTGGTGATCGCGATCTTCGGCATCGCGCTCTCCATGATCACCCAGACCGAGATGCAGGTGGGCTCGAACGAGCGCACCCTGAACCGGGTGTTCTACGCCGCCGACGCCGGCATCGAGCTCGCCGTGGCCCGGGCCGTGGTCACCGCGGACCACACGCCGATCACCTTCACCTACACCGACTCCGGCGCCTCGATGGTCAGCGGCACGCTCGGTCTCGGCACCCAGGTGGACGTCACCGCCTTCCATCCGATCCAGGTGAGCGCCTGCAACCTCTGCGAGATCAACAACGTCGGCACCTACCAGGACAAGGCGTTCTACAAGGTCAACCACGCGGTCACGGTGCGGGCGACCCGCTTCGCCTCCCTGACCGCCGGCACCCAGCGAACCCCGCTCGCCCAGAAGACCGTCAGCGCCATGGTCGAGATCCAGCCGTTCCGGCCCTCGGTCGATTCGCTGGCGAGCGTCACCGATCCCACGCAGTTGGCCAAGATCAAGTTCTGACCCAGGAGGATTCCCTCATGGTCCGTCTACGTTCACCGCTGCGCGGCCTGGCCGCCCCTGTGCTCGGTCTAGCCCTTCTCGCCCTGCTGATCGCCGGGACGAGGCCCGCCTACACCGACGACGTCGACCTGCTGCGCTTCACGACCGCCAAGCCGTACGTGTTCTTCATCCTGGACAACTCGGCCTCGATGTCGCTCTCCCCCGACGGCAAGTGGGTGCACGCCAACGGCGACGACCCACGCTCGAAGATCTATCAGGCGAAGAAGATCATCTACGAGGTCTTCAAGGGCGTCGACGACATCCACTACGGGTTCGCCGCCTTCAACCAGGACTACGCCCGGGCCACGGCCAAGCACTGGCTCTACTACTGGGTGGACACGGCCAGCAACAAGCTGCCCAACGACTGGCCGCTGTCCTATCCGGTGGCCGACGCCGACGGCCCGATCGCCACCGCGGCGGATGGCACGGTCTCCGACGACATCGATGGCGACCTGTGGACCTTCGGCACCCACCTGGACGCCACCGGCATCCTGGGCACCTGCAACGCGCCCAAGACGTTCGGGAACGTGGGCGTCGACGACCGCGAGACGATCAACCGCTACGCGAAGCTCGGCGCCGCCGGCAACGGTCCCACCCGCATCTGGCTCAAGGGCGGTGCCGGCAACAAGACCTACCGCCTGACCGTCGAGCGTCCGACCAAGAAGGCCGACGCCACGACGGACAACCCGGACCTCGGCAAGGACGACATGAACGTCAAGCTGACGATGGAGCAGGTCAACGCCTGCATCACCGACCAGACGTTCACCGTCCAGAAGACCTGGATCTCGACGATCGAGCTCACCCTGTGGACCGACTTCCTGATGTACGACGAGAACAGCGGCCGCACCGCGCCCACCTCCAGCAAGTCGGGCGGCGTGGACTACGCTGGCGGCTTCTGGGATGCGAAGGACATCGCGGACGTGGCCACCTGCGGCTCCGGCCACCCGTTCTCCGGCAAGGGCTGGGAGGGCAACTACGACACCACCCCGGTCGCCGCCGGCTCGCCCGTGGACCCCTACTGCCAGAACGCCGCGGACCCGGCCACCTGCTACAGCCTGAAGCGCACCACCGTGGCCGACCCCGATTTCGGCCGCGCCCTGGACAAGGGCGACGTGATCCCCTTCGACTGGCGCAACGAGCAGAAGGGGGCGTTCCTACAGCGCTTCGTGCCCAACTACGGCTCGGCCACGCCGGACTTCCGGATCGCCAGCTACTTCAAGGACTCGGCGGATGCCACCACCGGCGTCCTGCCGCTCAAGGCGGACGACGAGATCCCGCTCTTCGCCTCCGGCCCCAGCCCGCTTGGCAAGTCGGTGATCGACTTCCGCTGCTGGTACCTGGGCGAGGGGAACAAGTGCAACGAGAGCGCCTACAACCCGGGCTGGGAGACGATCGCCGCCTCCAAGGACTCCGAATGGGGCTGCCGCCGGCCGTACCTGATCGTGCTGAGCGACGGCGGCGACTCCTGCTCGGGTGAGAACCCCTGCGCCGACACCGCCAACCTCAATTCGAAGGGCGGCGTGAAGACCTGGGTCATCGCCTACGGCGCCGACTGCTCGAAGGCCGGCAACCCGCTCAAGTGCATGGCCCAGAACGGCAAGGGCGAGCTGCTCTGCCCGCAGACCGCGACCGACCTCAAGACCGAGCTGGAGCGCATCCTGGGGCTGATACGCCAGGAGGCGAGATCCTTCGCCTCCGCCGCCGTGCCCTCCGTGCAGGCCATCGTGGAAGACAAGATCTTCCTGACCAACTTCACGCCGCTCAACGGCAAGGCGCTCTGGGACGGCCACGTCCACTCCTTCATCAAGCCGCTGCCGCTGCGCGCCATCGACCAGAAGCCGGACACCACTCATCCGAACCACGTCTGGGACGCCGGCGAGGTCCTGGTGGCCTCCCAGGTGAACGCCACCGATCCGGCCGGCCCGAACGCCAACCAGCGGCGCGTCTACTACATGCAGGAGAACCTGACCGACGCCGTGCCGTCCGGCCGCCGGCTCTTCGAGGCCACCGCTTCGGAGACGCTGCCGGTCAAGTATGACTTCTGGCGCGCGCTCGGCTACACCTTCACCGAGGGCGACACGACCTCCGAGAGCACCACCCAGACCAAGGCCAACGCCGTGGTCGCGAGCACCTACGCCACCAAGACGGCGACCCTCGACGTCAAGAACCCGGTCACCGGCGCGACCACCACGGTGACGATCAACTACCTCCTGGGCGACATCTTCCACTCCAACCCGCTGGTCGTGGGCAGCCCGCCGAACACCCAGTACTACACGCTCAACCTGAACGGCTACCAGGACTTCGCGGCCAAGCACCGGCTGCGCCGCAAGATGCTCATCGTGGGCGCCAACGACGGCATGCTGCACGCCTTCGACGCCGGCCAGTACAGCTCGTCGACCGACAAGTTCGACAACGGCACCGGCAAGGAGGTCTTCGGCTTCATGCCGCGCTCCGTCATGCCCACGGTGCGGCTCCTGACCGACCCGACCACGACCTCGCACAAGTGGAGCGTGGACGGCACGGTGACCGTGGCCGACGCCTACATCGACCCGAGCCACAACGGCACCCCGACGTCCGGCGACCGCCAGTGGCGCACCGTGGCCATCGCCGGCCTGCGCCAGGGCGGGAGCTCGGTCTACGCGATCGACATCACCCAGCCCGACGCGCTCAACCCGGGCGACGATCCGGGCGAGGACTTCGTGCCGCAGCCCACCAACGGCTACGTCCCCTCCTGCCTGGGCGAGAGCGGTTTCAGCACCTCGGCCTGCGGCCCGGTGCCCTTCCCGTCCGTGCTCTGGGAGTTCGACGACAGCGTGGTGACCAGCTCGGGCTCGGGTCCGGCCACCCGGGTGCAGCTCGACGAGGAGGACAACGCGTTCCCCGGCGACATCACCGCCAGCACTCCGGACGGCAACAACAAGTCCGACGTGGGCCAGACCTGGTCGGTGCCGAACGTCGGCCGCATCCGGGTCGCCACCTCCCCGGGCTCGACCACCACGCGCGACGTCTACGTGGCGATCTTCGGCGGCGGCCTCGACCCGCTGAGCAAGACGGCCTCGACCCAGGGCACCTGGCTCTACATGGTGGACATCGAGACCGGCCAGGCGATCTACAAGCGGCAGATCGAGGGCTCCATGCCCAGCGAGCCCGCCGCCGTGGACACCAACCAGGACGGCTACATCGACCGCATCTACCTGGGCACCACCCAGGGCTACATCTACCGCGCCGACCTGACCGCCGACATCACCAGCGGCTCGGACAAGATCTATCCGGCCCTCGCCACCTACAGCGCCCGCGGCATCGACAACAAGTTCTACAGCGTGAAGCGGATCCCGACCTCGTCCTGGAAGCTCAAGAAGATCTTCAACGCCAACTTCGACGCCGCGACCGGCACCGAGGTCCTGGTGGCGCGGCCGATCTTCTTCCGCCCGTCGGTGGTGTTCAACTCGAAGCTCGGCGCCTACCTCCTGGCGTTCGGCACCGGCGACCGCGACGACCTGTGGAACAACGACAACCAGAACGGCCGCTTCTACCTCTTCGTGGACGACACGGACAAGCTGAGCCTCTCCGGTCCCATGACCGAGGCCAGCTTCACCCGCGTCACCGTGGACGCGCCGCCCACCGGCGGCAGCCTGGAGACCCGGTCGCTGGGCCAGCGCGGCTGGTACCTGGTGCTCGACCCCAACGAGCGGGTGATCAACGACGCCTTCGCGCTCTCCGGCGTGACCTTCTTCTCGACCTTCAAGCCGCAGGTGAACGTCACCACGTCGAAGGACGGGGCGCAGTGCGCCAAGACTGGCATCAGCCGGATCTTCATCGTCTCCACCCTGAACGCCGACCCGTTCGTCCAGCCGCCGTCCGGCGTGACCGCGACGCCCGAGCGCGAGTTCGAGGTGGCGAACTTCGTCACCAACCCGTTCGCCGAGCAGGGCCAGACGAAGAATTCCTCGACCGGCGTGGCGGAGATCTGTGACGATCCCACGAAGCTGGCTATCATGGAGTCGATGAAGGCGCTCTTCCCGCCCACCTGCAAGTTCAGCAACTACCGGGTGGACATCAAGACCATCTCGGCCGACACCAGCCTGGTGTGCATCGCGCCGGTTCCGGTCTGCCTGATCGAGAAGAGCTGGAAGGAGTACTAGATGACGAAGCATCCCGCAGCAATCCTCCTGCTGTCGGCCGCCCTCGCCAGTCCGGCGGCGGCCGACTGGCTGGTGACGAAGGAGGGGGCGAAGGTCGAGACCCAGGGGCCCTGGAAGGTCAAGGGCAAGCTCGTGGTGTTCAAGACCGCGGACGGCAAGCTCGCCTCGCTCCGCGTCGCCGACGTGGACCTGGACGCGAGCCGCAACGCGACCGAGGAGGCCGTGGCGGCCCAGGCCCAGGCCGCGTCCGAGCCGGAGAAGCCGGCGCCGGAGCGCAAGAAGTCGGTCCGCGTGATCACGGACAAGGACGTGCGGCAGGCCGCGCCGCCGGCGGCTCCGGGCTCTCCCGAGGCCGCCGCGCCGGGCCCGACCACCGGTCCCGGCGTGCTGGTCGACACCTGGACACAGGACCGCGACGCCGAGGACGGCCACGTGGTCATCAACGGCTCGCTGCAGAACGCCTCGGGCGCCACCGCGGTGGACCTGCAGCTCCGGGTGATGCTCTACGACGACTCGGGGACCCTGATGGCCACGAGCCAGGCGGCCATCGGCTCCCAGGCCCTGCCGCCCGGGGAGAAGATCACCTTCCGGGCCGATTTCCCGGGCTACTTCTCCTTCGCCACGCTGAAGTTCGAGCCCCAGGGCCGCCGTCTGGCGACCCGTCCGGCGGGCCAGCCGATCCCGGAAACGCCCCCTGAGGGCGGCGGTGAAGGCGGCGGCGCGTAGAAGCCGCTTGAAACGCGAGGGCGCGCCGCCGGTTGCGAGGGCGGCGCGCCGGAATTTCCCTCCGTAGTTGTTTTTCCGGATCTATAGCCCCCGTTCCATTCTCCGCGCCGCTCCGGCGCGTCTCCTGTGACCAATAGTGGCCGTCTCCGTCGTGCCTGGAGCCGACGGCGCGGCACGTCTGCACGAATCCGCAGGCATGTTCCTTCGGAATAGATATTGCCCTGGACCACAAAAAGTTCCTAGACTACGGCCATCCAGGCAACGGCTGCGTTGCGTTCTCGGACGACGGGGTCATGC
>JBEQUE010000082.1:0-83690 GCA_040349255.1 Acidobacteriota bacterium | reverse complement strand
GCTCCCGTTCCCCCTCTCCCCGGCCCTCTCCCCCGTGCCGGGGGAGAGGCAGCAAGTCAACCGAAGCTGGCGACGACCGGCGCGTGGTCGCTGGTGCCCACGTCGGCCAGCACCCGCGAGGCCGTGGCCCGCGCGGCGAGCGATTGGCTGGCGAGGATGTAGTCGATGCGCCAGCCGATGTTTCTCTGCCGCATGTTGCGCCAGGGCGCCCACCAGGTGAACAGGCCCTCGTTGTCCGGGTCGAGCGCGCGGCCGACGTCGACGAGCCCATGGGAGATCATCGCGCCCAGGCGCTCGCGCTCTTCCGAGCGCTGGCCGATGACCCCCGGCTTGCGCTCCTTGGGATGGACGTCGCGGTCGGTGAGGGTGACGTTGAGGTCTCCGGAGAGCACCAGCTTCCGTCCGGTGGCCTGGAGGTCCGCGGCGTAGCCCGTCATCGAGTTGAGGAACCGGAGCTTGGCCTCGTAGTCCTTGCCGCCGTTCGGGACGTAGACCGAGGCGAACGTGAGATCGCGGACCGTCGCGGTGACGATGCGGGTCTCGAGATCGAATGGGGGATGCTCGTAGCGCGGCTCCTCCGGAAACGTCTCGCGCCGCAGGTTGAGCCCGACTCCGGAGTAGCCGCCGGCGCCGTGCCAGTAGCACCAGTACCCGTCCAGGTTGCAGACGGGCTCGGAGAGCTTGTCCGGGGAGGCCTTGATCTCCTGGAGGCAGATCACATCCGGCCGGTCGCGGCCGACCCACTCCAGGAACTGCGCCTCCCGGGCGCGGATGCCGTTGACGTTCCACGTGGCGACGGTGATGGACATGGGCGGATGATATCTCAGGCCGGCATCGGCATGGCTTTACGGTACGGAAACGGACCCGGGCGCTCCATGTTGTAGTGTTCGGGAGATGAGAACCCTGCCTCTGATCGCCCTCTTTCTGATCCCCGCCTTGGCCCAGGCCCAGGCGGAGCCGGCCGGGCCCGATCCCTGGTTCGTCGGCTACGAGACCGAGCCGGCCATGGACTTCGGCGGGCGGACGCTGGCCTCCCTCCAGTCGGCTATCGGCCAGGGCATCGGGTCGATCAAGGACGTCGGCGAGCGGCACCCCGGCGTGGCGCCGGCCTGGGAGTTCCCGATCGGGGCCGCGCTCCTCCTCGTCCAGCACGAGGTGGGCGGCCACGGCGGGAGGGCGCGCGAATTCGGGCTCGGCCCCAGCTACGAATTCGGATTCGACTTCTCGGGTGCCACCTCCACCGACCGCGCGCCGCGGACCAACGAGGAGCTCCTGCTCCTGGCCGCCGGCGGCGTCGAGGCCGACCAGGTCCTCGCGCGGCGGATCTTCCTCGATCTCCTTCGCGAAGAGGGGACCGACGCGGCCAGGATCCCGCTGGCGTTCATGGCCAAGCTCGACCTCTCGCTCTACGTCTCCACCGTCCCGCACCCGCGGCCCGGCGACGACGAGGGCGACTTCGCCGACGAGGCCGCCAGCGGCAACGACATGACGCTTTACCTGGTCGGCCGGCAGGCCCAACGCCACGGCCTCCCGGCCTCCATCGTCTGGGACGGCACCTACGGCATCGACTTCGAGGATCCCCTCCTCGAAGACACCTGGGACGACGCCCGGATCACGGCGATCTGGAACGTCCTCGATCCGACCCTCGTGGCCGGGATGTTCGCCTACTTCCGCGATCACATCCTCCACGGCGAGAGCCGGGTCCGCGCCCCGATGCTCCACGTCGGCGATGTCGGACTGACTCTCGGCACCCGGGGAGCCCTGGGCCCGCAGTGGGTCTCGCGCTTTCTGGACCTCCACGCCACCACGCGACAGGGGGTCTTCACGATCTACGTCCGCGACCTCGACTCCTCGATCGACCGCGCCTACGGCGCCGGCGCCGGGGTGCACGGTCTGCACCTGGGCTCCCGGGTGGCGCTCGGCCTCTCCGCGGACATCTGGGCAGAGCCGGAGGCCCTGGAGCGTCTCGACTCGAGCAACGGCTGGAACGCCACCGCCGAGGTTGACGCGAGGCTCGGCGACCGCTGGGGCCTCTCCGCCAAGGCCGGCGCCAAGTCGGACGGCTTCTTTCCCGGCCTGCCCCAGGAGGACGGGGTCTACGTCGGGCTCGGCGTGATGGGCGGCTGGTGACCGGGATGGAAGCCTCGACCTCCGGCGCCCTGCGCCAGGCCGACCGCCCGATGGCGCGGCTGTTCCTCTATCTCCAGGCCTACCGCAGCCGCCTGGTCTGGGCCTGCACGTCGAGCGTCCTCAACAAGATCCTGGACCTGATGCCGCCGCTCCTGGTGGGCTGGGTCATCGACTCCCTGCGCGGCGCGCCGCCGGGCTGGATCGCCCGCCTCGCCGGCACCTCCGACCCGTGGAGCATGGCCGTGGTCCTCTCCGGCCTGTCGGTGGGGATCTTCTTCTTCGAGAGCCTGTTCCAGTGGTTCTACCAGGCCGGGTTCATGAGCCTGGCGCAGCTCGTTCAGCACGATCTGCGCATGGACGCCTACAACAGGATCCAGTCGCGGGAGGTGGCCTTCTTCGAGGAGCACCGCCTGGGCGAGATCCTCTCCATGCTCAACGACGACGTGAACCAGCTCGAGCGGTTCCTCAACACCGGCTTCAACGAGCTGCTCCAGATCGTGGTGCTCTTCGTCTTCGCCGGGATGATCATCTTCTCGACCTCCTGGCAGCTCTCGCTGGTGGGCATGGCGCCGATCCCGATCATCCTCTGGGGGAGCGTCTACTACCAGCGCCGGATCGCGCCGCGCTACAGCCGGGTGCGCGAGGGAGTCGGAGGCCTCGCGAGCCGGCTGGAGAACAACATCGCGGGCATCCAGGTCATCAAGAGCTTCACGGCCGAACCGTTCGAAACGGAGCGCGTCCGCCGGGTGTCGGAGGAGTACCGCCTGGCCAACTTCGGCGCCATCCGGCTCTCGGCGATCTACGTGCCGCTGATCCGGATGGCGATCGTGATCGGCTTCGCCGGGGTGCTGCTGGTCGGCAGCTACTGGGTGCTTCAGGGGAAGATCCTCACCGTGGGCGAGCTGGTCCTCTTCGCGATGATGACCGAGCGCCTGCTCTGGCCGCTGACCCGTCTGGGCACGACCCTGGACGACTTCGAACGCGCCAACGCCAGTGCCCGGCGCACCTTCGGGCTGCTCGACACGCCGGCCGCCATCCTGGAGCCGGAAAACCCGGAGCGCCTCGGCCGGGCGCAGGGCGAGGTGGTGTTCGACCGGGTCGAGTTCCGCTACCCGAGCCGCCAGGGCGACCTGCCGGTGCTCGACGGTGTGACCTTCCGGATCGCTCCCGGCGAGACCCTCGGCGTCGCCGGCCCGACCGGCGCCGGCAAGTCGACGATCATCAAGCTCCTGCTGCGCTTCTACGACGTGACCGGCGGAGCCGTGAAGCTCGACGGCCACGATGTACGCGATCTGGCGCTGTCGGACCTGCGGCGCAACATCGCCCTGGTGAGCCAGGACGTCTATCTCTTCCACGGCACGATCCGGGAGAACATCGCCTACGTGACACCGGACGCGCCGATCGAGGAGGTGATCCGGGCCGCTCAGCTCGCCCAGCTCCACGACTTCGTGGCGTCGCTTCCGCAGGGCTACGACACCCTGGTAGGCGAGCGAGGCGTCAAGCTTTCAGGAGGTCAGCGCCAGCGCCTCTCGATCGCGAGGGCGATCCTCAAGGACGCGCCGATCCTGATCCTCGACGAGGCCACCAGCTCGGTGGACACGGAGACCGAGCGCGCCATCCAGCAGAGCCTGAAGACGATCACCGCCGGCCGCACTGCCCTGATCATCGCCCACCGCCTCTCGACCATCCGCCACGCCGACCGCATCCTGGTCCTCCGCGACGGCAAGGTCGCCGAGGAAGGCCACCACGACGACCTCGTGGCCCGCGGCGGCACCTACGCCGAGCTGTGGCGGATCCAGTCGGGGGAGTTGGAGGAGGCAATGCCTCCGGGCGTCACTCTCACCAGACCGTCTTGATATGAATAACTCCTATTCTGCCGATCAAATACTTACAGCGACCCTTCAAGCTCTGAAAAGGCGAGGGATGCAAGCTACCGGGGCGGCTTAACGCCGCCCTTGCGCTTGATGCCAAAACCGACCCGAAAAATATCAGGGATGTTGAGCCGCCGGTCCTTTGTCCTATACAGGACGGCCAACTCGACAAGATCATCGATCAGGATATCCGTATTCCCTTGCCGCAGTGGATCGCTGGTGAATCGGCGTGGCGGAAGCTTGCTCGCCGTTGCTCTTCGCATCCTTCTTATACAGTCAGGAGTCCAGCGCTTGGAAAGTTCCTCAGCTGTGATTGGAACTACTGCACCGCTCGCCGCTTCTAGTAGAGGTGTCACCCACGGATAGTCCTCTGCGATTTCTTGAACGCGAATCTCAGAGGCCTTAACAACGCCTTCCTGAATTGCACTAAAGTGCAAAGCCCGCTGGTGATCAGGATGATCTTTATCCGTGTGCTCGGCAGCGCCTTTGAAAGCTAATAAGTAACTACGAGGGCTTATCTTGCCAGCCGCATCCGCAAGGTGGAGTGGAACCCAGGTATAAGTCGTGCCCCGCTTAGGGCCGCCGCCCATGTAGCGATCTGCCAAGCCCTCAACAACCTTTTGCTGCAGATTAGCATTGCGCGTAAGCGTAGATGGAAGGATATAAACGTTGTCTCTCTTTTCCCATTGAAGGCTGAATTCTTTTTCTATCTCCTGGCGAAATTCGGCGGCAAAACCATCCGTTTCATTCGCGTTGCTGAGTTGCATAAATACCAAGCCATAAAGATCGGTACTGCTCCAGGCGAGATCGACCTTCGAGTGTCGCAGCTTGGAGGAATCCGGAAAACCCCAAGTTTCGGGATCTTCCTCAAGATCGGGGCGTATGAAGAATTTAAGCCGAACCGCACTGCGGCTGCGCAGGTTCAATCCGAGTTGAAGAGCTGCTGAACTCAGCCTCCGCGCCTTGCTCCAATCGTTAGACAACCGATCGAAGGCGTCAAATAGTACAAGGAGAACCTGTCCTCGCTTAGCAAGCTCCGCATCACATTCTGTTAACTTGGCGTTCACCTCATCGCGATGCTCGACAACCCAGCGGACCCGGTCAGGCCAAGATCCTTCAGGAAAAGACTTCCCCTGCCCAATTTCACTCATTGCGTGGCGCAGAACAACCGTCAGCCAAATTGCAATTGGATCAGTGCCCTTATCCAGTAACGAAACTACTGTTTCCGCGCGCGGGAAGTCAACCTCCGTATCAGCAAGGCCGAAGCCAACTTTTGCGTTAACACGCGAAAGAGCCGAGTGCTGAAGCTGCTCAGAGACGAACCTGCGGTGCTTCGGACTTGCAAGTACGGCAGTCCACCAGCTCTTTCCAGCCCCCCTCATTCCCACCACAATACTGGCGTCGAGGTGGAGCGCTTTTGCGTGGTAAGCAGGCACATACACTCTCCTAAGATCCGGAGGATGAAGGCTCTCCTGGGCTGCCAACTCGGGAAGCTGAGCGAGGGCTAAGCGGGCCGCATGCGAGTCAAACGAGATAGCCATCAAGCCTCCGCCGGTCGCATACTTATATTCGTTCGATTAGCCAACAATCTTGCAGTGGCTTCAACAAGAAACTCTCCGAATGCCGCCTCAATTACAGGCCAAGGAGGCCGTTTTGAGGCATCCACGAGACTGATGCCTTGTAGTCCTGAATCGTAATATATTGTAAGAGGATAATGTGGCGCATTTGCGTCATCGCGCACGAAAGTCTCAGCCTGATTATTTTCCGTGGCTCTATCCTCATCATCGTACAACACCGACCAGGTGTCGTATGAAGCTTCGAGGCAGTTCGCCACTGCGCCTTCAGTCTTTGCGACTTGCGCAGCAACCATCTTAAGGCGCCAGCGGAGGTCGTCGTCCGGCATGCCAAACTCTATAGCCTTTGACTTCGTTAGGTGCTCGAAAAGCAATCGATATGCTCGCCAGTTCTGCGGCTCATCCCGTGCAAAGAGAAAAACCTCGGATCCGAGCTGCGTGACCACAGCCGCGCCGATATCGTGCAGGCCGGCTCGGCTATCCAGCAAGACCACATCGGGAGGGTCCTGACGCTTACCCAATTCACCAATCAAGTACCCAATTCTCTCCGCCAAGCCGACCTCACTTCCGCCAGGTGCGAGGCTAGGGAGATAAACTCGACCGACTTTGGCAACATAGTCCAAGGTCTTTGCACCAAACGCTGGGAGCACCTGAATGACATTCTGGGCATCGTCGGCAACAGGACTAAACGCGAGACAGTCATCAAGCATCTCTTTCCCGGGTTGAGCGTCGAGAATAGATTCGACAAGCCAATCCACCAAACCATAGCTCGGCAGATCATCTATAAGCAGACTGCCTAGACCTGGAGCCTCAAGATCGAGATCGACGACCACGACCCTTTTCCCTTCACGAGCCAAATACCACGCCCATACTGCAACTGCGGTGCTCCGCCCGACTCCGCCTTTGAGGCTAAAGGCGGTGGCCACCGGGAAAGACAGCTGAGGGGAAATTGGCCTGCGCAGCCACTCTTGATTGGTCAAGAGGCGATCGACAAGCCAAGCATTCTCAGCGTCGGCGAGACGCACGCGGTCGGGAGACTCAAATATGTCAACTTCGTCAATGAGGTCTGCGCGGCGAAGCAATACTCGCCGAGGTCCGGGACTGAATCGGCCGAGTCGTTTATCTAACTCCTGTGCTAGCCCCTCTAGTTCAGCGCTATTGAGCGCATCATTCTCTAGAACAGCAGTAAGTTGCCCAGCCACGTCGCGCACAAAAGTGACCGGGCTCTGGCGATCTGCAAACTGTTTTCTAATCAGGCTGAGAGCGGCATCGATAACTTCGTCAAAGCGCACTGACTTCACCTCTTTCTCTGCCCGCTTAGCTGAACGGCACCGAGGGCGCGTTTCGCCGCTTCTCGATGTCGCTCGAGAACCTCGGAGGTTATCGCGCTGTCGGGTCCATATCGTTGATCCGTCGCCCAGTCGGCAAAAGGCCGATTGCTTCCGCGAAGCAGGGACAGGAGACCTGGATAACGACGATGGAGATTCTGTAGCAGCGCGAGGTCCCAGAGTCGGTCTACATGCTCTCTATACTTCCCGGCGAGGTCACCACCCTGCAGGCAGCCGGGCAGCGTGACCAAAGCACTCTTGATTGCACACTCTGCCGCAAAGCCAAAGAGTTGGTCGGCATTATCCAGGGCCCCCGCGTTCACTGAGCGAGTCACCGTCACGAAAGTGACGAACAGCGGCAAAGTCAAAACATTCGACCATTAACGCCTCACTTTCACCAGGTCCGCGGTCTACTCCGGCTCATATGCCTCCATTCATATCGCAACCGAGCTTCAGTCCTCCAGCCCCACCGGCTCAAGCGGGTCTTCAAAACGAACGACGGTGCCACGAAGCGACCGCAGAGCTTCCTCCGGGTCGTGCACGAACGGCACGATCTTCAGGACCGGCTTGCCATGGTCGGTGATGACGAGCTCCACGCCGGTGCTCTCCACCTCACGAAAATATTCAAGTGCCCTGGCCTTGAAAGCAGACTTCGAGACGGAACGCCCCATGATCCACCTCCCATGACCCTGGTCACCCTACCATGGTCACCACCCCCCGCAGGGGGTGGGACGGCGGCGGCCTTGGGCTCGGCGGCCGCCATCCCTTAAATTGTCAATGAACAGGGCCCCGAGGCCCGCCGGGAGACGGCGAGCCCCAGGTCACTACGGCCTACTCGGGCTGAGGCAGCGGGTTGTCAGAGGTGCGGCGCGGACGGGGACGCAGCGGCTGGAGGCCGAACTCGGCGACCTTCTCGCTGCGGTTGCCGTAGTGCTCGCGCACCGAGGTGCGCAGCACCGTCGCCAGCTTGCGGCCCTGGACGAGCAGGTACTCCACCCGGCTGGTCGCGAGCTGGCGGCTCGCGGTGAGGGCCGCCTGCTCGGACGCGAAGCCCTTGATCTGGTCCAGGACGACCTGGAGCCGCTGGCGCGGCGTCTTCAACTGCGGGAGCTCGCCGCTGTTCTGCTCCAGAGCGGCCAGCAGCTCCTCCCACCCGCTCACGGTCTCGGCGTACGAATTCGACTTGGCCATGGTCCTTCTCCTTTTCCGGGGTTCCCGACCCCGCTTGAACGGCGCCGTCATTGGCGCCGGTTTCCAATCTTTGTGCAGGTCACGGGTCCACCCCATCCCAGGAGAAGTTTTCAAAGAGGCCCGGAGCACCCGTCCACTTGACGAGCGAGAGCCTAGACTTGTTCAATACGGCTGTCAAGAGGTCTATGCACATTTTTTGGCTCCAAATTTCTGTGCGACAGCTTTCGTCTATGCGACTATCTGCCGGCTAAGGCTCTTTTCCCGGAGGGAGAGGTGCACGGAGCTTCGCGAGGAGCTCGATGCGAGGCTCGACGAGGTTCTCGGAGGTCCCGAAGAGGTCCTCGGGACATCGGATGGGGGCTTTGGATGGTCCGCAGAGGTCGTCGCGAGGATCGAAGAGCTCGTCGGACAGTCCAACGGGCTCTCGCGAGGCCCGGCAAGGTCGTCGGACCGACCGGCAAGGCCGACGGAAGGTCCTCGGAGGCCCGGGCGAGGCCTGAGGAGATCCTCGGACGGTCCGAGGAGCCTCTCGCCTCGCCAGCGAGCCTCTCGCGACGTCCGACGAGGCCGTCGGAAGGCTCGAAGAATCCGCCGGGCGGCCCGGTTTCCACGACAGGACCATCCCGCCGGGTTCCGTTCGACGTAAAATCCTCCCGGTCATGACGCTTCCGACCGAACGCACCACCGCGGTCCTCGCCGAGAAGCCGTCCGTCGCCCGCGACCTCGCCAGGGTCCTGGGGGCGGAGCGGCGCGGCGACGGCTTTCTGCATGGCAACGGCTATGTCGTGACCTGGGCGATCGGCCACCTGGTCGGCCTCGCCCAGCCCGGCGAGATGCGGAACGACTGGGCGAAGTGGCGGCGCGAACAGCTCCCGATGCTGCCCGAGGAGTGGCCGCTCGTGGTCTCTAAGGAGACCCGCGACCAGTTCGAGGTCGTCCGGAAGGTCCTCAACTCGCCGAACGTCGAGCGGGTGGTGTGCGCCACGGACGCCGGCCGCGAGGGCGAGCTCATCTTCCGCTACATCTACGAGGCCGCGGGGTGCCGCAAGCCGTTCTGGCGCCTCTGGATCTCGTCCCTCACTCCGGACGCGATCCGCAAGGGCTTCGCGAAGCTCCGCGCCGGCAAGGACTTCGATCCGCTCGCCGACGCCGCTCGCGGGCGCAGCCGCGCCGACTGGCTCGTCGGCATGAACCTCTCCCGCGCCTACTCGCTCGACTTCGACGAGGACCTCTCCGTCGGCCGCGTCCAGACCCCCACGCTCGCCATGCTGGTCGAGCGCGAGCTGGCCGTCCGCGCCTTCGTGCCCGAGGACTACCTGGAGGTCGTCGCCACGTTCTCGCCCGCTCCCGGCGCGTCCTACCAGGGCACCTGGTTCCGCGGCGCCGACCCGACTCCCGAGGCGAAACGCCTCAAGGCGGATAAGACCAAGCCCGGCGCCGAGTTCGAGGAGGCGGCGCGCATCGTCCAGCGCGCGAAGGCCGGCCGGGCCGAGGTCGAGTCGGTGCGCGCCGAGACCAAGAGGATGCCCCCGCCGCTCCTCTACGACCTCACCGAGCTCCAACGCCACGCCAACCGCCTCTTCGGCTTCAGCGCCCAGAAGACGCTCGGTCTCGCGCAGTCGCTCTACGAGCAGAAGAAGCTGATCAGCTACCCGCGCACGGACAGCCGCCACCTCTCCCAGGACGTGGCCGCCACGCTCGGCGAGATCGTGCGCGTGATCCAGGGGCCCTATCGCGAGCTGCTGGCTCCGGGGACCGGAGAAACGCCGCTCGGCCGACGGTTCGTGGACGACTCCAAGGTCACGGACCACCACGCGATCATCCCCACGACCACCCGCCCGGAAGGGGTCGCGCTCGGCCAGGACGAGCAGCGGATCTACGACCTGGTCTGCCGGCGGCTCCTCTCCGCCTGGCACGACGAGCACGTCTGGTCGGTGACCACGGTCATCACGCGGATCACGACTCCGCCGCGCTCGGGCGTCGGCGACCCGGTCCTCGATCGCTACCACAGCTCCGGCACCCAGGTGGTGAAGCCGGGTTGGAAGGTGCTCGATCTGGATCTCAGGAAGGACCCGAAGAAGGAGAAGAAGGAGGACGAGGAGGCCCAGGATCTGCCGCCGGGGCTCGCCGCCAACCAGCCGGTGGAGGTCCTCGACGCGAAGGCCGTGGCCAAGGAGACCCGGCCGCCGAAGCGTTTCACCGAGGCCACGCTCCTCACCGCCATGGAGACCGCCGGCAAGACGCTAGACGACAAGGAGCTTTCCGACGCCATGAAGGAGTCCGGCCTCGGCACGCCGGCCACCCGGGCGGAGATCATCGAGACCCTGCTGCGCCGCGAGTACGTCGAGCGCCAGGGCAAGTCGATGATCGCCACGGACAAGGGCATCCGCCTGATCCAGGTGGTCCACCCGCACGTGAAGAGCCCGGCCATGACCGGCCGCTGGGAGGCCGATCTCAAGCGCATCCAGCGCGGCGAGGGGCAGTTGGGGAGCTTCCTGCTCGAGATCGAGGAGTATGTGAAGACGGTGGTGGGGGGGCCTCACCCCCCGGCCCCCTCTCCCGCCCCGCCCTTCACGCCCTCCCCGGGAGAGGGGGAGACTTCCACAGACGATCGCAACATGAGGCTGGGAGGTGGCGCCCTCTCCTGCGAAGCAGGGGAGGGACGGGGAGGGGTCTTCCCGGCTCCGGCCAAGGGACCCCTCCCCGACCCTCCCCCGCGCTGGAGCGCGGGAGAGGGCGCCACCTCCCAACCCCGTTCCGCGAGCACCGACATCGACGTCCTCTTGAAAGACACCTTCCGCCTGCCCTCTTTCCGCCCCTATCAGGAGGCCGTCTGCCGGGCTGTGGTCGACGGGAAAGACGTCCTGCTCGTCATGCCCACGGGCGCCGGCAAGTCTCTGTGCTACCAGCTTCCCGGGCTCGCCCGTGGCGGTACGACGCTGGTCGTCTCGCCGCTCATCGCGCTCATGGAGGACCAGGTGGCCAAGCTCCGCGACGTGGGGCTGCGGGCGGAACGCATCCACTCCGGACGCGACCGGGCCAGCTCGCGCCAGGTCTGCGTCGAGTACCTGGCCGGCCGGCTCGACTACCTCTTCATCGCTCCCGAGCGCCTCGCCGTGCCGGGCTTCCCCGAGATGCTCGCCAAGCGCAAGCCGGTCCTCGTGGCGGTCGACGAGGCGCATTGCATCTCGCACTGGGGCCACGACTTCCGGCCCGAGTACCGGATGCTCGGCCAGCGCCTGCCGCTTCTGCGACCGGCGCCGGTCATCGCGCTCACCGCCACGGCGACGCCGCTCGTCCAGGACGACATCGCGGGCCAGCTCGGCCTGAACCCGAGCCGGTTCATCCATGGGTTCCGGCGCACCAACATCGCGGTCGAGGTGGCCGAGATGAAGCCGTCCGAGCGCCGGGAGGCGGTGCGCCGCATCCTGTCCGACCCGGCGCACCGGCCGGCCATCGTCTACGCGCCGACCCGCAAGGAGGCCGATGCCCTGGGCGAGGAGCTGCGCTCCGAGATGCCCGCCGCCGCCTACCACGCCGGCATGTCGGGCTCCGAGCGCGACCGCACCCAGACCGCGTTCCTCGGCGGCCGGCTGGAGGTCATCGTCGCCACCATCGCCTTCGGCATGGGGGTGGACAAGCCGGACGTGCGCACGGTCATCCACACCGGCCTGCCGGGCAGCCTGGAGGGCTACTACCAGGAGATCGGCCGCGCCGGACGCGACGGCAAGCCCTCGCGCGCGATCCTGCTCTACTCCTGGGTGGATCGCCGCAACCACGAGTTCTTCCACACCCGCGACTACCCGGACGTGAGCGTCCTGCGCCAGATCCATCAGACCCTGACCGCCGAGAGCCAGCCCGGCGAGCGCGTCCGGAGCCGGGTCAAGATGGAGGAGGAGCCGTTCGAGAAGGCCCTGGAGAAGCTCTGGATCCACGGCGGCGCCCTGGTGGACGCGGACGACAACGTGGCGCGCGGAAACGACGCCTGGGAGCGCCCCTACCTGGCACAGCGCGACCACAAGCTCTCCCAGCTCGACCAGATGGTGCGCTGCGCCGAGGCCCACGGCTGCCGCATGCTCCACCTGGTGCGCCACTTCGGCGACCAGGAGGACTCCGGCAAACCCTGCGGCGTCTGCGACGTCTGCGATCCCGAGGCCTGCCTCGTCCGCCGGTTCCGGGCGCCCGATCCCGGCGAGGCCCAGGTGCTCGCGGAGATCCTCCTCGCCCTGCGCCAGCGTGACGGCCAGAGCACCGGCCAGGTCTTCAAGAACCTGGACCAGGGAGCGCTGCGGCTGCCGGCGGACTTCGACCGCAAGGCGTTCGAGCGCCTGATCGGCGGCCTCAACCGGGCCGGCCTGGTGCGCATCGCCGAGGACGAGTTCGAGAAGGAGGGCCGGCTGATTCGCTTTCAGCGCGCCACCCTCACCCCGGACGGCCTGCGCACCCCGCCCGAGCCCGCGGCGCTGGCCGCATTCGTCCAGCTCGCCCAGGAGCCGGCCGCCACATCCAAGCGCGACCGCCGGAAGAAGAAGAAGGAGGAGGGGCCTTCGCTGGTCAGGAAGATCCGCGAGCGGATCACCGGCGGGCGGCGCAAGGAGACCCAGGACGTGCTGCCGGGCGCCGAGAGCTACCTGGGCGACGAGCCGCTGCCGGGTCTGGTGGCGGCGCTCAAGGCCTGGCGCCGCGAGGAGGCGCAGCGCCGCCGGGTGCCGGCGTTCCGCATCCTGACCGACCGCACGCTCACGGAGCTGGCCGCGGCCCGGCCGGGCGACGAGGTCGAGCTCCTCGCCGTGCGCGGCATCGGCCCGGCTCTCGTCGGCAAGTACGGCAAGGAGATCCTGGGTATCCTCAGCGGCGGCGGCTGATAGGATGGGGGCATTCCGATGCCCGCGATCCCGGCGCCCTCCACGGCCGAAGCCAGGGCCTTCCTGGCCTCCGTGCCCCTCTTCCGCGACCTCGACGAGGCCACGCTCGGCGAGGTGACCGGCCATCTCGCCTGGCTGCTCGTCCCCGGCGGCGACACGCTGTGCCGGCAGGGAGACGAGAGCGACGGCCTCTATCTGATGGCCAGCGGCCGGCTCTCCATCGTCCGCGAGCTGCCCGGCGGCGAGCACGTCGTGCTGAGCCATGTCGGGCGGGGCGACAGCCTTGGGGAGGTCGCGGCCCTGACCGGCAACCCCCGTTCGGCCACGGTCCAGGCGCTGCGCGACTCCGTCCTCGCCCGGCTCGACCGCGCCGGCCTCGACCTGCTCCTGGAGCGCCATCCGAAGCTCGCCCTGTCCTTCACCCGGAAGCTGGCCACCTGGATCGGCCCGGAGGCGCCGCCCGCGCGCGGCCGGGGCTGCGTGGCCGTGGCCGTGACCGGCGCCCGGCCCGGCGTGCCGCTGGCGGAAGTGGCCGCGCGCCTCACCGCCGCGCTCGAAAGGATCGGTCCGACCCTCCGCCTGAGCTCGCAGGGGCTCGACCGGAACCTCGCGTCCGACGAGGGCCGGCTCGGCGCCTGGATCGACGAGCAGGAGGCGCGCCATGCCTTCCTTCTCTATGAGGCCGATCCGCTCCCCGGCCCCTCCGGGATTACCGCCTGGACCCGGCGCTGCCTGCGCCAGGCGGACCGCGTGCTGGTCGTGGCGGTCGCTGATACCGACGACGAGCTTTCGCTGGGCGAGCTGGGCGGAGAGCTGGCGCGCTACGAAGGCCGGCCGCGCGAGGAACTGGTCCTGATCCACCTGCGGAAGAAGGAGCGGCCCCGCGGCACGGCGAAGTGGCTCGACCTGCACCCGTTCCTCCGGCACCACCACATCCGGATGGAGCTGCCCGGAGACTTCGACCGCCTCGCCCGGTTCGTCAACGGCACGCCGGTCGGCCTGGTGCTCGGCGGCGGCGGCGCGCGCGGCTTCGCGCACATCGGGGTGATCCGGGCGCTGCAGGAGGCCGGCATCCCGATCGACCGGGTGGGCGGCACCAGCATGGGCGCCGTGATGGCCGGCCTGCACGCCCGCGGCTTCGACTGGAAGGGCATGGTCCGCCGCAACTACTGGGGCTGGGTCAAGTACCGGCCGCACAAGCTCTACACCCTGCCGATCATCTCCCTGCTGTCGAGCCGCAAGGCCGAGCGCATGCTCGACATGATGTTCGGCGACGACCGGATCGAGGACCTCTGGCTGCCGTTCTTCTGCGTCTCCACCAACCTGACCCGGGCCGAGGTGGTGGTCCATCGCCAGGGCGAGATGGAGCGCCTGGTCGGAGCCAGCATGCGGCTGCCGGGCATCGTCCCACCCATGGTGGACAACGGCGACCTGCTGGTGGATGGCGGCGTGCTCAACAACCTGCCGATCGACGTGATGCGCCGCCAGGGCCGCGGCCCGATCATCGCGGTGGACGTCTCGGCGAAGATCGACGTCCGGGCCGACCCGAGCTACCGCGAGGCGCCGGGCCCCTGGCAGCTCCTCCTGGGAAACTGGCGGCGGACCGCCAAGCCGTTCCCCAACATCCTCCAGCTCCTGCACCGCTCCGCGGTCCTCGCGAGCGACATCTACGCCCGGCAGGCCCGGCACGAGGTCGAGCTGTACATCGACCTCCCCATGGAAGAATTCGACCTGTTCGACGTCGAACCGCTCGACCGGATCGTCGAGGTGGGCTACCAGTTCACGCGGGAGCTGCTGAGCCGGACCCGGCTGCCGGAGACGATCCCGACCGCTCCGCGCGAGCCCGGGCCACCAGGCCGAACGTCATCCGGGCGTTGATCTCGCCGAGCGGGTTGAAGGCGAGCCTCCCGTCCGCGGTCCGATACTCCCAGGCGTCGATCCCGAACGGCCCGGCGTAGCCGGCCCGCTCCAAGGCCCGGCCGACACCTTCCACGGTCTCCGCCATCCCCGGCGGCGTCTCGTCCATCAGCTCGATGCCGGAGAACTGGCCTTTCACGTCCACCGTCTGGCGATGGAAGCCGAGCACCCGCAGGCCGGCCGGGGTCAGGAGAGCGCAGGCACCGAAGTCGGCCGTCCGCTCCATCCAGGGCTCGAAGAGGAGCGGGCCGTGGAGATGGAAGAGCCGCTCCACCGTGCGGACGGCCTTGGGATCGGCGAGCCTCCCTTCCTCTCTATGGATATACCGCGACCGGCCCGAGGCGGAGTATGGAGCCTTCACGACCCACGGCCCCGGAGCTCCGAGGTCCGCGAGTCTCTCGACCATCCGGGCGCCGGGCAGGGCGCAGCCCAGCTCGCGGGCGACCCGGAGATGAAAGCCTCTGTGATTCACCGCCGCCACGACCTCCGGAGGAGCCGCCGGCAGGTGCCAGAGGATCTCGTGGAGCGGACCGTCCCCGTCGGAAACCTGGCGAGGACGCTTGCGCAGCGCCACGGCCTCGGGCGTCTCGCACCAGGCGAGCACCTCGTCGGCTGGCTCGGGCCGTCCGCTTCCAGGAACCCAGAGCCGGTCGCCGTCCCGAGCGAAGACGCGGAGCTGGTCCGCCAGACCCGCGACCCGCTCGACCGTCTCGCGGGAAGGGCTTCGAGGCCGCCCGACCCGGGCGAGGCGGGCGAGGTCGTCCTCGGCCAGGAGGTTGGCGAGGACGAGCCTCACCCCTCGCTCTCTTCCAACCGCCGGATGAACTCCGCGTCCAGGCCGGCCGCCTCCCGGCCTTCACGGTTGAAGATCCGGCCTTTCGCCCTCGACGGTCGCAGCGGCCAGGTGAGGTTCGACCGGAAGGCGTCCCAGGCCGACTCGTCCTCCTTCTTGAAGACCTGGAGCCAGGTCCAGCCGAAGCGGACGTGCTCGACCTCGTCGCGCTCCACCTGCTCGATGACCGTCGCCGTCCGTGGATCGCCCGCCCGCCGCGCCGCCTCGGCGTACTCGACCGTGTGGTCGAGATTCGCGTTCTCGAAGGTGAGCGACATGGCGCAGAGGAACCGCAGCGGAGTCGTGATGTCCGGCACCTTGCTCCAGAAATAGCCGTGGACGGGAAAGTCTCCGAACCGCGCCCCCGCCGCCTCGACCCGGGCGATGTACATCCGGGTGTGGCGCTGCTCGTCCTGGAGGATCTTGAGCAGGCCGCGCCGGAGCTCCGGCGGCGTGTCGGGGAACGCGAGGAGCGCCCAGGCGAACAGCTCGGCGGCCTGCAACTCGTGGTTCGCCAGCGCATGGAGGATGCGCGGGCGCTGGGCCGGATCGGGCATGCCCTCGATGTCCGGCACCGCCACCTTCGCGAACCGCAGGTGCGGCGGCCGGCCGGGCTCCTCGAAGCGCACCGCCGGTCCCGGCTGCTCGTCCGTCAGCTCGCCGGGCGGCGGCGCGAGCTTGACCTCCAGGTCCTCGGAGCGCAGCACGGTCAGGGCAAAGTCGCGGATTTCCATCGTGCTAAGCTCATCGAACGTCATGAATACAAGATTCCAGGCTCTCCTGGGCGGGTTTCTGCTCGCCGCCGTTCTCCAGGCCCAGTCCGGCGGTCCCCTTCCTGTTCTGTTCCCCTCCGACAACTGGTGGAACGTGGACGTCAGTCAGGCGCCGGTGGACCCGAAGAGCAACGCCATCCTCGACTTCATCGGCCGGGGGACGCGCCTGCATCCCGACTTCGGCGGCTTCGCGGACACGCCGCCGGAGACCTACGGAATCATTTATCTCAGCGTTCCCGGGACCCAGCCGCTCGTGCCGGTGACCTTCGTCGAGTTCGGCGACGAGAGCGACGCGGGCGCGCCGGGGCGTCCGGCCGGCTATCCGATCCCGCCCGAGGCGAAGACCCAGCCCGGCTACATCGAGGGAGGATACCCCGGAAACGCGGACGTCTCCGGCGACCGGCACATGCTGATCGTGGACCGCGACCGTCGCCTCCTCTTCGAGCTCTACCACACCTTCTGGGACGCCTCGTCGAACCGCTGGGAGGCCGGCTCGGGCGCCGTCTTTTCGCTGGACACGAGCGCCCGGCGGCAGGAAGGCTGGACGAGCGCGGACGCGGCCGGCCTCGCGATCCTGCCCGGGCTGGTGCGCTACGACGAGGCGTTCGGACCCGACCCGATCCGCCACGCCTTCCGCTTCACGACGCGGTCGACGAACGGCCACGTCTTCCCGGCCTCCCACACCGCGGGCGGCACGAACGGCGCGCCGCCGATGGGCGCCCGCCTGCGGCTCAAGGCGGGCAAGGACCTCTCGGGCTATCCGGCCCCGGTGCGGAAGATCTTCCAGGCCATGAAGACCTACGGCCTGATCCTGGCGGACAACGGCACGGACATGTACATCACCGGCACCCACGATCCGCGCTGGGACAACGACGTGCTGAACCCCGCCTTCGCCAGCCTGACCGCGGACGACTTCGAGGTCGTCCAGCTCGGCTGGAAGCCGTCCGCCACCACCGCCTGCGCGCCCGGCGAGACCCGTCTCTGCCTGGGCGGTGGACGCTTCCAGGTGGACGTGGAGTGGACGACCCGGGCCGGAGCGAGCGGCGCCGGCCACGCCGTGCCGCTGAGCCCGGACACCGGCTACTTCTGGTTCTTCAGCGGCGGCAACGTCGAGATGGTGATCAAGGTCCTGGACGGCTGCACGGTGAACAACCGCTACTGGGTCTTCGCCGGAGGATTGACCGATGTCCGGGTCCGGATCACCGTCACCGATACCTTGCGAGGGGTCACGAAACAGTATGCCAATCCTCAGAGCACCGCGTTCCGGCCGATCCAGGACACGGGTGCGTTCGCGACCTGCCCCTGATTGGAACCGGCTCGGCACGGTCCTGATCGACGCCGGGCTCGCATCTGGCGCGCTCGGCCTGCTCTCCCTTGGACGAAACCGCCGCCAGGCGGCGAAGCTGGTCGGCCTCGGCGGGCTGCTCGGGCTCGCCGGCGTCGCCCTGCCCGCGCCGGTCCGACGCGTGAGAGGGGCGCCGGTCCTGCTCGACATCTTCCTGCCGGAATGCGAGTTCCGGGAGTTTCACGAGACCCGGGTGAACGCCTCGCCGGAGCGCATCTACGAGGCGGTGCTGGGAGTCACGGCCGGAGAGATCCGGCTGTTCCAGACCCTGACCTGGCTGCGATCGCCGAGGCTCCCCGGAGGCTCCCTGCGGCCGGCGACGATCCTGAATGCGCCCGCCGACCGGCCGATCCTGGACGTCGCGACCTCCTGGGAGTTCTGCAAGCTGGTGGAGGCGCCGGACATCGAGATCGTGGTCGGCATGGCGGTGATCCGTCCGAAAGGCACGCCGCCCATCTCCACGCCGACGGACTTCGTCACCAGCCGGCCGGGCTACGCCCTGGCCGCGATGAACTTCCGCATCGAGCCCGGAGGCCCGGGCTGGTGCCGCCTGACCACCGAGACCCGGGTCAACGCCACGGACGCCCTCTCCCGCCTGCGCTTCGCCGCCTACTGGCGCCTGATCTACCCCGGCAGCGCGTTCCTCCGCGTCCAATGGCTGCGGGCGATCCGGCGGCGGGCGGAGGAGCGGAGCTAGTGTAGCGGCCCGGGTTTATACAGTGGCGGCGCGGCACTGTATAAACCCGCGATTTTTTGTACAGTGCCGCCGCGCCACTATATAAAGCGGCCTCGCCACGTGCCGTGGCGCCGCGCCAGGAGACGTGGCGCCTCGCCACACGCTGTGGCGCCGCGCCAGGAGACGTAGCTCCGCGCCACGCGCCGTGGCGCCTCGCCACGAGGTGTGGCGCGTTGCTACGCGCGCCTGCGCCCCCGGGAAGGAAGATCAATCAATCGGATTGAGCAGGCTGAGGGTACAACCTTCGAAGTCATCGACGTTGCGCGTCACCAGCACGAGTTGATGAATTTCGGCGGTTGCGGCAATCAGCATGTCCTGCATCGAGCGCGGTGTGCCACGCGCCTGGAAGCTGCCGCGTATGACTCCGGACCGATTGGCAATTTCCGGGGTGATCGGGAGAAGCCTGCAACGCTCCGCCAGGAAGGTTTCGAGGGCAGTGAGAATCCGGGGCCTGGGTTTCCAACTCAGACCGAACTGAATCTCCTCGATCGTGACCACGCTGAGAAAGATCTCCGAGACTCCCTCAGCCCAGTCCAGGAGCTTCTGGCTGGGTTGGGGGCGGAAGAATTCGCTGACGACATTGGTGTCACAGAGAAACATCGAGATCCTCGGCAAACGGGTTGGGCCTGCCTTTGGGATCCCGGCGCGGCATCTCCAGAGCGTATTCTTCTTCCGCGCAGATGCGGCTCAGCTCCCGGATCGAATCGGCGAGCGACCCCTTCCGCTGACGCTCCCGCCAAGCCAGAAACTCCTTGATTTCGGCCGCTCCCACGACGGCCGCAACCAGCTCATTCCGGTTGTAGATCCGTTGCGGCTCGTCCTCGGCCGCGCGGACCACCTCGGAGAACCTCTGCTTCGCTTCAGCGATCTTCCAATCCATGGCCTCACCTCTCCGAACTTGTCCATGTTAGCCGATCAACATGTCCAAGTCGATCCGTACCCTGGCAGATATGCTAGCCGCGCCAGGAGGACTGTCCTTGCCCTTCCACCTCGACCGGATCCGGGAATCCCTCTCCCGTCACCAGCCTCAGCTCGTCAAGCCCGAGCCCGAAAGCAGCGCGGCGGCCGTGGCTCTGGTGCTCGCGGGGAAGCCGGACGACCTTTCCCTCTGCTTCATCCGCCGGGCCGAGCATCCGCTCGATCCGTGGTCCGGCCACATGGCGCTGCCCGGCGGGCGATGGGACCCGACCGATCCGCATCCGCGGGCCGCGGCCGAGCGCGAGACCCTGGAGGAGGTCGGCCTCGCGCTGGACGACTCGCACTGGCTCGGACCGCTTTCGGACGTCCTGGTCCGGCTCGGAGGCAAGGACGACCGGCGGATGATCCTGTCGCCGTTCGTCTACTACCTCGGGGAGGAGCTGGCGCCGTTCCTCCCCAACCACGAGGTGGCCGAGGCGTTCTGGATTCCGCTCGGCTATCTCTGGGACGCGCGCAACATGGGCAGCCTGGAGTGGGAGCGCGACGGCAGGCGTCTGCTCTATCCAGCCATCCGCTTCCAGGACTCTTCCATCTGGGGGCTCACGTTCCGGGTCCTGACCCTCTTCTCGGACGTGCTCGACGCGCCTCTCCCTCATCTGGAAGAGATCCCCGGCCTCGGCCGCTGAGCTTCGCTCCAGCCCTCGAAGACGTGGAGCCGCAGGCGCTCGAAGTCGCTCACCGGTCCGGGCCCCGGGATCCCGATCTCGCCGCCGCGGACGGCCCGATCCCGCAGGAACGCGCCGAGCTGCATCGACCAGGAGACGGAGTACGGCTCGTCCTGCCAGCCCCAGGGTGAGCCGCCGGGCGCCGGGCCGAGCCGGGGCGGCTGCTTTCCGGGCGGAGGCGCCTGGAAGCTGCCCGCCACCCAGACGCGGCCTCCGGAGGCGAGCGTCCGCCGGACCGCGTCGAGCACGTCGGCGATCGGGGCGTCCGACCTCATCCGCTCCATGAGCAGGTCGTAGCGATGCATGCGGTGGTCCGGCAGGTCCGGCAGGGTCATCCAGCGGGCCGGCCCCTGGTAGTACCTCGCGAAGCTGATCCCGGCGAACCATGGATTGACGACGATCAGATCCCCGGGCCGCGCCTGGGCTTCGAGAGCCCGGACGGTCCAATCGACGTTGGTCATCCGCACCCGGGCGCCCGTGTAGGCTCCGGGCAGGAGAAGGATCGCGACGAGCGCCGCGGCGATGGGAACCCCGATCCGGACGAGCCGGACGGGCGCGGCGAGAAGGCGGTCGAGCGCGCTCGCCACGACCGCCATGAGCGGGAGGAAGTACCAGATCCTCGGCGAATAGCCGAGGACCAGGAAGAGCCCATACTGCGCCGCCAGGACCGCCGGGATCGCCAGGAGCGGAAAGAGGGCGTCCCGGCGGGCCAGCGCGACGGCCAGACCGGCGACGAGGAACAGCGCCCAGAGCGCCGGCTGGCCGAGCGTGTTGCCCGCGGCCTCCAGGATCGCCGCCGGTCCGATCTTCTCCTGGACCACCACGTTCCACGATCGGGCCGCGCTCAGCGGTCCCCAGTAGGGGAGCAGGGTGAGAGCGGCGAGGAGCCCGACTCCGAGCGCGGCCGCCACGGTGCGCCAGCTCTTCCGGATCGCGCCGACCGCCGCGGCAGCCAATCCGAGCCCCAGCAGCAGCGCCGAGTTGTGGAAGAGGAGATGGACGCTCGCCACGGCCGCGACCGCGGCCAGGACGATCGAGCGGCGATCCGGCCGGTCCACCAGCCTCGCGTACGCGCCGAAGGCCAGGAGGATCGCCAGCGTCCCGAGCCCATAGCCGCGGACCGAGTCTCCATAAACCAGGAAGAAGGGGTGGAACCCGAGCAGGGCCACCGAAACGAGCGGAACCGTCCCGGCCTGACGCGCGTTGAGCCAGAGCGCGCCCAGGATGGAGAGGCCTGCGATCAGCCCCAGCAGGCGCAGGGCCAGGTCGGAGCCGCCCGTCACCATCACCCAGACGCGAAGGGCCAGCGGGAAGAGCATCGGGAACGCCTCGTGCGGGAAGCGCTCGAAGACCTCGCCCAGCGTCGGGAGCGTCGCGAGCTGCACGGCGGCGGCCTCGTCCCGCCACAGCGCGCCGGCGTGGAGGAACCGGTAGACGTGGAGACCGGCCGCCAGAAAGGTCAGGAAAACGGCGGTCGCCGTCTTCATCTTGTCTAAAGGTCGAGGGTCGTAGCGTAGGCGCTGCATGAGGAACCCCGGGTTCCGAAAACCTTGAAAGGAGACATCGTATGAAGTCCAAGACCCTCTCGACCGCCCTGCTCGCCCTCTCCCTGACCGCCGCGTCCGCCGCGTTTGCCGCCACCGCTCCGGCCACCGGCACCACTCCCGCGAAGCCGGCCGCGAAGACCACCACCTCGGCCAAGCAGACCCAGCATCACCGGTACTTCCACCGCCGGTCGGCCAGCACCTCCAAGTCCAAGACCGACGCCAACAAGAAGAAGGACAGCAAGGGGTCGAACTAGGGTTGCCCCGGCCTGGCGACCGCTCCCGGATGTCCCTCTCCGTCCGGGAGCGGTTGCCAGGTCCGGAATGCTGATCCAGAATGAACGACGGTGCGCGTCCTGGTCATTGAAGACGAGCCGGATCTGCGGCGTCTCCTGGAGCAGGCTCTGCGGGAGGACGGCTACGCCGTGGACGTCGCCGAGGACGGTACCACGGGCCTCTACAAGGCGACCACCTGGGATTACGACGCCCTGGTCCTCGACCTGATGCTGCCCGGCCTGAGCGGCTGGGACCTCCTGGAGCGTCTCCGGAAGGGCGAGCGCAAGGTGGCCGTCCTGATCCTCACCGCCCGGGAAGGCGTGGCCGACCGGGTGCGCGGGCTCGACATCGGCGCCGACGACTACCTGGTCAAGCCCTTCGCCCTGGCCGAGCTGCGGGCGCGCCTGCGGGCGCTCATCCGGCGCTCTACCGGCCAGGCGGCCCCGGTTCTGGTCCTGGGCGACGTGAAGCTCGACCTCGCCGCCCGCGCGATCAGCCGGGATGGCGTGGCGGTCCACCTCACGGCCCGCGAGTTCGCCCTGGTCGAGAGGCTCGCCCTGCACCGCGGCCGGGTCCTGAGCCGCACCGACCTCTACGGCCACCTCTTCGACGAGGAGGACGACAGCTTTTCGAACCTCCTCGACGTGCACGTCTCGAACATCCGCAAGAAGCTCGGCAAGGACTTCATCCAGACGCGCCGGGGCTTCGGGTACGTGATCGATGCTTAGATCGATCCGCGGCAACCTGCTCGGCTGGTACAGCGCCATCCTGCTCGCGGTGCTCTTCGGGTTCGGCTCGACGCTCTACCACCGCCTGCAGCGCCTGACCTACGAGCGGGCCGACACGGAGCTGGTCAACGCGGCCCAGCTCATCGCGCAGCGCACCGAGCCCCAGGGGCGGGAGATTCCGGAGATCCCGGAGAGCCTCCTCCAGCGCTTCGGCTCGGACGAGGACGAGGCGGCCTACGCCGTGATCCGGATGAAGAACGGCGACGAGGTGCTCTCGGCGCAGGCTCCGGATGACGTGCCGCCTCCGGCCTCCCCGGCGCGCGGCCGGCCGCGCTTTCGCCAGCGCGGCGAGCTGCGGGAGGTGATGATGCCGTGGGGCGACGGCGGCTCGCTCGTCGTCGGCCGGTCGATCGCGGTGGAGGACAAGCAGGCCCGGCACCTGGTCTGGATCCTGGCCGGCACGGGTCTGGGCGTGCTGCTCCTGGGGCTCGCCGGCGGCTGGCTCCTGGTGGACCGCGCCCTGCGCCCGATCGCCGCGATGAGCGCCACGGCTGAGGCGGTCTCGGGCTCGAACCTGTCGCAGCGCATCGACGTGGAGGAGACCGAGAGCGAGCTGGGGCCTCTCGCGCGGGTGCTCAACCGGATGCTCGACCGCCTGGAGGCGGCCTTCGAGCAGCAGAAGAGCTTCACCGCCGACGCCTCCCACGAGCTGCGCACGCCGCTCGCGGTGATCTGCTCGCAGGCCGAGCTGGCGCTCTCCCGGCCGCGCACGGGCGAGGAGTACCGGCAGGCGCTGGCCACCTGTTCGAAGGCGGCGCAGCGCATGCGCTCGCTGGTCGACGACCTCCTGACCCTGGCCCGCGCCGACGCCGGCATGCTGGCGCTCCAGCCGGCGCCGTTCGACGTCCGGGCCTGCGTGGAGGAGTGCGCGGAGATGATCCGTCCGCTGGCCGGCGAGCGTGGGGTCGCCCTCGGCCTGGACCTGGAGCCGGTGACCTGGACCGGCGACCGCCAGCGCCTCGCGCAGGTGGCGACCAACCTGCTGAGCAACGCGATCCGTTACAACCGGGACGACGGCCGGGTCGACGTCCGCCTGGCGATGGAAGGATCGGAGATGGTCCTGTCCGTTTCGGACACCGGCGTCGGCGTCGCCGAGGAGGAGCGGGAGCTGCTCTTCAAGCGCTTCCACCGCGTGGACAAGGCCCGCTCCCGCGACCTGGGCGGGAGCGGGCTCGGCCTCGCCATCTGCCGCAGCCTGGTGGAGGCCCACGGCGGGACGATCGGCTGCGAGAGCCGGCCCGGCGTGGGCTCCACGTTCACGGTGCGGCTGCCCGGGTGAAGGGTCGAGTCAGATCACTCGCCACCAGGGCGCTGCGAGCACACCTTCGGCGATCCACTCCACATGGGAGCCGGTGTGGAGTAGGAGGCCGGTGAGCGCGAGGTCGGGATACTCACTGCGGAACTGGATCAGGCCGCGGGCGTCGGCGAGCCTCGGCTTTCCGGTCGCCTTGACCTCGATCGGCAGCAGCCTTCCCTTCCATTCGACGACGAGATCCACCTCGTCTCCGGCGGTGGTCCTCCAGTAGAGGACCTCCGGGCGCGGAACCTGGGTGTCTCTCCAGGCCAGGAGGTCGTTCAGGATCAGGTTCTCCAGGTGGGCGCCGCGAGGCTCGGCCTCCCCGGAGAGATGGAGCGCCAGGCCCGAGTCGCACCAGTAGAGCTTGGGCGCCTTGATCAGCCGCTTCGTGCGGTTCACCGCGAAGGCGGGCAGCCGGATGAGCTGGTAGGAGGTCTCCAGGAGGGACAGGTGGCGGAGGACCGTCGGCTGAGGGATTCCGACGTCGCGGCCGAGCTCGGTCTGGTTGACGAGGCTGCCGAGGCGCAGGCAGGCCGCTCGCATGAGCCGGCGGAAGTCGACCAGGGAGGTCACGGTCGAGAGATCCTGGAGGTCGCGCTCCAGGTAGGTGCGCGTGTAGCCGTCGAACCAGAGGGTTCGCGCCTGAGCGTCGGCCATCTCGTGGGCTGGGACCGGGTATCCGCCGCGCAATGCGAGCGCCCGCCAGTCCTCCTCGGGAGCGGTCTCCTTGGCCAGAAGCGGCTTCCAGGCTTTCCCAGGGCTTGCGAAGAGCGTCTCCCAGACGCCCGCCTGGCCGCGGCCGAGCTGCTCGCGGCGGGTGAGAGGCCAGAGCGTCAGGTAGGCCGCCCGCCCGGCCAGGCTCTCGGAGACCTTCTGCATCAGGAGCAGATTGGCCGATCCGGTCAGGATGAAGCGGCCGGGGATGCGGCGCTCGTCCACCGCCCGCTTGACCGCCAGCAGGAGGTCCGGCGAGCGTTGGACCTCGTCGAGCACCACCTGGTCGTAGCTCCGCACCAGGGCGTCCGGCTGTTCCCGTGTCCTCTCGAGCACCTCCAGGTTGTCCAGGGTCAGATAGGGGCGGTCGTCGAGGCTGCGCACCAGCGTGCTCTTCCCCGTCTGGCGCGATCCGGTGACAACCACCACCGGAAACGAGCGGAGGGCCAGCGTCAGGGTTGGCGCCAGAGCTCGGGGAAGGAGAAGATATCCATTCACGGCGTGAATGATTATCATGCACGCCGTGAATGATTGTCTAGGACTTACTGGCCGGTCTTCACCTGGATCGGCTCGACCGGCGGCAGGATGCGCAGGCCCGACTCGTCCACCTGGCGGCGGAAGTCGGCCACGTCTTTGTCGAAGAACGCGTTGAGATCGGTCACGAATTTGCCGACCTCGATCTCGGCCTGGCGCAGGTACTCCAGGTGCGTCGGGCTCGGGGCGTCGTAGGAGGAGAGGGCGACGCCGCGGGCGGTGAAGACCTTCGAGAGCACGTCCTTTTCCGGCGAGATGCCCGGCGTGTCGAAGGGCACCCAGAGGCGCTTTTCCAGATCGTCGAGCCCCTTCTTCACCTTCTGCGCCGCCTCGGCCAGCGGCTCGGGCTTCTCGTCCTTCTTCGGCTCCGGATTGGGCAGACCCTGGGCCCGGGCCTCGATCTTCGCGCGGTCCTGCTCGTCCTTCTTCTTCTTGTCCAGCATCGCCGTCACCGATTCGACGTCGGAGCGGGTGCGCTGGATGCGCTCCAGGGAGGCGACCAGGGCGTCCTGAAGGTCGGTCGTCCTCTGGATGACCTCCTCGCGCTTCGCCCAGTCCTGCGGCGTCGTCTTCGTGCGCGGATCGGGCAGGACCTTGAGGGTGCCCTTGGACTCGTTGTCGCCGAACTTGACGGTCACCTGGTAGGTGCCGGGCACGACCTCGGGTCCGGCCGGGTTGGGGTTGCCGCCGCCGAATTCGGCCGGCACCGGCAACGTCCGGCCCGCGTCGCGGCGCAGGTTCCAGACGATCCGGTTGAGCCCCTGACGGGCCGGAGCCGTGAAGTTGCGGATCACGCGGCCATTCGCGTCGGCGATCCGGACGAGGATGTCCTTGGGCTTCTCCTTCTCCTTGTCCTTCTCTTTGTACTTGTCCGTTTCCTCCGCCTTGGCTTCGGCCGCCTCGGGCTTCTCCTGCTGGGCGGCGATCCTCTCCCGGGTCGGCGCCGGGCGCTCCTCGGCGGTCACGGCGGGCTTCTCGGGCTTTTTCGGCGCGGCGGCCTCGGCCTGCCGCTTCTCCTCGCGCTCCTTCTGCTTGCGCTCGCGCTCCTTCTCCTCGACCGGGTGGGGGAGGGTCTTGTCGCTCAGCCAGACGTTGAGGATCGCGCCGTAGGGACGGCTTTCGCCCCGGTACTCGGTGGCTCCGAACGCGAAGCCGCCGGCTTCCGGCGCGGACTGGTACTGCCAGGCGTCGCCGATCGCGAACAGGTGGATCGGCTTCGCCGCCACCTCGTCCGTCAGCTCCCGCAGCGGCCGGATGTCGTCGAGGATGTAGAGCGAGCGTCCATGGGTCCCGATCACCAGGTCCTGATCCCGAGGCTGGATCGCCAGGTCCATGACCGCGACGGTGGGCAGGCCCTGGGTCCACTTCGTCCAGCGCTTGCCGCCGTCCTGGCTGAACCAGAGTCCGAGCTCGGTGCCCAGGAAGAGGAGGTCCTTGTCCACCGGGTCCTGCTCGACGTTGAGCGCGAATCCCCGCACTCCGCTGTTCTTCTCCGCGACCAGGCTCTTCCAGGTCTTGCCCCAGTCGTCGGTGCGGTAGGCGTAGAGGGCCGAGTCGCCGCGCCGGTGGTTGTCGAAGACCACGAAGGCCGAGGCCGGATCGTGCCTGGAGGCCCGGATCTCCGGGATCCAGGTGTTGGCCGGCACGCCCTTGACGTTCTTCTCGAGGCTCTCCCAGGTCTTGCCGCCGTCACGGGTGACGTGCAGGCGGCCGTCGTCGGTCCCCACCCAGATCACGCCCTGCTGGAGCGGGCTCGGGGCGATGGCGATGATCGTGGTGAAGTTCTCGGCGCCGGTCGCGTCCACGGTCAGGCCGCCGCTCTCGTCCTGCTTCTGCCACTCGGGGTTGTTCGTGGTCAGGTCGGGGCTGATGATCGTCCAGGTCTCGCCGCGGTCGGTGGACTTGTGGAGGAACTGGCTGCCGACGTAGAGCGTGCCCGGGGTGAACGGGTCGGTGGCGAGGCCGGTGTTCCAGTTGAAGCGCAGCTTCTTCCCCTCGGGCGGCGCCGGCTTGACGTCCCGGAGCTCGGAGGTGTCGAGGTTCCAGCGCCCGAGGTAGCCGCCCTGCGACAGGGAGTAGCCGATCCGGGAGTTCGCCGGGTCGGGCAGGGTTTCGAAGCCGTCGCCGCCGCCGACGGCCAGCCATTCGAAGTTGCGGATGCCGCCGAAGGTCCACACCGAGCTCGGCCCGCGCCAGGAGCTGTTGTCCTGCATGCCGCCGTAGACGTTGTAGGGCACGTCGTTGTCGACCGCCACGTGGTAGAACTGCCCGACCGGCAGGTTGCCGACGGCGCGGTTGGTCCGGCCTCGGTCATAGCTGACGCCGAGCCCGCCGTCGCCGGCGGAGATCAGGTGGTTGGCGTTGTGGGGGTCGATCCACAGGGCGTGGAAGTCGCCGTGGATCTCGCCGCCGCTGATCGCGGTGGTGAACGTCTTGCCGCTGTCGTCGGAAACCTTGACGTCGTACTCGACGCTGTAGACCCGGTTCGGCCACTGCGGATCGACCCGGATGTCGCCGAAGTAGAATGGGCGCGGGTTCACGTCCCAGCGGGTGTTGACGGAGGACCAGCTCTTGCCGTTGTCGGTCGAGCGCAGGAGGGAGCTCGGCTGGGCTTCGACCATGGCGTAGACGATCTCGGGGTTGGAGCGCGAGAAGGCGAGGCCGATGCGTCCGAGCTCGCCCGCGGGCAGGCCGTCCTCCTCGGTCGCCTTCTTCCAGGTGCGGCCCCCGTCCCAGGTGCTGTAGAGACCGGAGCCCGGGCCGCCGGACTTGAAGAACCAGGGCTGGCGGCGGACCTGCCACATGGAGGCCAGAAGGTGGTTGGGGTTGGACGGGTCCATGACCAGGTCGGCGGCTCCGGTCTTCTCGTCCACGTAGAGCGCCCGGTTCCAGGTCTTGCCTCCGTCCTCCGTCTTGTAGACGCCGCGCTCGGGGTTGTCGCTCCAGAGGCCGCCGACGGCGGCGACCCAGGCCACGTCCGGGTTCGAGGGGTGGAGCACGAGGCGGTAGATGTGCTCCGACTTCTCGAGCCCGAGGTGGCTCCAGGTGCGGCCGCCGTCGAGGGTCCGGTAGACGCCGTTGCCGCCCAGGACGCTGTTGCGCATGTTCGCCTCGCCCGACCCCACCCAGACGATGTCGGGGTTGGACTGGTTGATGGCCACCGCGCCGATGGAGGCCACCGGCTGGTCGTCGAAGACCGGCGTCCAGGTGAGGGCGCCGTCGGTCGATTTCCAGACGCCGCCCGAGGCCGAGCCCACCCAGATGACGTCGGGGTCGGACTCGACCGCGTCGACCGCCGCGACCCGGCCGCTCATGCCGGCCGGACCGATCGACCGGGGTTTCATGCCGGCCAGGAGGTCCGGATCGACGGCGGCGGCCGGAGAGACGGCGCACAGCGCGAGGAGGGGGATGAGGACGGAAAGGCGATTTCGCTGCATGGATCCTCCACAGAAGATGTCAGGGGGCGGGCCTGCTGTGCTCGACCTCGTATCCGGCGTCCTTCCAGGCCTGAAGCCCGCCCAGGAGCGCCGCCGCCTTGTCGAAACCCTGCTTCCGAAGCTCGAGCACCGCACGGGCGCTCGTGTGTTCGGCGTGTCAGGTGCAATACGCGATGACCTGCTTGTCCTTGGGGAACTCGTTCAGGCGGGCGTAGAACTCGTTGACCGGGATGCTGATGGCGCCCTTGGCGTGCTCGTCCTGCCAGGCGTCGAGACTGCGGACGTCGACGAGCACGGCCTTGCCGGCGTCGAGGGCCTTCTTGGCGTCGGTGGCCGAGATCCGGGGCGCCTCGGCCAGCGGATCGGCCGGCGGGACCGGAGCCGCCTGGGCCGCAGGCGGGGGAGACGGCGGCGTCTGGAGAGCCGCCGGGGCGCCGGGCATCGCGAGGATGACGGCGAGGGGCACGAGGTGTTTGATCATCCTTCTGACCTCCTTCTGTGAGAAGACCCTTGTACAGCAGGGGACCCCCCTCCCGGAAGACCCGTCCCATCGCTGTCTACGGAAAAAACGCCGCCGGGTTCCGGCATCCAGTCCTCGACGCACATCCTCAGGAGGCGGGCTTCCCGGTCGGACAGGCCGATCTTGGCGATATCGGCAATCCGGCGCAGGCAGGCCTGCCGGTGCGCGGCCGGGCCGCGGCGGGCGGGGCGCATGAGCGCCGCGAGCGCCCAGGCGAGCGGCTCGGGCCTTTCCAGGTAGTGCTCGGCCCGCGACTCGCCCAGGCCGAAGGCGGTGTAGAAGATCCGCACCATCTCCACGCCGAGGAGCGGGTTGACCGACACCGACTCCAGGTTGAGCCCCGGCCGGCCGCCGCGCAGCCAGACGGTGGTGAGGAGGACCGGCTGAACATACTTTGCCTGCAGGGCCAGGAAGTAGCGGCTCAGGCGGCGCGCGGTCTCGGCCGGGCCGAGCGGTCCGGGCTCGGTGTGGATCAGGACCGTGGCCGAGCCGCCGGCGCGGGTCGGCACGTCCGCCACGGCGCCCGCGGCGTCGCGCTCCTCGGCGCTCCAGCCGGCCAGGTCGAGGACCGGGAACCGGGCCTGGTCTGGCAGGAGGTGGGCGCTGAAGTCGGGCGCGGCGATCCGGAGGAAGTCGCCGAGGAAGGTCTGGAACAGCTCGCGGAAGAAGGCGTGGAAGCTGGGCATTTCGCGTCGTCTCCTTGGGTTGGACAGGCCGCCCCGCCGGGGCGCGTTTTTGCCCAGGTAAGAAGACGGGAAACGGATCGCGAATGTCATTTCAGAATGATTGCGAGCGCGCGCATTCCTCTTCCTTGAGGGTTGCGCTCGTGTTACGTTGGCGGCGAGAGGTGCGGTGATGAGACGACGACAGTTCCGATACCGGCGGCCCGCGAGATCCCGCGGCCTTTTCTGGATGCTCCTGGGAGTGGCCGGGCTGGGAGCCCTGGCTGCCGTTCTAGGTGAGCGCCGGCGGCGCGGCGGTCCGGTGCTGGAGCCGGAGGAGACTCCGGTGTCCGGCCAAGACTTCCATCCGCCCGAGCCGCCGGAGAGCGTGGGCGTCTGGGTGTCCGGCCCGGCCGGCAACCTCTACGTGCGGGACGGCGGCGCCTCGCGGTCCGGGGTCCTGCCGGTGGTGCTGGTGCACAGCCTGGCGGGCAACGGCGGCCAGTGGGCGCTGCAGCTCGACCACCTGCGCCGGCACCGGCGGGCGGTGGCCATCGACCTGCGTGGCCACGGCGAATCCGACCCGGCGGAGGACGGCGACTATTCGATCCACGGCCTGGCCACGGATATCGAGGCGGTGGTGGACCAGCTCGGCCTGCGCCGCTTCCTGCTGGCCGGACACAGCCTGGGCTCGACGGTGGCGATCGACTACGCCGCCCGGCACCCGGAGCGGGTGGCGGGCCTGCTGCTGGTCGATCCGAGCGGAGATATGACCCGGGTGCCCCGGGAGGAGACGGAGCCGTTCCTGGAGCCGCTGCGGAAAGACCCGGTCGGAGAGCTGACCTCTTACTTCCGGCAGCTCGTGGTCGGCGGCGACAAGGACGCCGGCCGCTGGGTCCTGGAGGATCTCCGGCTGACCGACGAGAACGCCATCGTGGGGTCGATGGAGGGCTCGCTGGACTATCCGGCCCTGGAGTCGCTGCGGAAGTATCCGGGCCCCAAGCTGTCCGTGGTGAGCGACATGAACAGCCTGCCGTACAGCCTGCACCGCCTGGAGCCCGGCCTGCCGGCCCGCCTCATGACCGGCACCGGGCACTGGCTGATGATGGACCGGCCCGAGGCGTTCAACCACATCGTGGACGAGTTCCTGGACGAAGTGGAGGGGGCGTAACATGGAGCCGATGAAGGAGATGACCGTCAGCGAGTTTCAGAGCCACCTCCAGACCGCCGTCGAGCGGGTCATCGAGGAGCATGTGCCCCTGCGGGTGACGGGACGCGGTGGAGAGGACTTCGTGGTCGTCAGCGCCCAGGACTGGGAGCGCGAGCAGGAGACCCTCCATGTGCTGCAGAACCGGTCGCTCATGGAGCAGATCGAGCGTTCGCTGAAGACTCACCGGGAAGGTTCCCGATACGTGCCTACCCCCGGGGAGTTGGATGCGCTCGATCGTGTTTGAGGGGGATAGCTGGGAGCGATACGAGGAGCTTCGCCGGGAGGACCGAACTTCGGTCATAAGCCGCTTGACGTCGAGGCGGTATATTACGGATGGTCCGGAGACTCCGGCAAAGAGCAAGAATTCTCCCGCACAGTGATTCCATGCCGCGACCAAGCCATGCGGAAGGTGCTCTGGGGCGCCTGAGCCATGTTCGTAGCCGACTTTCGAAATGCGGCCGAGTGCTTGAGACCCGGGGACCGGACCGCGCGCTTCTCGGTGGGCTCCTTCCCACCTGGGCTCTCCTTCGGCAGAGAGGCGTCCCAGGGACGCCCTGATATCTTTAGGCCGGTCGTCACCCTTAGCCGCTCGTTTCAATGTGCTCCATCGAGCAAAGTCCGATTCGCGGAAGCATCCACCGAGCCGCTCGGCGTAGGGTATCGTCGCGCGATCTCCCCAGGCCTTTCAGAGGTAGAATAGAGGTCGGGGGGCAGGTAAGCAACCGCGGCCATAAGAACAAGGTTAAAGTCTGAGGAGTCGAGCCACGCTCAACGCCCGAGAACAAACCTGTGAAATACGCTTACGAAGATCTCAGTGATTATCAGTTCGAAACTCTTGTTGTGTTTCTGTGCCAGCGTCTGCTTGGCATTTCAGTGCAGGGCTTCGCCAAGGGGCCAGATGGTGGCCGCGATGCGAAGTTCGTTGGCACGGCTGAGTTGCACCCGAGCAAAGCTGCTCCCTGGGTTGGAACGACCATCATTCAGGCCAAGCACACAAACGGCTTTAATCGCAATTTCTCAGAGTCGGATTTTTATAGCAAATCTAGTACAAACACTATTCTGGCTGAGGAGGCCCCTCGGATCAGAAAGCTGCGCGAGAGCAATCAGCTAGATCACTACATGCTCTTTTCTAACCGGCGCTTAGCTGGTAATGCCGAGGCCGAAATACGCGATTGGATATCTACTCAGTGCGACATCCCTCCAACGTCGATATATCTATGCGGGCTGGAGCAATTGGAGCTCTGGCTCAAGAGCTTTCCCGAAGTGCCGCGATTGGCGAACCTCGATCCCGTTGATTCGCCGCTAATCGTCAGTCCCGAGGAGTTGGCTGAGATCGTTCAAGCCTTCGCGCGCCAAAGAGAAGAGTTCTCGGCGGTGCTTGACGACCCTCCGACGCCACGCGTCACATATGAAGAAAAGAATAGCCTGAACAATATGAGCGCTGAGTACGCACAGGCACTACGCAAACGGTATTTAAAGGAAACGGCACAAATTCACGCGTTCCTGGCTGCGCCAGAGAATCTCGACCTACTGCGTATGTATGAATCAGCAGTGGACGAGTTCCAGCTAAAAATAATTGCGAAACGCAAAGATTACCAGCATTTCGACGAAGTGATGAACCATTTGACGGACTTGCTGTTCAAGCGGGATCCAATTCTGCGTCAACACTCCAACAAGCGCCTGACGCGGGCTATGCTTTTCTATATGTACTGGAATTGTGATATTGGAGTTGTCGGTGATGCTTCGGCCAACTAAGCACTCTCACCCAGATCGCACCGTGATCAGCGTTGCTCTGCTGCTCCTTACACGTCTGAAGGCACGCAGATTTGATGACTATGGTAGCTTACGCAAGTATATTAAGAAGGCTGTTGCAGGCGGGGATCCGCTTTTTCTCCCGGCCTTAAACTTTCTTTACATAATGGGCTTGATCGAGTATCGACCCAAGACTGACGGTTTCGAATACGTGGGGCCCAATGAAGGTATCTAAACTCTATTCAAACAAGCCAGATTTGTTCGAGCCCATAGACTTCACCCAGGGTCTGAACGTTGTTCTGGCTGAAATTCGCCTGCCCGAGAACCGGAGGAAGGATACCCACAACCTTGGGAAGACTACCCTGGGACAACTGCTTGACTTCGCGTTTCTGTCAGGCCGCGACAATAGATTTTTCCTGTTCAAACACTCTGACATATTCATTGATTTTGTTTTCTTTATGGAAGTCGAATTAACGGACGCAACCTATGTAACTATCCGACGGAGCACTAAGGAAGCAACTAAGATCAGTTTTAAGAAGCACGCGGCTCGTCATCAGGACTTCACCGATCTGTTAGATGCCGAATGGGATCATCTCGGAGTACCCTTCGACCGGGCGCGTGAACTGCTGGACAGCCTTCTAGACTGGCGAGCTCTTAAGCCTTGGCCTTATCGCAAAGGACTGGCTTATCTGTTGCGCTCACAGGACGATTTCCGAGATGTATTCCAGTTACGCAAGTTTGTTACACATTCGGACTGGAAGCCATTTTTAGCGCATATATTGGGCTTCAGTGGTCAGCTAATATCCTTGCACTATGAAAAAGAGGCTGAGTTGGCGCAAAAAGAGGGCTCAGCGCAAACTATCAAGAGAGAGTTGGGAGGTTCAATAGAGGATATCAGCAAGATCGAAGGCCTCCTGTTACTCAAGCAGCAGGAGGCTGAGAAGAAGCAGAAGCTTCTGGACGCTTTCGACTTCCGCACGCAAGACAAGGATCGTACGAAGCAATTGGTCGACATCATCGACGAGCGAATAGCTGTGCTTAACGCAGAACGTTACTATTTAAACCAGAATCGAAAGAAAATTGTCTCTTCTCTAGAAGAAGATCAAATCCTATTTAGCCCCGATGAGGCAGAGCGGCTCTTCGATGAAGCTGGAGTGCTTTTCATGGGGCAACTAAAGAAAGATTTTGAGCAATTGATCGCTTTTAACAGAGCAATCACTGAGGAGCGCAGAGCCTACCTGCAGGAAGAGCGCGAAGAGATCGAAGCCGCACTAAGAAGCATCAATAGCGAACTAAACTCTCTGGGTAAGAGGCGCTCGGATACTCTAGCATTCTTGAGCGGAACCGACGTGTTCAACAAGTACAAGCAGGTTTCTGATGAACTTGTATCCCTGCGTGCCGACATTACGTCACTCGAAAGACAGCGCGGCTTCCTTCACCGCCTACAGGAGTTACGCACTGACATTCGAGCTTTAATCGAAGAGCGTGGGCACTTGCAGACGCAGATCGAAGCAGATGTAGAGCAGCAAAATTCCGATAAAACTAGTCTATTCTCAACCATTCGGCTTTTCTTCAGCGAAATCGTCGAAGACGTAATTGATCGTAAAGCACTGCTTAGCGTGTCGCCGAATCAGCTAGGGCACTTGGAATTCAGAGCTGAAGTCCTCGATGAGTCGGGGAATGCTACTAGTGCAGGCTTAGGTCATACTTATCGCAAGCTTCTTTGCATCGCATTCGACATGGCCGTTCTGCGCGCACACATCAATGACCGATTCCCACGCTTCGTTTTTCACGACGGCATATTTGAATCACTCGACGACCGCAAGAAGGAGAACCTGCTAGCAGTTATGCGCACTTATGCAGATCTGGGAATTCAGATAATCGCGACCCTGATTGATTCTGACCTACCTGAGCGCAGCGACGGCAATCCTGTGTTCGAGGAGCATGAGACTGTTTTGATTTTGCATGATGAGGATGATCAAGGCCGCCTTTTCAAAATGAAGTCGTGGTGATGTAGCTAATAAGCCCTACGCCGCTGCCGAGCACGATCAGAAAACCCTGAAACTGGTCGATCAGCACCTGCTCGACCTCACGCTCCCGCCGCGGATCAGCAGTGCCCAGGAAGTCAAAGAGGTAGAGGCCTTGAATACCTGAGCGGCCATGTCCGAATCTTCGGGCGGCAGCGTGGCCTTGAAGTTGGTAAGGGCCCTGCCGTGGCGTACGTGAGCCCAAGCCCTCGATGTGTAGGCTGAGCACAGGGTGTGGCCATCTATGGAGCAGCGTCTGCTCGGCGTACCAGAGGCGCGTGCTCTCATCGTCCAGGCGTTCCAACAGAGCGATATTCTGGCGCCAAGGCAATTGTGCAACGACCCGTTGCACAATTGCCCGTTCCGGCCATGCAGCCGCAAATGCGCGCATATACTTCAAGTTCCTTGGGATTAGATTCCCGCAAGTCGGCGGAGAGGCGGTCGATGACCTTGGCTCCCCAGCCAGCGCGTTCCTGCCGGTCCAAGAGCCGGCGGCCAATGTCCCAGTACACAGCACCACCAAAACCCCGGTCCCGAGGTGTGCGGAGCAACCCGGCTCCGCAAAACCCCCGGCACGGACCCGCCGCCCTCGACAGGCGGCGGGTCCCCGGGGGTGGAGCGGTGGCGTCCTTGGCCTCGGCGGCCACCGCTCGGATTCAGTTGTCAAGGAACCCTGCTTCTGCAACGCGCCCCCTACTACGTAGGGGCGAGGCCGGTTTATTCCCACCTCTGAAAATCGGCACTTTTGTGCCCAAATCACCCCCTCTGAAGATGGCATGAAATTTGTCTGCACCTGTTTGTCCTGAAAATCGGCCCAGCGGCAACTCTTATATAGAGAGGACACCTCGAACGGCGGATAGTGAGGGTAGGAGAAGGGCCGGAAGGCTTATCCAAGGCGACGGAAGGTTGTTGGCGACGACGTAACGTTATCCGCGACGACGTAACGTTATCCGCGGCAAAACAAGGTTATCCGCGGCGGCACAAGGTTGTTGGGGACAAAATAAGGTTGTTCACGGGGGCACAAGGTTGTTCGTGGCAAAACAAGGTTGATCCGCGACGGCTTCAGGTTGTTTGCGGCGGAACAAGGTTATCCATGGCAAAACAACCTTATCTACGGCGAAACAAGGTTATCCGCCGCGACGCAAGGTTATCCAGGGCAAAACAAGGTTGTTGGCGGGAAAGGAACGTTGCGCCGCGATCTACAGGCTTTTGCGGCCTTCGATGGCTGAAGGCGACGGCCCGGCCGGCTTATCCGTAGGAGAGTGGGTTGGCAGGGTAGTCGTCAGGGTTCATTGACAATCGATGGAAAGGAGTCGGGGCCTGCCGGGCGGGGGCAGGCCCCTCAGCTCCTGCTTTGCTACTCTCCGCCGGACTCCAACTCGTCCAGCGTCTTGCCGGAGTCGAGCCACTCGTTGACCCACTGCGGACGTTTGCCGCGGCCGGCCCAGGTGAGGCCGGGGTTCTCGGGGTGCCGGTACTTCGCGGCCACCGGACCGGCCGCGGCGCGCGGAGAGCGGCCGCGCTCCTGCTTGAGAAGGTCCTCGAGCGACAGGCCGATGCTGCCGGCCAGCTCGCGCATCTGGGAGAGGACGCTCTCCCGCTCCTGCTCGCGCCGCGCGACGATCTCCTGCTCGATGTCCTTGGCCAGCTCCTGCAGCTCCGGGATCGAAAGCTTGGAAAGGTCGATCTTCGCCATGAAAGGGAGTCCTCCTGAATCTCAGTAAGAGGGGATGATGCCGAGGAGGTCCGCGCGCTCCTCGGCCGTGAGGAAGGCAGCGGCCACCGCGTTCTCCTGGAGCTTGCGCAGGTCGTCCTCGCCGAGGCCCAGCGCCTCCCGGGCGGCGCGGTACTCGTGCGCCAGGTCGATGCCGCTGATGCTCGGGTCGTCCGTGTTCAGGCTGACGGAGAGGCCGCGGGCGAGCAGCTCGGGCAGCGGGTGGGACGCCAGGTCCGGCACCGTGCTCGTCTGGACGTTGCTGGTCGGGCAGACCTCCAGCGGGATGCCGCGCTCCAGCAGCAGGTCGATCACCGCCGGGTCCTCGACCGACCGGATGCCGTGGCCGATGCGCTCCGCTCCGAGGCCGAGCACGGCCTGGCGGACGCTCTCCGGTCCGGCCGCCTCGCCGGCGTGGGCGATCACGTGGAGCCCGGCCTCCCGCGCCTTGCGGAAGTGGTCCACGAACAGCTCGCCGGGGAAGTTGCCCTCGTCGCCGGCCAGGTCGAGCGCCACGATGCCCCGGTCCTTCAGCCGGATCGCGGCTTCGAGCTCGCCCCAGGCCGCTTCGGGTCCGTAGTGGCGCGAGACGATGCCGATCAGCTTCGCCCTGGAGGTCAGCCCGCGGGCCTCCTCCAGCGCGTCGCAGGCGGCCTCGGCCACGCCGAGCACGTCGAGCCCGTAGCGCTCGGCCATGAAGCGCGGGCTGAAGCGCAGCTCGATGTAGTCGATCCCCTCGCGGACCGCGTCCTCCACGTTCTCCCGGACGATCCGGCGCACCGCGTCGTAGTCCACCATGACGCGGCAGAGCATCTCGAACTTGGCCAGGAAGTCGAGGAGGCTCGGCTCGCGGTCCACGATCTGGACGTAGGGGCGAAGCTCCTCCAGGGTCCAGGCCGGCAGGTCCACGTTGTGCTGCCGGCCGAGGTCCAGGACGGTTTCGAGTCGGACGTTGCCGTCCAGGTGACGGTGAAGCTCGACCAGCGGATAGCCGTTGCGCATGGGGGCGAAGTTTATATCGAAGTTTGATCCCGTTCCCCCTCTCCCCGGCCCTCTCCCCCGAGATCGGGGGAGAGGGGGGCCACCACCCTACCGGCAGGTCGCGCCCGCGCAGGTCCGCAGCTTCGCGAGCCGCCGGGCGAGGTCGGCCTGCACCGCGGCCAGGGCCGGGTCTCCGTGCCGGCTGCGGAGCTGCAGGGGGTCCGCCTCCAGGTCGTAGAGCTCGCGGGAACCGTTGCGGTACTCCACCCACAGCCAGCGCGGGGTGCGGATCGCCTCGTAGGACGGCCGGGCCGAGTTGCGGCTGAACCCTTCGAGGAGCAGGTCCCGATCCCGGCCCTCGGTGGGATCCAGGGCCAGGGGGAGGAGCGAGCGCCCATCCATCTGCCGCCGGGCGCGGGCCCCGGTGAAAGCCACGATGGTCGGCGCGAGGTCGATGTTGGCGACCGGCTGGAGGGCCGTGGCGCCCGCCGGGAACCCCCCGCCGCGGACGATCAGCGGCACCCGGATGGACTCTTCATAGGGGAGCAGCTTGCCGTCCGGGACGCGGTGCTCGCCGAGCAGGAAGCCGTTGTCCGAGGTGAAGAGGATCACCGTATGGTCGAGCTGGCCGGTCTCCTCGAGGGCCGTGACCAGGCGCTCCACCAGGTCGTCGACGGCCAGGAGCGAGGCGAGGCGGGCGCGGTAGGAGCGCAGGACCGCCTCCTTCTTCGCCGGGCTCAGACGGGGGAACCTCTGGATGTGGCCCGGCTTGTCGGAGACGTCGGCCTCGTCGAAGGACGCCTTCTCCGGCATCGGCTCGTCCGCGAACCGCCCCTCGTGGCGCGGAGCCGGCCGCGGCGGCGTCCCCTGCCCGGCCTCGTCGCTGCGTTCCGTGTGCGGGGCGAGGGGCGCCACGCTCAGGAAGAACGGCCGATGCGCCTTGTCGCGGGCGAAATCGCGCAGGATCGCCTCCGCCTTCGCCGCCAGGACGTCGGTCTGGTAGTCGGCCTCCGACTCGCCGTAGCGCACCCGCTTTCCGTTGACGATGGCCAGATAGCCATACATCAGGTATGTGGTCGGATCGGACAGGCCGAACCAGCGCGACCATCCCTGCGGGACCTTCGGTCCGGTGTAGCCGTTCAGATACTTGCCCACGTGGGCCGTGCGGTAGCCCGCCGCCTGCAGCCAGACCGGCAGCGTGTTCGAGCTGTCCAGGCGGTGAAAGCCCCCTTCCGGCGATTTGTTGGACATCACGCCATGATTGTGGGCGTACTGGCCCGTGAGCCCCGTGGCCCGGGACGGGCAGCACATCGGATAGGAGACGAAGCTGTTCCGGAACGTCGTCCCCTCCTCGCCCAGCAGGTGGAGGGTCTTCTCCATCACCCGCATCGACTCCAGCGTCTGGTCGTCGGTCAGGATCAGGAGGATGTTCGGGCGCTCCGGAGCCGCGACGGCTGGAGACAGGACGGCGAGAAAGGGGAGCAAGAACAACAGGCGGCGCATGGAAACATGCTAGCACCCGGAGGCTGGTAGAGTAGGGGCCCCCGACGGGGAGCGGGACGGATGACCAAGTCGCTCAAGGAAGTCGTCAGGAAGCAGCGCAGGACCGCGGAGAAGCTCCGCCTCGACCGCATCGAGCGCCACATCTTCCTCTGCTGCGACCCGACCAAGGCCCGCTGCGCCAGCCGCAAGAGCACGGTGAGGTCCTGGAAGTACCTCCAGCAGCGCCTGCGCGAGCTGGGCCTGTCGAAGAAGGGCGGCGTCTACGCCACCCGGGCCAACTGCCTGGACATCTGCGACGGCGGACCCATCGCGGTCGTCTACCCGGATGGCGTCTGGTATGGCCACTGCGAGCCGCCCGTCCTGGAGCGCATCCTCCAGGAGCACCTGATCGGCGGCCGGATCGTCAGCGACTACCGCATCGTGGAGCGCCCGCTGCCCGAACGCCCCTTGACTCCCGAAGAGCTGGAAGAAGAGGACTGAAAAACCCATGATCCGCAAGCTTCTCGCCCTGGCGCTCGTCCTGGGCGCCTGTGCCTCGCCCGGCCCGCGTGCCCCCCAGACAACCGCGCCGGGGACCCGAACCGCCGTCCTCCTGGCGATCAACGACGTCTACCGCATCGAAGGGCTCGAAGAGGGCCGCGTGGCCGGCCTGGCCCGCGTCCGGTCGCTGCGCAAGGAGCTGGAGAAGGATCATCCCGACCTGCTCCTCCTGCACGGCGGCGACTTCCTCTTCCCGAGCTTCGCGAGCCGCATGTACAACGGCGAGCAGATGGTGGCTGTCCTCAACGACCTGGACGGCGACCCGGCGGCCTTCGACGACCGGATGATCGCGGTCTTCGGCAACCACGAGTTCGAGAAGACCAAGATGAAGGATGCTCCGATGCTCGCGAAGCGGATCGGGGAGTCCCAGTTCCGCTGGCTCGGCGGCAACGTGACCTTCAAGGCGGGTGACGACGGCAAGCCGCTGGTCGCGGCCCCGAACCTGTCCCGCACCGCGCTGGTCGAGAGCGGCGGCATCCGGATCGGGATCTTCGGCCTGACGATTCCGACCGAGGGCGTCCAGTACGCGCAGTTCACCGGCCCGGAGGCCACGGCGAAGGAGCTGACCGCCGAGCTGCGCAGGCAGGGCGCCGAGGTGGTGGTCGCGCTCACCCACCTCAATTTCTCGGACGACCGCGAGCTGCTGGAGGATCTCGGCGACGACGGGCCCGACCTGATCGTCGGCGGCCACGACCACGAGAGGATGGTCATCGAGGTGGGCAAGCGGCTCGTGCTCAAGGCCGACGCGGACGCCCGGACGGCTTCCGTGATCCGGCTCAGCCTGGACCGCAACGGCCGGCTGGACGTGAAGCACGAATTCCGGACGCTCTCCGGCGTCGATCCGAAACCGGACCCGGACACGCTCGCGCTGGTCGGCGACTGGCAGGCGAAGCACGAGCAGGAGTTCTGCGCCAAGGCGAAGGCCGAGCCCGGCTGCCTGGGCGAGCTCTACGGCTCCACCCGGACGCTCCTCGAAGCCGAGGAGACCAAGATCCGCCGCCAGGAAACCTCGATGGGCGACTGGGTGGCGGACCTGATGAAGAAGGAGATGGAGCCCTGCGGCGCCCAGGTGGCGTTCATCAACTCGGGCTCGCTGCGGCTCAACCAGGACCTGCCGGCCGGCACCCGCATCACCCGGCGGCACGTCGAGGAGCTGTTCGGGTACGAGACGCCGCTGCGGCTGGTGAAGATCGACGGCGCGACGCTGCAGCAGGTGGCGGAGCAGTCGCTGCGGGCCTGGCCGGGGAGCGGGAGCTGGCTGCAGATCTCGGGCTTCGCCTGGATCCACGACACGCACGCGCGGACGGCGACGGGCCTCACCCTGCTCACGCCGCAGGGCCCGCGACCGGTGCGCCCGGACGAGGAGATCCTGGCCGCGGTGGACGACTACCTGGTCAACCCGGAGATCGGCGACCAGGACGGCTACATCATGCTCGACCCCGCGCAGATCGTGAAGAGCTGCGCCGCGGACGGCCGCGACCTCAAGGAGGTGGTCGTGGCCGCTCTGCGCGCCGCCAACCCCCAGGGCATCGCGCCGAAGAACGAGGGCCGCGTCTGCCAGCCCGGCGAGCCCGGGACGGCCAGGACCTGCCTGGCGCGGAGCTCGGGCGGAATGGAGTAGTCTTTCTCCATGTCCCGGATGCCCGCCTCCCGCCTCCTGCTCCTGGGCCTGCTTTTCGGGTGGGCTTGCGCGCCCTCGCCCGCCGCCCAGCCGCAGAGCACCCCCGAGCCTCCCGAGCGCCAGCCCGCCCAGGTGCTGAAAGCCGAGGGCGGGGGTGCCGACTGGCTGGAGCGCGAGGGCCGAGCCGAGCTGGAGAGGCCGGAGGTGACGATCGCCGCCATGGGTCTCGAGGACGGCGACGTGGTGGCGGATATCGGCGCCGGCACCGGCTTCTACTCGCGGCGCCTCGCCCGCGCCGTGGCCCCCTCCGGCAAGGTCTATGCGAACGACATCCAGCCCGAGATGCTGGAGCGGCTCAAGGAGCTGGCGGCGAAGGACGGGATCGGGAACATCGTCACCGTGCTCGGCACGGAGACCGACCTGAAGCTGCCCGCGAAGACGTTCGACTGGGTGCTGCTGGTGGACGTCTACCACGAGTTCCAGCAGCCCGAGGTCATGCTCGGGAAGATCCGCGAGGCGCTCAAGCCGGGCGGCCGGGTGGCCCTGGTGGAATACCGCCTGGAGGGCAGCTCGGCGAGCCACATCTCGCTGGACCACCGCATGTCGGTCGAGCAGGTGACCGCCGAGTGGACCGCCGGCGGGTTCGTGCTGGAGCGGACGCTCGAGGACCTGCCTTCCCAGCACCTGTTCGTCCTTGCCCCTCGAAAAAAGGCGATGCCCTAGGTTCGTGGTATCGTCGTCGGCCGGATCCGATTCAGGGTCCTCCTGGCGCTCCCCCTGGCAGCAAGAAGAAAGGAGTCTCCGCACGAGATGGCGACTGCTACCTTGACGAGGCGTTGGACCCCGGCCGACTCGGTCGATCTCTACAACATCCGGGGTTGGGGAAACGACTTCTTCTCGGTCGGCAAGGACGGCCACATGCTGGTGACGCCGGCAGGGCCGGGCACGACCGCCCTCGATCTCAAGGAGCTGGTGGACGAGGTGCGGGCGCGCGGCATCGGCCTGCCGCTCCTCATCCGCTTCTCGGAGATCATCCGCTCCCGCGTGGTGCAGCTCAACGAGGCCTTCCGCCGCGCCATCGGCGAGTACGGCTACCAGGGGGCCTACCGCGGCGTCTATCCGATCAAGGTGAACCAGGACCGCTATCTGGTCGAGCGCCTGGTGGAGTACGGCCGCCCCTACCACTTCGGTCTGGAGGCGGGCTCGAAGCCCGAGCTGCTCGCGGTCATGGCGCTCCTCGACGACGAGGAGGCGCTCATTATCTGCAACGGCTACAAGGACGAGGAGTACATCGAGACGGCGCTCCTCGCCTCGCGCCTCGGTCGCCACGTCATCCTGGTGGTCGAGAAGCGCTCCGAGCTGCCGCTGATCCGCGACATCGCGCTGCGCCTGGGCATCCGGCCGCGGATCGGCATCCGCTCGCGCCTGTCCACGCGCGGCGCCGGGCACTGGGAGGCCTCGGGCGGCGACCGCTCCAAGTTCGGCCTCTCCGGCCGCGACATGCTGGAGGCGGTCAACTTCCTGCGCCAGCACGACATGCTCGACACCTTCGAGCTGCTGCACTTCCACCTTGGCAGCCAGATCTCGTCGATCCGCTCGGTCAAGGACGGCCTGCGCGAGGCGGCCCACGTCTACATCAACCTGGTCAAGCTCGGCGCCCCGCTCGGCTATCTCGACGTCGGCGGCGGCCTGGGGGTCGATTACGACGGCTCGCAGACCAACTTCACCTCGTCGCTCAACTACACCCTGCAGGAGTATGCGAACGACATCGTGTTCGGGGTCATGGAGGTCTGCGACGCGCAGGGTGTGCCGCATCCGAATATCGTCTCGGAGTCGGGCCGCGCCACGGTCGCCCACCACGCGGTGCTGGTGATCGACGTGCTCGGCGTCTCCGAGTTCGACGTCGGCAAGCTGCCCAAAGAGCTCCCGTCCGACGCCGAGGCGCCCCTGCGCCGGCTGTTCGAGACCCATCGCGAGGTGTCGCGCAAGAACGTGCTGGAGTCCTACCACGACGCCATCGCCGACCGCGACGAGGCGCTGACCCTGTTCAGCCTCGGCCACCTGTCGCTCGAAGACCGCGGCCTCGCCGAGGAGCTGTTCTGGGCCATCTGCCAGAAGGTCCTGAAGATCTGCCGCACCCTCCAGGAGACCCCCGAGGACCTGGAGGGGCTGGAGCGCGCCCTGGCGGACACCTACTTCTGCAACTTCTCGGTCTTCCAGTCGCTGCCCGACTCCTGGGCGATCGACCAGCTCTTCCCGATCGTGCCGATCCACCGCCTGGACGAGGAGCCGGTGAGCCGCGCGGTGCTCGCCGACATCACCTGCGACTCGGACGGCAAGATCGACCACTTCATCGACCGGCGCGACGTCAAGGACGTGCTGGAGCTGCACGACTTCCGCAACGAGCCTTACTACCTGGGGGCGTTCCTGGTCGGCGCCTACCAGGAGATCCTGGGCGACCTGCACAACCTGTTCGGCGACACGAACACGGTGCACGTCTCGCTCAACGACGAGGGGGGCTATCGGATCGACGGGGTGGTGGCCGGTGACACGGTCACCGACGTGCTGCGCTACGTGCGCTACAGCCGCGACGGCCTGGTGGATCGCGTGCGGCAGGCCGCGGAGGCGGCGCTGCGCGCCAAGCGGATGACGATCGAGGAGTCGCGCCACCTCCTGCGGCGCTACGAGGACGGGCTGTCGGGCTACACTTACCTGGAGCATGACTGAATTCGGGTCGGGAAGGAGGACGTATGCAGGCTGAAACCGTGGTTGCCCCCTTGATCGAGCAGCTCCGCGACGCCGTGCGGCTGGGCGAGGTCTCCGCCATCACCGGGCGGATCAAGGACACGCTGGAGTCGTTCATCCCGTCCGAGGGACTGATCTTCCCGGAGCGCTTCCACCGCGTGAAGCCGGACGGCTACTCGCGGAGGCTCCTCTACCGCGACCCCGAGCTCGGCTTCACGGCCCTGGTGATGACCTGGGCGCCGGGCCAGCGGACGGCGCTGCACGACCACGCCGGCATCTGGTGCGTCGAGGGCGTGCTCGAAGGCGAGATGGCGGTGCAGCGCTTCGAGATGCTGGAGGAGCCCGCGCCGGGCGTCTTCCGCTTCGCGGGCCGCGAGGTGCTCGGCGCCACGGCCGGCTCGGCGGGCGCGCTCATCCCGCCGCTGGAGCACCACATCCTGTCGAACCCCGGCAAGGACCGGGTCTCGCTGACCCTCCACGTCTACGGCGGGGAGATGGACCACTGTACGGTCTTCGAGCCGGTCGACGAGCAGGCCGGACTCTACCGGTCCCAGGTCAAGACCCTCTGCTACGACGAATGAGCCCCTTCGGTAACTTCGGAAAGCACCCGGACATCCTGGTGCGCCAGGAGCGGCCCCTGAACGCCGGGCCGCCGCCGGAGCAGCTGCGGCAGAGCTTCCTCACCCCGAACGCGTCCTTCTTCGTGCGCAACCACGGCGACGTGCCGCACGTGGACCGGGAGTCCTACCGCCTCGCGTTCAACGGCCTGGTGCGCAAGCCGCTCAAGATCTCGCTCGACGAGCTGCAGCGCCTGCCGAAGGTGGCCGTGAAGGCCACGCTCCAGTGCGCCGGCAACCGGCGCGAGGAGATGATGGCGGTCCGGCCGATCCCGAACGAGCTCGGCTGGGGCAACGAGGCGGTGAGCACGGCCGAGTGGAAGGGGGTGCCGTTGCGCGACCTCCTCGCCGCGGTCGAGCCGCTGCCGGAGGCGAAGCACGTCGCCTTCGCCGGCCTGGACGAGACCGAGCGCCACGGTCACCGCTTCAACTTCGGCGGCTCGATCCCGCTCGACAAGGCGCTGGCTTCGGAGGTCCTCCTGGCCTACGAGATGAACGGCGAGGCGCTGCCGCCGGTACACGGCGCGCCGCTGCGGGTCGTGGTGCCGGGCTACATCGGCGCGCGCAGCGTGAAGTGGCTGAGCGCGGTCACCCTCCAGGAAGTGCCCTCGGACAACTACTTCCAGGCTGTGGCCTACCGGCTCTTCCCGCAGAACGTCGACCACACGAACGTGGACTGGGACACGGGCCTGATGCTCGGCTCGTTCAACGTCAATTCGTTGATCCTGTCGCCGGTCGGGGGCGAGACCCTGGCCGCCGGGACGGTGACCGTGCGCGGCATGGCCTTCGCCGGGGAGCGCGAGGTCGCGCGAGCCGAAGTCTCAGCAGATGGCGGCCGGACCTGGACCGTGGCGGAGCTGGGTTTTGAGCGCGCCCGCTGGGCCTGGCGCTTCTGGGAGGCGAAGCTCGACCTGCCCGCCGGAGAGCATGAGATCGTCTGCCGCGCCTGGGACACCGCGGCCCAGACCCAGCCCGAGCACCCGGCGCAGGTCTGGAACTTCAAGGGCTACATGAACAACGCGTGGCACCGGGTGCGGGTCGTCTGCCAGTAGGGAGCCGGAGATGAGGGAGCGCCTCCCTCTGTACACCAGCCTCCTCCTGGTCCTCGTGACCCTGGTGGCGTACCTGCCGGTCACCGGCCACGACTTCGTCCGCTTCGACGACCCTCTCTACGTCACCCGCAACCCGCAGGTGCAGGCGGGCCTGACCGCGAACGGTCTCACCTGGGCGCTGGCCGCGAACGTCGCCAGCAACTGGCATCCTCTGACGCTCGTCTCCCACATGCTGGACTGCCAGCTCTACGGGATGAACCCGCGCGGCCATCACCTGACGAGCCTGCTCCTGCACCTCGCGAACACTGTCCTCCTCTTCGAGGTGCTGCGCCGGATGACCGGCTCCACCTGGCGGAGCGCGGTCGTGGCGGCGCTCTTCGGCCTGCACCCCACGCACGTCGAGTCGGTCGCCTGGGTGGCCGAGCGCAAGGACGTGCTCTCCGGCCTCTTCTGGATCCTCACGATGGGCGCCTGGCACCGCTACGTCCAGGGTCCGTCCCGTGGGCGGTATCTCACGGTGATGCTCTGCCTCGCGCTGGGCCTGATGTCCAAGCCCATGGTGGTGACGCTGCCGTTCGTGCTCGTGCTGCTGGACGTCTGGCCGCTGAAGAGGGGCATTCACATCAAGGAGAAGCTTCCTCTCTTCGCCCTGTCGGCCGCGTCGGCCGTGGTCACCGTGGTTGCCCAGTCCCACAGCCTGGCCTCGACCGACGCGTTCCCGGTCTGGCATCGGATCTCCAACGCCGTCCTCTCCTATGTCCGGTATCTGTGGATCACGATCGCGCCACACGATCTCGCGGTCTTCTATCCCATGGCGCTGTCGTTCTCCGCCTGGAAGGTGGCGCTCGCCGCGCTCCTCCTGGCGGCGCTGACGGCGCTCGCATTCCTCGCGGTCCGGCGGGCGCCCTGGGCCACGGTCGGCTGGCTCTGGTTCCTGGGGACGCTGGTGCCGGTGATCGGCTTGGTCCAGGTCGGCGGCCAGGCCATGGCCGACCGCTACACCTACCTGCCGACGATCGGCTTGTTCCTGATCGTCGCCTGGAGCCTGCCCGAGAGGAAGACCTCGATGGTGGCCGTCGCTGCCGCCGTCCTCGCGCTTGCGGTGGGGACCCGACTCCAGCTCCGGCATTGGGTGGACAGCGAGGCCCTGTTCCGGCACGCGGCGACCGTGACCGAACGGAACTACCTGGCTCACCTCAACCTGGCGCAGATCCTGGCCGAGCAGAACCGGCAGGCCGAGTCCCTGGAGCAGTTCCGGCAGGCGTTCGCCATCCGGCCGGGCATGTGGCAGATCCACGCCAGCCGCGGCAACAGCCTGCGTCGCTGGGGTCGGCCGGCCGAGGCGCTGCCGTCGCTGCGCAGGGCGATCGCGCTCCGTCCGAACGACGGCAAGCTCCACCACTCCCTGGCCATGGCGCTCGACGATCTCGGCCAGACCGACGAGGCGATCGCCGAGCTGCGCAAGGCGGTGGAGCTCAGCCCCGGCCTCGACGATGCCTGGTACGGCCTCGGGCTTCTCCTGCGCCGGAAGGGAGACGCCGCCGGAGCCCTCCAAAACTTCCAGGCCGCTCCGGAATCGGTGCGCGCCCGCCTCGGAGGCCGGCCGTGACCCGACCCTGGGAGACTCTCGATTCGGTCGAGACCGACGAGGGGAAGCTGGAGCTGCGCCGCCGGGGAGACGACTGGGTCATCACCGTGGCCGGCCGGGTCCTGATGAGCAGCATGGCCCACCTGACCGAGGTCGCGGTGGCCGAGATGGCCTGCCGCGAGGTGGCCCGGAGGGAGAAGCCGAGAGTGCTCATCGGAGGTCTCGGCATGGGGTTCACGCTGCGGGCCGCCCTCGACAGCCTGCCGAAAACGGCCCGCGTCGTGGTGGCCGAGATCAACGAAATCGTCGTCCGCTGGTGCCGCGGCCCCCTGGCCGGCCTGACCGGCAACGCCGTGAAGGACCCGCGGGCCTCGGTCGCGATGGAGGACGTGGCCCTGGTGATTGAGAGAGGCGGGTTCGACGCGATCATCCTCGATCTCTACGAGGGACCGCGCGAAGCCGCGAAAGCCGAAGGCGATCCGTTCTACGGCCGGGAGGCGCTGCGCCGGACCCGCGAGGCCCTGACCCCCGGCGGCGTCTTCGCGGTGTGGTCCGAGGATCCCGACGCCGCCTTCGAGAAGCGCCTGCGCTCGGCGGGGTTCGAAGTCGAGCGCCGCAAGCCTGGCAAGGGCGGGCCGCGGCACGCGGTCTATCTTGCACGGGCTCGGCGGGCGCGCTAGCGTACGGCGCCATGAAGACGCTCTCCATCGCAGCCCTGCTCGCTCTCCTGCCTCTCTCCGTCTCCGCCCAGACGACTCCCGCGGTGCCGCCGGACGTGGCCGCGCCGCCGGCCGACGCCCAGGTCACCGCGTCCGGCCTGGCCTCCAAGGTCCTCGCGCCCGGCACGGGCACCGACCACCCGACGCCCGCCGACAAGGTGAAGGTCCACTACTCGGGCTGGACCACGGACGGGAAGATGTTCGACTCCTCGGTCGAGCGCGGCAAGCCGATCGTCTTCGGCCTCGACCGGGTCATTGCGGGCTGGACCGAAGGCGTCCAGCTCATGGTCAAGGGCGAGAAGCGGCGCTTCTGGATCCCCGCGAAGCTGGCCTACGAGGGCAGGCCCGACAGGCCCCAGGGCATGCTGGTCTTCGATGTCGAGCTGCTCGACATCCTGCGCGTCCCTCCGGCGCCGCCGGACGTGGCCGCGCCGCCCGCCGACGCCCAGACCTCGGAGTCGGGCCTCGCCTGGAAGGTCCTGACCCCGGGCACCGGCGACCGCCATGTGTCGAAAAACGGCGCCGTCCGCGTCCACTACACCGGCTGGACTACGGACGGGAAGATGTTCGACTCCTCGATCGCCAAGGGAGCTCCGGCCTTCTTCGAGCTGCAGAAGGTCATTCCCGGCTGGACCGAAGGGTTGCAGCTCATGACCGAGGGCGAGACGCGGCGCTTCTGGATCCCCAAGAAGCTCGCCTATCGCGGGCTGCCCGACAAGCCCGAGGGGATGCTGGTCTTCGACATCGAGCTGCTCGAGATCGTGCGGCCCTGACCGGCCCCGGTCCCGCGGTTACGGGGGTGTTACAGCCCGTGGTATTCTCGAATCTCAATCTTTCCAGTGTTCCTTTCAGGAGAGGAGATTCGTCATGCGTATGAGGCTCAGCCCCATCTTCTGGCTCGTGCTGCTCCTGCTGGCCGGCGCGGCCTTCGCGCAGCAGACGGGCTCGGTGTCCGGCGTCGTGCGCGACTCGGAAGGCCAGCCCCTGCCCGGCGCCACCGTCACCATCAAGGGCCCGATGCTGCCCACCGGCTCCGTGGAGGTCAGCCGGGATAACGGCGCCTACGACTTCGAGCGCCTGCCCCCGGGCGAGTACCAGGTCACCGCCGAGCTCTCCGGCATGGGCACCGCCGAGCGCGCCGTCATCGTGGCGGTGGGCCGCGACACCCAGGTCAATCTCGATCTCGGAGCCGCCGCGGTGTCCGAGGAGATCACCGTCAACGCCGTGGCGCCGGTGATCGACACCCGCTCCACCGAGGTACAGGTCAACTTCACGCAGGAGGCCATCGAGGACCTGCCGATCCCCCGCACCTACAAGGGTCTGTTCCAACTCGCGCCCGGCGTCGGCGAGAACAACCGCCTGGCCCCGAACGCTGGCGGCGCCCGCATGGACAACACCTTCCTGGTCGACGGCATCAACATCACCAACCCGCACTACGGCGACGTCCTGCCGAACATCACCGAGCTGGACATCGACGAGGTCAACATCAAGCGCGGCGGCGTCACCGCCGAGTTCGGCCGCACCGGCGGCATGGTGGTCAACGCCGTGACCAAGTCGGGCACCAACGACCTGAACGGCCGCGTGCGTATGGAGTACCAGCCGGCGGACTTCGTCAGCGACTCCAAGGACACGACCATCCGGAGCAAGATCGACAAGGACAGCGTCGCCGGCTCCCTCGGCGGGCCGATCGTCCACGACCGCCTCTGGTACTACGGCTCCGCGAGCTTCCCGTCCGAGACCACCACGGACCGGGTCAACAACCTCGGCTCCGTGCCGGACCGCCGGCTGAAGACCGACGAGTACTTCCTCAAGCTGACCTCGAACCCGGCCTCGGCCCATAGCGTCTTCGCCGCGCTGCGCTCGCGCGACACCACGATCGACAACTACAACGTCGACTCGAACGTCCACCCCGGGGTCGCCACCGACAACAGCACCGACTATCTCCTGGGCACGCTGGGCTGGACCTGGGTCCTCACCCAGAACAGCTTCGTCGAGGCCAAGTACAACCACAACAAGGAAGAGAACTCGATCGACCCGATCAGCTCCCTGGGCTACCGGCCGGCGTTCGACCCCGCCCATCCCGAGCTGATGGGCCGCTTCACCACCACCGCCGACCGCATCGTGGGCGGCGCCAACGCCATCGGCCAGATCGTGGGCGGTAACGACCTCGCGGTCAACAACCAGGACTTCACGCGCGACGAGGCGCGCGCCGTCTTCCAGACCCTCCAGGGCTGGTGGGGCGCCGACCACGACCTGCGCGTGGGCCTGAGCTACGACGAGAGCTCCGAGCGCCTGGAGCGCCAGGCCAACGGCTGGGGCAACCTCACCTGGAACCCGACCACCAAGCTGTTCACCGCGAGCTACGTCTCGCAGCAGCCGCCCCACACGGGCCGCGGCGAGGCCTACGGCGTCTTCCTCCAGGACGAGGTGACCTTCGGCGAGCGCACCACCGTGACCGCCGGCGTCCTGCTCAACAAGGACGTCTACTTCGGCGAGGGCCTGGGCAGCACGCCGGGCACCAAGACCAAGAAGAAGATCCTGACCTTCGACTGGGACCAGCAGATCCAGCCCCGCCTGGGCATCTCCTTCGTGCCCGACGTGAACCGGGGCGACAAGCTCTACGCCTTCATCGGCCGCTACAACAACACCGAGAACAAGTCGATCGTCCGCGCCGCCTCGCCCACCCGCATCTTCACCACCCGCGCCACCATCGACGCCACCGGCAAGCTGATCAGCGACGTCCCGGCGGCCAACACGCAGAGCAAGACGATCGATGCCGGCCTCGACCCGCAGTACACGGACGAGTACGTGGCGGGCTATGCCCGGCCGCTGACCCGCACCTGGTCCGCGGAGATCTTCGGCATCTACCGCGAGGTGGGCGACATCATGGAGGACGTGAGCGCCGACGGCCTCGGCAACGGCCCCTTCCACGTCTCCCAGCTCCCGGACGCCTACCGCGAGTACACCGCCGCCACCCTGCTGGTCAACCGGCTGCCGGTCAACGACAGCTTCCTGCACCTCACGGTCAACGCCAGCTACACCTGGAGCCGGCTCAAGGGCAACTGGGACATCGACTACAACGAGTCGCTGTTCTACAACTCCTCCCTCCTCCAGGACGGCCCGGGCGTGCTGATCACCGACAACCGCGACGGCCTGCTGCGCGGCGACCGCACCCACATCCTCAAGATCTTCGCCACGGTCTCCCCCTGGGAGCACGGCCGGGTCGGAGGCTACTTCCGCTACCAGAGCGGCGGCGCCTGGGAGGCCCGCGGCCTGCCCGATGCGAACGTCTCGAGCTCGTCGCACGTCCGCTACCTGGAGAAGGCCGGCTCGCGGCGCATGGAGGGCTTCTCGAACCTCGATCTGCTGGTCTCCCATGCGTTCGACTTCGGGATCCTCGGCCTCGAGCTGGAAGGCCGGATCCTCAACGTCTTCGACGAGCAGGCGGCCCTGAACGTCGACGACCGGCTGATCGTCGGCCGCGCCACGGCGCCGAACAACCCGAAGTTCGGGACGCCGACCGAGTACTCCGACCCGCGCTCGTTCGCGGTCTCGGCCATTCTGAGCTTCTGAGCTGCTGACCGGAGGCCGGCGCGCTACGCGCCGGCCTCTCTCACCTTCGCCGTCCGCTTCCGCAGCTCCTCGTCCGTATCCAGCGAGAAGCTCCGTCCATGGCCGAGATCCTCGGTCAGGAACCGGCCGAGGTCCGCCGCAGCCTCGTCCACTCTCGCCCGCGTCGCCTTCGACAGGGGGCCGAACGGCCGGACGACGATCGCCCGGGCGTCCGGGTCGTACTCCCAGAAGCCGGCGATCTTCCCGTCCGCCACGAACGAACGCAGCGTCAGGTGCTTCGCCTCGCCGAGCGTGCTCGGCCGGCCCATGCCCCAGGAGGGCACCTGCGCGCCGTGGTGCTCCTCGTCCACCAGGAAGGCGGGTCCGCCGTGGAGGTGGATCAGGTTGTCCTCGAAAGACAACAGAGCCACGGCGTCGGCCGCCTCGTCGAGAAGGTTGCGCCGGTCTTCGGGAAGATAGTGGACGTCGGCGTTGCCCTCGACCTCGACCGGCAGGAAGCCCAGCCGTTCCAGGGCCGCCTTGGCGTCGCGCTGCGCGATCCCGATCCAGCCCGCGAAGTCCTTGAGTGTGGCGAGACCCGCGGCGTGGAAGAAGATCCGCGCCATGCCGGCATAGAGATCGATGGGATCGTCCGGCAGGCTCACGCCATCGAACGGGCTGGCCGCGGCGGCGCGCCAGAGGTAGCGCTCGCTGTCGAGCCGGCGGTTCTCCAGCGTCCGCTCGACCAGGCCGTCGAACTCGAGCTTGCGGAGCGCGCCGGGCAGCGGCGAGGAGACGCCGACCTTCTTGCCCTGTTCGCCCAGGCTGCGGACGGTGCCGGCCGGGAGGGCCTTGCGCAGGCCGTCGGTCGTCAGCGGCCCTTTCGCGCGCAGGGTTTCGAGGGCGGCCTTGGCGACCTCCTCGGTCTCGCCGGGCCGGATGCCGGCCTTCTCCTGGTCGCGCTCGTCGCGGGCGCGGGAGAGCAGGGCGGCGACGCGGAGCGAGATCGGCACGTCCCGGCGCGCCACGAGGTACATGCAGCCGCGCGCCGCCGGAATCACCTGGGCCCGGTGCTCGGCGACGACGCCGTCCAGGTCGTCGCGCCGGAGGCCCGGGACCCGGGCCCGGACCGCGATGTAGACGTCCACGCCGCCGAGCGTGCGGACGAACCCGGTCTCCTGCAAGGCTTCGACAGGAGACCGGGCGGGCTGAGAGAGACCCTGGGCGGCGACGCAGACCCGGCGGACCTGGTCGCGGGTGAGGCGGAGAGCGGGCTTGGTCGTCGGCATGACGCCAACGATATCACGCCTGCTTTACGCCGCCATCGAAGACCCTCCGGCGGCCGCCGCCTGCGCCTTCTTCCTGCGGCTCGCCTTGATCAGCCAGTACCCGGCGGCGCCGGCGAGCACCAGGAGCGTGACCCCGAGGAGCGGCCGGACCGTGATCCAGGCGATGGCGATCGTGACCAGCGACAGGAACGCCGAGGTCAGGAACGCGAACAGGCCGATCCCGACGCCGAGCAGGCTGCCGAAGAGCGGCACCACGTCGCCCAGCACGGAGATCGGGCGGAAGACCAGGACCAGGCCGAGGAACATGGCCAGGAAGCCGCCGCCGCGGAGGATCCAGGTCAGCACCTTGTTGGCGTCCTGGGCCGACTTGAACATCTCCTGCGCGGTGTGGGTCCCCTCGTCGACCAGGAGGACGGTGTCGCCGGCCTCGGCCTGGTAGGGCGCGAAGCTCTGGCCGGTCTGGACGCCGACGAGGCTGACCGTCGAGGGCGCGACCTCCTGGAAGGAGACCCGCACGTCGCCGAGCTGCGGCGAGCCCGGGTCGGCCCCGGCGTAGATCACGCCCTTGGCGACGCGGGCGCCCTGGAGCGACGCCGGCAGCGTCACCTGCGCGTTGTCGGCCAGCGGAAGGTCCTTGGCGTCGTTGAGATGCCCGAGCTGCTCCTCGGACAGCGTGAAGGCGCCGGCCCGGACCGGGTCCGCGGTGAACGTCACCGAGTCGATCGGGAACGCGCCGGGGTTCTCGTGGCCGGACGACTCGTGGAACGACGAGGAATTCACCGGCTCGCCCTTCCACTCCTTCGAGTAGGTGTAGGTGGTGACGGTCTCCTCGCCGCCGCCGAGCTTCTTGCGGGTCTCGGACTTCTCCTCCTCGACCCACTGGTACATCTCGACGTTGCGCAGGAGCTTGATGCCGTCCGCCTGGACGCCGAGCTCGTCGTCGGCCACCGGGCCGTCGGTCGAGACCGGGCCGGAGACGTGGACGAGCTTGCCCTCGTTCGCCGGGTTCACGGAGTCGGCGGCGACCGACACCACGGCGCCGGACCCCTCCTCCAGGCTGCGCGCGGTCTTCACCGCCCGGCCTTCGTTCCAGAAGAGGATGGGGAACGCGGCGACGAAGAGGATCAGGCCCACCAGCACGCTCTTGATCGACTCGATGATGCGGGAGAACCAGGACTTGCTGGTCGTCACGGTCACGCGGTCGGACATTGGAATCTCCGTCACACGGTCCACCCGGGCGGAATGCTCCGGGGGCGCGACAGACTTCAGGGTGATCTGGCGACAAGGTATCCCGGACGTTACCGGGCGTCAATCGGGGCGTCAACCGGGGCGTCAACCGGTGCAGGCGGTATAGGATTGCCGGCCGGGGAGGAACCGCATGAAGACGTTGAAAAGCTACGTAGGGGGACGCTGGCACGAGGCCGGGTCCGGATTTGCCACCCTGGTGAACCCGTCGACCGAGGAAGAGATCGCGCGCGTCTCCAGCGCGGGGATCGACTTCGGCGAAGTGCTCGCCTTCGCGCGGGACAAGGGCGGACCGGCGCTGCGTGCCATGACCTTCGCCCAGCGCTCCGGCCTGCTCAAGGAGATGTCCAGGGTCCTGCGCGACAACCGCGACGAGCTGCTGGACCTCTCGCGCCAGAACAACGGCACCACCGCTTCCGATGGCGCCTTCGACATCGACGGCGGCAGCGGCACCCTGGCCTTCTACTCGTCCATCGGCCGCCGGCTCGGCGACCGCACCTTCCTGACCGAGGGCGACGGGGTCCAGCTCGCGAAGACCGAGGCCTTCTGGGCCCAGCACATCCTGGTGCCCAGGCGGGGCGTCGCGGTGCACATCAACGCCTTCAACTTCCCGGTCTGGGGCTTCGCGGAGAAGGCGGCCTGCGCGCTCCTGGCCGGCATGCCGGTGATCACCAAGCCGGCCACGGCCACCGCGCTGACCACCGAGCGCGCCGTCGAGCTGATCGTCGAGGCCGGTATTCTTCCCGAAGGCGCGCTCCAGCTCATCGTCGGCTCGACGGGCGACCTCCTCGACCGTCTCGGACCGCAGGACGTGCTCGCCTTCACCGGCTCGGCCGACACCGCGAAGAGCCTGCGCTCGCGGGACAACCTCCTGGCCTCCTGCACGAGGGTCAACGTCGAGGCCGACAGCCTGAACGCCGCCGTGCTCGGCCCGGACGTGGCGCCCGGCTCGCCGACGCTCGACCTCTTCGTCAAGGAGGTGGCCCGGGAGATAACCCAGAAGGCCGGCCAGAAGTGCACGGCCGTGCGCCGCATCCTGGTGCCGCGCGACCGGGCGGACGACGTCCAGGCCGCGCTGATCGCCAGGCTGGAGAAGGTGGTGGTCGGCGATCCGGCCGACCCGTCGGTCCGCATGGGCCCGCTCGCCACGGCCGACCAGCTCGCGGACGCGCTGCGCGGCCTGGCCGAGCTGCAGAAGGGAGCCCGGATCGTCCACGGCCGGGCCGAACGGGCGGACGGCGCGGGCGTGCCCGGAGGCAAGGGCTACTTCCTGGCGCCGACCCTGCTGCGCAGCGACGATCCGGCAACCGCCGGCCCGGTGCACGACCGGGAGGTCTTCGGCCCGGTGGCCACGATCCTGCCTTATGACTCGACCGCGGCGTCCGCGGCGGAGATCATGGCCATGGGCGGCGGCACGCTGGTGACCTCGGTCTACAGCGACGACGCCGGCTGGATCGGCGAGCTCCTGGCCCGGGGCGCGGACTCGACCGGGCGCGTGTACATCGGCTCCGAGGCGAGCGCCGGCGAGGCGCCGGGCTCGGGCGCGGCCCTGCCGCAGACCCTCCACGGAGGTCCTGGCCGCGCCGGGGGAGGCGAGGAGCTGGGCGGCCTCGTGGGACTCAAGCTTTACCTGCAGCGGGTGGCGCTCCAAGGCAGCCGGCCTCTTGTCGATAACCTTGCGGGGGTGACTTCATGAGCGATCAGAGCCTGCGCGACCATCTCCTGGAGCTGCTGCGAGGCGGCAGCGCCCATCTCCGATTCGACGAGGCGATCGAGGGGCTGCCCGCGGCCCTCCGCGGCGCCCGCGCCCAGGACCTGCCGCACACGCCGTGGCAGCTCCTGGAGCACCTGCGCATCGCCCAGTGGGACATCCTGGACTTCAGCCGCAACCCCGACTACGAGCACCGCAAATGGCCCGACGACTACTGGCCCGAGACCGCGGCTCCGCCGGACGACCAGGCCTGGGACCGCAGCGTCGGGCAGTTCCGCCGCGACCTGAAGGCGATGGAGGACCTGGTGGCCGATCCGCAGACCGACCTCTTCGCGAAGATCCCCTGGGGCAAGGGTCAGACGGTCCTGCGCGAGGCGCTCCTGATCGCGGACCACAACGCTTACCACATCGGGCAGATCGTCACGCTCCGTCACGCGCTGGGAGCCTGGCAGCCGCCGGCGCTGCCGTAGAGACTAAGTCCCCGCCGGCTCGTCCTCTTCGTCGATGCGGTGGGCGCGGACGATGAAGCGCCGGGGTGCGGAGCCGACGTAGTAGAACGGGTAGCAGGTGACCAGGGTGAGGGCGGGGCCGCCGGTCGGGGCCAGGACCGAGGTGTCCGTGGGCTCGACGATCTTTGTCCATTCGACCTGGTAACGGTGGGTGCCGTCGAGCGTGGTCAGCTCGATCGTGTCATCTTTACGAATGTCCTTGAGGCCGCGGAAAAAACTGTCCCGATGCGCGGCGATGCCGATGTTCCCCCCGTCCTCGGAGGGCAGGGCCGTGCCGGGGATGTGGCCGGCGGCGCGGCGGAGGCTGGTCTTGCCCACCCCCTCCACGATCACGGCGGTGACATCCACGCTCGGGATCCGGATGCGGCCGAGGAGCTGCCCCTCGTCCGGCCGCGGGCTCTCGAGCTTCTTCCCCTTGCGCTGGAAGGAGGCGAGCGCGTCCGTCTCCGACGCGGAGGACGGCTTGACCGGGGCGGTCGTGGCGTGTCCGGCGAGGGTCTGCTCCAGGATCTCGTTCTGCTGCGCCTCGAACCTCCGGGCGTCCGCCCAGGACCACAGCCAGATGCCCAGGCAGAGCACGCCGATCAGGAGCAGGGCCCGCTCCAGCCAGTCCCAGGTCTTTCTCTCGTCTCGGATCATCGAACGCCTTCCCCAAAAAGTACATCACCTGGCGCCTCGCGGCGCCAGGTGATCGATGTCGTCCATCAGGTGGTTCCGTCGGCTCAGGCGTTGTTGCGGCGGGCCAGGCGGACCATGAAGTAGGAGCCCAGGGCCAGCAGGCCGGCGACAGCCAGGAGCGGCAGCTCGCTGGCGGTGTCCGGCAGGGCGCCGGTCTCGGTCGAGGTGGTGTCGGTGGTGGCCGAGCCGGTCTCGGTCGCCGGGCCGGTGCCGGTCTCGTCGATGCCCGAGGCGTCGGTGTCGGCGTCGCCGTTGCGCTTCACGTCGATATCGACCGCGCCGTTGGCGCGCGCGCCGGTGTCCACATCCACGTCCATGCCCTCATTGGCCTCGGTCTCGGTGCCCGTGGTGGTCGTCGTGGTGGTGCCCGTGGCGGTGCCGGTCGTACCGGTGGTGCCGGTCGAATAGGTGTCGCGGTTGCTCAGGTCGGTCTGCGGGTTGCCCGGATTCGGCAGGTTGTTGCTGGTCTGGCCGGGCTCGCGCTGCATGGTCGGGCCCGGGGCCGTCGTGTTGGCGCTCTGCGCCATGGCGACGCCGGTTGTCAGAAGGAAGACCGCCAGGATGGAAAGCAGTGACTTCTTCATGGTGTGACTCTCCTCTCCGATTCGTTAGTTCCGCGGCGGCCAGAGGACCCGGCCGCCGGCTGTTCCCGGTCAGAGAAGATGTGCAAGCAGGGTGCCAGGTCGGCCCTAAGCGGCCGTCAATTTCTTGTACTTGATCCGGTGCGGCTGGTCGGCCTCGGCGCCCAGGCGGCGCTTGCGGTCTTCTTCATAGGCCTCGTAGTTGCCCTCGAACCAGACCACCTGCGACTCGCCCTCGAAGGCCAGGATGTGGGTCGCGATCCGGTCCAGGAACCAGCGGTCGTGGCTGATCACCACCGCGCAGCCGGCGAAGGCGAGCAGCGCCTCCTCGAGCGCGCGCAGGGTGTCGACGTCCAGGTCGTTGGTCGGCTCGTCGAGGAGGAGGAGGTTGCCGCCGGCCTTGAGCGTCCGGGCGAGGTGGAGGCGGTTGCGCTCGCCTCCGGAGAGGTCCTTGACCCGCTTCTGCTGGTCCGAGCCCTTGAAGTTGAACGCCGCGGCGTAGGAGCGGGCGGGGACCTCGCGGCTGCCCAGGACCACGACGTCGCGGCCGTCCGAGATCGCCTCCCAGACGAGCTGCTCGCCGTCGAGCGACTCGCGGCTCTGGTCCACGTAGGCGACCTTGACCGTGTCGCCCATGCGCAGGCTGCCCGAGTCGGGCTGTTCCTGGCCGACGATCATCCGGAAGAGCGTGGTCTTGCCGGCGCCGTTGGGGCCGATGACTCCCACAATGCCGCCCGGGGGCAGGGCGAAGGTGAGGTCCTCGATGAGCAGGTTGTCGCCGTAGCCCTTGCGGAGATTCTTCGTCTCCACGACCACGTCGCCCAGGCGGGGACCGGGAGGGATGTGGATCTCGTTCGGGTCGGCGCGCTTCTCGTACTCGCGCTCCTCGGAGAGCAGGCGCTCGTACTGGTTCAATCGGGCCTTGCCCTTGGCCTGGCGGGCGCGCGGCGCCATGCGCACCCATTCGAGCTCGCGCACCAGGGTGCGGCGGCGGGAGGACTCGGACTTCTCCTCCTGCTCCAGGCGCTCCTGCTTCTGCTCCAGCCAGGAGGTGTAGTTGCCCTTCCACGGGATGCCCTGGCCGCGGTCGAGCTCCAGGATCCAGCCGGCCACGTTGTCGAGGAAGTAGCGGTCGTGGGTGACGGCTACCACGGTGCCGGCGTACTCGGCGAGGTGGCGCTCCAGCCAGGCCACGGACTCGGCGTCGAGGTGGTTGGTGGGCTCGTCGAGCAGGAGCAGGTCGGGCTTCTGGAGAAGGAGGCGGCAGAGCGCGACGCGGCGGCGCTCGCCACCGGAGAGCTTCGCCACGTCGGCGTCGGCGGCCGGCAGGCGGAGCGCGTCCATGGCGATCTCCAGCGTGCGGTCGATCTCCCAGGCGTTGACGGCGTCGATCTGGTCCTGGACGCGGCCCTGCTCGGCGAGGAGCTTCTCCATCTCGTCGTCGCTCATGGGCTCGCCGAACTTCGCGTTGATCTCGTCGTAGCGGTCGAGCAGCGCGCGGGTCTCGGCCACCCCCTCCTCGACGTTGCCGCGCACGTCCTTGGCCGGGTCGAGCCGCGGCTCCTGGGAGAGGTAGCCGACGCGAGTGCCCTTGGCCGCCCAGGCCTCGCCGCCGAAGTCCTTGACCTCGCCGGCCATGATGCGGAGCAGGGTGCTCTTGCCGGCGCCGTTCAGGCCCAGCACGCCGATCTTGGCGCCGGGGAAGAACGACAGCCAGATACCTTTCAGGACCTCCCGATTCGGTGGATAGATCTTCCGGAGGTCTTTCATTACGTAGATGTACTGCTCGGCCATGGCGCTGCTCCTGAATTGTTCGCGGGATCGGTGTCCGGGAAGCGGACGGGGGCGGATTCTACTCCATCTCACGCCGAGTAGCGCTTTGGGTGCTCGCGCGCACAGTCATTAATGTCGATATCTCTTGAAGAGGGCGCCGTTGCCCTCATGCAGTAATAAGGACGATGCACGAAGGAGGAAACGATGTCGAAGCGAGTAGCAAGAGCCCTGCTTTGCGCCGCGATCGCCCTCGCCGCCCCGGCCCTCTGGGCCACCACAGTCCTCAAGCAGACCGACAGCGACATGATCCGGAAGTCCGGGATCATCCTGACCGGGCACTGCACGAACCTCGAGCCGACCTGGGTCGGCCGCACGCTGGTGACGAAGGCCACCATTGCGGTCGACGAGGTGCTCCAGGGGAGCGCGGTGCGCGAGGTCACGGTCGTTCTGCCCGGCGGCGTCGATGTCCATCGCAGGATCCCTGTGGCCGTGACCTATCCGGGGGCCCCGGAGATTCTCGTGCGCGAGCAGGTGCTGCTGTTCCTCACTCCGGACAACATGGTGCGGGACGGTTTTTCCATCGTCGGGTATTCGCAGGGGAAGTTCACCCTCGTGAAGACGACCGAATCGGGTCTCGTCGGGACCCGGAACCTGAGCGACCTCCGGCTGCAGAACGGCTCGACGGTCGTGCGGGGCGGAGCCACATCCATCAGCCTCGAGCAGCTCCGGGCGCGCATCCGGGACCTCGAGGCCGGAAAGCTCCAGTGAGGTCGTCGTTTCACGGTCAACGGTGAATTTCTCAGGAGGATACCCATGTCGAAGAAGACTGTCCTGGCCGCCCTGGCGGCCATGCTGCTGCTGACCCTTGCCGTGCCGGCGTTCGCCGGCGGAGCCCTCGAATCCCTCGACATCACGGGCAACGTCCCCTCGCCGATCCCCGGCCAGATCGTCGCCCGGCTGGTCCCGATCAAGTGGGACCCGCGCTGCATCCCGGTCTCCTACCGGATGAACAACACGCTCGATCCGATCCCCAACCCGCTCGGCTCCCCGGTGCTGTCGCTCGCCGGCGCCACCACCGCCCTGCAGCAGTCGTTCGATCAATGGAACAACATCTCCACCTCCTACATCAACATGAAGATCACCGGCACGGTGGCCAACCCGGGGCTCGCCGGGTTCGACATGGTCAACGAGCTGAGCTTCCGCGTCGATCCCACCTTCCCGGCGATCGCGGTGTCCCCGTCGGTCACCCTGATCTCGGATGAGACGCTGGTCAACGGCGACGACCTCGACGGCGACGGCGACTCCGACGTCTCGTCGGCGATCTCGGTCTGCAAGGACGCCGACTCCGACGGCGACATCGAATTCCCGGCCGGCTTCTACAAGGCCGGGACGATCCTCGACAACGACGTCCAGTTCAACACCGACCCGGTGAACGGCTTCCGCTTCACGACCGCGGACGCCGCGGCCGACAACAACATCTTCTCGGTCGACCTGCGGGCGGTGGCCACGCACGAGTTCGGCCACTCGCACGGCCTGTCGCACGTCCTCAACAACGTGATCAGCCGGACGGACGGCAACGGCGCCACCATGTTCCCCTTCATCGACACCGGCGATCCGGTCGCCGAGCTCGCCCAGCGCTCGCTCGACACCGACGACATCTCCTGGAGCTCCTACTTCTACCAGGAGGGCACGGCGGCCTCCGGCCCCGCGGCTCTCCAGCCGGGCGACCAGTCGTTCTCCTCGCGCTTCGGCCTGATCAAGGGATCGGTCCGGCACGGCGTGTTCGACGAGCCGGTGGCGGGAGCCAGCGTCTCGGCGACCGGCCTGCTCGACGGCGTCCTCAACACCACCGGCTTCAGCGGCACGACCCAGCTCTCGTTCGACCCGAGCACCGGCGACCTCTTCCTGGTCGATCCGTCGTTCAACATCGTGAACGGGAACTACGTGCTGCCGGTCCGCACCGGCCTCTACAACATCGGGATCGAGGCGACGGACGGCCTGCCCGTCCCCTCCGGCTCGATCAGCTTCAACGCGCTGATCGGCGACCTCTTCGGCCAGCTCAACTTCGAGGAGGAGTTCTGGACGCCCGGCGACGCGGCCCACGAGGTCCGTCCCGGCCTGTCGATCCCGGTTCCGGCCGTGGCCGGGCTCCCCATCAACGGCATCAACTTCGTCACCAACGAGCAGGTCCAGATCGCCAACTTCGGCGCCCGCGACTTCGTCGGCTTCACCGGCGCTCCGGCGGGCCGCTACTACGCGGTGCGCATCCCGGCGAGCCAGATCACCGCCCTCGATCCGGGCGGCGACCTGGTGATCCAGGCGGCCACGTTCCTGACCTTCCAGAGCGACGCCTCGACCGCGCCGGTCTACGCCGAGGCGACGATCGCCAAGGGCACGGTCAGCGGCTCGACTGCCACCATCGACCTCGCCCACCCGCTGGTGCGCGACGTCAGCTTCTTCGCCCAGGACAACGACTTCGCCCCGCTCTACTTCCCGCTCCCCGAGCTGACCACCCTGGCCATCCGGCACGGCATCCAGACGGGCCAGATCCAGAACCTGTTCCTGGTGCTGCGCATCCCGACCACGACGCCGTTCGCCGGCCCCAACGGCGTCCCGCCGATGATCGGCCTCGACGGCGGCGTGCCGTCGAACGACGCGCCGATCTTCGGCTACTCGTACGTCTCGGACAACGGCGGCGCGACCTTCACGCAGAACACCACCTTCAACTTCATGTTCTCCCTGCTGCTCTCCGAGAAGCCCTGAAGCCTCTCTCCAGGGGGCGGCTCCGGCCGCCCCCTGTCCCTTCCCTCCGACGCGTCGGCCGACGCGTCGGAAACCCCGGTCCGACGCGTCGGAGGAACCGTCCGGAGGGCCCTCTCCCCCGGAGAGCGGCGTGGCACGCCCGTTGCCTTGTCCCGGTCGTCAACAGCTCAAAAAGGAGGCGCGACATGATCGAGACTCTCGGCAATCCCGGCACTCTCAGTAATCTCCGCAGTGCGACCCTGGCGCCGGCTCGCGAGGAGGCCGGCTACGACCTCGAGATCACCGGCATCACGTTCAAGGGCGGGGACCTGTGCCGGGCCCTCTACCCGACGATCTTCGACTACGTCCGGGCGCCGTGGGACACGCGCTTCGAGCCCGGCGTCCAGATCCTCCAGGCGGGGAAAGTGCTCCGGTTCCTGTTCCGGATCGACGGGAAGCAGGGCGTGGAGATCCTCACGGACGACGCCGGCGTTCCGGTGGTCGAGTCGGTCACCGACCCGTACGCCCCGGTCGCCGGGCTGACCGCGGCGCTGCTCGACCCCCGGACCTGCGAGCTGACCTGGGACCAGGAGGAGGCGAACAAGGCGCACGGCGGCTTCGTGAAGGTGACCGCTCTGCGCATCGTCTGCCGGCTGCTCGACCGCGACCCCACCGATCCGGAGCTGGTGGACGGCGGCCTCTATCTCGCGATCGTCAACCGGCCCGAGGAGGCCGGCCCCGACCTCGGGATCGGCGACCCCGGCAAGCCCGAGCCGTACACGATCAAGATGCTCGGCTCCGACGTCTTCGGCCGGCCGGTGTACGACCTGTTCCTGCCCGAGGCGCAGGCCCTCCTGCCGCCCTGCCTGGGGCTGGAGCCGACGATCTGCTTGCGCGAGGACGACGTCAAGGACATCGCGATCCAGATCGCGACCAAGACCGGGATCGACCTCCGCTTCGAGCGGGCGCCCGCCAACCCGGGCGAGGTCCGGGTCCACGGATACGAGCCGCGCGGGTGGCCGGCGCAGCTCCGGTCGGCGGAGCGCGAGGAGGAAGGAAAGCGGGCCCAGCTCCTCTGGATCCAGGAGACCGGGCGCCACGGCTGCACGATCGGCAGCCCCGAGCAGGAGAAGAACTACTGCCTGGTCGGCCAGATCACCACGTTCTATCTGGAGGCCGACCTGAAGGACGGGTTCTCCCTGCTCGACGTCGGAGGGGACGAGCTGGAGATGTGGCGCCGCCGGGGCATCCGCATGCAGCTCGACCCCACGGTGATCCAGCCGCCATCGTGCACGGCGAGCGGCATCTGCATCTAGCTCCCGGACGCTTCGAGGAGCCGTCGGAAGCCGGGGTCGGAGCGCAGGGGCTCGAACCAGGGGAGGCGGAACCAGCCCGGGGCTTCGAACCCGAGGTCCCGGGCGCGCTGGGCGTTGACCAGCGCGGCCGTGCGGTCGCCGACCAGGGCGTAGACCAGGGCGGCCTCGAACGCCACCTGGCCGCTGCGGGGGGCTAGGCGCAGCGCCTCCTGCGCCTCGGCCACGGCCTTCGTCGGCTCGCCGAGCTGCGCGAAGGCCTGGGCGCGCACGGTCAGGCGCTGCCACTCCCCGGCGGCCGGGTCGCGCTCGGAGAGCTCGAGCACCCGGCGGAGCATGCGCTCGGCCTCGGCCTTCCTCCCCTGGAGCCCGCGCGCCTGGGCGAGGTTGAGGAGGAGGACGTAGCTCTCCGGCTCCATCCCGACCGCGCGCTCCAGGGCCGCTGCGCTCGCCGCGTAGTCGCCCTGGAGCATGCGGGCGAGGCCGAGGTTGGCCAGGACGCTGGAGTCCGCCGGCTGCGCCGCGGCGATCTCTTCGTAGAGCCGGGCGGCGCGGGCCGGGTCGCCGTTGGTCAGCTCGACGGTGGCGAGGAGGGTGCGGCCGGCCGGGTTGCCCGGCGAGCGCGCCAGCAGGGTCTCGAGGGTCTCGCGGGCGGTGGCCGTCTCGCCCTGGCGCCAGGCCCGGCGGGCGTAGCCGTAGAGCCGCGCCCAGGAGGGCTGGACGCCGGCGGCCCGGCGCGACAGGGCCAGGGCCTCGGCGGGCTTCCCCTGCCGTTCCAGGAGGTCGGCGCGCAGGTCGAGCACCCGGACGTCGCCGGGCGCCTTGCGCTCGAAGTCGGCGAGCGCGGCTTCGGCTTGCGCGAGCCGGCCCGCCCGGAGCTGGCCCCAGGCCCGGGTATAGCCCACCTCGGGGTCGCCCGGCGCGCGGGACTGGGCGTCGGCCAGCAGCGCCAGGGCGCGGTCGAGGTGGGCCGCGTCGCGGGTCTGCTCGAACCGGTTGAGGCCGATCTGCGCCTCGATCAGGTAGGCGTCGACGAAGTCCGGGGAGCGGCGGCGGACCCCCTCCAGCCGCTGGAGCAGGGCCGGGTCCTCGCGCGAGCCGGCGACGAGCCGCCGGCGGACGTCCAGGTACTCGGCGTAGTCCTCGGGCGCGACGCGCAGGTCGGGCACGCCCGGCCGGAGCCGGCGCTCGGGATAGCCCTTGCGGACCAGGACGGTCAGGGCCTGGGCCGCGGTCAGCGGGTCGTCGAGCGGGACGTCGACGCGGTCGCTCCAGGTGACGGCGCCGTCGGAGCCGCGCAGCCGCGAGACCTCCACGGAGCAGGTCCCCCCGCGGCAGGCGAAGGAGGGCGCCAGAACTTCGGCCGCCGCCACGGCCCGGGCCACGGCGGCGGGTTTCCCGGAGACGGCGTCGACCTCGGCGGGCGCCTTCGGGAACACGCCGTCGAACCGGGTGAGCGCGCTCTGCAGGGCACCGCGCAGGGCGAAGGCGAGGAAGTCGGTTTCGTCCGAGGGCGAGCCGCTGCGCAGCGTGGGCTGGAGCACGGCCACGTAGAGCGGCGGTATTGGCGGCGGGGGCGGCGAGGGCCGGTCGCGCAGGAAGAGGATCAGGGCCACGGCCACGGCGGTGAGGATGGCGATGCCGGCGAGGACACGGATGGGGAGGCGCCGCCCCGGAGGAACCTGCGGAGGTCTTGGAGCGGGGGTTGCGGGCGGCGCGGCGGTGGGAGCCGTCGCCGGGTACGCCGGATAGATCGTCGCCTGCTCCTCGACCGACGGGCGGGCGGCGAGGGCGCGCAGGCGGTCGGCCACCTCGCGGGCGCTCGCGGGCCGCATGGGCGGGTCCTTCTCCAGCAGCTCGTGGATCAGGTCCGAGAGCTCGACCGGGATCTCCAGGTTGAGCTCGGCGGCCGGCTTCGGCACCTCTCCCAGGATGCGCCGCACGGTCTCCCGGCCGGAGGAGGCGAGGAACGGGGAGGAGCCCGTGAACAGCTCGTAGAACAGGACGCCGAGCGAGAAGAGGTCGGAGCGCGCGTCGACCTCCTCGCCGCAGGCCTGCTCGGGGGACATCACCCGCCAGGTGCCGACCACCATGCCTTCGCGCGTCAGGCGCTCGGCCTCGGGCCCGGTCGAGCGGCGCAGCGCGATCCCGAAGTCGGAGATCTTGGCCTGTCCCTCGGGGGTGAGCAGCACGTTCTCGGTCTTGAGGTCCCGATGCAGCACGCCGCGGCGGTGGGCGTAGGCGAGACCCTCGGCCACGTCGGCGGCCACGGCCAGCCCCTGGGCCAGGGGGAGCGGGCCGCCGCGCAGCACCTCGTGCAGGCTGAGCCCGGGCACGTACTCCATGACGAGGTGGTCGGTGTCGCCCTCGGTGATCAGGTCGAATACCTGGACGATGGCCGAGTGGTTGAGGGCGGCCGTGATCTTCGCCTCGTGGCGGAAGCGGGCGCGGCGCCCGGGGTCGGCGCCGGTCTCGGTGGTGCCGGAACGGATGCGCTTGACCGCCACCTCGCGCTCCAGCCGGGGGTCCCAGGCCAGGAAGACCTCGCCCATGCCGCCACCGCCGAGCCGGCGGTCGACCCGGTAGGGTCCGATCGTCGAGCCGCTCTCCTCGTCCTCGCTCACGGCAGCCCCAGGTCCCGGAGCCGCTGGCGGAGGGCGCGCTCCGACACCTCCAGCTCGGCGGCCATGGCTTCGAGGTCGCCGCCGCAGCGCGCGTGGGCGGCGAGAATCTCCTCGGCCGGCACCCTGGCGGCCGGGCGCACGCGCTCCGAGCGCTCCAGGAGCAGGTACATGGAGGTGCGCGGGATGCCGAGCGCGTCGGCCGCGGCCTTGAGGTTCCAGCGGTGGGCGCGCAGCGCCGCGATCATCTCGTCCTCGGAGATCTCGGCCGGCCGCCGGCCGCGGGCCTTTGGAGGGGGCTCGAGCAATGGCGTCCGATCGGGAGCCGCCGGGGCGGTGCCTGGCATCGGCGGCATGAGCGCGTCGAGCTCGGGGGAGTCCAGGAGGACCGGCTGGCCGCGGCCGTCGATGGCGAGCTGCCGCGCCACGTTCTGGAGCTGGCGGACGTTGCCCGGCCACGGGTAGCGCACCAGCCGCGACACCAGGCCGGCCGGCAGCCACGGCGTGGCCGGAGCCGCCGAGCCGCGGGGCGGCAGGGTCTCGCCGATCCTCTCCAGCTCGACGCGGAGGAAGTGGACGAGCAGCCGGCCGACGTCCTCCTTGCGCTCGCGCAGCGGCGGCAGCCGGATCAGGTAGCCCGACAGGCGGTGGAGCAGGGGCGAGCGGAACGTGCCGCGGCGGATGGCCTCCTCCAGATCGGCGTCGGTGGCGGAGACGATGCGCACGTCCACCTTGCGCGGCGTGGGATCGCCGACCGCCGTGACCTCGCCGGTCTCCAGCGCGCGCAGCAGCATCACCTGGATCTCGGGCGGGGCCTCGCCGACCTCGTCGAGATAGAGCGTGCCGCCGTGGGCGAGGACGAACAGGCCGGGCTGGTCGCGCACCGAGCCGGTGTAGGCCCCCCTGCGCGCGCCGAACAGCTCGGCGGCGGCGAGCGACGGCGGCAGGGCGGCGAGGTTGACCGACACGAACGGCCCGCCGGCCCGCGGGCCGTGCTCGTGGAGGGCGCGGGCGACGACCTCCTTGCCGGTGCCGGTCTCGCCGCGCAGGAGGACGGCGGTGGGCAGGGGGGCCACGCGGGCGACGGCGCGCCGCACGGCCTCCAGGCCGGCGCTCTCGCCGAGCAGCCCGAACCCTCCGGCCGGACCGGGAAGCGGGGCCGGCCGGCGCTGGAGGAGAAGGACCACGCGGTCGGCGAGGAGGAGCACCGCCCCGTCCTCGAGCTCGGCGGCGGAGAGGGTCCGGCTCTCCGCGACCGCCTCGCCGTCGACGGAGACGCGGGTGCGGCTGCCGTCGAGGTGGAGGAGGACGCCGCCCTGGCCGAGGGGGGGCAGGGGCTCCAGGCGGAGCGGGCTGCGGCTGAGGAAGGGGTCGCCGAGCGGGATGCCGGCCCCGGGATCGCCGGGCGCGGCGAAGAGCGGCCGTTCGCGGGACAGGAGGACGTCGCGCCCGCGGGCGAGGTCGGGCAGGAAGACCCGCTCGCCCGTCCTGGAGAGGTCCGGGTGGCCGAGGAGGGTGAGCGCGGGCAGGGACGGCGGCGCGCCGAGCCGCCCTCCCTCCGGTTGCAGGGCCTCCTGAACGGTGGAGCCGCTCCTGTCGAATTCCATGTGCCTGCGTAGTCTACCCCCGGGAGCTCCGGGGGGCCTCCCGGAGGCCGGCTCAGCCGCCGGCCAGCATCCGGTACGGCACGGTGCGAAGGATCTCCTCCAGGGAGGTGGCGCCGGCGCGGGCCTTGCGCACGGCGTCGTCGACCAGCGTCCTCATCCCCTTGCCGATCGCCAGGGAGCGGACCTGGTGGATGGGCGCGCGCTCGGCGATCAGGTCGGCCAGCTCGGAGTCGAGGACGAACAGCTCGTAGACGCCGACCCGCCCCTTGTAGCCCCGGCCGGTGCAGACGGGGCAGTCGCGGCTCGGCCGGGCGCGGAAGAACGGTCCGTCGTCCGGTCCCAGGCCGAGGCGCCGGGCCTCGCGCGAGCCGGGCTCGGCCTCGACCCGGCATTCCGGACAGAGCTTGCGGACCAGGCGCTGGGACACGGCCCCGAGCAGGCAGCCGGCGATCAGGCCTGGGTCCACGCCGAGGGTGAGGAGGCGGGAGACGGTCCGCACGGAGTCCGTGGTGTGCAGGGTGGAGAGGACCAGGTGGCCGGTCTGGGCGGCGCGGATGGCGGCGCTGGAGGTGGGCTCGTCGCGGATCTCGCCGATCAGGATGATGTCCGGGTTCTGGCGCATGAAGGCGCGGGCGTAGTCGGAGAACCCCATGTTGGACGAGACCTGCTTCTGGTTGGTCTTCTCGAAGTGGTACTCGATCGGGTCCTCGACGGTGAGGATCTTGTTCTCGGGCGTGTTGATCCGGTGCAGGGCGGCGTAGAGGGTGGTGGTCTTGCCGCTGCCGGTGGGGCCGGTGACGAGAATCAGGCCCTCCGGGTTCCGGATGAGGTGCTCGAAGACGGCGAGCTCGTCGTCGCCGAGCCCGAGATGCTCCAGGGGGAGCGGCGCGGCGCTGTCGAGGATGCGCAGCACCGCGTCCTCCCCGAACGGTCCGGGCACGACGGAGAGGCGGAAGTCCACGCCCCGCTCCTCCTCGTGGGTCTGGAAGGTGGCCTGGATGCGCCCGTCCTGGGCCTTGCGCCGTTCGGCCACGTCGAGGCCGGAGAGGACCTTCAGCCGGTTGATCGCGGCCTGGACGTTGTCCTTCGCGAGCGGGGTGGCGACCTGGCGCAGGACGCCGTCGATCCGGAAGCGGACGTCCACGTCGTCCTCGTAGGTCTCGATGTGGACGTCGCTCGCCCCGAGATCCACGGCGCGGCCGAGGATCTCGTCGAGCAGGCCGGGGATCTCGCCGTCGCGCTCGAAGGAGATGTCGCGGACCGGCCGCAGGCTGAGCCGGGTGCGGCTCTCCTCGGCGAGCCCCCAGCCCTCGTCGAGCGCCCGCCGGATCTCCCATGCGTTGAGCCGCACCGCCCGCACCGACCGGCCCAGGGTCTTCGAGATCGCGTGGACCAGGGCCCGGCGGGCCGGGTCGAGCATCCCGACCGTGACCGGCTCGGAGACGTTCCGGTCCACCACGCCCAGCACGACCACGTCGTTCTCCAGGCAGTACCCGCGCTCAAGCATCCGCACCGACCGCGGGTCGATCTCGAACTGGGCCAGCTCGGTGAACTCGGGCTCGGTCATGGCTGGGAAGAGTTTACCTTGCTCCCGCGAAGATCTTTCTCACCGTGGCGATCGTGTCCGCCTCGGAGGCCGGCTTGTCCTCGCGGTAGCGCTTGACCCTGGCGAAGCGCAGCGCCATGCCGCCCGGGTAGATCGGGCTCTCCTGCACGTCGCTGAAGGCCACCTCCACCACCAGCTCGGGCCGCACGTGGACCACCCAGCCGTCCTCGGTCCCCAGGGCCAGCTCCTGGAGCTTCGCCGTCTGCCAGGCGAGCATCGCGTCGGTCAGACCCTTGAAGGTCTTGCCGAGCATGACGAAGCCGCCGTTGTCCGGGTCCCGCGCTCCGAGGTGGAGGTTCGAGAGCCAGCCGTGCCGCCGGCCGTGGCCCCACTCGGCGGCGAGGACCACCAGGTCCAGGGTGTGCGCCGGCTTGATCTTCAGCCACGAGGCGCCGCGCCGGCCCGCCTCGTACGGCGCGTCCACGGCCTTGGCCATGATCCCCTCGTGGCCGCGGGCGAGCGCTTCCGCAAAGAACGAGTCCGCGGCCTCGGCGTCGGCGGTCACGATCCGCGGCACGGCCAGGCCCCGGACCGCCTCGCCCAGGGCCGCGAAGCGCTCGCCGGCCGGCCGGTCGATCAGGTCCGCGCCGTCCAGGTGGAGGAGGTCGAAGAAGAACGGGGTGAGCGGCAGCTCGCCGCGCATCCGGGGCACGTCCAGCCTGCGGCCGAAGCGGCGCATGGTGACCTGGAAGGGGTGCGGCGAGCCGTCGGGCCGCAGGGCGATCACCTCGCCGTCCAGGAGGAGCCGAGCGGCCGGGAGCGCCTGGACCGACTCCACCAGCTCCGGCACCGCCGGCGTCACCTCGTTGCCGCGCCGGGAGTAGACCCGCACCTCGTCGCCCTCCTTGTGGACCTGGACCCGCGCGCCGTCGAGCTTCAGCTCCAGGGCCGCTTCTCCCAACCGCTCCAGCGCCTCGGAGGTGTCCCCGGCCGCCTGCGCCAGCATGGGCTGGAGCGGCCGGAACAGCTCCAGGCGGAACCGGGCGAGGCCGGGCCTTCCTTCCAGGAGGACGGCCCGCGCCACCTCCGGCAGCTCGCCGGCCAGCATCAGGGCGCGCCGCACGTCGTTCGCCGGGACCTCCGCGGCCGCGGCCAGGGCCTCGGCCATCAACCCGGCGAGCGCTCCCTGGCGCAACTCGCCGAAGATCAACCGGACGAGAAAACCCTGCTCCTCGGCCGTGGCCCGGGCGAGCAGGGGGGAGAGCAGCCGCGCCCGCTCCGCGTTCGAGCCCGGCCCGGTGGCGCCGGCGATCCGGCCAAAGGCGGCATCCACCTCGCCGACGGTCAGCGACGGGTCCGCCGCGGCCGTCCCGGGCGAGGCGCTGCGCACCGCGGCCGGGCCGAGGCCGATCCTGCCTTGCCGGAGGTTCCCCGACAGCCAGGCCACGGCGGGGTCGACCTCCTCGGGGCCGAGCCGGCGCAGCAGTCCGGCCAGGGCGGCGATCTTCTCGGACCGGGAACGGGTTTCGGCGACGCGCGAGGAGGTGGAGACGAGGTCGGCCAGCCGCATGGCCCCATGCTACCCTGGCCTCATGAAGGAGGACGACACCACCGGCCTGTTCCTCTCCCTCACGCCCGAGACGGTGCTCGCCGCGGTCGAGGCCGGGGGGCTGCGCTGCAACCCGGTGTGCTATCCGCTGAACTCGTTCGAGAACCGGGTCTACGAGGTCGAGCTGGCGGACCGCTCCCGCGTCGTCGCCAAGTTCTACCGCCCCGGCCGCTGGAGCGAGGAGCAGATCCTCGAGGAGCATCAGTTCCTCGACGACCTCGCCGCCGATGAGCTGCCGGTCTGCACCATGCGGCCGTTCCCGGGCGGCGGCACCCTGCGCCGGATCGAAGGCATCTGGTACTCGCTCTCCGACCGGCGCGGCGGCCGGGCGCCGGACGAGCTCGACGACGAGGCCGTCCGCCGCCTGGGCCTGCTCGTGGGCCGGATGCACAACGCCGCCGTCCGACGCCCGGCCGGACACCGGGTCCGCCTCACCGCGGACGCCTACATCCGGGACAACGTGGACTGGCTCGCCGAGCACGGCACGGTTCCGAACCACGTCCGTGACCGCTACTTCGACGCCGCCTTCGACATCGCCGACATCGCCGACCGGGCGATGGAGGGGTTGCCGGTCCACCGCCTCCACGGCGATCTCCACCTGGGCAACATCCTGTTCCGGGACGGCCTGCTCCGCGTCCTGGACTTCGACGACATGGTGGTCGGCCCGGCGGTCCAGGACCTCTGGCTGGCGCTGCCCGGCCGCGACGCCTGGGCCCTGCGGCAGAGGCAGGTCTTCCTCGAAGGCTACGAGCAGTTCCGGGCCTTCGACCGCTCGACCCTCTCCCTGATCGAGGTCCTGCGCGGCCTGCGGGTCGTCCACTACGCGGCGTGGCTCGCGAAGCGCTGGCACGACCCGGCGTTCCCGAAAGCCTGGCCGCAGTTCGGCACCAACGAGTACTGGGAGCGCGAGACCGAGGATCTGGTCGAGCAGCTCGCCGTCATCCGCGGCGAGGTGACGCCGGAGCAGGGCGGCTATGCACCCGAGGAGGCGAAGGAGGAGGAGACGGTCCTGACGAACAAGGACTACTTCTGGGACTGGGAGGAGAAATAGTCAGAGGCTCTGGTACGACACCAGGTTGTCGATGACCGTCTGGACGTTGCGGTCGTGGCCCAGGTGGTCGAGCTGGAGGCAGATGTCCTTGGCTCCGAGAGCCTCCTCCACAGTCCGCTCGCGCGTTTCGCGCTGCCCGGCGTCGAGCGCCTCGCCGCGCGGGAAGCGTGGCTCCGCGCCCGCCTCCGTCCAGCGTCCGGCCCAGGCGTCCCGGCCCCGGGTGTAGAACACCACGTCGCTGGCGGTGAACAGGGGGATGGTTGCGAGCTTCGCCGCTGCCTCGGCGCCGAGGACGTGGATCAGCACCGCCCGGTCCACCGCCCGCAGGAGCACGGCGGGGTTCATCCCGAGATCGACCAGCAGCTCGTCGAGATTGGCCTTGGCGAGGTCGTTGAAGTCGTTGATCCCCGTCTCCAGGAACGTGGTCTCCTTCCAGAAGTCGATCTCGGGGATGGTCTTGAAAGCGGAGCCGCCCTCGTTCGAAAGGCGGTCCACCGTGGTCTGGGTCATCTTGGCGACGGCCTGGAGGCCGGCCTGCGGGAAGATGCCCACCGCGAAGACCAGGGCCCGCGAGAGGCCGCCCTCGTCGCCGATCGAGGCCAGGACCCAGCCGAGGAGCACGACCGTCACGCCGCGCAGGAAGAGCGGCACGTAGATCCGGTCGTTCAGGTCGTGGGTGGTGTAGCGCCGGACGAACAGCGTCAGGGCGTACAGATAGAAGCCGGCGAAGCCCACCGAGAACGGCGGCGCCTTCTGGAACGCGGTGAGCAGGAACGGGTAGGTGGGCTCGCCCGGGATCGAGTTGAGCGTCAGGTAGTCGCCGATCTCCATGGCCTTCACGCCGAGCGGCGCGACCAGGTAGATCGTGCCGTAGCTCATCAGCAGCGCGAACCCGAGCCGGCGCCAGAAGAAGCGGTGATCCTGCTCCTGCAGCAGGTGCCGGTAGCGGCGGTACCAGACGTGGCCGGCGAAGGTGGCGGGTTCGCCCGCCTCCGCCGCCTGCCGGATGCCCTGCGCCGCGCGCAGGAAGCCGGAGAGGAGGAGGCCGGGGAAGAAGAACAGGAGCAGGGCCTGGACGCCGATCGGGAACAGGGAGTTGACCAGCAGGAGCGAGCGCGCCTGGTCCTTGAACACGTCGAGCTTGCCGCCGGCGCGGTCCATCTCCTTGGCCACGACGCGGACGAGGCTTTCGTAGCGGTCCGCCGCCTCCTCGTCGTGCTTTTCGCCGTACACCTCCTCGGCCAGGCGGTGCGCGAGGTGGCTGATCGTCTCCGGCGGCCCGCCGTCCGGCGGGACCGTGCGCGCCGCGAGCCCTTCGAGCTCGTGGGTGGCCTTGAGCACGCCGTCGATCCGGTTCACGGCGCCCAGTGCGGCGGCGAGCAGGAACGGGAGGAGCACGCGGAAGCTGGCGCGTAGGGCCTGCCGGCGGGCCCACGCGGCCTCCTCCGCCATCTGCCGCGAGGCCGGGGCGAGGATCGGATGCTCGGCCGTCTCCTGCTCGATCTTGGTACGCATTTGCGCTGATTCTACCGTTCCGGGCCCGCCGGGCCCCGTCGATACCGGTGTGCTACCATCCCGCCGCTCTTTGGAGAGGCCATGGAAATCTACAACGACATCCTGGAGACCCTGGGGAACACCCCGCTCGTCAAGCTCGGCCGGTTCCATCCCGGTCCGGCGACGCTCGCCGCCAAGGTGGAGTACTTCAACCCCGGCGGCAGCGTGAAGGACCGCATCGGCATCGCCATGATCGAGGAGGGGGAGCGCACGGGCAAGCTCAAGCCCGGCGGCACCATCGTCGAGCCCACCTCGGGCAACACCGGCGCGGGCCTCGCCCTGGCCGCCAACCTGCGGGGCTACCGGCTGATCTGCACGGCCGCGGAGAAGATCCCCAAGGAGAAGGTCGCCCTCCTGGAGGCGCTCGGCGCCACCGTCATCACCTGCCCCACGAACGTAGAGGCGAGCGACCCGCGTTCTTATTACAAGGTGGCGGAGAGGATCCGCGACGAGGAGGGCGCCTACCTGCCCTACCAGTACTACAACCAGGCGAACCCCGAGGCCCACTACCGCACCACCGGCCCGGAGATCTGGCGCCAGACCGACGGCAAGGTCACCCACTGGGTGACCGGCGTCGGCACCGGCGGCACGATCAGCGGCACGGCGAAGTACCTCAAGGAGCAGAACCCGGAGGTCCGGGTGATCGGCGTGGACACGGTCGGCAGCGTCTACGCCTACTACTTCGAGCACCGCGAGCTGCCGCCCGCCGATCAGATCCACCAGTACCTGATCGACGGCATCGGCGAGGACTTCATGCCCGCCGCGGTCTGGTGGGACTACATCGACGGCATCATCACGATCGACGACAAGACCGCCTACCGGGCGACCCTGGAGATGGCGAAGAAGGAGTCGATCTTCACCGGCTCGTCCGGCGGCGCCGCCGTGGCCGCCGCGCGCCAGGTGGCGCAGGGCCTGGACGAGGACGGTCTCGTGGTGACCCTGCTGCCGGACTCCGGCGAGCGCTATCTCTCGAAGTTCAACAAGGAGTGGCTGACCGCGAAGGGCCTGCTCGACTGATCCTTTGATTGATCCCTTAGAATGGGAAGCAGGAGGTTTTCCTGCATGGATCAGCAGCGGGTCGCCGTCGTCACGGGCGGCAATCGGGGGATCGGTCTCGAGATCTGCCGCCAGCTCCGGAAGCTGGGGCTCAAGGTGGTGCTGACCGCGCGCGACGAGGCCAAGGCACGCGAGGCCGCGGCCGGGCTCGGCGAGGACGTGGTTTCCCATCAACTGGACGTCCGGGACCCGGCCGGCATCGCCCGGCTGGCCGCGTTCCTCGAGCAGGCGCTCGGCGGCGTGGACGTCCTGGTCAACAACGCCGGCGTGTTCCTGGACCATCACACCGGCGGCCTGACGGTCCCGATGGAGGTGGTCCACGAGTCGCTGGAGACCAACGTGGTCGGCCCCTGGGCGCTCTCGCAGGCGGTCGTGCCCGTGATGCAGCGCCGCCGCTACGGCCGCATCGTGAACGTGTCGAGCGGCCTGGGCGCCATGTCGGAGATGATGGGAGGCTACGCCAGCTACCGGGTCTCGAAGCTCGCGCTGAACGGTCTCACCCGCATCCTGGCGGACGAGCTGCGCGGCACCAACGTCCTCGTGAACACGATGTGCCCCGGCTGGGTCCAGACCGAGATGGGCGGCCGCGGAGCGCCGCGCCCGGTCGAGGCCGGGGCGGACACCGCGGTCTGGCTCGCCACCCTCCCGGACGGCGGCCCGACCGGCGGGTTTTTCAGGGACCGGAGGCAGATCCCATGGTAGATACCCCCGCGGTCACCCGGCTCCGCCGCCGCATGCTCAGCCCGTGGCAGATGCGCGGGTTCATGCTGGCCAAGCTGCCGCTCGCGCTCGTCGCGGGCCTCAAGGTCCGGGAGCTGGACGCCGAGCACTGCACGGTCACGGTGCCCTACGGCTGGCGGAGCACGAACCCGTTCCGCTCCACCTACTTCGCGGCGCTCAGCATGGCCGCCGAGATGTCCACCGGGGCGCTCGCCCTGCTGGAGGTCGAGCTGGCGCCGAAGCCGGTCTCGATGCTCATCACCGGCATGATCGCGGAGTTCGGCAAGAAGGCCACCGGCCTGACGTCCTTCACCTGCGCGGACGGCCGGGCCCTCGCCGCCGCCGTCGCGAAGGCGCTCGCCGGCGAGCCCAACACCTTCGAGGCCGTCAGCACCGGTACCGCGCCGGACGGCGCGGTCGTCGCGCGCTTCACCTTCACCTGGTCGTTCAAGGCCAAGGAGCGCCGGTGAGGGTTAGGGGGTGAGGTGCCCCGCCCCGGAGTCCCCCATCTCCACCTTGCCTCCCGGGAAGTACTCCTTCCACCGGCGGCTGACCGTGGCGGCGGTCTCCTCGTCGCAGAAGAGCTCCTCCGGGAACCAGGGCTTCATGCGGGCGTCGATCAGCACCGGCGGCGTGTAGGAGAGGTGGTTCCTCACCACCCGGATGCCCGCGGCGTGGAGGTCGGCGGCCGGCTCGAAGCGGGTGAAGATGGTCCAGAGGAAGTTCATCTCGCTCGCCGTGGCCCGGCGGGCGTCGTCGGTCAGGACCACCAGCGGCCAGTCGCGGAAGGCGGGGTGGGTGATGAAGACCTCCGCGGCCCTGGCGTCCACGGAGTAGGGCGGACCCTGGATCACCAGACAGCCGGGGCAGAACACCCGGACATCCGTGAGCCCGGCCGGGACGGATTCCGCCGAAAACTCGCGCGGCAGCTCCCGCACCGGGTCGCCCAGGCCGAGCCAGACCCCCTTCGAGCCTTCGTTGACCGCCGGGCCGGTGTAGTCCAGCGTGTCCATCGACAGGTTCGAGAACACGTAGAGATCGGTCTCCGGCCGGGTCCGCTCCAGGATGTGGGTCAGCGTGGCCCGGAAATCCTTGAGGTCGACCGGCCGGTCCGTGACCAGCAGGAACTTGGTCAGCGAGAGCTGGCCTTCTCCCAGGATGCGGAAGGCCGAGGCCATCGCCTCGCGCTTGTAGCGCTCCCGCACCACGGCGCCGGCCAGCGAGTGGTAGCCGGTCTCGCCGTAGGACCACAGCGCCTGCACCCCGGGCATGACCAGGGGGAAGAGCGGCGAGAGCAGGTCCTGGAGCAGGTCGCCGATGAAGAAATCCTCCTGGCGCGGCTTGCCCACCACCGTGGCCGGGAAGATCGCGTCGCGCCGCCTCGCCATCCAGTCCACGTGGAAGACCGGGTAGTCGTGGCGCAGCGAGTAATAGCCATAGTGGTCGCCGAACGGCCCTTCCGGACGGCGCTCGCGGGGCGGCACCCGGCCGATCAGCGCGATCTCGGCGTTCGCCACGAGGGGGTGCCGACCGACCGGCGGCGGCGAGATGCGCGGCAGCCGCTCGCCGGCGATCAGCGAGGCGAGCATCAGCTCCGGCACGTTCTCGGGCAGCGGCGCGATGGCGGCCAGGATCAGAGCGGGCGGACCGCCGAGGAAGACCGTGGCCGGCAGCTCCTCGCCCCGCGCCTCGGCCACGGCGTAGTGGAAGCCGCCGCCCTTGCCGATCTGCCAGTGCATGCCGGTCGTCCGCCGGTCGTGGACCTGGAGCCGGTACATGCCCAGGTTGTGCCCCTTGCCGTCCGGATGCTCGGTGTAGACCAGCGGCAGGGTGACGAACGGGCCGCCGTCCTCGGGCCAGGTGGTGAGGACCGGCAGCCGGTCGAGCCGGACGTCGTCAGTCACCACCTCGGTCACCGGGCCGGAGCGGCGCCGGGAGAGGCCGATCCTCAAGGCCTCGCCCGCCAGGTCGCGGGCGCCCCAGAGCTTGCCGGGCGTGGGCGGCATCAGCGTCTCGGCGAGCTGGACCAGCCTCTTGATCAGGCGCAGAGGGCGCTCGCCGAATGCCAGCTCGGCCCGCCGCGCGGTGCCGAAGAGGTTCGTGGCGAGCCGCAGGTCCGAGTCCTTGACGTTGGTGAACAGCAGGGCCGGACCTCCGGCCGCGATCACCCGGCGATGGATCTCCGCCACCTCCAGGCGGGCGTCCACCGGCGCCTCGACCACGGCCAGATCGCCGTCCCGGCGCAGGCGGTCGAGAAAGGCGCGGAGATCCGGGAACGTGGCCATGGCGGGCAGAGTCTAAACTAGACGCGCTGCCCCAAGGAGACGATCGATGGCCGAGGCCCTGCCCATTCCCCGTTCCGCCCCGGAGCCCGCTCCGGTCACCACCGCTCCGAAACGGCGCCGCGCCCTGAAATGGCTCGGCCTGGTCCTGCTCCTGCTGATCGCGGTCCTGGCGGCCGGGGCCCTGTGGGTCCGCAGCCAGCTCCGGGGCAGCCTGCCGCAGGTGGACGGCGAACGCGCCCTCGCCGGCCTCCAGGCGCCGGTCGCCGTGGAGCGCGACCTCCTCGGCGTACCGACGATCCGCGCCGCGAACCGGCTGGACGCCGTGCGCGCCCTGGGGTTCGTCCACGCCCAGGAGCGCTTCTTCCAGATGGACCTCCTGCGCCGCCAGGCGGCCGGCGAGCTGTCCGAGCTGTTCGGGAAGCTGGCGCTCGACGTGGATCGCAAGCACCGGCTCCACCGCCTGCGCGACGTGGCGCGGCGCAACGTGGCCGCCGCGGTGCCTCGCGACCGGCTCGTCCTGGACGCCTACGCCGAGGGGGTCAACGCCGGCCTCGCCGCGCTCGGGGCGCCGCCGTTCGAGTACCTGCTCCTGCGCCAGGACCCGGCGCCGTGGAAGCCCGAGGACTCCATCCTCGTCACCCTGGCCATGTTCATCGAGCTGCACGACCCGGACGGCACCCGCGAGCTCTCCCTGGGCGTCATGCACGACCTCCTGCCCGGGCCGCTGTTCGACTTCCTTTCGCAGAGCGGCAGCGAGTGGGACGCGCCGCTCGTCGGCGAGCCCATGCCGACGCCGCCCATCCCGGGGCCGGAGGTCTTCGACCTGCGCAAGGAGACCGTTCCCGCCAAGCCGCTCCCGTGGCGCACTGTCGGCGAGCGCCGGACGCCGCGCGGGAGCAACAACTGGGCGGTGGCCGCCGCCCATACCGCGGACGGCCGGGCCTGGCTCGCCAACGACATGCACCTGGGCATCCAGATCCCCAACACCTGGTACCGGGCGTCGGTGGCGTTCTCCGACCGGCGGATCACCGGCGTCACCCTGCCTGGCGTGCCCGCCTTCGCCGTGGCCAGCACCGGCCGGGTCGCCTGGGGCTTCACGAACAGCTACGTGAACTGGCACGACCTGGTGATCGTGGAGACGGATCCGAAGGACCCCGAGGTCTACCGCACGCCGCAGGGGCCGCGCCGCTTCGAGCACGTCAAGGAGATCATCCCGGTGAAGGGCGGCGAGGACGAGGTCCTCGATATCCGCGAGACGGTCTGGGGGCCGGTCCTCTTCGACCGCGACCACCTCGGCCGGCCGCTCGCCCTCGCCTGGACCGCCCACCACCCGGACGCGATCAACCTCGACCTCCTCAGCCTGGAGGAGAGCCGGACCGTGGACGAGGCGGTCGAGATCGCGCACCAGGCCGGCATCCCGCCGCAGAACTTCGTGGTCGCCGACAAGGACGGCCGGATCGCCTGGACCATCGTCGGCAAGATCCCGAAGCGGACCGGCCTCGAGGGCCAGATCCCCTCGTCCTGGGCGGATGGCACCCGCGGCTGGAACGGCTGGCTGGCGTCCGAGGAGGTCCCGAAGGTCGTCGATCCGCCGCTCGGCCGGATCTGGACCGCGAACTCCCGCGTCGTCGAAGGCCCGGAGCTGGAGCGGGTCGGCGACAGCGGCTACTGGCTCGGGGCCCGCGCGCGCCAGATCCGCGACGACCTCCTCGCGCTCGACAAGGCGCGGCCCCAGGACCTGCTCGCCATCCAGCTCGACGACCGCGCCCTCTTCCTGGAGCGCTGGAAGGGCCTCCTGTTGAGCACCCTGTCGGCCGGAGCGACCGCGGACCACCCGCGCCGCCGCGAGATGCGCGGCCTGGTCGAGACCGGCTGGACCGGCCGGGCGTCGATCGACTCCGTGGCCTACCGGCTGGTTAAGGAGTTCCGGCGCGAGGTGCGCAATCGGACCCTGGAGCCCATCCTGGCGCGCTGCGCCCGGGCCGACGAGCGCTTCGATCCGGGCGACCTGCGCCAGATCGAGGGCCCGCTCTGGAAGCTGGTCACCGAGCGGCCGGCCCATCTGCTCGACCCGAAATACAAAAGCTGGGACGAGCAGCTCCTCGCCGCGGCCGACGCCGTGCTCGCGGCCTACGAGGGGCAGGACCTCGCCGCGCGCACCTGGGGCGAGAGGAACACGACGAGGATCGTCCATCCGCTCTCGGGCGCGCTGCCCGGCTTCGCCGCGCGCTGGCTGAACGTCGAGCCGCGCCAGCTCCCGGGCGACTCCGACATGCCGCGTTTCCTGGGCCCGGCCTTCGGCGCCTCGGAGCGCATCGTGGTCTCGCCCGGCAAGGAGGAGGCGGGCTTCTTCGAGATGCCGGTGGGCCAGAGCGGCCACCCGCTCTCGCCGCACTACCGCGACAGCCAGCGCTTCTGGGAAGAGGGCGCGCCGGCCCCGTTCCTGCCCGGCTGGACCGAGTCCACCCTGAAGCTCGTGCCCGGAGGTGATCGGTGAAGCAGGTCCAGCAGGCCGCCGAGGCCGTGCTTCAGCAGCTCGAGACGGTGGTCTTCGGCAAGCGGCCGATCCTCGAGGTGGTCTTCAACTGCCTGCTCGCCGAGGGGCATCTGCTCCTGGAGGACGTGCCCGGCACGGCCAAGACCCTGCTCGCCAAGGCGCTGGCGCGCACGCTCGGCGGCGGGTTCCGGCGCCTCCAGTGCACGCCCGACCTGCTGCCCGGCGACGTCACCGGCTCCAGCGTCTTCAACCAGAAGACGGGCGAGTTCGAGTTCCATCCCGGCCCGGCCTTCACCCAGATCCTGCTGGCCGACGAGATCAACCGCGCCACGCCGCGCGCCCAGGCCGCGCTCCTGGAGTGCATGGCCGAGCGGCAGGTGAGCGTGGACAACAGGACCTATGCCCTCGGCCGTTCTTCGTCATCGCCACCCAGAACCCGGTGGAGCACGAGGGCACCTTCCCGCTGCCCGAGGCGCAGCTCGACCGCTTCCTGATGCGCCTGTCGATCGGCTATCCGGGCCCGCAGGCCGAGGAGCAGATGCTGGTGCGCGGCGAGCGCGCCGACCCGCTCGAAGGCGTCGTCCAGGTGCTGAGCCTCGACGTCCTGGCGAAGCTCCAGGACCAGGTCCGCGAGGTCCACGTCCACCCCGAGGTGCGGCGCTACATCGTGCAGGTGACGACCTCCACGCGCACCGCCCGCGAGCTGGTCCTGGGCGGCGGCCCGCGAGCCACCCAGGGCCTCTATCGGGCCTGCCAGGCGCGGGCGGCCATGGCCGGGCGGAGCTTCGTGATGCCCGACGACGTCAAGCGCCTCTATCCGTCGATCCTCTACCACCGGGTCATCCTCGGCGCCGAGGGCCGGCTCTCCAAGCGCTCCGTCCCCCAGGTGGTGGACCAGGCGGTGGGCTCGGTGCCGGCGCCGATCGTCACGCCCGAGATGGCCGCCGCTGGATGAGCAACGACAAGGGAGTCGAACGGGCCCGCCGGCGCCAGGCCTTCCTCTGGCTCGGCGTCGTGGCGGCGCTCGCGGTCCTGCTGTCGCTCTACTCGGCCGGCTTCTTCCTCTACGCCGCGGTGGTGGCCGCGGCCGTCCTCGGGATCGGCGCGTTCCTGCCCGCGGCGAGCCTGCTGGGCCTGGAGGTGCGGCGGAGCCTCGGCGCCGAGACCGTCGAGATCGGCGGTACGGTCGAGTCCCGGCTGGTCCTCCACAACCAGAAGCGGCTCCCGGCGCTCTGGGTCTTCTGGCGCGACGCGATCGAGCCCGGCCTCGCCGCGGACGGCGCCACCTGCGGCTTCCAGACCCTGGCGAGCGAGGAGACCGTGCACAACGCCTGCGTGCTCCACGGCGTCCGCCGCGGGCTCTACCGCGTGGGACCGGCGGTGATCGAGGCCACCGATCCCCTGGGGCTGGTGCGGCGGTTCCGGATCGATCCGGAGGTGCGCTTCCTCACCGTCCTGCCGCGGACCATCGACATCGGCACGGGCTGGCCGCTGGGCCACCGGCCGGTGCACGAGGTGCCGCGCCGGCGCAGCCTGCTCGAAGACCCCTCGCGGTTCCTCGGCGTGCGCGACTACCGGGCCGGCGACAGCCTGCGGCGCATCCACTGGCGCGCCACCGCGAGGTCGGGCCGGCTCCAGGTGAAGCTCTACGAGCCGGCGGTGCTCGAAGGCGCCCTCCTCGCCGTGGAGATGGGCAAGACCGCGTTCCCGACTGCCGGCGAGGAGGATGCCGCGGTCGAGCTGGCGGTGACCGCGGCGGCCTCGATCGCCGAGTTCGTCCTGGCGAACGGACAGGAGGTGGGGCTGATCTCGAACGGCGGCGACGCGGCCGACCGCTATCCCTCCGACTGGACCGGCGGCAGCTTCCGGCGCCTGGAGGACGTGGTGCAGGAGACCGAGGCGCGCCGCCGCATGCCGGCGTTCCGGCCGGTGGAGGTGGAGCCCGGCGGTGGGCGCTGGCAGCTCGACCGCCTGCGCTCGGCCCTGGCGCGGCTCACCCTCGCGCCCGGCCTCACCCTGCCCGAGCTGCTCGCCGCCGAGGCCCCCCGGCTGCCGCGCTCGCACGTGATCCTCGTCGTGACCCCCGACCTCGGGCCCGGCCTGGGAGCGGCGCTCGGCACGCTGCGCCGCTCGGGCTTCGAGGTCGGCGTGGTCTGGATCCAGAAGGGCGGTGTGGGGACGGTCGCCACCGGTCTCCTGGAAGGCGTGCCGATCTACCCGGTGCTGGAGGAGTCGGACCTCGAACAACTGGGAGCGCAGGCGCTGTGAGCGAGCGCGAGCCGCTGGACGAAAGCTTTCTCGGCTTTCTCACCCACCACGTGGTGGTGCCGGCGGCGGTCATCGCCATGGTGGCGTCCTTCCTCTTCTATCTCGTGGACGTGCGCTCGGCCTATCTGGGAGGCGGGGCGTCGCTCAAGTGGATCGGCTTCTGCTTCGTCGTGGCCACGGTCCTGATCGAGCGCTACAACCGGGCGATGCGAGCCACATCCGAAGCAGACGTCAAGGGCTGCTACTCCGGCGCCCTGGCCGCGGCCACGATCGCGGTGATGATCGCCTCGCCCTGGGACCCGGAGTCCGGCAAGGCCGGCCAGGTCTTCGCGAACCTGCTGATCGTCGGCGCGGTCTGGCACTTCGCGACCCGGGTGACCCGCGAGCTGAGCCCGGAGATCGATCGAGCCCCACAGCCCCGGCGGACCATCCCTCAGATCTACGGCGGACCGAGCCTGCCGATCCCTGACGAGAAGCCTCCGGTCGAGGTGCGGAACCCGGCGGCCCGGGTGGCGCAACTCGCCGCGATCGCCCTGCTGATCTTCGCCCTGACCGAGCCGGTGCTGCTGGCGGCGGTGCCGCAGACGGGGGTGAAGGCGCTGGCCGCGGTCGTGGTCTTCCTGTTCTCGACCGGCGTCGTGCTCGCGGCCGGCTCGACCCTGGACGCGCTCCGCCGGGCGGAGCGGGCGGGCGCCTGGGTGAGGCCGGGCCTGGTGCCGGGCCGCGTGGCCCTGGCCGCGCTCTTCCTGGCGATGGTGCTGTCCGCCGGCCTGGCCCTGCCCGGGCTGGACTACCAGGGTACGGGCCGTCTGAAGCCTCCGGCGACGATGGGGGAGGGCGTCGAGGAGAACCGCGGCAACCAGGAGACGCTCGACCCCGCCCGCCCTTCCGAGACCATGCCGAAGGGAGACCTCGGGGAAGAGATGGCGCTGCCGATCGATCCCTCGCTGCCGCCCGCGCCCGGCGGCTCCCTGGACGAGACACCGCCGCCTCCGCGCCGCCAGTCCGAATCGACGCCATCCCCGGGTCCGGCCGCCGGGATGCTGAGCCTGCTGGCCCGGATCGGCAAGTGGCTTCTGATCCCCCTGATCCTCCTGCTCGCCGGAGCGGCGCTCTGGGGCCTCGTCCGTCTCTGGCCGCTCCTGGCCGGCTGGAGGAGCAGGACAGCCAGCCGCTGGCGCGCCTTCCTGGACCGCCTCGCCGGACTTTTCTACCGTCCCCATCGGCCGTCCGGCCCGGCCGCCGATCCGTTCAAGGGCCTGGACGCCCTGCTCGGCCTGCCGGACCGGGAGGCCGTCCTGGCCGCCTACCACCGCTTCCTCCTCCTGCTGGAGAGCCTCGGCCACGAGCGTCCCGGAAAGGCCACGCCCTACGAGATCCTCGCCGGCCTGCCGGCAAACCTGAAGCCGCTCGAAACCCCGGCGCGCGTCCTCACCG
>JBEQUE010000076.1:0-50214 GCA_040349255.1 Acidobacteriota bacterium | reverse complement strand
GAGCGAGCAAGCGAATACATTAGAGACAACTTGCGGTCAACTATTCCGGTGAACGATGGCATAATAGCCTGGCACAATCCAAGGCTAATGTTGGCCAATCGTGCCGAAGTAGATCTGGTTCTCGGCTCCTTAGATAGTTCCATTCTATTATTGGAATAGCACAAAGATCAGGAGATCGATAGGCACTTAAGAGAAGTACTTGAAGCGCGGATTAGCGACGATGCTCCCTTCGGTCAAAGCTCTGTTTTAATTTTGGTGAAGACTTACATAGTCGATACATATGCCAACTTGCGGCGCCTTGATGTACTTCAAGAGTTATGTGCAGGCCGAGATGTGCCGGTGCGCCTGCGGGCAGCGGAATGGTATGCTACCCTTCGTCCCAGTGACAATTTACCGGCGTCATTTCGTCACGATCTAGAAACATCTGCTTTTTCAGTTCCATGGCTATATATCGCTCCTTATTTCGATAGTCGTGACTCCCTGTATCGACCCCTATATATACCTCCGCTTACTGAGCTTACGGATGCCTTTCCCGCGTACGAGCGGGCCTTTCATAATATAAGATCAACAGATCAGTTACGTCGAAGATACTTGACACTTGCTATCGTGAAGGAGCCCGGGTTCACGTGCAGCCTTAAGGCAGACTACCCGGAACTCATGTCGTTCTGTGCTGTGGAATAGATGCCTGACCCCCATAAAAAGTCAAAGGCTCGCCGCCGCCGGATGTGTCTCTGAGCCCTGCCAGACGCCCATCGTAGCCGTGGAATGCCTCGGAAACTCCAATCGCGAGCCCAAGAGTATTGAGATCTTGTCGCCAGCCTGGCGAGTGAACGCCTCCAGAGAGTGTCCAAGAGTGGACCGTGGACACACCTCGCCCCTCCGCTCGATCGAGTACCTCAAAGAACAGCTTTGGATCAGGCCCTCTGGCGATCAGAGTGGCGGACCAATGGCGTCCGCGGTGACGAAAGGCAACCCTGGAGGAAACGATCCCAGAGGAAATCGCGCCATTCGATCGCCCGCCCTCAGTCGTTCGGACGCATCTCGAAAGGCCGACACAAAAAGGCAGTAGGCTTCCCAGAAGGCCTTGCGCACGGCTCGCGTGGCCGCATGGTACAGAGGGGCAGGCGATCTCTTGCTCCGGATTGGACGGGTCTCTGGACTCTGCCGAAGGACGCCCGCGACTCCAAGCGGCCCACGGCCTCTCTTGGCAAGCTCGGCTGCCGCCTCGATCTCGACCTGTTCCACCAGCGCGGCGACCTGCTGCCGATAGGCCTCGGCAGGAAGGTGAGCCCAGCACGGCAAGGGCGTCAGCTCGAAGGACTCTGCCGAGGCATACTTCAACCGGCTGAGCTCCTCCCCTCGGTTCCTGGCCGCGTACTCCTGGGTTCGGTCGAACCAGAGGCCGCGGATGGGCTCTCCGGCCAGGATCTCGCGCACGCAGTGGATGCCCGGCCACTCCCGGGCATGGGCTACGAGACCCTCCTTGACGCCGTGAGCGAGAAGATACTGCAATCTCCCAACCTGGGCCTTCTCCTCGTTGCTGACCAGGATGGCCCTGTAGCGGCCTCCCCAGACGGCTCCGCGCCGCCGATGCAGGCGGTTGATCTCCAGGGCCAGGTTGGTGTTGAGGTACCGCATGAAGTCCGAGAGCTCCTTGGCATCCTCCACCGAGAGGAGCAGGTGGTAATGGTTGCCGAGGACGACCGCGGCATGGCAGCGGACCGGGACCTTGTCCTGGGCACGCCCCAGGACTCCTCCGACGATCTCGTTCAGGGTAGGGCTCGGACGCAGGAGGAGCTGGGACTGGTGGGTCCGGACAGTCACCTCGACGACAGAGCCCCGTTCGGGTACATAGCGCAGAGTTCTTGCCATGCCCTCTCATGGACGTAAAACGGGCCTCGAATGTCATCAATTTTAGTCTTTTTGGAAATACGCGGAAGGTCGGCCGAGGCTCCAGGGAGAAGCGTCAGGCGATTCTTCCGGTCGGATCCAGAACGCGCCCGCGTCCCGGAGCCGCACGATCTACGGCTACAACACCCTGAAGGAATACTTCTACCGGACCGAGTTCATGGGCGGAGACCCGCGCGAGTATCTGGCGACCGGCACCTGGGACCCGGCGACCCGGACCTTCACCTTCACCGGTCCGGAGCACAGCCCGGTGACCGGGGACGACTTCCAGCGGCGCGACACCTTCCGCCTGATCGGCGAGGACCAGCTCTCCTTCGAGCGCTCCTTCATCTTCCAGGACAAGTCCGAGATCCGGGCCTTCCACGGAACGCTCCAGCGGAAGAAGGCCGACGCCAACTGAAGCGTTAAGGGCGGGGATGATAGGCGCGGGCCGGGCCGCCCCGGAAGGCGGCCCGGCCCGGTGTGTCGCTCAGCCCTTCTTGAGACCCAGAATGGTAAAGACGATGCTGGCGACAGCAGTGGCGATCTTCAGACCGGCTTCGACCTTCTTATCCATCGAGCGCTCTCCTTTCTCGCTGACAGCGTTAGCGCTCGGCCAGCAAGTTCCAGTGACCGGAGCACCTCTTCCTGCAAGCCGACAGGAGATCAGACCCGCTTTTCCCGTGGATGTTTAAGGAGTCGCCAGCCACGTCGCGAACGGGCCTCTCTGCGGGATTCGGCGAGCCGCCGGAAGGATCCACCGGTTCCCTGGACGCGTCCGACGAGCCGTTGGATGGAGAAACCGGCTGGTTGCCGCGTCTGGCGAGTCGCCGGAGGCTTCCGGCAACCCCGGTGAAGCTTCCAGCGGACCATGGGACGCATCCAACGAGCCGTCGGATCGAGAAACCGGACCGGTCGGCACGTCCGGCGAACCGCCGAAAGCTTCCAACGGTCCGGGTGACATGTCCAACCGGCCGCTGGATGGAGAAACCGGTTGGTTTCCGCGTCCGGCGGGCTGCCGAAGGCTTCCAACGAGCCGGGTGACACATCCAACCGACCGTTGGAGGAATCCGCCGTTGGATGGAGAAACCGGGCCGGTCAACGCGTCCGGCGAGTCGCCGGAAGCTTCCAACCACCCGGGTGACGCTTCCTGCGAACCGTTGGATGCGTCCGTCGAGACGCCGGATGGAAACCGGCCGGCCCTCCTCGGCGTTTTCCATAGCTCCGGCAGGATCCACAGGACAAGGGCGGGCGAATCGGAGCTCCGCGGCTCGGCGGAAAGCGGAGCAAGAGAGGGTGTCCATCACGGGGACAGGCTGCCAGGCCTTGTGGGAGGCTTCGTCACCGCCGGAACGGCAACGTATAATGCGGGGATGATGCGGGAGGAAGCCTATGACCCTTGACGATTGGGCAAGCGTATCAACGATTGTTCAAGGGCTTGTTGTGGTCGTCTCAGTTGGATTCATTATGTACCAGTTGCGGCAAACAACGCGACTAGCGAAAGCTGCGAATGTTCAATCGCTAACCGAACAGGCGGCTGCTTTTAATTCACTACTTTTTGAACACCCCGAGCTCGCGGAGTTGTGGTATAGCTATGGCAGAGATATCAAGAGTGCAGACAAGGCCGACTTCCTTCGTCACCGAGAGATGCTTGTCCAATGGTTAATAATGCATCAAAACATCTACTATCAATGGAAACGCGATCTGCTTGGATCTGCTATATACGATGGATGGAGGCAAGATCTCGAAGCTACCATCCGCGATCATAATGTGGCGGTGGTAGACTCTGATCTTGAGCGCTTCTTTCCGGGAGAGTTTGGCAAGCACTTGGTGGAGATATCGAAGGCTGTTGCAGGCCAGTCAAGGCCAAAGGTTCCATACGATGAAAGAAAGGCGAGACAGCACGCCGATCCAGGGCTTCCATTGGATGCCTGACGGCCACGCTGAAGCCCCAAAGACGTTAGCCATCAAGATGACGTTCACAGTTACACAGCTTAGCTTAGATTGCATCGGGCCAGAGTCATCGGAAAAGTCGGCGCCGCTTGGAGAGGTGCTTTTTCTGGAGATGAGATGCTTCTTTGGAGTCCTTCCACGATTCGACGTCCTGAATGACACGTTGCGTGAGGGTGAGATTGTAAATGGCAAGAACCTGATGTTTCGCTGGAGACCATTCGAGCTATCCCAGTCCGAATACGAGGATCTCAAGAGAGAGGTCTTGGCACATCCGGAATGGGAAACGGAAGTGGACGAGACTTTTTCTGGCACGATTCGAGAGTGGGGACATTGGGCTCTCGTTCGCGCGATCAGCAAATGACGAGAAAGGCTAATCGGGTAGGCGGGGGATTTTCTCCCCCGCCCCCCACACCACCCAAACCGGTCGTCACGTCCGGCGAACCGCCGAAAGAGACCGGGGCTTTGCAACCGATGGGCGAGGCTACTACCCAAGACAAGAGCATCGATGTCCTGATGACTCTCATTGGAGAGTACTGGGGCGAGATTCATCATATTGAAGATCAGCGCAGCGCCCTGACGAACATCCTGCTGGTGATCGAATCTGCCGCCGTCGCGCTCGTCGTGCAGAGCGGATACTCCAAAGCGTCCCTTCCGCTCCCCATTCTTCTGACGCTCGTCGGCGGGATCGGCATTCTCGCGACGAGGAAATACCATGAACGATTCCGCTACGCCCAGGAGAGGCTCACGCAGTGGTATCGGACCGTCGACAAGCTCTGCCCTGAAGCCTGCCTCATGGAAAGCCTTCGGAAGGCGAACGAGAGCCACCGAGGCGATGTCCGTCTTTTGCTGTTCAAGAGATTTCACCTGAAAGAGGTCCCTCTCCACAACTTCTGGATCTGGATCCATGTCCTCTTTGTTCTGACCGGGGTCGCACTCGCGGCAGTCATCCTGAAGTGAGGCCACCGGAAGGGCCCAGTTCCTGAAGCGCGGGGCCTCCGGGAGTCCGCTTGACGTCCGGAAACGACCGCCATATCCTCGGGACATGCCAAACACCATCCGACTCCACCGCGTGCTGCACGCCAAGCCCGAGCGGGTCTACAGGGCCTTCCTGGACCCGGACGCCATGGTCAAGTGGCTGCCGCCCAACGGCTTCACCGGCAAGGTCCACCACATGGACGCCAAGGTCGGCGGCTCCTACAAGATGTCGTTCACGAACTTCTCCACCGGCAACGGCCACTCCTTCGGCGGCGAATACCTCGAGCTCGTGCCCAACGAGCGCATCCGCCACACGGACAAGTTCGACGACTCCAACCTGCCCGGCGAGATGGTCGTCACCATCGACCTCAAGCAGGTCTCCGTCGGCACCGAGATCAACATCGTGCAGGAGGGCGTCCCCGACGTCATTCCCGCCGAGGCCTGCTATCTCGGCTGGCAGGAGTCGCTCGCGCTGCTCGCCAAGCTCGTCGAGCCCGAGATCCCGGACTAGCCCGCTCCGGCCCTTCTCCTTCTCCCCTCGTCAGACCCTCCTGAGCTACCGTTTCGTCCTCTTTCGCGGACAAAAGTCCAGAATATGGACTTTTTGGTAAAAATTGCCCGGCCAAAATGTATTGACAGCCGATCCGCTTGGGACCATCATCTTCCTCGCCGCCACGGATGCGGCCTGATTTGCGGGATGCATGGCGCCATTCCGGTGTCATGCGGACACGAAAGGAAGAGAGAGGAGAAGATCATGCCCAAGCTCACGAAGTATTCGGACCATTTCGGCCACTGGGTGGCGCTGTTGGCGGCGCTCCTGGAGAACGAGATGAATCTGCCGCACCTGGCGGCTCCCCGCGCCCAGCTCCAGGCCTACCTGGACGAGGCGAACGGCCTGACGGCCGCCCAGGCGGCGCAGGCGGCGGCCAAGCAGCAGAGCAGCCGCCGCCTGGAGGAGCTGGTCGAGCTCGGCAGCAAGCTGGCCACCTCGTTGCGCGTCGCGGTGAAGGTGGCCTACGGCAACCGCAGCGAGAAGCTGACGGAGTTCCACATCCAGCCGTTCCGCGGCCGGACCAGGCCGGCGACGGATCCGGGCAGCCCGGAACCCCCGGCGCCCGAAGGCACCGAGTAGCTGGCAGGTCGGTCCGGGGGGCGCGTCACGGCGCGCTCCCTGGCTTCTTTGAAAACTGAATGAGGACCCGCTGCCGCAAGGCCGGCAGCGGAGGGCCGGCGAGGGGTCTGCCGAGGACGGCAGGCCCCCTCGTGCGGCCTCTTTCCGCCGGCAGCTCAGAAGAGCAGGCGGAGCCAGCGAGTGCCCGCTGCAGCCAGCCACGGGCTTCGCGCCAGTCGCGCTTCACGGTCGACAGCGAGATGCCGCACACCGCCGCCGTCTCCTCGGCGGTCAAGCCCACGAAGCACCGCAGCGCCACGATCCTGAAGCCCTGCGGGTCGACTCTGCGGAGATCGAGCAGCGCATCGCTCAAGGCCCTCTGCTCGCCGCCGGATGCGGCAGCCCGGTCGACCGCGGTCTCCAGAGGGAGGTGCTGAACCTCCCGGCCCCGTTTCCCGCGCCTGGCGGTCCGGGCATGATCGGCCAGGATCTGGCGCATCAGCCGGACCACGGTGTTATAAAAATGACGGCGGCTTTCCCAGCGGGCCGATCGCAGCCCGTGAAGCCTCAGGTAGACCTCGCTCACCAGGGCTTCGGGTTCCAACGTATGACCTTCCGCCTCCCGCCGCAACAGGAATTTCGCGAGCCGGCAGAGATCGTCGCAGACGAGCGGCATCAGCTCGGGCAAGGCCCATGGCTCTCCGGCTTCCCAGCACCGCAGCAGTTTCAGAACCTCATCTTCAGGCATCATCATGGCAGCTCCTCACCCTTTGATTAACTGCGGCGAGTCGCATCTGGCGGCGGAATCGCCGTGCTACCATGAAGAGAGTGAGCAAGGACTGCGCATTTACACGGTTCTTGCGGGGCTTCGAGCCCGACGAGCCGCTGGCTCCGGACGACCACGAGCTCGAAGAGGTCTGGACGGCCCTGCGGCGGCTGCTGGTCAGTGAGCTGAAGCGGCGGTCCCTGTGGTCGCTGTCTCCGGCCTGTCTGGGGATCTACGGCTGCGCCACCTGGGCCGATCCGGAAGCGGTCGAAGAGCTGGTGGCCGATTGCTTCGTCTTCACCTTCGCGGAGCGCTTCCGCAGCCTCAAAGCCCATCTGCGGCACAAACCGAACGTCGAGGGATTGATCCTGCGCAACGTGCGGAACTTCCTGCACGAGACGCAGAGGCGGCACGACCCGGTGGGCTTTCGCGTGTTCACCGTGTTGCGGAGCGCGGTGCGCGACGCGTTGGCCTCCGGCGAGCTCCGGGCGATCGCGGGGAGCCCGGCCGTGCGGCACGATACCGTGCTGGCCTTTCGCCACGGGGCTTCCCTGGACGAGGCTGCCCGAGCCGAGGAGCTGCGCCTGCATGTCCCGGCCTGGAACGATGACCTGCTGCCCGACCTGATCACCGCTCGGGGCTGGGACGTCCGGCAGGTCACGGCGCGCCTGGAGCAGCACCTCCGTCACCTGGCGGCCGAAGGCATTCGCGCCTTCCGTTTTCACGATCTGGTCGATGTGCTGCGCCAGGACGCCCGGGCCCGCTGGCGCGCGGTCTGGGTCTGCTCGCCCGAAGGGATTCCGCCCCGTCTGGAGGAGGATGGCTTCGCCGCCGTGGCCCGCCTAGTCGAGCTTCCCGGAGAGGATGAGCGCAAGAGCCTGTACAGGCTCCTCGCCTGCGTGGAGCGGTCGGTCGAGCAGGTCGCGGAGCCGCCCGCCCGTTCGCGCGACTATCTCCGGCGGCTGCTGGTCTTCCTGAAGAGCCATGCCGCGGATTCCCCGGAGGAGCAGGAGGAGCCAGACAAGGGGCTCCCGTCCCACCGCCAGCTCGCCCGGCTCCTGGCCATTCCCCGGGAGCGCCTGCCCGATCTCTTTCGTACGCTCCTGGAGCTCGCCGAGGCCTGCCGGCGCAAGATCTCCGGGGAGGAGTCGCCATGAATCCGCGAGATCCAAGGGCGCGCAGCCGGGAAGCGCTCCGGGAAGCCGTCGATCGTTACAGACGGGAGAGCGCACGGTCGGCGGCGCGCGGGCCGGAGCCCTGGCCGGGCGACCTGTACGTGCTGGCCGAGACCGCCGGCTTCCCCGTCGAATGGCTGGTGGTCGAGCGGACGACGAGCCGTTGCCGGCTGGTGGCCGCGGACACCAACCCGGCTCTCGGCAGCGCGGACGTGCCGATCCCCGCGGAGACCGAGGGCGGCCCGCTGAGCGTGCGCTGTGCCATGAGCATCCAGGTCGGGGTCGACACCCTGCGGCGTGGAGAGCGCACCGGCACCGTGGCCCCCGACGTCCTCGAGCCGGTGCGCCGCCGGCTGGAGGAGCTCGCGGCCGGATCTCCCGACCTCCGGCCAGGCGCGGGCGACGAACCCGATCCCGGTCTCGACGATTGGCGCGGCGAGGTGCTGGCACCGGCCCGCGCCGCTCTCCTCCCCTCCGGCCCGGAGGCACCCGGGCTACGGCGCCGCTTCGATCGCCGCGTTGCCGGAGCGGTGGGCCTCCTCCTGCTGATGGCCCTGGGAAGCGTCTCGGCACTGGCCTGGCGGTCTCAGCAGCGGGAGCGCCAGGCGCTGCGCGAGGTCGAGCGCCTGGTCCACGAACGCCGGGAGCTGGAGACGGTACACCAACGGCAGATCGAGGTCTTGCGGGAAGCCCAGGCCCGGCGCCCTCCCGAGCCGCCGCCTCCCGTCCGCGAGCCGCTCCGGCCGCTGGTCAACCTGGCCTACGCCAGCTTCTATCCCGGCGAGACCCGGGGGACTCTGCGTGAAATCGCGATCCCGGCCCAGGCGACGCATCTCTTCCTGGTGTTCTACGTCGGCCATGAGGAGCCGTGCAAGGAGTACGGGCTGGAGATCGCACGCCGCGGCGCGGCTGCTCCCGCTCTGACCGTGAAGGGGCTGCGGCCGCTGTCCGGCCAGGAGGTGAGCGTGGCGGTTCCCCGGGCGCAGTTGCCGGACGGCTCCTACCAGCTCCGGCTCTACGGCCTGTGCAAGGGCGGGCGCAGAGAGCTCGGCGTCCATGAAGCTCGCCTCAAGGCGAGCGAACCATGAGGAAGATCCGTCCGTCGCTCTGGCTGATCCTGGTCTTCTTTCTTCCCTCCTCCATCCTGAGCGCACAGGGCGTCGTGGTCGAGACCGCGGCCCCGGCGTCGGCGCCCGAGAAGGCCGGAGCGCGGGAAGGAGACATCTTCCATGCCTGGACGCGGCTGGCCAATCCTCCCATCCATCCCCAGCCGGCCTCGGGGGCGCTGGAGTCGCCGTTCGACTGGCAATGGATGGAGATCGAGCAGGCGCCGCGAGGCACCGTGGAGCTCCGCGGCGAGCGACAGGGAGAGCCGCTCGTCATCCAGGTGCCGATCGGGCTTTGGGAGACCCGGGTGCGCCCGGTGCTGCCCGCCGGGCTCGAGGACCTCTATCAGCGCGGCAAAGAGCTCGTGGACAAGGAGCAGGTCGAGGAGGGAACGAGCTCTTGGCAGCGCTTGGCCGAGCGTGCCGGAGAGAGCGGGAGCTGGCGCCTGCAGGCCTGGATGTGGCTGCGCATCGCCCTGGCCTGGGATCGGGCGAATGGCTACCAGCAGGCCGAGGCCGCGTACGAAACGGCGCTGCGGGAGAGCCGGGAGCCTCTCTCGCGGATCGCGGTTCTGGACGCCATGGGCGCGAGCTTCGAGATCCAGGAACGCTTCGATGAAGCCGAGGCTCGCTACCGCTCCGCCCTCGAGCTGAGGGAGCTCACCTGGGGGGAGACGCTGCAGACGGCTCGCAGCAAGGACTGCCTGGGGCGTATGGCCATGATGCGCGGAGATCTGGTCGAGGCGGAGGACTATTGCCGGAGGTCGTTATTGCTGAAGTCGAAGCTGGCACCGGAAAGCCTGGCTGTGTCGGATACGTTGGTCTGCCTCGGCGGAGTGGCTTTTCTGCAGTTCGACCTGGATGCCGGGGAAGAATACTTGGAAAGATCGTTGCACCTTCGTTTACGAGTGGCCCCTGGAACCCGGTATGTAGCCCAGATCCTGAGCCTTCTGGGCATGACTGCAAAAGAACGCGGTGCTCTCGACTCGGCAGAGCGCTATTTCCGGAAGTCATTGGCGCTCTACGAACAAATCATGCCGCATTATCCGATCGTCTATGTCATCTTGACGAATCTAGGGGATATAGCACAGGAGCGCGGAGACCTGACGGCGGCTGAGAGCTATTATTACCGCTCGTTGATAGGTAAGCAGTCGGTGGCGAACAAATTAAATCTCTACCCTCTGGGGAAGTTAGCTCTCCAGCGTGGTCATCTGAAAGCAGCAGAGAGCTATTTGCGAGAATTTCTGGTCAACGCCAACAAGTCGCCCATAATAAACTGGGAACGTGCCGGCGCGTTACAGACCTTGGCCAAGGTTCTTCGCCAGACGGGCCGGCTGCAACAGGCGGCCCTGTATGCAGACCTCGCGGTCGAGTCCCTGGAAGCGCAGATCGGCAAGCTCGGGGGAACCCAGGAGGCGAAGGGCAGGTTTCGCGGACGGAGCGGCGACATCTATCGCGATGCGCTGCGCCTGCAGTTGGAGCTGGGCCATCCACAGGAGGCCTTCCACCTTCTGGAACGGTTCCGGGCTCAGGCCTTCCTGGCCCTGCTGGCGGAACGGGACCTGAACTTTGCGGCGGATCTCCCTCCCGAGCTCGACCAGGAGCGTCGCCGGCTGGCTGTCTCGTACGATCGCAACCAATTGCAGCTCACCGCGCTCGATCCGGAGAAAGACGGGGAAGCCATCGAAGCGCTCCAGCGGGAGCAGGTCCAATTGCGTCTGCGGCGCGAGGAGATCGCCGGCGAGGTCCGCCAGACCGCGCCCCGACTGGCCGCCCTGCAGGACCCTCGGGCCCTGACCTTCGAACAGGTCCGGGCCGCGCTCGACCCGGGCACGGTGATGCTGTCCTACAGCGTCGGCAAGGAGCAGACCCACCTGTTCATCGTCACCCCGGGACGCGAGCTCCAGGTCCAGACGCTGGCGGTCGGACGACAGGCCCTCGAGAAAGACGTCGACCGCTTCCGCCAGCTCATCGACCAGACCCAGGCCGGCCCGGGTCTCGGCGGGGAGGGCCTGGCCTGGTTCAGCCGCCGGCTCTACCGCCTGCTGGTCGAGCCGGCGGAGCCCTGGATCGCGGCGGGCGATCGGATCGTGCTCGTTCCGGATGGCCCCCTGCACCTGCTGCCCTTCGCGGCCTTGATGCGGAAGGACGGGCAGTACCTGGTGGAATGGAAGCCGCTGTCCACGGTCCTTTCGGGCACCGTCTTCGCCGAGCTCAAGAAGCAACGCCGCGACACGGTCGCCGGGGCCGAGCCCTCCTCCCGGCAGTGGGTGGCTTTCGGCGATCCCTGGTTCCCGCCGCGGCTGGCCGGCAGCCGGCCTGCGGACATCGAGGAGATCCGGTTGCGCTCCCTCTCCACTCGCGCGCAGCTTCCGTGGAAGCGCCTGCCGCAGAGCCGCCGGGAGGTCGAGGAGATCGCCGCGCTGTTTCCCGCCGATCAGCGCCGGACCTACCTCGATCGCGAAGCCTCCGAAGAGCGCGCCAAGGCGGTCGGAAGGGATGCGCGGATCCTCCACTTCGCCACCCACGGCTACGTGGACGACCGCTCGCCGTTCGACTCGGCGCTGGTGCTGAGCATTCCGGAGGGGCTCGCCGAGGGGAATGACAACGGCCTCCTCCAGGTGTGGGAGATCTTCGAGAGCGTGCGGCTGGATGCGGACCTGGTGGTGCTCTCGGCCTGCGAGACCGGGCTCGGGGAGATCCGCGGCGGCGAAGGGATCATCGGGCTCACCCGAGCCTTTCAATACGCGGGCGCGCGCTCCGTGCTGGCCAGCCTCTGGCGCGTCGAGGACGAGGCCACGGCCGAGCTGATGCAGCGCTTCTACCGCCACCTGCGCGACGGCAAGACCGAGGACGAGGCCCTGAGGGCGGCCCAGCTCGACCTGATCCGGCGCCCTCTCCGCGTCCCGGACGGCCGAGGCGGCTGGACCGGGCGCAACGCCGCGGCCCCCTACTTCTGGGCCGCGCTGCAGCTCGTCGGCGACGGGCAATAGATTTTTCCTTGCGCATTCGTTGACCCTTTTGGCGCGCGAACGTCGCTACCAGAGATAGGAAGCCGTGCCCGAGCACGGCTCGTCACTCTCCCGGCAGAGCGGCTGTCGGCAACAAAGGAGATCAATCGGTGATGTCACAGAAACACGTGATTCTTGCATGCCTTTCCCTGTTGGCCGGCGCTTCCCTGGTCCGGGCCCAGGAAGTCGCCGCGGATCGCGCAACTCCCTCGCAGAAGGCCCGCTTCGAAGAGGTGCTCGGAGCGGACCGCTCGTGGGCTGATGGAAAGCAGGACCCTCCCGGCGTGCTCAACGAGATGAAGATCGACAGCGTGCGCCAACTTGCCATGGGGCTGTCCTCCAGCCGCAACTGGCTGAGAGACGACGTGCTCAAGGCTCTGGACAGGATGGGCGTCCGGATCGATGAGATTTTCGCCGAGGCTCCGGAGTTCGTCGAGGTGGATCACCGCTTCTACCGGTTGGTCCTGGAGAAGGTAGGCGCAGGGTGGCAGGGTTTCAAGCCTGATTCCTCGGCCTATCTCATCTTCGTGGATCATGACACGTTCGATGGCTACGGAGAGAACTTCGCCCTTGCCTTCCAGGACGGCAAGGAGCGCATGATCGTCAAGGAGGACATCGAAAAGACAGCAGCCATCGGTTTGTCGCTCAAGGAGACCATGCCTTCTGAACGACCCGCACGGGGCGCCCGGGTCGTCGGCCTCGATCAGTCGATCCGGCTGGGAAAAGTCGCCACGCGGTTCCGTTCCACGAGCCTCCTCAACATCAGGGCGAACAGCGAGACCTGTCTTCCGGAGTCGGCGCCGACCTCCTGCAGCGGAGGAGTGCCGGTCTGTTCCTCTCCCAATGCTTCCCCGTACTTCGTCCTGACCTCGGCCCTCATCAAAACGGATCATGAGGATGCCTTCAGCGGGAACCCCGAGATCGAGATCTACCCGCTGCGGGTCAACCCCAGCTCACCCTACGGCGGCTCGTCGGACGTGCGGACGAACTGGATCTTTGACGGCCGGACGGTGGCGGACCTGGCGGGCCGCTCGCGCTACCTGCCCGACATCAACAACAACTACACCTGGTATTCGATCTCCGGCGGCGGCCTGGCGCTGTTCCCCTCTCAAGCCAGCAACGAATGGGTCGCAACCATGATCGAGGATGACGACACGAAGGGAAGGCTCAAGATCGAGCGAACCAAGTACAATCCCTTCAAGAAAAGGGATTACACCATCGTTCCGGTCTACTCCTTCGACTTCTTCGATCTCTGGAAGTTCGGCCTGGGCTTCATCCTCTCGCTGGACATACTCAACGATTCCGACGACCTCTACGTGCAGTCACTCGAGGTCAGCAACAACACCTTCTGCTCGGAGGCGCTTGGCCAGTACTTCCCCTACACCCTGCTGTTCGACAGCAGCGAGTGGAGCCTCCAGGGTTACTTCGCCTGCATCGATCCCACCTGTGTGCCCGATCCTTGCGCCGGGGACCCCTGCTGCGGTGACCCGTGCTGTGGCGATCCATACTGCGGCGGCGGAGGCGGCTGCGGAAATCAGATCTGCCCGTAGGCAGCAACGGCTACGCCAGCTCGGCGAACGACCGGTACGCCGGGTGTCCGGCGGGCCCGCCGGGCCCGCCGGGATCAACAGGCTTGTTGCCGGGACGGAGGAAGAGGCCGGTACGGAGGCCGGCTTCGCGGGCGGCGTCGAGCTCTTCGACCACGTCGCTCAGGAAGAGGATCTCGCCGGGCGGCAGGCCGAAGGCGTCGGCGATGGCGGCGTAGGCTCTGGCCTCGCGCTTCGGGCCGGTGGTGGTGTCGTGGTAGCCCTCGAAGTAGGGCAGGAGATCGCCCCAGGCGGTGTGGCCGAAGAGAAGCTTCTGGGCCAGGACGCTTCCGGAGGAGAAGATGCGGACGCGGACGCCCCGCTCCTTCCAGGCGCGCAGGGCCTCGGGCACGTCCGGATAGACGTCGCCTTTCAGTTCCCCGGTGCGGTAGCCGTCCTCCCAGATCAGGCCCTGGAGGGCTTTCAGGCCGGTGGACTTGCGGTCCAGCTCCATCAGATGACGGGCGTAGGGGGCGCCGGTCCCGAAGTCCGGGACCGACGCTCCGCTCCCCCGCTCCGCTTCGTGCTCCCGCCGGAGCTGGCCGACCGCATCCACGAAGCGGGGGTCTTCGGAAACGCAGGCGTCCTCCAACCGTTCCTTGGCGAACGGAAAGAGGACGTCGGCGACGAAGGAGAGGGGCGTGGTCGTCCCCTCGATGTCGGTGAGGACGGCGCGCACGCCTTCAGGCAGCGGCACGGGCTCTTACATGCCCATGCCGGCGGACGGGATGTAGAACGGCCCGAAGCAGAGCGGCTGGTAGCCCTTGTCCACGCCGGTCTCGGTGTAGTGCGGCGTCCAGCCCGACATGTCCTGGAACAGGCGCACGGCGCGGATCGTCCGGTCGCCACAGAGGTCGAACCAGTGGTGCGTGCCCTTCGGCACCCGGATCATGTCGCCCTTGGTGACCTCGATGCCGAACACCGGGCCGCCGGGCGGATGGATGTGGAACAGGCCGTTGCCGTGGACGATGAAGCGCACCTCGTCCTCGTCGTGCCAGTGCTCCCGGTTGAACTTGTCCAGCATGACCTGCAGGTTCGGGGTCTCCGGCTTGATGTTGATCACGTCCGCCGTGACGTAGCCGCCCTCTTCCTTGAGGATCTCGATGGGCTCCTTGTAGGCCGCGAGGATCTCCTCGTCGGTCGGGCTCTCGCCGAGGGCGTCGGTGCCCTCGAATCGGCGGTACCAGATCCCGAACGGCGCCAGAAAGGTCGAGATCTCCGCCGGGTCGGTCATCGTCCGGTTCTCGTCTCGCAAGGTGACACTGGCCATTGGCTTTCCTCCTATCCCGTCTATCCCTCGAAGGGTTTGAATTGTGTCCGTCTCGCGGCGCAGTCGAAGAGGAACTCGAAGATCTCCACGTGCCGGTGCGCCTGGGCGAGGGAGTCCCCCCAGGTGTACAACCCGTGGCCGGCCAGAAGAAATCCATGCAGCCCCGGGCGCTCGTCATTCCCGCCGATAATGTGCCCGATCTCCTCGCAGAGCGGCGCCATGTCCTGGCGGTTGCGCAGCACCGGCACGAAGACCTCGGCCTCGTGCGTGGTGATCCCCTCCAGGCCCTTGAGCATCTCGTAGCCGCGCAGGGTGAAGCCGCCGCGGTCCGCGAAGTGCTCGCCCAGCAGGGTGTTGGAGAGGGAGTGGACGTGGAGCACGGAGCCCGCGCCGGTCAGCGAGACGATCCGCGTGTGCAGCTCGGCCTCGGCCGACGGCTTGCGGGTCTCCCCGTCCGCCGGCTTCCCTCCCGGGCCCACGATCATCAGGTCGTCGGCCGCCAGGTGGCGCTTGTTGGCGCCGGAGCGCGTGAGGAGCAGGCGCAGCGGCTCGCGGCTCAGCGTGACGCTGAAGTTGCCGCCCGTCCCCTGGCACCAGCCCTGGGCGCCCAGCTCCCGCACGACCTCGCAGAGGCCCTGCCGCACCGGGGCGGTGTCTCCCTCGAGCCTGCGTTCCAACGTCACCGGTATCGACATCCGTTCTCCATTCCTCCTCACAACAAGAGTGCGCCGGGTGGTCCGTTCCGAGCCTACTGCGGCTTCTTCTCCTCGGGCTTGGGCTGTGGGGGCGGCGGCGAGCCGGCGGCCATCTCGTCCACGACCAGCTTCCAGGCGCCGTCGCGCTTCTCCCAGATGCGCAGGTAGTCGACCGGCTCCTCGGCGTCGCCCTTCTTCCAGGTCCCCTGGCCGTAGGTGTAGCCCAGGTCGCCGGCCGCCGAGGCGCCGCCGCCGATCGGCTCGGTGGTGATCGACGAGGATTCCTTCTCCAGCGCGGCGCGGACCGCGTCCTTGCCGCTCGCCGGCTGCGGGCCGTTGCGCATGAGCTGGGCGTCGTCGGTCATGGCGGCGAGCCAGCCGGCCTTGTCGCCGCGGGCGGTGACCTTGGAGAGCGCGCGGTCGGCGGCGAAGATCTCGTCGCGGGCCGCGGCCGCGTCCACTGTTTTGATCTCGCCTTTCGCGGCAGCCTTCTCGGCCCGCAGCGGCGTGACCGGCGTGTCGGGCCCGAGGGTGGACATCTCATCGGTGGAGATGCCGTTGTCGATCAGGAAGCGCCACTGGCCGTCGGCCTGCTTCTTCCAGACGGTGAGGAAGTAGCCGTAGCTGACCTGGTCGCCGCGCGACCTCTTGCTCGGCCCGGTGGTCCAGCCGAGGTCGGCGGAGCGGGCGACGTCGGCGCGCACCGGCCACCAGAGGAGGTTGAGTCTCGGGGCGCCCGGCGGCGGGGCGGGCGCGGCGGCGAAGAACGCCTTGGCGTTGGCCGGACCCTGCGGTCCGAAGATCACGCCGTCGTCGGCGACGAAGTGGACGAAGGCCTCGCGCACGGTCTTGTCCTTCGCCATCTGGGCGAAGGCGCGCTCGTTGTCGGCCAGGCCCTTGAGCTCGGCCTGCAGGTCGGCGGCGCGGGCGGTCCCGGTCGCGGCGAGGACGAGCAGCGTGGCCACTATGGCTCTGTTCATCGATTCCTCCCAGGAGTCAGACGGCCACCTTTGGCAGGTCGGCCTTGTTCAGGCAGTGCCGGAGCCGCTCCGCCAGGATCTGGACGTTCGGCTCCGCCAGCAGGTTGAGATGATGCCCTGGAACGGTCTCGACTTCCAGGGGTCCCGAGAGAAGACGGCCCCATCCGAGGTCGTCCGAGGGGTCGCCTGCCGCTGATTCGGCGGCGCGGAAGAGGACGGCGCCTCCCGTACAGGGCCGCGGCTGGTAGGAGCGCGCCGCGCGGGTGCTGGCGCGGTAGACGGCCAGGGCGCGGCGGAGCTGGTCGAGGCCGGAGCCCGGCGGCAGGAAGTCCGCGGCGCGCAGGGCTTCGAGCGTCCGGCCGAGCTGCTCCTCGGGGTCCAGCCCCTGGAGGTCTTCGCGCGACAGGCGCACGTCGCGGCGCCACAGGTTGGCGACGTAGGCGGCGATGTCGAGGAGCAGGCCGGCGTCGTCCACGGTCCCGCCGCCGGCATCCTCGGATCCATCGCCGGACAATCGCGGCGTGCTGTCGAGGAGGGCGAGGAGGTCGACTTCCTCCCCCTGGTCCTGGAGCTGGCGCGCCATCTCGAAGGCGACGACGCCCCCCAGCGACCAGCCGCCCAGCCGGTAGGGCCCCCGGGGCTGCACGCGCCGGATCTCCTCGACGTAGGCGGCGGCCATGGCCTGGAGGCTGTCGAGCGGTTCCAGGTCCGCGGCGAGCCCGCGCGCCTGGAGGCCGTAGAAGGGCTGGCCGGGGCCCAGGTGGCGCGCCAGCGCGGCGTAGGCGAGGACGTCGCCGCCCGCGGGGTGGACGCAGTAGAACGGCGCCGCGTCGCCTTCGGGCTGGATCGGCACGAGGCAGGAGGCGGGCTCCGCGGAGGCGTCGCCGCGCAGGAGCGCGGCCATCTGCTCCACGGTGCCGTCCTGGAACAGCGCCGTGAGAGGCAGATCGCGATCGAAGCGCTGCCGGACGCGGGCCATGAGGCGCACAGCGAGCAGCGAGTGGCCGCCGAGGTCGAAGAAGTTGTCGCGCACGCCGACGCGGGGAAGCTCGAGGACGTCGGCCCAGATCCGCGCCAGCTCGTGCTCCAGGAGGTCGCGCGGGTCGATCCGGCTCTCCGTGTCTCCGGGCTCGTCGGGCTCGCGGCTCTCCAGGGCCTTGCGGTCCACCTTGCCGGTGGGGCTGATCGGCAGGGCGTCGAGGAACGCGAAGGCGGACGGCACCATGTAGTCGGGGAGGCGGGGGCGCAGGTGGTCTCTCAGGCCGGAGGGCAGGTCGGAGATCTCTTCGCCACGGGCCACGACCCAGGCCGCGAGCCGGCGCTCGCCGCGCGCGTCCTGGCGCACCACGACGGCGCACTCGGCCACCGCGGGATGGCTGAGCAGCGCGGCCTCGACCTCCCCGACCTCGATGCGCAGGCCGCGGATCTTGACCTGGCCGTCCACCCGGCCCAGGAAGTCCAGCTCGCCGTCGGGCAGGCGCCGCGCCTGGTCGCCGGTCCGGTAGAGGCGCTCTCCGGGTCCGCCGAAGGGGTCGGGCACGAAGCGTTCCGCGGTCAGCGCCGGCCGCCCGAGGTAGCCGCGGGCGAGGCCGAGCCCGGCCATGCAGAGATCGCCCGGCACGCCCGCCGGCACGGGCTGGCCCTCGGCGTCGAGCACATAGGCGCGCAGGTTGGCCACCGGCAGGCCGATGGGCGGCTCGCGCCGGTAGGCGCCCCGGCAGCGCGCCGCGGCGGCGTAGATTGTCGTCTCGGTCGGGCCGTAGCAGTTGAACAGCCGATCCAGGCCGGAGGCCGGCGGCGCCCAGCGGCTCGCCAGCTCGGCCGGGCAGCGGTCGCCGCCCATGGCGATCGCCCGCAGCGACGGCACGCCGTCGACCGGCAGCAGGCCGAGGTTGGCGGGCGTGAGCACCGCGGTGTCGATCTCCTCCCAGCGGATGAGGGCGGCCAGCGCCTCGCCGGACAGGCGGTCCTCCCGCGTCGCGACGCAGAGCGTGGCGCCGGCGCCGAGCGCCATCCAGGTCTCCAGCACGTTGGCGTCGAAGCTGAAGGAGACCGACTGGAGCACCCGGCTGCCGGGCGTCACCCCGAGTTGCTCGATGGCGTGCACGATCAGGTTGGCCGCCGCCCGATGCGGCACCAGGATGCCGTTCGGGCGCCCCGTGGAGCCCGAGGTGTAGATCACATAGGCGAGGTGGTCCGGCCCGGCGGCGCGGGCTTCGTCCGAAGCGTCCTCCGGGATCTCCGGGGTCTCGTCGAGCAGCAGGACCCGTGTCCCGGAGGCCGGCAGGGCCGGGAGCAGCGCCGAGCGGGTGATCAGCGCGAGGATGCCGGAGTCCTCGATCAGGAAGGCCAGGCGGTCGCGCGGATGGGCGGGGTCGAGCGGCAGGTAGGCGCCGCCCGCCTTGAACACCGCCAGCACGGCGGTCAGCCGGTCGACGCCCTCGTTCTCGGCGATCCCGACCAGGACCTCCGGTCCCACTCCCAGGGCGCGCAGGCGGCGGGCCAGGCGTTCGGCGCGGGCGTCGAGCTCGGCGTAGGTGAGCCGCTCGCCTTCGAACGCCACGGCCACGGCGTCGGGGGTCCTCTCCACCCAGCGCTCGAAGAGGTGGTGGAGGCAGACGTCTTCCGCGGGCCGCGCGGTGTCGTTCCACTGCACCAGGAGCTGGTGGCGCTCGGCGCCCGAGAGCAGCGGCAGGTCGCGGACCGGGAGGTCCGGATCGGCCGCAGCGGCCTCCAGGAGCGTCCGCAGATGGGAGGAGAGGCGGTCGATTGTCGAGGCGTCGAACAGGTCGGTGCTGTACTCCCAGGCGCCGGCCAGGCCCTCCCCTCCTTCGGTGTTCTCGGCGAGAGAGAGCAGGAGGTCGGTCTTGGCCGTGCCGCGCGCGACGTCGAGCGGCTCCAGGGTCAACCCCGGCAGCGCCGCGGGCTCCGCCGCCAGGCCGCTGCCGCTCTGGAGCGCGAAGACGACCTGGTGGAGCGGCGTGCGGGCGAGGCTGCGCTCGACGCGCAGCTCCTCGACCAGGCGCTCGAAGGGGAGATCCTGGTGGGCGTAGGCGCCGAGGGCGTCGGCGCGCACGGCGTCGAGCAGCGCGCGGAACGGAGCCGCGGGCCGGAGCCGGCCGCGGAGCACGAGGACGTTCACGAACAGGCCGACGAGCCCCTCCAGCTCGGTCCGCTGGCGGTTCGCGACGGGCGAGCCGACCAGCACGTCGTCCTGGCCGGTGTAGCGCTGCAGCAGGACGTCGAAGCCGGCCAGAAGGGTCATGAAAAGCGTCGCGCCCTGGCTCCGGCCGAGGTCGCGCAGGGCGGCCGCCAGCGGGGCCGGAAGGGTCAGGCCGCGGTTGGCGCCCCGGTAGCTCTGGACCGCCGGCCGCAGGCGATCCGTGGGCAGGTCGAGCACGCCCGGAGCGCCCGCCAGGGCCTCCTTCCAGTAGTCGATCTGGGCCTGGAGGACATCGCCGGAGAGCCACTGCCGCTGCCACAGGGCATAGTCGCCGTACTGGACCGGCAGGCCGGGCAGGGGCTCGCCCTGGTAGAGCGCCACGATCTCCCGCACCAGCACCTCGACCGACCAGCCGTCGCCCACGATGTGGTGGAGGTTGAGGAGGGCCCACCACTCCTCCGCGCCAAGTTTCACAAGGAGCGGCCGGAGGAGCGGTCCCGCTTCGAGGTCGAACGGCTGGGCCACCTCGGAGTGGAAGAGGCGCAGGGCCTCGGTCTCCGGTCCGGAGATGCCGGAAAGGTCGGCGACCGGGACGGGGAGTCTGAGCTCCTCCGCCACCCTCTGCCGCGGAACGCCGTCGGGGCCGGCGGCGAAGGTGGTCCGCAGGGCCTCGTGGCGCCGGACGACGCCGTTGACGGCCTCCTCGAAGAGCTCCGGCCGCAGCTCGCCGCGGATGCGCAGTGCGATCCCGATGCCGTAGCGGACGCCGGCCCCCGGCTCCATGCGGTCGAGGAACCAGAGGCGTTCCTGGGCGAAGGACAGCGGGAGGGGGGTCCCGGGCTCGCGCCGCCGGATGGCCGGAGCCGCCTGGAGGCCGCTCCCCAGCTCGCGGTCGACGCGCGCCGCGAGGTCGGCCAGGACGGGTTCCTCGAACACGGCGCGGACGGGCAGCTCGACCCCGAACAGCTCGCGGACGCGGGAGACGAGGCGCGTGGCCTGGAGCGAGTGGCCGCCGAGATCGAAGAAGTCCTCGCTTCTGCCGACGCGCCCCACCCCGAGCAGCGCGGCCCAGGCCGAGGCCAGCAGCTCCTCGGTGACCGTGCGCGGGGCCCGCTCCTCGCCCTCCACCTCCGCCGACGGCCTGATCCTTTCCAGGGCCCGGCGGTCGATCTTGCCGTGGGCGGTGACGGGCAGCTCGTCCAGGAAGACCCAGGCCGAAGGCACCATGTACTCGGGCAGGCGGGCGGCGACAAAAGCGCGGACCTCACCCCCTGTCCCCACAACGTACGCCACCAGCCTCCTGGCCTCTCCCTCACCCGTGGCCAGCACTACGGCCTGCGACACGTCCGGGTGCTCGGCGAGGACGGCTTCGATCTCGCCGAGCTCGATGCGGAAGCCGCGGATCTTGACCTGCTGATCGAGGCGTCCCAGGAACTCCAGGCGGCCGTCCGCGAGCCAGCGAGCCAGGTCGCCGGTGCGGTACCAGCGCCGGCCGCCGCGCTCGACGAAGCGCTCCGCCGTCAGCTCCGGCCGGCCGAGGTAACCTCGGGCGACGCCTGGGCCTCCCACCCAGAGCTCGCCCGGCACGCCGATGGGAGACGGCGCTCCCGTGGAGTCCACGATCCGCAGCTCCGCGCCGGGCAGCGGCCGGCCCAGGAGGTTGCGGTCCTCCAGGCCGTCCGCCTCGTGCGACGAGCAGAGGATCGCGGCCTCGGTCGGGCCGTAGAGCACGGTGACCCGGGCCTCGGGAAAGGCGTCGCGCAGTCCGGCCAGGAGGTCGGGCGGCACGGCGTCGCCGCCCACGAAGACCTGCCGCAGCGAACGGCAGCCGCCGGCGGCGCGGACCCTCTCCACCACCTGGCGCATCAGCGCCGGCACGGCGTGGAGCCGGGTCATGCCGCCCAGGGACTCCACCAGCGCGGGCACGTCGAGCGCCGGGCGCAGGCCGAACAGGACGACGGTGCCGCCGGCGAGCAGCGGTCCGAGCAGCCCGAACAGGAAGATGTCGAAGGAGGACGGAGCCAGACAGGGCATGCGGTCGCCGGCCGCGAAGGCGAACGCCTCGCGGCAGGCGCGCATCGTGTGCGCCAGGCTGCCGTGCTCCACCAGGACCGCCTTGGGCTGACCGGTGGTGCCGGAGGTGTAGATCAGGTAGGCGAGCCGAGAAGGCTCGTCAGCCTCCGCGGGCGCGCCGCCGGCCGCGGCGTGACGGTCCAGCGGTCCGTCCAGCAGCCCGTCGAGCAGCACGGTGGGCCTGTCCTGAGGCACGAGGCCGGCGAGATGGCTCTGCGTCAGCAGCACGGCCGCTCCTGAGTCCTCCAGCATGTAGGCCAGCCGGGCCTCGGGCAGGGAGGGGTCGAGCGGCACGTAGGCGCCGCCCGCCTTCCAGACGCCCAGGACGGCGGCAACGAGGTCGGGCGAGCGCTCGACGAGGAGCGCCACCCGCGTCTCCGGGCCCACGCCCAGCTCGCGCAGCCGCGCGGCGACGCCCTCGGCGGCGAGGTCGAGGCCGCGATAGGTGAGACTCGTGCCGTCGTGCTCGACCGCCACGGCTCCGGGTGTGCGGGCGGCCTGGGCCTCGAACAGGCGGTGGACCGGTCCGGGCGCGGGCTCCGCCTCCGGCTGCCCCGCCCACTCGGCGAGGAGCTGGTGGCGCTCCTCCTCGGAGAGCCGGGGGAGGTCCGCGAGGGGCAGCTCCGGCGCCGCGGCGGCCCCTTCGAGCAGGACGACGAGGCGCTGCGCCAGCCGGCGCGCGGTGGCGGCGTCGAAGAGGTCGGCGGCGAATTCGACCGTGCCCTCGAGACCGCTCTCCGCCTCCCACAGGACCACGCTCAGATCGAACTTGGCCGTGGCGCCCTGCATCGGCAGCGGCGACAGGCGGAGCCCGGGCACCTCCAGGTCCTGGAGCGGAGCGTTCTGCAGCGCGAAAGAGACCTGGAAGAGCGGGTTGTGGCTCAGGCTGCGCTCCAGCCCCAGGCCTTCGACCAGGCGCTCGAACGGCAGATCCTGATGCGCGAAGGCGCCGAGCGCGGCGCTCCGCACCCGCGCCAGCAGCTCGCGGAAGGACGGCGCGCCTCCGCAACGGCCGCGCAGGACGAGCACGTTCACGAAGAGGCCGATCAGGCCCTCCAGCTCGGCGCGCCCGCGGCCGGCGACCGGCGAGCCGACGAGCACGTCGTCCTGACCGGAGTCGGCGTGGAGCAGCGCCTGCACGGCGGCGAGAAGGATCATGAACAGGGTCGCGCCCTCGCGCCGCCCGGCGGCGCGCAGCGTCTCTGACAAGGCAGCCGGGATGGATACCGGCACGGTGCCGCCGCGGAAGCTCTGCACCGCCGGCCGCGGCCGGTCCGCGGGCAGGTCGAGGAGGGTGGGCGCTCCGTCCAGCTCCCGCCGCCACCAGGCGAGCTGCTCGTCCAGGACCTCGCCGCGCAGCCACTCCCTCTGCCAGGCGGCGAAGTCGGAGTATTGGATGATCGGCTCGGGCGGCCGGGACGGGAGGCCCTCGGCCGCCGCGCGATAAAGCGCCGCGGCCTCGGCCACGAGCACGCCGACCGACCAGCCGTCCGAGACGATGTGGTGCATGGCGAGGAGGGCGGCATGGTCCGCGGATCCCAGCCGGACGAGCGCGGTCCGGAACAGGGGTCCGCGGGCGAGGTCGAAGGGCCGCAGCGCCTCCTCCCGGACCAGGCGCGCCAGCTCGGCGTCGCGCGCAGCCGGAGACAGCCCGGACAGATCCACCTGGGTGAGCCGCGAGGAGGAGGGGGCATGGACGACCTGCGCCGGGCCGTCGGCGAAGGTCGTGCGCAGCACCGCGTGGCGGCGCGCGATCTCGGCCAGGCTCCACTCCAGGGCCGGGACGTCGAGATCGCCGGAGAGGCGCAGCGCGACCGGGATGTTGTAGAGCGGGCTTCCCGGTTCGAGGCGGTCGAGGAACCAGAGGCGCTCCTGGGCGAAGGAGAGCGGCAGTGGGTCGCCCGGCTCGTGCGGACGGGCGAGGATCGGTTTCAGGCTCCGCTCGCGCTCGTAGCCCAACGCGAGCGCGGTCTGCCAGGTGACGTCGCCCAGCGTGTATTCGGCGGCCAGCCCGCGCCAGCGCTCGGCGGCCTCGGCTTCGACGCCGCGATGCTGGTGGAACTTGACGTCGCCCAGCATGCGGCCCTCGGCGTAGATGCCGTCGGTCATCCGCGACTGCTTCTCCTTGTACGGATCGGCCATGTCCGCGTGGTAGTCGAGGCCGATCGACGCGCAGAGCCGCCGCAGCTCACCTTCCGGATCGCGTACCAGATCCTCATAGCGTACCCAGTGCTGGCGTTCCTTCGGGATGCTGGCGAGGAACCGCGAGACGGTCCGGTGGCTGACGAGCCAGATCAGCTCGGCCAGCTCGCGCCGGCCGAAGCGGTGCGGATGGCGGAAGAAGAGCTGATCGAGCTTCGCCTCCTCGAACGACCGGATCATGCCGTACGGGTGACGGATCAGATGGATGTAGAGCGGCCGGTCGAACGCCTCTTCCGCCCGTGCCAGGAGCGACGGGTTGAGCGCGTAGGACGGCGTCTTGTCCACCAGCGTCCGGCCGCCGACCCCGCCGATCATCTCTTGGAGCCAGCCGTAGAAGCGCTGGGTGGTCCAGTCCTCGGCCTCGGCCACCTCGACTGCAGCCTTGGCCTCGTCCGGACCGCAGCCCCGGGCCTCCATCACGGCGCGGATCACGCCTTCGAGCCAGAAGCTGTCGCGGCCCGGGAACGCGGCCTTGCGCTCGCCCATGGTGTTGAACGAGAGCAGCTCCAGCTCCGGCGGAGAGAACAGCTTCGGGTGGCCGCCAAGCATGACGCGCAGCAGCGTCGAGCCCGAGCGCGGCGGCGACAGCACGAAGAGCGCCGGCGGGTTCTTCTGGGTCAGATGGATCGGAGAGAGCGCCGGGATCAGCGAGCGGATCTCGTCCACTGCCGCGTCGTCGATCGTGACCTGCTCCCGCGACGCGCCAGCCGTATCGCCCAGCGACGCCTCGCCCCACAGCCGGACCACGGCGTCCCGGTACTCGCGCGCCAGGTGAGCGGCCATCTTCGCCACGGTCGGCGCGTCGAAGATCGCCACCACATGGACAATCTCGCCCAGCTCGCGCTGGAGGCGGTTGACCAGCACTGCGCCGCTGATCGAGTTGCCGCCCAGCTCGAAGAACGAATCGTGAGCGCCTACCTCTGCCCTGCCAAGAGCCTCGCTCCACAGGCCGGCCAGGAAGCGCTCCAACTCCGTGCGCGGTGGAACCCACTCGTGGACGGTCGAGACCACGTCCGGCTCGGGCAGCTCCTTCCTGTCCACCTTGCCGTTCGGGCTGAGCGGCATCTCGTCGAGGAAGACGAAGGCGGAGGGCATGTAGGCCTCCGGCAGCCGGGAGGCAAGGTGCGCCTGGAGAGCTTCCTTCTCGCCGCCGACCAAGTAGGCGACGAGCCGCTGGTCCTTAGCCACGACGACCGCCGCGCCCACGTCCGGATGGTCGGCGAGCGCCGACTCGATCTCGCCCAGCTCGATGCGGACGCCGCGGATCTTGACCTGATGGTCGATCCGGCCCAGGTACTCGACCGCGCCGTCCGGACGCCACCGCGCCAGGTCGCCGGTCCGGTACATGCGGGAGCCAGCTTCGCCGAACGGATCGGGGACGAAGCGCTCGGCCGTCAGCTCGGGGCGATTGTGATAGCCGCGGGCCGGTTGGACTCCACCGATGAAGAGCTCGCCCGGGATGCCCACCGGCACGAGGCCGAGCGCGGAATCGACCAGGTGGATCGCGGTGTTCGCAATCGGACGGCCGATCGGCACCGTAATCTCGTCCTCGATGCACGGCCAGGCCGTCACGTCCACCGCAGCTTCGGTCGGTCCATAGAGGTTGTGCAGCTCGACGCCCGGCAGGATCTCGTGGAAACGGCGGACGAGGTCCGCCGGTAGCGCCTCGCCGCTGCAGATCACCCGCTTGAGATCAGCCGGTTCCACGCCCGGAGCGTCGAGGAAGACCCGCAGCATCGACGGTACGAAGTGGAGCGTCGTGATGCCTTCCTCCCGGATGGCCTGGACCAGATAGGCCGGGTCCTGGTGCCCGCCCGGAACCGCCACGACCAGCCGCGCGCCGGTGATCAGCGGCCAGAAGAATTCCCAGACCGAGACGTCGAAGCTGAACGGGGTCTTCTGGAGGACACGGTCGTCGGGGGTGAGGCCGTAAGCCTCCTGCATCCAGAGCAGCCGGTTGCGGATCGCGCGGTGCGAGTTGACCGCGCCTTTGGGTCTACCCGTCGTACCCGAGGTGTAGATGCCGTAGGCGGCGAACGACCCAAAGGACTGCAGGGACTGCAAGGACGGCAGAAAACCTTTGGTCCTTGCAGTCGTTGCCGTCGTTGAGGTCCTTTGCCGGTCGAGGATCACGGAAACCCCCGAATCCTCCACCATGAAGGCGATCCGCTCCGCCGGATAACCCGGGTCGATCGGCACGTAGGCCGCGCCGGCCCGCAGGATGCCGACCAGACCGACGACCAGCTCCAGCGAGCGCTCCATTGAGATCCCGACCAGCTCGTCCGGTCGGTCTCCCAGCCACGCCGCGACACCGCCGGCCCGCTCCCACAGCTCGGCGTACGTCAGCTCCTCGCCTTCGAAAGACACGGCCACCGCGTCCGGCGTCCGGCGGACCTGCTCCTCGATCATCCCGGCGAGACCCGGCTCCGGCTCCCAGGCGTTCGCCGTGTCGTTCCACTCGAGGATCTGCCGGCGCTCGGCTTCGGTGAGCAGCGGCAGCTCCGAGAGGCGCCGCTCCGGGGCGGCCAGCGCGGCCTCCAGGAGGACCGAGAAGTGGCCGCGCAGCCGGGCGACGCGCGTGGCGTCGAACAGGTCGCGGTTGAACATCCAGAGGAGCGCCAGCCCCTCCCTGGTCTCGGTGGCGTTCAAGACCAGGTCGAACTTGGACGTGGCCGTGTCCACCTCCACCGGAGAGAGGGTCAGATCCGGCAGCCCGATCGGCGCCGCCGGGGTGTTCTGGAGTACGAAGAGCACCTGGAAGACCGGCGCGTGGCTGAGGTCGCGCTCCGGGGCCAGGCGGTCTACGAGGCGCTCGAACGGGAGGCCGGCGTGGCTGTAGGCCTCCAGCGTGACCTCCCGCACCCGCTCCAGGAGGCCGGCGAAGGACGGATCGCCCGACAGATCTATGCGCAGCGCCAGGGTGTTGAGGAAGAGGCCGATCAGCCCCTCCGTCTCCGCGCGCTCGCGGCCCGCGACCGGCGCGCCCACCACGAGGTCGGACTGGCCGGCGTAGCGGCCGAGGAGAGTGTCGAGCGCCGCCAGGAGCACCATGAACGGGGTCGCGCCGGCCGAGCGCGCCAGCCCCTGGACGGCGCGCTCGGTCCCGGCCGGGCGAAGCTCGGTCTGCGCGCCGCCGCGGAAGCGCTGCACCGGCGGACGCGGACGGTCGGCGGGCAGCGGCAGGAAGGGCGGCGCGCCCGCCAGGCGCTCCTGCCACCAGTCCAGCTCGGCGGCCAGCGCCGCGCCGCGCAGCCAGTCCCGCTGCCAGACCGCGAAGTCCCCGTACTGCACCGGCAGCTCGGGCAGGGACTCGCCCGCATAGAGATTGGCCAGCTCGCGGGCGAGCACGCTCACGGACCAGCCGTCGAACACGATGTGGTGCACCACGTAGGCGAGGACATGCTCACGCTCGTCCGTGCGCAGCAGGACGGCGCGCAGCAGGGGTCCCCGGGCCAGGTCGAACGGCCGGCTCCCCACCTCTGTGGTTACCCGCCGCGCCTCCCTGGCGAGCAGCCCGGAAGGCAGGGCGCGCAGGTCGACGATCGGCAACGGGACGGGCCAGGCGGGCGCGATCTCCTGGAAGACGCCCTCCGGACCGGCGACGAACCGGGTACGGAGCGCCTCGTGGCGGCCGACGACCGTGTCCAGGGCCGCCTGGAGAGCCGGGAGGCTCAGGCGCCCCGTGAGCCGCACCGCGCCGGGGATGTTGTAGGCCGGGCTCCCGGGGTCGAGCTGGTCGAGGAACCAGAGGCGCTCCTGGCCGAAGGACAGCGGCAGGCGCCCGCCGGGCTCTCTCCGGCGCAGCGGCGGCGCCGCCAGCCCACGATCGCCTCGGCTTTCGATCCGCGCCGCGAGGTCCGCCAGCATCGGGCTCTCGAAGAGCGCCCGCAGCGGCAGCTCGACGCCGAACGCCGCGCGCGCCTGGGAAACCACCCGGACGGCCAGCAGCGAGTGGCCGCCGAGCTCGAAGAACGAGTCCCTCGCGCCGACCCGCTCCACGCCGAGGAGGCCTGACCAGACCTCGGCCAGCCAGCTCTCCACCGCCGTGCGCGGCGCCACGTACGCGGCGGTCTCGGCCCCGGCGGCCCCGATCCGTTCCAGAGCCTTGCGGTCCACCTTGCCATTGGGGTTCAGGGGCAGGGCGTCGAGGCCGACGAACACCGCGGGCACCATGTAGTCCGGCAGCCGCCCGTGGAGGAAGGCGCGCAGGTCCGGCGTCGCCCGGGGCGCCACGTAGGCCGCCAGCCGCCGCTCCCCGCCCTCGCCGAGCGCCAGGACCGCGGCCTCGCGCACGCCGGGATGGGCGAGCAGCGCCGCCTCCACCTCGCCCAGCTCGATGCGGAAGCCGCGCACCTTGACCTGGTGGTCGGCGCGCCCCAGGTACTCGATCTGCCCGTCCCGCAGCCAGCGCGCCAGGTCGCCGGTGCGGTACAGCCGCGAGCCTTCCGGCCCGAAGGGATCGGGTACGAAGCGCTCGGCCGTCAGCTCGGGCCTCCCGAGATAGCCGCGCGCCAGCCCGGCTCCGGCGAGGCAGAGCTCGCCAGCCACGCCGACCGGCACCGGCCGCAGCGACGAGTCGAACAGGTAGACCTGCGTGCCCGGCAGCGGCCGGCCGATCGTGGGCTCGCGGTCCTCCACGGGCACCGCCGTCCAGGTCGAGTAGGTCGTGTCTTCCGACGGCCCGTACAGGTTGAGCAGCCGCTCCACCGTGCCGAGCGCCTCGACCCGGCGCGCCAGCGAGCGCCGCAGCGGCTCGCCCGCCAGGTTCACGGTCCGCACCGAGGCCGGCACCGCCGCCATCCGCGCCAGCTCCGCCATGGCCGAGGGCACGGTGTTGAGCAGCCGCACCTCCGCCGCGGCCGGATGGCCGGCGAGCGCCAGCGCGTTCTCTCCCACGATCACGCGCCCGCCCCAGCAGAGCGGCACGAAGATTTCGAAGACCGAGAGGTCGAAGCTCACCGAGGTGGCCGCGAAGACGCCCGAGAGCTCCTCGTCGCCGAACGTCTGCCGCGCCCAGACCATCAGCGCCACGGCGCTCCGGTGCTCGATCGCGACTCCCTTCGGCCGGCCGGTGGAGCCCGAGGTGTAGATCACGTAGGCCAGGGTGCCCGGGATCGCTCGGGAGGGCGCGACGGCCTGGACCTCTTCGAGCCCGTCGAGAAGACCGGGCTGCGACAGGACCACCGGCGCGCCGGTGTCCTCCAGCACGAAGGCGAGGCGTTCCTGCGGGTAGTTGGGATCGAGCGGCACGTAGCAGCCGCCGGCCCGCAGCACGCCGAGCAGCACAGCGATCAGATCAGGCGAGCGGCGGAGAGCCACGGCCACCGGCACCTCCGGGCCGACGCCCAGAGCGACGAGCCGGGCCGCGATCCGGCCGGATCTCTCATCCAGCTCGCGATAGGTCCAGCGCTCGCCGTCCGCGCCGATCACCGCCACGGCGTCCGGCGTGCGCGCGGCCTGGGCCGCCACCAGCTCGTGCAGACAGAGGTCGGGGATCGCGAGCTCCGCGTCGTTCCACCCTTCCAGGACCTGCCGGCGCTCCGCCTCGCCCAGCAGGGGAAGGTCCGGGATGGGCAGCTCCGGATCGGCAGCAGCCCCTTCCAGCAGGGCCCGCCAGTGCTCCAGGAGCCGCCGCACCGTCTCCTCGTCGAACAGGGCCGTGGCGTAGTCGAGGCTTCCGGCGAGAGCGTCGTCCACCTCCCACGTCCACAGGTTCAGGTCGAACTTGGCGGTGGCCGACTCCATCTCCACCGGCGCGATGCGCAGCCCCGGGAGGCTCAACTCGGCGACCGCGGCCATCGGCAGGTTCTGGAGCGCGAACGCCACCTGGAACAGGGGGTTGTAGGACAGGCTGCGCACCGCCCCCAGCTCCTCCACCAGGCGCTCGAACGGCAGGTCGTGATGGGCGTAGGCGCCCAGGGCCGAGGAGCGCACCTGCTCCAGCAGCCCGCCGAAGGAGAGGCTCCCTTCGAAACGGCCGCGCAGGACGAGCATGTTGACGAAGAACCCGATCAGGCCCTCGATCTCCGGCCGGTTGCGGCCGGCGATCGGCGAGCCGACCACGACGTCGTCCTGCCGGGTGTACCGGTGCAGCACGGCCTGGAACGACGCCAGGAGCGTCATGAACAGGGTCGCGCCGCGCGCCCGGCCGAGCTCGCGCAGCCGGCCGACGAGCCCGGCCGGCAGGGCCATAGGCAGGCTCGCGCCGCGGTAGTCCTGCACCGCCGGCCGCGGACGGTCGGCGAGCAGCTCGATCAGGGCCGGCGCGCCGTCGAGCTCGCGGCGCCAGTGCCGGAGCTGGCGCTCCAGCACCTCGCCCTGGAGCCAGCCTCTCTGCCAGACCGCGAAGTCCGGATACTGGACCGGCAGGGCCGGCAGGACCGGGGCCGTCCGCCGCGACAGGGCCTCATAAGCGGCCGCGCTCTCGCGCACCAGGATGCCCATCGACCACCCGTCGCTGACCACGTGGTGGATCACCAGGACGAGGGTCCAGTCCTCGTTTCCGGTCCGCAGCAGCGTCGCGCGCAGCAGAGGCCCGCTCTCGAGGTCGAACGGGCGCGCCGCTTCGTCCGCCGCCTGCCTCTCCAGCTCGGTGTCCCGTTCCCGCTCCGGCAACCCCGTCAGATCGACGACCGGCAGGGACAAGAGCTCGGCCGGGTGGACGACCTGCACGGGAGCGCCCTCGCTCTCCGTGAAGACCGTCCGCAGCGAGGCGTGGCGCCGCACGACCTCCGAGAGGCTCGCGGCCAGGACGGCCGGATCGAGCCGGCCGGCGAGGCGCAGGATCGACGGGATGTTGTACGCGGAGCCCCCCGGCTCCAGCCGGTCGAGGAACCAGAGGCGCTCCTGCGCGAAGGACAGCGGAGCGCGCTCCAGGCCGATCGATATCGGACCGTCGTCCGGCGCCGGCCCCTGCAGCTCGTCGATCCACGCGGCAAGCTCGGCCAGGGTCGGGCTCTCGAACAGCGCCTGGAGCGGCAGATCGACGCCGAGGGTCTCGCGCACCCGGGAGACCACGCGCACCGCGAGGAGCGAGTGGCCGCCGAGGTCGAAGAACGAATCGTGATCCCGACCCGCTCCGCGCCGAGCAGGTCGGCCCAGGCGTCGGCGAGCGCCTGCTCGGCCGGCGTCCGCGGAGCCACGTACGCGCCGGTCCCGGCGCCGGCGGGCTGGAGGTGGGCGAGCGCCTTGCGGTCCACCTTGCCGTTGGGGTTGAGCGGCAGCGCATCCAGGAAGATCCACGCCGCGGGGACCATGGGCTCCGGCAGGCGCTCGCGCAGGTGGGCGCGCAGCTCGGCCTCGGTGATTTCCGGCGTACCCGGCACCACCACGCAGGCCAGGAGGCTGCGCTCCGAGCCCTCGCCCCGCACCACCACGGCGGCCTCCGCGACGGCCGGGTGCGACGCGAGCGCCGCCTCGACCTCGCCGGGCTCCACCCGGAAACCGCGGATCTTCACCTGCTGGTCGATGCGGCCGAGGAACTCGACGTTCCCGTCCGGCCTCAACCGAGCCAGGTCGCCCGTGCGGTACAGCCGCGCGCCACCCCCGCCGACACCCGCGGGGTCCGGCACGAAGCGCTCGGCCGTGAGGTCCGGCCGGTTCAGGTAGCCCCGCGCGAGACCGGCCCCGCCGGCGTACAGCTCGCCGGCCACGCCCGGCGGCACCGGACGCAATCCGCGGTCGAGGATCGACGCCGTGGTGTTGGCGATCGGCCGGCCGATCGGCACTGTCGCGCCGACCGCCCGGGTGTCCCGCATCGCGCCTTGCATCGGATAACAGCAGGTGAACGTGGTGTTCTCGGTCGGGCCGTAGCCGTTGATCAGCGTCAGGCCCGGCAGCTCCGATAGTGCGCGGCGCACGTGGGGCGCCGACAGCACGTCGCCGCCGGCCAGGAGCTGGCGCAGGCCGCGCAGACCCTCCACCTGCGACTCGACCATGGGATGGAACAGGCCCGCGGTCAGCCAGAGCGTGGTGACCCGCTGCCGGCGCAGCTCCTCGCCCAGCTCCTCCAGGGTCGGCGTGTGCGGCGGGAACACCGCGAGCGTGCCGCCGTTGAGCAGCGCGCCCCAGATCTCCAGCGTCGAGGCGTCGAAGGAGGTCGGCGCGAGGAGCAGGAAGACCTCCTCCGGCCCGAAGCGCGCGAAGTCCGTGTTGCGCACCAGGCGCACCACGTTGCGGTGGGTCACCGCCACGCCCTTGGGCCGACCCGTGGAGCCCGAGGTGTACATGACGTAGGCGAGGTTGTCGGGGGACGGCCGCGGCAGCGCGGAGCGCGCAGAGGGCTCGGACGGCAGCTCGTCGAGGCAGATCTTCCTCGCGGCGGGCGCAGGCAGGCGCTCCAGCAGGCCGCTCCGGGTCAGCACGAGCGGAGCGCCCGAGTCCTCCAGCAGGAGCGCGAGGCGCTCGGCCGGATAGCCGGGGTCGAGCGGCACGTAGCCGCCGCCGGCCTTGAGCACCGCGAGCATCGCCACGATCACGTCGGGCGAGCGCTCCAGGAAGAGTGCCACGAGCCGGTCCGGACCGACGCCCTCGCGCCGCAGCCGGCGGGCGAGCGACCCGGCCCGGGCGTCGAGCTCGGCGTAGGACATCTCGCCCTCGCGCCAGCGGAGCGCCAGGGCGTCCGGCCGCAGGGCCGCCTGCTCCTCGAACAGCTCGTGGATGCCGGAGTCCCGCGGCCAGTCGGTCGAGGCGCCGGAGGCTTCCAGCAACTGGCGCCGGTCCGCGTCGGTCAGGAGAGGCACCTCCAGGATACGCAGACCGGGATCAGCGGCGGCAGCCTCCAGCAGCAACTTCCAGCGCTCCACCAGGCGCTCCACGGTGGCGCCGTCGAACAGGTCCGTGGCGTACTCCAGGGTACCCGCGATGGCGTCGCCCTCCTCCACCAGGGTCAGGACCAGATCGAAACGCGACGTCGCGGTCGCCACCGGCAGTGGAGCAAGCCGCAGATCGGGCAGGGTCATCTCTTCGAACGGCACGTTCTGGAGCGCGAAGGTGACTTGGAACAGCGGGTTGTAGGCCAGGCTGCGCTCGACGTCCAGCGCATCCAGCAGGCGGTCGAAAGGCAGGTCCTGGTGGGCGTAGGCGCCGAGCGCCGAGGCCCGCACCCGCTCCAGCAGCTCGCGCAGGCGGACGCCCTCGGCGCCACTTCCCTCAAACCGGCCGCGCAGCACAAGCATGTTGACGAAGTACCCGACGAGCCCCTCGGTCTCCGCTCGGGTGCGGCCGGCGATCGGCGAGCCCACCAGCACGTCGTCCTGGCCGGTGTGGCGCTGCAGGAGCGCGTGGAAGCTCGCGAGGAGGACCATGAACAGGGTCGCGCTCTCCCGCCGGCCGAGGTCCCGCAGCGAGCCCACCAGGCCGGCGGACAGGGGGAACCGCAGGGTCGCGCCGCGGAACGTCTGCACCGCCCCGCGCGGCCGGTCGGTCGGCAGCTCGAGCAGGGTGGCGGCTCCCGCCAGCTCCTCCCGCCACCACGAGAGCTGCTCCTCCAGCAGGGCTCCCTGGAGCCGTTCGCGCTGCCAGGCGGCGAAGTCCGCGTACTGCACCGGCAGCTCCGGAAACGGCGAAGGCCGGCCTTCGGCGAACGCCTCGTAGAGCCGGGCGCTCTCGTGCATCAGCACCGCGACCGACCAGGCGTCGCCCACGATGTGGTGGAGACTCAGGAGCACCCGGTGCTCGGAGGGGCCGAGCCGCAGCAGCGTCAACCGCACCAGGGGACCGAGGCCGAGGTCGAACGGCAAGGCCGCCTCGGCCTCGGCCAGGCGCCGGGCCTCGGCCTCGCGCGCCTCGGCGTCCAGCCCGGACAGGTCGAGGACCGGCAGCGCCGTCGCGGGGCGATCGTCCACGCGCTGGAACGGCGAGCCGTCCTCGTCGCCGAAGATCGTGCGCAGCGCCTCGTGCCGGCGGACCACTTCGGCCACGGCCCTTTCCAGGGCGTCCACCCGCAGCTCCCCGTCCAGACGGAAGGCGGAGAAGATGTTGTAGAACGGGTTTCCAGGCTCCAGGCGGTCGAGGAACCAGAGGCGCTCCTGGGCGAAGGAGAGCGGCGCCGGACCCGTCCCCGGCCAGCGGGGGATGGCGGCGGCCGTCTCGCGGCGGCCCCGCTTCCCGAGCAGCGCCGCGCGCTGGCTCTCCGAGAGCCGGGAACGGAGCTCCGCCACCCGCCGCTCGCGCGCCGCGAGGCGGTCTTCGAGCGCGTCTCCGGCCTCCACGGAGCCCAGTTCATCCAGAAAGCGGGCCTGCGCCGCGAGCGTCGGCTCCTCGAACAGACTGCGCAGCGGCACCTCCACGCCGAAGGCGGCGCCGATGCGCGACACGAGCTGGGTGGCCAGCAGCGAGTGGCCGCCCAAGTCGAAGAAGCTGTCGAAGACCCCGATCCGCCCGACCCTGAGGACTCCGGCCCAGACCTCCGCCAGGCGCCGTTCGGTCTCGTTGCGCGGCTCCACGAATCCGGCGTCCCCGGCCCCGCTCAGGTCGGGCTCAGGCAAGGAGCGGCGGTCCACCTTGCCGTTCGGGGTGAGCGGCAAGGCGTTCAGGATCACGAAGGCCGACGGCACCATGTACTCCGGCAGCTTGCCGCGCAGGTGGGCGCGCAGGGCCTCGACGGGATCGGTCTCCTCGGCGGTCTCCTTCTCGCAGACCGCGTACGCGACCAGCCGGCGGTCGCCCGGCGCGGCCTCCAGGGCGAGCACCACGGCCTGGCGGACCGCCGGATGCTCGCCGAGCGCGGCCTCGATCTCGGCGGGCTCGATGCGGAAGCCGCGCACCTTGACCTGGTTGTCCGCCCGGCCCAGCAGCTCCACGTCGCCCGTCGCGAGCCAGCGCGCCAGGTCGCCGGTGCGGTAGAGGCGGCCTCCGGGCGCGGCGCTGAACGGGTGCGGCACGAAGCGCTCGGCGGTGAGGCCGGGCTGGCCGAAGTAGCCGCGGCCGACGCCCGGGCCGCCCAGGAACATCTCTCCCGGCACGCCCGCCGGTACCGGCTCGAGGTTGCGGTCGAGCATGTAGACCTCGTTGCTCACGTAGGGCCGGCCGGCCGGCACCATGGCCGACGGCGCCGACATCGCCGACGGGATCGCCGCCGGTTCAGCCCCCAGCTCCAGCCATGTGTTGTCGATCGTGGTCTCGGTGATGCCATACGAATTGATCAGCCGCACGCCCGGTCCGAGGAGGCGCGCCAGGGCGGTCCCCTCGCCCAGGTACCAGGCGTCGGAGCCCACCACCACGAGGCGCGCGTCACCGAGCCGCTCACCGGTCCGCTCCAGGTGCTCCAGAACGCCGCGCATCACGGCCGGCACGAACTCCAGGTAGTCGCAGGCCTCGGCGCGCGCCAGCTCCACCAGCTTCGCGGGGTCGAGCAGCAGGTCCCGCGGCACCAGCACGAGCTTGCCGCCCGACGCCAGCGCCCGCGCCAGGTCGCCCGTGAACACGTCGAAGGAGAAGCTCGCCATCTGGAGGTACGAGGAGAGCGAGCGCAGGCCGTAGTCCTCCTCCCAGGCGAGGTAGGCGTTGACGAGGCTGCGGTGGGCGATCATCACGCCCTTGGGCCGTCCCGTGGAGCCGGAGGTGAAGATCACGTAGGCCAGGCTCGCCGGCTCCACCCCGATCTCCTCGCGGTCGAGGCGCTCCGCGCTCTCTCGGTCCAGGGACGGATCGTCGATGCGAAGCCTTTGCGCGCCTGTCACGGAAAGACCCGGCTCGGCTTCCTCCTCGGTCAGGATCACCGCGGCGCCGGCCGCCTCCAGCATGTAGGCCAGTCGGTCGCTGGCGTAGGTGGCGTCGAGCGGCACGTAGGCGCCGCCGGCCTTGAGCACGCCGAGCACCGCGACCGGCAGCTCCACGCGCTTGTGCATGCAGATGGCGACGCGGATCTCGGGCCCCACGCCCATCCGCCGCAGCCGATGCGCCAGCCGGTTCGAGCGTTCGTCGAGCTCGCGGTAGGTCATCCGGCGTCCGTCGGCCACGACGGCCTCGGCCTCCGGTGTGGCCGCGGCCTGCCGCTCGACCAGGTCGTGGAAGCAGAGCTCCGCGTCGTAGGCGGCGGGGCGGGTGCTCCACTGCTCGAGGATCTGCCGCCGTTCGGCGTCCGACAGCAGCGGCAGCGCGGCAGCCCCGCGGCTCGCGTCGGCGGCGATCTCCTCGAGTAGCCGCCGCAGGTGGCCGGCCATGCGCCGCGCCGTCGCCGGGTCGAACAGGTCGGCGTTGTACTCCAGCCAGCCCGCCAGCCCGCCGTCCTCCTCGGCCATCCAGAGGGTGACGTCGAAGTTCGCGCGGTCGTTGCGCAGGCCCGAGCCGGAGAGGGTCAACCCGGCCAGCTCCTCGCGCACGGCCGGGAAGTTGAGCATGTTGAACAGCGCCTGCACGATCGCGCCCCGGCTCGGGTCGCGCTCCGGCCGCAGCTCCTCCAGGAGCTTCTCGAACGGCATGTCCTGCCAGGCGTAGGCCTCCAGCGTGCTCTCCCTCACCCGGGCCAGCAGCTCGCGGAAGGTCGGGGCGGCCGAGAGGTCGGCGCGCAGCGGCAGGGTGTTGACGAAGAAGCCGACGACCTCCTCGACCTCGGCGCGGTTGCGGTTGGCGATGTAGGCGCCGACCGCGAAGTCGTCCTGTCCGGAGTAGCGGTGCAGCAGGGTCTCGTAGGCCGACAGGAGGACCATGTAGAGCGACGCCCCCTCGGCGCGGGCCAGGTCGTGAAGCGCCGCGGCCCGGGGCGCGGAAACGTGGAAGTCCTCGCTGCCGCCGCGGTAGGTCTGGACCGGAGGGCGCGGGCGGTCGCCGCGCAGCTCCAGGTGGGGCAGGCCGGCGAGCCGCGGCCGCCAGTAGGCGAGCTGCCGCTCCAGCGCCTCGCCGGCGAGCGCCTGGCGCTGCCAATGCGCGAAGTCGGCGTACTGGATGGGCAGCTTCGGAAGGTCCGCGGCGGCGCCGGTCACGGCGGCCCGGTAGAAGCGGACCACCTCCCTCTGGACGACCAGCATGGACCAGCCGTCCGTGACGATGTGATGGATGGTCAGGAAGAGCAGGTGGTCCTCGGGCGTGTCGCGCGTCAGGAACGCGTACAGCAGGGGCCCGTCCACGAGGCTGAACCGGTGGAGCGAGCCCGCCAGGACGAGCCTCTGCCGCTCGGCCTCGCGGGCCGGCTCTGGCAAGGCGGAGAGGTCGAGGACCGGCAGGAGCACGGAGAACGGCGGCAGGATCTCCTGCACGGCGGTCTCGCCGTCGATCCGGAAGCGGGTGCGCAGCGCCTCGTGCCGGGCCACCACCTGGTCGAGGCTCCAGCGCAGGGCGGCGATGTCCAGCCGGCCGTGCAGGCGGAACGCCACCGGCACGTTGAACGCCGGATTGCCGGGCTCGAACTGGTCCAGGAACCACAGTCTCTCCTGGGGGAAGGACAGCACCAGGGGAGCGCCGGGCTCGCGGCGCGGGATGCCCGTCTCCTCGGCGCCGGCCGCGTCTTGCAGGAGCCCCGCAATCTCTCCGATCGTCGGGTAGCTGAAGAGTGCTTCCAGCGGCAGATCGACGCCGAACGCCTTGCGCAGCCGCGCGGCGAGCTGCGTGCCGAGCAGCGAGTGGCCGCCCAGCTCGAAGAAGTTGTCGTGAACGCCGATCTCGCGGATGCCGAGCAGCTCGCACCAGATCGCGGCCACGGTGTGCTCGGCCGGCGTGGACGGCTCCACGTAGGCCGTGAACAGCGCCGGCCTGTCGTGGAGAATGGCCGCCGACGGATGGAGCGGTTCAGAAAGCTTTTCTGGTCCGATCCAAAATCTTTCTTTCTCGAACGGATAGGTCGGCAACGGAATGCGCCGGCGACCGTCGCGCGGCTCCGCGCTCCACGGCTCCTCCCCGACTCCGGTCCAGACCCGCTCCGGGGCCCGGCCTTCCAGCCCTGCGATCGCATCCTCTACGGTCCGGCAGGTCACCGTCCGACGATGGCGGAACGCCTTGCGGCCCTGCCGGAGCGTCCAGGCCACGTCGCCCAGATCGATCTCCGGATGCTCGCGCAGATGGCGCGCCAGCCGCGCCGATGCCGCTTCCAGCGCCGCCTCGCTGCGCGCCGAGAGCACCAGGACGCTCTCCTCCTGAGAGGACGAGCGTCCGGGCGCCTCCGGAGCCTCCTCCAGCACTGCGTGCACGTTCGTGCCGCCGATCCCGAACGAGCTGACTCCGGCCCGACGCGGGTCGCCGTTGCGCGGCCACTCGCGCAGCCGATCGTTGACGAACACCGGGCTCGACGCGAAGTCGATCTGCGGATTGGGAGATTCGAAACCGAGGCTCGGCGGGATCTCGCCGCGCTGGAGCGCCAGCACCGTCTTGATCAGACCCGCGACGCCCGCCGCCGTATCCAGATGTCCCAGGTTCGTCTTGACCGAGCCGAGCGCGCAGGAGCCGACTCCCGAGGCGCCGTTCGCCCGGAGGGCCTGCGTCAGCGCCTGGACCTCGATCGGGTCGCCGAGGATCGTGGCCGTGCCGTGCGCCTCGACGTAGGAGATCGAGTCCGCCTCCACTCCCGCCACGGCGAGCGCTTCGGAGATCACCCGCGACTGGCCCTCGACGCTCGGCGCCGTGTAGCCCACCTTGAGCGCGCCGTCGTTGTTCACCGCCGAGCCCAGGATCACGGCTCGAATGGTGTCGCCGTCCGCCACCGCGTCCGCCAGGCGCTTCAGGACCACCACCCCCGCGCCGCCGCCCGGCACCGTGCCGCGCGCCTCCTCGTCGAAGGCCCGGCAGTGGCCGTCCGGCGAGGCGATCGAGCCTTCCACGTAGAGATAGCCCGGCGCCATTGGGATCGACACGCCGCCGGCGAGCGCGAGATCACACTCCCCGGCGAGCAGGCTCTGGCCGGCCGCGTGCACCGCGAGGAGCGAGGTCGAGCAGGCGCTCTGCACCGAGTAGCTCGGCCCCTCCAGCCCGAGCTTGTAGGAGACCCGCGTGGCGAGCGAGTCGCTCAGGTTGCCGACCAGGAGCTGGAGAGGATCGGTGGCGCGCGCCTCGGCGCTCGCCGCCAGGTTGAGCAGCAGGTACTGGCTCGGCCCGACGCCGGCGAAGACGCCCACGCTCCCGCCGGTTCCGTAGCCCGCATCCTCCAACGCCTCCCAGGCGACCTCCAGGAACACCCGGTGCTGCGGGTCGAGCAGCTCGGCCTCCCGCGGGTTGAGCCCGAAGAACCGGGCGTCGAACAGGTCGATCCCATCCGGCACCGACGACACCGGCACGTAGGCGGGATCGTCCAGCAGCGCCGGCTCGACGCCGAGCCGCACCAGCTCCTCGCGGTCCAGCCGGCGGATCGACTCGACGCCGTCCCGCAGGTTGCGCCAGAAGCCTTCGACATCGCCCGCTCCCGGAAACCGTCCGCTCATGCCGACCACCGCGATCCGCCGGTCCTCGCGGCTGAAGGCGGAGAGCCGGGCCGCGGCGCGGTCGGGCCGAGGTCGCGCCGCGCCCCCTTCGAGGTGAGCGGCCAGGGCGGCGACCGTCGAGTGCTGGAAGAGGTCGACGATCGTGATCCCGTCCCCACGCTCCCCGAGGGCCTCGCGGAGCTTCGCGTGAAGCTTCGGCAGCAGCAAAGAATGGCCGCCGAGGTCGAAGAAGCTCTCCTCGCGGCCGACCGCCTCGACGCCGAGCACCTCGCGCCAGGCGCCGGCGATCACGGCCTCCAGGCCTGTGGCCGGCGCCGGCGATTCCGACTTCTCCGCCACTACCTCGCGGACGAGCCGCGCCGCGTCCACCTTGCCGTTCGGAGTGAGCGGAAACGAAGGCAGGAGATGGAAGGACGACGGCACCATCGTCTCGGGCAGGCTGCGGCGCAGGAAGGCGCGCAGCTCCGCCGGATCCGCCTGCGGGGCGACGACGAAGGCCGCCAGCCGGTCGCCGGACGGGACGACCTTCGCCTCCGTCACCGACGGGTGGCTCGCGAGCAGCGCCTCGATCTCGCCGGGCTCGATCCGCACTCCGCGGATCTTGACCTGGTGGTCGATGCGGCCCAGGAAGTCGAGCTGACCGTCCGGCAGGCGCCGAATCCGGTCGCCGGTCCGGTAAAGCCGCTCACCCGGAGGTCCGAACGGGTCCGGGATGAAGCGCTCCGCCGTGAGGTCGGGACGGCCGAGATAGCCCCTCGCCAGACCCGGGCCGCCGAGGCACAGCTCGCCGGGCACGCCGACCGGCGCCGGCTCCAGCCGGGCATCTACGACGTAGAGCCGGAAGCCCGCGAACGGCCGGCCGATGGGCAGCCGGTCACCGGCCGGCTCGCCCACCGCGGCGCAGACCGTGCCCTCGGTGGGACCGTAGGCGTTGAGGAACCGCCTCCCACTCGCCCAACGCCGAGCCAGGTCAGGCGAGCCCGCCTCGCCCGCCACACAGAGGGTCCGCAGGTCCGGCAGTCCCGACTCGCTTCCGACAGGCATCGCGGCCAGGACGGACGGCGGCAGCGTGGCATGGGTCACGGCGTGGCGCCGCAGCAAGCCGACCAGCCCGGCCCCCGGCAGCAGCTCGTCCTGCCGGCCCACCACGAGCGTGGCGCCGTGGGCGAGCGCCATCCACAGGTCCGCGACCGACGCGTCGAAGCTGGGCGACGAGAACTGGAGCACCCGGTCTCCCGGGCGGATGTCCCAGATCCGCTCCTGGTCCGCCGCCAGACGGGGCAGGCCGCGGTGCGAAACCATTACCCCCTTCGGCCGCCCGGTGGAGCCGGACGTGTAGATGACGTACGCCAGGTTGCCGGGCTCCGGCCGAGGCAGGGATCCGCCGTCCGCTTCCGTCCCCGCCGATACCGGGATCGAGGTCAGCCGGAGCGTCGCGCCCGCGTCCTCCGCCATCCAGTCCAGGCGCTCGGCCGGGTAGCCCGGGTCGAGCGGCAGATAGGCGGCGCCGGCGCGCAGCACGCCGAGCATCCCGGTGACCAGCTCCGGCGAGCTCTCCATCTGAAGCGCGACCACGGTCTCGGGCCCGGCGCCGAGCCGCCGCAGGTGAAACGCCAGGCGGTCGGCGCGTCGCGAGAGCTCCCGATAGGTGAGAGCGCCGCGGTCCGAAAGCACCGCCAGCGCGCCGGGCGTCCTCTCCACCCAGCGGTCGAACAGGTCGAGGACCGTCTCCGCCTCCGCCCTCCCGCCGACACCGTTCCACTCCACCAGGAGCTGGTGGCGCTCGGCCGGAGCGAGGAGCGGCAGGCCGGCGAGCCGCCGGTCGGGCTCGGCCAGCGCCGAGGCCAGAAGGCTCCCGAACCAGCCGAGCAGACGCCGGGCCGTGGCCGTCTCGAACAGATCCGAGCTGAGCTCCGCGCCCGCAGCCAGCTCGCCGCCCCGCTCCGCAACGGAAAGCGAGAGGTCGTAGCGCGCCACGCCGGCGTGGACCTCGCGGGCGTCGAGCGTCAAGCCCGGCAGGCGGACGCCGTCGAGCGGTGGGTTCTGGAGCAGGAAGAGGGCCTGCACGAGCGGAGCCCAGGAGAGGTCGCGCTCCACGCGCGCCGCCTCGACCACGCGCTCGAACGGGGCGTCCTGATGCTCGTAGGCGCGCAGGCAGCCGTCCCGCACCTGTACGAGCAGGCCGCGGAAGGAGACCCCTTCGGGGAATCGGGCCCGCAGCGGCAGCAGGTTCACGAAGAAGCCGACCAGCCCCTCGATCTCCGGCCGCGTGCGGTTCGCCACCGGCGAGCCGACCAGCAGGTCGTCCTGGCCCGAGACGCGGTGCAGCAGCGCCTGGAACGCGGCGAGGAGCGTCATGAAACGGCTCGCGCCTTCTCCCCGGCCCAGCGCGTCGAGCGGCCCCGCCACGCCGGGCAGGGCGACCCTGTCGAAGATGCCGCGATAGGTGGGCAGGGCCGGCCGAGGCCGGTCCGCCGGCAGGTCGAGCACCGCGGGCGCGCCGGCCAGCTCCTCGCGCCACCACGCGAGCTGGGCCTCCAGCGCCTCGCCCTGCAGCGATTCGCGCTGCCACTCCGCGAAGTCGCCGTACTGGACGGGCGGCTCGGGCAGGCGGGCACCGGCGTAGAGCGCGGCCACCTCCCCTACCAGGAGGTCGAGCGACCAGCCGTCGCTCGCGATGTGGTGGACGGTGAAGAGCACTCGATGCTCGTCCGGACCCAGCCGCAGCAGCAGGGTGCGCAGCACCGGCCCGTTCCGGAGGTCGAAAGGCCGCCGGGCCTCCTCGCGGGTCAGCCGCTCCGTCTCCTCTTCCACCTCCGGAAGCGCCGAGAGATCCACGACCGGCAGCCGCAGGTCCACCTCCGGAGAGACGACCTGCCAGGGCTCGCCCTCGATCTCCTGGAACGTGGTGCGGAGCGCCTCCTGGCGCCGGACCAGCTCGCGCAGCGCGGCCTCGAAGCGGGCCACGTCGAGCCGGCCGGACACGTGCGCGGTCCGCGGCTCGTTGTAGACCGGGCTGCCGGGGTCCAATCGGTCGAGGAACCAGAGCCTCTCCTGGGCGAACGAGAGCCGGTACGGCCCGCCGGCCGCGCGCCGCGGGCTCGGGGGGATCGACGGCGCGCGCTGATCCACCTGGAGGAACCGGATCGCCTCGGCCAGCTCGGCCGGGGTCGGGAACGAGAACACGTGCTGGAGCGGGAAGTCGACGCCGAACACCTCCCGCACCCGGCCGAGCACCTGCGGCGCGAGCAGCGAATGACCGCCGAGCTGGAAGAAGTCGTCGTGGGCGCCCACCGGCGCCACCCCGAGCACCTCCCGCCAGATCGCCGCGACCTTCTCCTCCGCCCCGTCGCGAGGAGGCTCGTAGGGAGTGAACATCGCGGGCCGGGGATGGAACGACTCGACCGGCCGCGGCTCGATCCAATACCGCCTGCGCTCGAAGGGGTAGGTCGGCAGCGAGATTCTTTTCGCTGGGACCGCCGGCATCCTGCCGGCCTCTTTTTGGTTAGCTGCCGGCAGGATGCCGGCGGTCCCAGTGCGCAACGCCTCCACGGCCTCTTTCCATGTCCGGCACTCCACGGCGCGGGCGTGCTCGAACGTCCTCCTTCCCACCGTCAGCGTGTGCTCCACGTCCGCCAGGTCCAGCTCCGGATGCGCCTCCAGCCAGTCCGCCAGCCGCTGGCAGGCCGACTCCAGCGCCGCCTCGCTGCGGGCCGAGACCGGCAGCACGTAGCGCTCCCGGTCCGACCGCGTGGCGGGGATCTCCGGCGCCCAGTCCAGCTCCAGGCGGACTTCCGGATGGATCGCCTCCGAGTCGAGCACCAGCGCCTGCACGTTGTCGCGGTCGCGGACCGCCTCGTCCGCCCGCTTGAGCACCAGCACCGCGGACTCGACCTCGAGCGTCCGAGCGTCGACCGACACCCAGCCCGCGAGCGCCAGGTCGCACTCGCCGTTGAGCAGGCTCTGCCGCGCCAGGTGAACCGCCAACGCGAGCGTCGACTCCCCCGCCTGCACCGTGAAGCTCGGACCCCTGAGATTCAGCTTGTAGGAGACCCGCGTGGCCAGGGAATCCGCCGCGTTGCCCACCAGAAGCTGGAGAGGATCCATCTCCGCGGTCAGCGCCGGCAGCAGGTTGTAGAGCAGGTAGCTGCTGACCGGCTGTCCCGCGAAAACTCCGGTCAGACCGACCGTGTCCGGATCGTAGCCCGCATCCTCCAGGGCCTCCCAGCACACCTCCAGGAAAACCCGCTGCTGAGGGTCGAGAAGCTCGGCCTCGCGGTGGTTGATGCCAAAAAAGCCCGCGTCGAACGCATCCGGGCGGCAGGATCCGGAAACCCTGCCCGCCACACCCATGATTGCTACAATACCTTCAAACAAGCGCTACCCCCTGCCAGTTCCCGCGAACCGAGATGTCTGGGTGGAACCGTTCCTATCATGCTACCCGCTCTTTTCCGACACAAGCCCGGCCGGCGTGTGACCCAGGTCACAGCCGGCCAGTGATTCCCTGCACAGACAGGAGTGCCACGAAGCGGGACTATGTTGGACACCAGACCTGTTGTTTTGTGTCCTGGAAGGGGAGATGCAGATGAGGCGAGCCATCGGGGATCCGCGGAGACCGATCAGTCATCCGCGCGCGATCGTGTTTCCAGACAGGACAAGCTGGCTGCTGCTCGGCCTGCTGACCCTGCTCTACCTGCTCGCCGCCATCCCGGCCCGGGCCGCGGCCGACTTCTACACCGTGCCGCCCTGCCGGATCTTCGACACCCACAACGCCGCCGGACCGCTCGGCGGCCCGGACCTGCCGGCCAGCGGCTCCCGGTCCATCTCCGTGGCGGGCCAGTGCGGCGTCTCGACCTCGGCCCAGGCCATCGCCGCCAACGTCACCGTCGTCCCGACCGCGAACGGCAACGTGACCTTCGCGCCGGTGGGCGTGCCCAAGCCGGCCACCTCGACGATCAACTTCCGCGCCGGCCAGAACCGCGCCAACAACGCCATCCTCCCCCTGGGCACGGCCGGCGGCATGACCGTCTACTCCGGCACCCAGGGCGACGTGCGCATCATCCTCGACGTCACCGGCTACTTCGCGGACTCCGCGACCGAAGCGACCATCACGGCGCCGCCCGCCTTCAACCCGCCGCCAGGGACCTCTCCCGGCGACCAGCTCGTCACCCTCGTCACCAGCACGCCGGGCGCCCAGATCCGCTACACCACGAACGGCTCCACGCCCACCTCGACCACCGGCACGCTCTACTCCGGGCCGTTCACCCTGACCTCCACGACCACCCTCAAGGCCATCGCCTACAAGAGCGGCCTCGCCGACAGCTCCGTCGTCCAGGGCGCCTACACGATCAACCGCCAGGAGACCCTGTTCATCGCCGTGCTCACGCCCCAGAGCGGCGCCGTCAGCCTGGGCTCCGGCAGGGCCACGCTCCTCCTGGCCGCCGACGAGCAGACCGCCGTCCTGCGCCAGACCTGGTCGAACCTGAGCACCACCCTGACCGCCCACCACATCCACGCGCCGGACGGCCAGATCATCTTCGACCTCGACTCCGCCACGCCGGCGCCCGACGGCTCGCTGACCTGGAACGTCGTCTCGACCGGCGCCTGGAGCCGCGCCCAGATCCTCGCCGCGCTCCGCGCCGGGCAGTGCTACCTGAACCTGCACTCCGCCAGCTACCCGAACGGCGAGATCAAGGGCTACTTCCGGCTGGCCAGCGGCAGCGTCACCTTCACGCCGCCGTCGTCTCCTCCCGCCGCACCCACAGGGCCGGCCAACGACGCCGACGCGGCCCGCTTCCTCACCCAGGCCACCTATGGGCCCACGGTGTCGGAGATCGCCGCGCTGCGGTCGATGGGCACCTACTCCGCCTGGATCGAGAACCAGCTCACCCGGCCGGTGGTCTCCCACCTGGCTTACGTGGACGCGCTGCCGGGCACCGACAAGCCGTTCTGGGAAGGCCGCGAGTCGGTCTGGAAGCAGGCCATCCAGGGGCCGGACCAGCTCCGCCAGCGCACCGCCCTCGCGCTCAGCGAGATCCTGGTGGTCTCGGCCGAGGACAGCGACCTCTTCGAGTCCGAGCCGATCATGGCCTACATGGACGTGCTCAACCGCGACGCCTTCGGCAACTTCCGCACGCTCCTCCAGGATATGACGCTCTCGCCGTCCATGGGCGTCTACCTGGACATGCTGAGCAACGACAAGGAAGACCCGGAGACCGGCCAGAACCCCAACGAGAACTTCGCGCGCGAGATCCTGCAGCTCTTCTCCGTCGGCCTCTACAAGCTCCACCCCGACGGCACCCTGCAGCTCGACTCCCTGGGCCTGCCGATCGACACCTACAACCAGGACGTGATCAAGGGCTTCGCGCAGGTCTTCACCGGCTGGACCCACGCCAACCAGGACCGCTCGGAAGAGTGGCGCTTCTACTGGCCGGAGCCCGACTGGCGGCACCCGATGGAGGTCTGGAACGACCACCATTCGACCGGCACCAAGCGCCTGCTCGACAACGTGATCCTGCCCGCCGGCCAGAGCCCGCAGACCGATCTCAACGCGGCGCTCGACAACATCTTCTACCACCCGAACGTCGGGCCGTTCCTCTGCCACGGCCTCATCCAGCGGCTGGTGACGAGCAACCCCAGCCCGGGCTACGTCTACCGCTGCGGCCAGGCGTTCGCCAACAACGGCTCGGGTGTGCGCGGCGACATGAAGGCCGTGCTGCGCGCCATCCTCCTCGACTGGGAGGCGCGCAGCCCGGACGTGCTCGCCCAGCAGGGCTACGGCAAGGTCAAGGAGCCGATCCTGCGCTTCGTCTCGCTGCTGCGCGCCCTCGGCGCCCAGCCGCCGGCCGACGGGCGCTTCCGCTACTACTGGCAGTCGAGCGCCGAGTGGGGCCTGAACCAGAGCCCTCTCCAGTCGCCGACCGTGTTCAACTTCTTCGACCCGGGCTACTCGCAGCCGGGCGTGATCGCCGAGGCCGGCCTCGCCGCGCCGGAGCTGCAGATCATCAACGAGACCTCCGTCTTCGGCAGCTCCAACTTCCTCGCCGGCGTGCTGTTCGAGGGCTACGCCGACGACGACGCCTACATCACCTTGAACTACTCGTACCTGACGGGCGCGGCCAACGACTCGGTGCGGCTCGACCGCCTCAACCTGCTCTTCTTCGCCGGCCAGATGACGCCGGAGACGCGGACCATCCTGGCCAACGCCCTGGCCGACCCCGATTTCCCGACGGACCCGCTGGAGCGCGCGCAGACCCTGGTCAGACTGGTGTCGCTCGCCCCCGAGTTCATGATCCAGCGATAGGAGCGAGAGAGCGATGAGCGAGAAGCGCAAAGACACCCCGGCCGGCTCCGAAGGCCTCAACCGCCGCCAGTTCCTCCGCGGCTCGGTCTGCACCGCCGTCGGCATGACGTCGCTCTTCGCCACGGCCTTCGACCTGCGGCGCATCGCCGCGGCCGCGACCCTGGCCGGCGATTTCAAGGCGCTGGTCTGCGTCTTCCTCTACGGCGGCAACGACAGCAACAACCTGCTCATCCCGCGCGGGACCGGCTACAACGCCTACGCCGCGGCGCGCGGCGCCCTGGCTCTGCCTTCCGCGTCGCTGCGGCCGATCACGCCTCTCTCCGGAGGCGGCGGCGGGACCTGGGGTCTCCATCCGAGCCTGCCCGGCCTGCAGAGCCTGTTCGGGCAGCAGCACATGGCCCTGGTCGCGAACGTCGGACCCCTGGTGGCGCCGGTCACCAAGAGCGAGTACGACGCCGGCACCGCCTCGCTGCCACCGCAGCTCTTCTCGCACAGCGACCAGACCACCCACTGGCAGACCGGGCTCCCCGACCAGCCCGTGCGCAGCGGCTGGGGAGGGCGCGTGGCCGACCTGCTCCACGCGCTCAACACCGGCTCCCAGGTCTCCATGTCCATGTCCCTCGGCGGCAACAACACCTTCCAGGTCGGCAACGACGTGACCCAGTACCAGCTCTCCTCCGGCGGCAGCATCGGCCTGGGCTGGTACTACGACGGCAACGAGTGGAACCATCCGCCGTCGATCGCCATCCGGCAGTTGATGGCGAAGAGCTACGGCAACCTCCTCCAGAAGGGCTACCGGGACGTCTTCCAGCGCGCGCTCGACCAGGACCGCCTGCTCTCGGGCGCCCTGGACGCCGCGCCCGCGATCACCACGGCCTTCCCGGACACGGACCTCGGCAACCAGCTCCACATGATCGCGCGCCTGATCTCCATCCGCGAGGCGCTCGGCCACCGCCGGCAGGTCTACTTCTGCGCCACGGGAGGCTACGACCTGCACGACGGCCAGATCGGCGCCAGCTCCCAGGTCGGGCCGCACGCCGACCTCCTGGCCGAGCTCGACGGCGCCCTGTCCTCCTTCTACGCCTCGACCGTCGAGCTGGGCGTGGCGAACAGCGTGACCACCTTCACCGCCTCGGACTTCGGCCGCACCTACATCAGCAACGGCGAGGGCTCGGACCACGGCTGGGGCGCGCACCATCTGGTTCTCGGAGGCGCCGTGACCGGCGGCCGCTTCTACGGCCAGGTGCCGACCCTCGCCGTCGACGGTCCCGACGACTCGGGAGACGGCCGCTGGATCCCCACCACCTCGGTGGACGAGTACTCGGCGACCCTCGCGAGGTGGTTCGGCGTCTCGACCTCCGACCTCTCCCTGGTCTTCCCGAACCTGGGCCGCTTCGACACGCCGGACATGGGGTTCCTGGTATAGAGAGTCAAAGTGAGAATCGCCGTCTCCGGCGCCCATCGGACCGGAAAGACCGCTCTGATCGAAGAGCTGAGCCGGGCTCTCCCGAGCTACGTCGTGGTGGATGAGCCCTACCATCTGCTCGAGGAGGAGGGATACGAGTTTGAAGCGATGCCCTCGGTCGAGGACTTCGAGCTGCAGCTTGAGCGCTCGATCGAATGCCTGGCCGACGGCGGGAGGGATCTCCTCTTCGATCGGTGCCCGGCAGACCTCCTCGCGTATCTGATCTCCCACCCGGATTCGGGCCGCTATGACGTCAGGCCCTGGCTTCCGCGCGTCCGGGATGCGATGCAGGGGCTCGATCTGATCGTTTTCGTGCCCGTCGAGACCCCCGATCGCATCCGCGTCTCCGATCCGGACGAGGCCGACCTGAGGCAGCGCGTGGACGAGGAGCTCCGGGACATCCTCCTCGGCGACCGATGGGACTTCGGTGTGGAGGCGGTGGAAGTGACAGGCTCTATCCGCGAACGCGTCCGCCAGGTCCTGGCGCAGGTCACGGGTTAGGCCTCCGCCCGTCCAGAGCTTGCGACAATACCCGGGCAGGCCTATGCTTTGGGTATCGCCAAGGAGGGATCTCATGGGCAAGAAGAAGAAAAAGCCGGCGGCGCCGCCGTTGAAATCGCGCAAGGGGCCCCCGAGCGGCGGCGGCGGTGAAGGTGACCCAGGCCCCAGGCCCGGCCCCGGCCCCGGCCCAGGAGGTTACGGCGGCCCCGGTCCGACACGTGGCCGGCTGTCTGGCGATCCCACAGTGCAACCCCGCGGAAAGAAACCGCCCACGTCCAAAGGCTGATTGACAGCGCCATGACGGGCGATCTGCCGAAGGCCTTCGATCGCAACTTCGCGATCGGCTTCTTCCTTCCGTCCGCGATCTGCATTCTGGGCTGCCTTGCCTGCGCGCGTTTCCTGGGCTACACGATCGGCAGCGGCATCGCCGGCCGCAATCCCTGGTTCGATACGAGCCTTCTCGCGGTCTTCACCTGGCTGGGAGGAGTGCTTCTCATGGCCTTGAACCGGACCTTGATCCGGCTCAAGGAAGGGTACGGCGAGCAGAACCCGGCGCTCCTGTGGAAACGTTTCGAGAGCAGGCGATATCGCAAGCTGATGTCCGATCTAGAGCAGGTGGAACAGGAATGGTGGGGCTGCGTCGATCGGAAGGAGGAACCTTCCGACAGCCTCAAGAAGCGCCGCATCCAGATCTTCCTCAGGGCGGCCGAGGAGTTCCCCGATTCGGAGGATCTCCTGATGCCGACCCGTTTTGGAAACACGCTCCGCGCCTTCGAGGTCTATCCGCGCGTGATGTACGGGCTGGAGGCGATCAGCGGCTGGGATCGGCTGCTCGCCGTCATTCCCAAGGAGATGCAGGAAATCATGGAAGGCCTCAAGTCCCAGATGGATTTCTGGGTGAACCTGTGGTTCCTTGGTCTCGCGTTTTCGATTCCGTGGAGCGTCCTGTGCGTTCTCGAAGGAAAGCCTTCCCTGCTGTGGGTGTCGGTGGCCGTCTTCCTCGTCTCCATCTGGTCATCGCGGCGAGCCCGCTATGCGGCTGCCGATTGGGGATCCCTGGTGAAAGCGGCGTTCGACACCAGCCTGCCCGAGCTGATCAAGCGCCTGGGCCTGGCCGTCGGCGAAACCAGCGAGACCCAGAGAGCCGTGCTGCAGAGCTTCAGCCAAGCTGTGACCTACAGGGACGCCGAGTGTCTTCCGCCGCGAAAGCCCTCAGGAGACAAGCAGGCGCCAGCCGGCGTCGAATAGCCGCCGCGCCACCGCTGGGGATGACCCACTCCCGACCGTGGCGCCGCGCCACGCGGCGTGGCGGCAGAGCCCCGTTCGCTCGCGCCTCGCGCGCGGCGCCAGGAAAGATCCCTCCCCGACCCTGCTGCCATGGTTGTTCGTGACGGTCCCTCACTAGTGTCCGGTTCATTTGCTGTCTACCGGCCGTAAGCCGAGCGTTGACCGTAGTTTCGGGCAACTCAAGGGTGTCCACGATTTGAATTTAGGGAGAGAGGGACTCCCGGAGAGCTTGAGCAACTCTTGGGAGCGGTGCTTCGGCTCCGGTCCAGCTGAGCCAGGGCTGGCCGGGCGAACTCCGGTAGCTGAACTCGGGGCTTTGTTACTCGTCCATGCCATGCTCTCGGGCTTGACCGATCCC
>JBEQUE010000073.1:0-41820 GCA_040349255.1 Acidobacteriota bacterium | reverse complement strand
GAGGCGATCTCGTTGACCGAGTTCGCGGCCGCGGCGACCTCGATCGAGCTGCGCTGGATCTGCTGCGCCAGCACGTCGAGCGCGTTGGCGGCGTTGCCGAAGGTGACCGCGACCTTGCCGGGGAGCTGGCGGGCGTTGTCGGCGCAGTTGACCAGGTCGCCCGCGCGCAGGCGGTCGAGACTGCGGACGAGCACGTTCTCCACCTCGCGCTGGCTGCGCTCCGAGCTCTCCACCCGGCTCCACAGGTTCTGCTGCGAGCGGAAGATCACCCCCAGGTACAGCCAGAGGGCCGCGCCCGAGAAGAGCAGGAAGAGGTTGAACGGCCAGTTCCGGCCGCCCCCCGCCTCCGCGACCATCAGCAGCAGGAGACCCGAGGCCGCGATGCCGCAGACGATGTAGCGGCCCACGCGGGCCTGGTTGCTCGGGTCACTCACGTCCTTCACCATCGATCCCCTCTCCTTCTTCGAGCCAGAGCAGGCGCGGCGGCCGCCGCGGATCCACGAGCAGGAGCGGCTGCTCGCCGTGCACCGCCATGCCGGCCGCTCCCGCTGCCACGTCCGGGCAGAACCGCCGGACCGCCGGAGCCACCGGCCATACCTTGAGACCGTCCACCACGCACAGGATGTCGTCCGCCGCCAGGAGCTGGCCGCCGATGTCCACCAGGAAACCGCCGGCGCGGCGGGTCAGGCCCGCCACGGCCGCGTTGTCGATCCCCCACAGCACGCCGTCGCGGCGCAGGATGAGGAACCCCCGCCCCTCGCCGATCCCGGCCGGGCCGTTCAACGCTCCTGCCCCAGGGCTTCGAGGTTGATCACCCGCACCACCTTGCCGGCCACGGGCGCCTCCCCGAGCAGGAAACCGCCGTCCCCCATGGCTCCGCCTCCGCCGCCCGTCACCACGGAGCCCGGCGGCACGTCCACCACCTCCAGGGCCGCGTCCGCGGCGAGCCCCATCAGCTCGCGGGCGTCGGACGGCCCGGTCCACACCACGATCGTCACCGGATACGCCGGGTTGGCGCCGGGCGCGGCGTTCACCATCCGCGCCAGGTTGAGGATCGGCAGCGGCTCGCCGCCGAACTCGGCCAAACCCTCCAGCTCCGGCGCCGAGCCCGGCAGCGGATGGACCGGCAGCGAGCGCAGCACCCGCCGCACCGAGACCAGGGGCAGAGCGCAGACGTACTCGCCCGCCTGCACCAGCAGGTGGCTGCCGGTCGACAGCCCGCCCCGCGAGGTCTCCGCGCCCGCGCCTTTCGTGGCCTGCGGGATCATGCCTAGATCCTGGTCCAGCCGGTGATGTTGATGTCCACGCCCAGGACCCCCTTGAACGTGCGCTCGCCGCGGCTGAACACCGGCGCGGCCACCGTGAACACCTGGCCGGAGTTCTGCAGCGACTCGTAGGGCGGGGTGAGCGACGCGCGCTTCTCGCGCGACACCGCCCGGTACCACGGGCGCTGGGTCATGTCGATCTCGCGCGCGCTCACCGTGGACAGGAGCTGCCGGCCGCTGGTGAGGGCGCGGTTGTAGCTCAGCGCCACGGTGTAGCCGCTGGTGTCCACGAAGTAGCCCAGCTCGATGAACGGCGTCTGCTGCACCAGGCGGTCGAGCGCGTCCTCCAGCTCGCCGGCCGAGGTGGCCTTCTCCAGCTCGCGCGCCCACTCCTCCACCATGTGCTTGAGCGAGCGCGGCGATTCGAGATGGAACGACTGCGCCAGAAGCTGGATGGTCAGGCCGAGCGAGTTGAGCCGGTCGGCCGTGCCCGACAGGTTCTTGAGGCCGCCGGTCATGCGCTGCACCACGAGGCTAACCTCGCGCAGCGTCATGACCACTTCATCGGACGCGGCGTTCTGCTGCTGCGTGGCCATCGAGATCTGGCGCGCCACGCGCGACGTGTCGCCCGAGGCCTGGCGCAGCTCGCTGATCGCCGACGCCGCGGCGCGCGAGCGCTCCAGCACGCGGGCGGCCTCCTTGCTGCCCTCCTCGGTGGCCACGATCGTGGCGCGGATCGAGCCCGAGAACTCGTCGAGCAGGTTGCGCACCGATTCGACCGACTCCTGGGAGCGCTGGGCGAGGTGGCGGACCTCCTCGGCGACCACCGCGAACCGGCGGCCCTCGGCGCCCGCGGCCACGGCCTCGATGGCGGCGTTGAGCGACAGGATGTGGGTCTCCTGCGCGATCTCCGTGATCAGCTCGAGGACGCGGTAGATCTCCTTCGAGCGGGTGCCGAGCGTGTCGGCGCGGTTGGCGATGGCGCTGATGCGCTTCTGCACCTCCTCGACGCCGGCCACGGCCTCGAACACGGCGGCCGAGCCCGACTCGCCGCTCGACTCGGCGCGCGAGGCGAGGTCGGCCTGGCGCGTGGCGCTCTCGGCGATCTGCGAGGCGGTGCGGGCGAGCTGCTCCATGGCGGCGGTGATCTCCACCACCGAGGCCGCCTGCTCGGAAGAGCCCGAGGCGAGGTCCGAGGCCACCTGGTTGACCGCGTCGGCGGCCGAGGCGACCTCGATCGAGCTGTCCTGGATCTGCTGCGCGAGCGAGCTCAGCGCGTCGCTCGCCGCAGCCGAGATGCGGGCCAGACGGGTGGGGAGCTTCGACGTGTGCTCCGAGGAGCGCACGAGATCGCCGGCCCCGAGCTGCTCGAAGGCCGCGACCAGCTTCGTCTCGAGCTTCGCCCAGCGGTCGACGTTCTCCGGCAGCTTGCGCTCCAGGCCGCGGAAGAACGGGTAGACCCACAGGCCGTAGGCGGCGATGCCGGCGCCGCCGGTCGCCAGGAACAGGAAGCGCGGCCAGAGCGGACCGCCCGCGGCGTACAGCAGGAGGAAGCCCGCGAGCGTCAGCCCCACGGCCACCATCCACCCCACGAGAGCGTTGTCCGTGTGGCGGCTCGCCCAGTCCGGCAGCCCGGGGATGACCGGGTCGACGACGCGGACCGTCTCTGGCTCTACCATCCTGTTCCTCTCCTCATGCACGGGCGAGACCCCGGACAACCGCGGAGGCGCGGTGACCCGGGGGCCCTGCGCTGTCGAGCAAATTTGAGACGTAGGATAAGGTCTTTCGCTCCCCAGCCGCAAGACGGCGCGCCGCCTTTCTCCGTGCTGGAGCGAAAACGAAATCAACTTCACAAGCTCGGGGTACGCGCCGTCCAGGCTTCGAAAGGAGATCTCCATGGGAGCCGAACAACAGCTTCTCGAGCACCTCTACGACGTCCTGGTCCTGGGCAAGGCGCCCGCCAGCATCCAGCCCACGCCGGACGAGCTCAACCCGAAGTTCACCCCCAACCAGAAGTTCCTTCAGGCCGCGGTGGCCTACACCGACGCCTTCATCCTCAAGGCGCCGGGCACCGACCCCGCCCAGGCCGCGAAGCTGGCCGCCCTGGTCTTCCAGGTCCAGGAGAAGTACGGGCATCACTGCGTGCCCCACGATCCGAGCCAGCCCGGGTCCGGTCTCGGATCCACCGGCGCCATCGAGACCTTGACCTCGTCCCACGCCCAGCTCTGGCACGCCGGAGGCGCCGCCCTCCTCTACGCCGCGCTGCAGGCCGGGGACGCCGCCCTGATCCCCGCGGCCCAGCGCTGGTGGCGGGGCGAGGCCGCGCTCAACCACCTCACCGCCTGGCAGACGAGCTGGAACCTGGGCAGCTACCAGGTCATCGCTCCCGGCGCCCGCGGCGGCGAGCGCAATCCGCCCCAGGGCGCGAGCCCGGCCGCCCAGAACTCCACCCGCGATCTCGACTACGAGATCCTCCTGACCGGGAAGCTCGCCAAGAACCCCGGCTCGAAGATCCAGGACCAGTACTACACGGCTACCCTGCTCCTCCTCAAGCTGACCGCCGGCCAGCTCGCGGCGCTCAACGCGCCGGGCAAGGGCGCGCCGCTCTCCGGACCGACCCGGCAGGGGCCCTGGACGACCGGCGACATGCCGCTCCTGCCGGCGCCCCTCTGCGTCCGCAGGCAGGGCAACCAGCACTCCGCCTGGTTCCAGGAGCTCTCCTGCCTGGAGCCCCAGCTCCAGGCGGGCGTCAACGCCGGCGCCCCCTGGTACAAGTTCTACGACGACGCCGATCCGGCTCTCAAGGACGGCGGCGAGTCCCCCTGGCCGCCTCCGGAGACGCCGGCGGCGACCGTCCAGGACTACGGTTCCGGGTCGAGTTAGCGCATCCTCTGCACATCATAGCCCCCGAAGTGAGCAGCGGGGGCTTTGACGTCCTGCCGGTTTCCGCTATGATTTTCCTCAGCTTTTCCTAGGTGCAGGAGTCCGTCCGCCGCGGGGAGCCGCCGCCCCCGCGGGCCGGAGGACCGCACATTTCGATCAGGTGACCTGATCCAGGGAGACCCATGATGTCAAGGAAGGTCCAAGGCTTTGCTCTGCTCCTCGCCGCCTCCGCCTTCGCCACGGCGCCCGCCTGGGCCGGCAACGGCAACGCTCTGCACGGGATCGGTGCCGTCAACAGCTCCATGGGCGGGGCCGGAGTCGCGCTGCCCAACGACGCGCTGGGCGCGCTCAACCTGAACCCCGCTCTGCTCACGCAGCTCGACGGCAGCAAGTTCGAGTTCAGCGCCGAGCTGGCCGACGACGACATCACCGTCGAGAGCCAGGTCGGTCCGTTCAGCGGCAAGACCGAGCACGCGGCCGACCCGGCGCTCATCCCGGCCTTCGGCTTCACCGCCCACAAGGCCGGCGGCAAGCTCGGCTACGGCGTCGGGTTCCTCGGCATGGCCGGCTTCGGCGCCGACTTCCCGCAGGACTCCACCAACCCGATCTTCGCGCCCCAGCCGTTCGGCTTCGGCCGCGTCTTCTCGGGCTACGCCCTGATGAAGGTGCCGGTGATGGCCGCCTACCAGGTGAGCGACAACCTCTCGATCGGCGGCGCCTTCCTGGCCGGCCGCGCCACCCTGACCGCCCGCCCGGCGGGCTTCGCCACGCCCGACTGCACCGCGACCGGCATCTGCTTCGTGCCGAGCACGGACAGCGACAGCGCCTGGGGCTTCGGCGCGCAGGTGGGCATCTACTACAAGATCAACGACATGTTCGCCGTCGGCGCCTCCTACCAGAGCGAGATGGAGTTCGAGGACTTCGAGTGGAACTCCGCCGTCGCCAACCCGAACCTGCCGACCTTCGGCACCGCCCGCAAGCTCTCGCTGCAGGTCAACAACCCGGCCAACGCGGTGATCGGCATCGGCATCACTCCGTCCGACCGCCTGAAGATCGCGCTCGACGCCAAGCAGCTCTACTTCAAGGACACCGAGGGCTTCGGCAACGTGCTGGGCTGGGACGACATCACGGCCTTCGGCCTCGGCATCCAGTTTCAGGCCGCGCCGCGGCTCACCCTGCGCGCCGGCTACAACCAGACCGACAACGCGATCCCGGACGAGGTGGCCTTCTTCAACGTCGCCTCCCCGGCCATCTTCGGCAAGCACGCCTGCGTCGGCATGGGAATCGGCGTGACCGACAGCCTGACGCTCAACGCCGGCTACTACCGCGCCTTCTCCGAGGAGATCTCGGGCCCCTTCATCTCGCCGGTCAGCGGCCCGGTCCCGGGCACCCGCGTCACCACCGAGATGACCCTCGACAGCATCGTCGCCACCTTCTCCTTCAGCCTGTAGGCTCCCGGCGAGCGGAAAGGACGGGGAGCCTCCGGGCTCTCCGTCTTTTTTTATTTTCGCTGTCCCCCTCCGACCCCCTTCCCTGCACTTGACAGGTATGCCGCTCACGCGGCCCTGATGTCGTGACTATCTGATCTTCGGAAGGAGGGCAGCCCGATGCACCGGATCGAGCAGACGCAGTACGGGTACAAGCTGGTTTTCGAGGGCTTTCTGCAGAAGCAGGACCTGAGCACGCTCCTCAACGATATGAAACAGACGATCCGCTCCCGCGGCCGCAAATTCCCGGTGCTCCTGGACATGCGCCATTCGCGGGCGTTCCCGGCGGACGCGCAGGTGATCCTCAAGGAGGCGATCCTGTTCTTCAAGCAGGTCGGGATGGAGCGCAACGCCGTGGTCCTCAACAGCGCCATCGCCACGCTCCAGGTCCGGCGCCTGGGCAAGGAGACCGGCATCGACGCGACGAGCCGGTACATCGACGCCTCCACGCAACAGGATTGGGAGAAGGTAGCCATCGACTGGCTGGTCCGGGCGGTGGACCCGGAAGTCCACCACTAGGCGGGGAGCACCCCCCGGCCCGCGCGGCGGCGGGCCGGGGGGAGTAGTTTGCGTAACATCCACCCTCCGGCGGCGTAGTACCCACGCATGAGCCGCCTTGCCCTGGCCACAGCCCTGCTCCTTGCCCTGCCCGCCTTCGCCGCCCGCGAGAAGCTGGCCCTGCGCTACCTGCCCCTGCCCTTGCCGGGCGCACCCTCTGCGGTTGTCGCCGCGGACGTGGACGGCGATGGCCTGCGCGACCTGGCCGTGGTCGTGGCCTACACGAAGTGGGGCGAGATCGAGATCTCCGAGTCCACCAAGATGGACGACGTCGAGGGGCTCACCGAGGTCCTCACCGTCATCCCGTCGCTCGTCGAGCGCCGCGAGATCCGGGTCTTCCCCGGCCGGCCGGGCGGCGGTTTCGGGCCCGGCTCCGTGGGGCTGCCGATCGACCTGTCGTTCCTCACCGTCGAGGCCGGCCCGCCCGGGCTTCCCGTCATCGCGATGACCGATGGCGGCCTGTCCGTGCTCCGCATGAAGCCGGACGCGGAGGGCCATCCGGAGCTCTCCTGGGAGGAGGTGCTCGCCGAGCGCAGCGTCCTCGCCGGCACCGGCACCTTCCTGCCCAACCTGGGCCTGGTGCGCGACGTGGACGGCGACGGTAAGGCGGACGTCCTCTTTCCGACGCCCGAAGGCGTCGCGGTCTACCTGACCGGCGCCAGCGGTCTTCAGACCACGCCGGCTGCAAGGGTCCGCTTCCCGTTGGACGACCTCCAGCAGCCCGGAAGCAGTCCGCTGGTCCGGCGCTACCCTCTGCCCGAGCTGCGCGACGTGGACGGCGACCGCAGGCCCGACCTGGTCCTGCTCCATCCGTCCGGCGGCGTGCGCGGTTTCCGCGTGCTGCGCAATCTGGGTGGCGGCCGGTTCGGCGAGCCGCTCGCCCCGCTCGGCGAGTACCGCGAGAGCCCGCCCGACGACGACGATCGCCCCGAGCCGGCCTGGTTCGGCGACCTCGACGGCGACGGCCGGGCCGAGTACGTGATGCAGGAGGCAAAGAAGGTCTCGGATAACGCCGGCATGCGCGAGGAGATGCGCGCCGCCAAGCGCCCGCAGTTCACCTACCGCCTCCACCGCTCGCGCGCCGACCTCACCATGGAGCCCGCTCCCTACCAGCAGTTCCAGGTCGAGGGCTACGCTCTCGGCGGCAGCAGCGACGAAGGCGAATTCCGATTGCCGGGCGGTTTCCAGGACCTCAACGGCGACGGCCGGCAGGACCTGGTCGTCACCACCCTCGACTTCTCCATGCTCCAGGCGGTCAAGATCATGGCCGTGCAGAGGATCGGCATCGGCCTCGACTTCCACCTCTGGTGCCAGGCGTCGGGAGGCTTCAAACCGGTGAAGGGGCTCGACCTCTCGGGCAAGTTCAACCTGAACCTCAACAACCTGAAGATCGGCCACATCTCGCAGTTCGAAGGCGACTTCGACGGCGACGGCCGGCCCGAATTCGTACAGATGGGCCGGGGCCGCGCCGTCTCCATCCATCGCGGCCGGCTGGACTGCGGCTACAGCGAGAGCCCCGACCTCACCCTCCAGCTCGAGGAGGAGCCGCGCGACCTGAGCCTCGTGCAGATCCGCGACCTCGACGGCGACGCGCTCTCCGACATCCTCGTCATCCAGCCCCAGCCGCCGCGGAAGACCGACGAGAAGGGCGTCACGCAGCCGGTGCGCCTCGACCTCTACCTGAGCGGAGGCGCCCGATGAAGTTCCTTGCTTCTACCGTCCTCGCCCTGCTCCTAATCGGCGCCGCCCCGCCCGCGCCGCCACCGCCTCCGACCGTCGGAGTGACGATCGCGTCTCCCCACCGTACGGATGCGGTCCTGCCGGGCCACCTGCTCGACACCGCCACGCCGAAAGACGCTGACGGCCGCCGGCGGCTCCTCGCGCTGACCACGCCCGACGATCCGAAGGCGACGAAGGATCCGGAAGGCCCGCGCGCCCTCTATCTGATCGATTCCCAGAAAGCCGGCGCGCCCCGTCGGCTGCTCGACGGCCTGCCGGCGAAGAGCAACGCCCTCGACGCGTTCGACCTGGACGGCGACGGCGCCGAGGAGATCCTGCTCGGCGAGCCCGGCAAGCTCTGGACCCTGGGATCGCCCGACGCGCCGGCCGCGCCGCGGCTGCTGCTGGAAGCCTCCGGCCTCGACCTTCGCCGCGACCACCGCGGCCGGTTCCAGGCCGTCGAGGCAGGCCGCCTGCGCACCTGGAAGCTCGACGGAGGCCGCCTGGTGCCCGGGCCGGAGCAGGCGCTACCCGTCCACGCCGACCGCGACGGCCAGTTCCTGAGGCTCTGGTCGCTGCCGGTGACGGCGGTCGGAGACCTCCAGGCCATCGGTCCCGAGGAGAACGGGAAGGTCCGCCTGCGCACCCTTCTCCTGGGGACGGACGGCCAGAGGACCGAGACCTGGTCGCAACTCCCCGGTCGGGAAAAGGTGGACGGCTTCCGCTACGTCACGCTCGACGGCCGTCCGGCGCTGATCGTCACCACCACCGATGCGGACAAGATCGGGATCTTCGCGAAGCAGCGCTTCCGGCTCTTCCTCCTGGGCGCGGACCGCACCCGCGCGGGCCGGTCGCCCTCGCTCGCCTTCGAGACCGAGAGCCACCGCTGGTTCCCGGTGGAGCCGGTCCTCCTCGACCTGGACAAGGACGGCCGGCAGGACCTTGTCGTCTTCCAGCCCGAAGGCCTCGGCGGCGGCGACTTCATGATCGACACCTTCCTCGGCCAAGGGAACGGACGCTTCGAGAAACCTCGCCGTCTGAAGCTGAACGACCTCGAAGCCCGCGCGTGGCGCTACGGCGAGGACCTTACCGGAGACGGCATCGCCGACCTCGTCACGATCTCCAAGACCGGCCTCCGCGTCTTCGCCGGTATCGGCGGGGCCGACCCCAGGAAGGACCTCCTGGACCGGCGTCCCCGGCAGACCGTAGACCTCGGAGGCGCGCAAGAGGAGATCAGCGTCTCCATGGGGATCGGCACCGGAGGAGCAAGCATGGAATCCAGCCGCTCGGGCACCCTCGGAGGCCCCCAGGTCGTGGATCTGGACGGCGACGGCCGGCCGGAGGTTCTCCTCGCCTCCCCGAACGCGGGCGGGCGGGGGAGGGTGATGGTGGTGCGGCTGGATCGGTGATCAGGCCGCCCGGGACAGCAGGCGGCGCATGGTCTCCGGCTCGCGCTCGATCGCTCGAAGCAACGCCCGAGCCGGCGCATCGGGAGTGCTGCGGAGCTGCTCCCAATCCCGCAAGGTGCTGACGGGCAGCCTGAACGCTTCCGCAAACTCGGCTTGGGTCATATCGAGCCTCTGCCGCAACGCCTTCACTGGAGAAACCCTGCGCATCTTCGCCAGCGTCTCCGGGTCGAGAGGCTGCGCGTCCGGGTCGGCCTGGGCCGCCGCGAGCACCTCTTCGTCCGTCATCGCGTTCACTCTAGCCCAGTCCGTTTCGCCGCGAGGCGGCAGCTCACCAGGCTTCACCGTCACTCGCGTAGTACCGATCTTGCTCATATTGCGTGGCCCTCCGGGCGGAGATGATGCGGCACGTCTCTTCACCCCGCCAGGTCGTAACGACGAAGAGCACGTTGCCCGCCGCCATACCGATGATCCTGATCCGCTCTTCCTCGTGCCGGGCATCGATCTCTTCGAGCCGATTCGGATCCTCGATCACCGGGATGGAATCCGCAAAGTCGATGCCGTGCTTACGGAGGTTCTCGGCCGCCTTTGCGGCATCCCACTCGTACTCCACCTAAGGAAGACTACTGGTTACCCGTAGCTCCGTCAATAGAGGCAAGTCGGTGCCACGGGAGGAGAGAGCCGTGTCGGGTATATTGTCGCCGATGGATAACCCGTACCTCGGGCTGACCCAAGAGCTCAACCGCGGCCGTCTGCGGGTCCTCCTCAGCTCGGGCCAAGCGGTGGTCGTCCACCGGTTGGCCGTCATGAGCAAGGACGGCGACTGGATCGTGCGCGAGGATGCCGAGGCCGTCGGCCACGTCCTGGAGGTCCTTTCCCATCAGGAGGCGCGCTATCGTTTCGGCGCGCCGCTGGACCTGCGCTGGTTGGCGGGCGGCTGGAGCTCCCACTTTGAATCCCGCCGGGAGGCTTTGAGGCTGCGGACCGATTTCGTCACCCGGCCGCCGCGGATCTCCGCGGATCGGTTGGCCCGCATGTGGGAGGAGGCTGAAGCGACGGGCAATGACGTCGTCGGCGTGGAGCCCCTGGCCGCGTTGAAATTGACCAACCGAGACAAGGACTACGCCGTCGTCGGAGAGTTGGCCCGCTTGATGCCAGACCCCCGTTCCCAGTTTCTGTACTCGCGCAGCAGCCGCGATCTGATCAGGCTTGCCGACGAATACCCCGAGGCGCTGGCGGAGGCGATCCGGGAGAGGCCGCTTCTGGACCACATCTCCGAAGGCAGGGAGGCCCTGGAGGAAGCCCTGGACCGCGAGCGCCGCAGGCTCATGCGGATCAATGAAGAACGCCTCGCCCGGTACCAGGAAGCCGCCGAGAGTTGGGCCAAGCTCTGGCCGGCCGTACAGCGCGAGGTGGAGGGCCTTCCATTGTTGGACGCCCATCGCCTGGTGACCGCTCGCGCTGAAGGGGTGCTTCCCTTCGAGCCCGAAAACGAGGAGCCGACATGAGAGACGAGTTCCTCAGCGAGGAAGACCTCGACCTGCGCAATCTGACGTGGGACGAGCTGATCGACTATTGGAACCTGTGGCTCGAGCAGGCCCAGGTCACGAACGACCTCGACGAAGCTTTCTACTCGCACGGTGTCTTTGAACGGGACCCCGCTGTCATCGAGAAACAGGCAACCCTCAAGTCCAGGTAGAGGCGCTATGCCATTACGGTGAATCAGGCAAAGGCGTTGGAAGGGCTTGCAGGATGAGGATAGAATTCAGCCAAGTCCTGACAAGCCATGGCGCCGAAGATACCGAAAAGCCTGGAGGAGGCACTTCGCGACGGCCGGGTGATTCCGTTCGTCGGTGCCGGCGTGTCCATGGCCGTCGAACGCACCGGCGGCGGAAGGATCTTTCCAAGCTGGAAGCAACTTCTTCTCGACGGCGCCGCGCGACTCGAACAGGAAGGCAAGAAAGCCGGATTGGTGCGCGAGCTCCTCGATGACGACGAGCCGGACTATCTCCAGGCGGCCCAGAAGCTTCGCGACAAGCTCGGTCCCCTCTGGGGCGCCTTCCTGAAGGATGCTCTCGACGTCTCTCATGCCGACATCGCGGAAGGAAGCCTCGCACTCGCGCAGGCGGTGTGGCGCCTCGGCAGCCGGCTCGTCGTCACCACCAACTACGATCAGGTTCTCCGCTGGGCCTGTCCCGACGAGTGGCGCGACGACCTCAAGATCTGGAACGTCAACGCCCCCGCCGAGCAGGCCGAATTTCTCCGGCGGGACGTCTGACCGGAGCCGAATGTCCTTGAAGCGTGGCGAGACTCTTGCCTGCGCCGCCCGTCCGGACTGAACGCGACACTGTTGACCGGAGCCTGGAGGAGGGGGCCTCAAACAGTATCCCAGGCAAGAGGGCGGACGCCTTCGGAAGGCTCTACCGAGCATCCCTCCACGTCCTTCGCTATCGTCCAAACGAGCTCGACTTCGAGCCGGATACCCGTGAGGCCTCCGCGATCGACAGCCCCCGTCCTCTCGACAAGGACCTCTTGGAGTGGCTCCTTGAAATCGGGGAAAAACTACCCAAGGACCCACAATAACCAAAGCGGAGAGGCACCGGTCCCCCGGCGCCATTGTCTGTCTTCGGCCGTCAGATCTCGTCTTCCGAGATACCGGCCTGTTTGAGAAGGTGGCGCAACAGCCCGATCTTGAGAGCTTGGTTACCGTGGATCGGAACGGAAAGGCGAACCTGAACCCCGGGTTAGATGTAGATATGGTGGCTGCCGCGGATCCTCCGAAGCTCCCATCCCCGCTGCTCCAGAACCTTGGCTAAATCCTTGCCGGACAGAGATTTCATACGGCAATTTCGATGACCCGCTGATTGCCGGTAGCTGCTGAAGCATCGAGCTCGACCGATAGGCACGCTTCGACGGCTTCATAGAGGTTCTGGAGGAGCTCTTCGAAGCTCTCTCCCTGGGTGGCGCAACCCGGGATGGAGGGGACCTCCGCCCAGTAGCCACCTTCTTCCGCGTCGTGAACAACAACTTTGAGCTTCATGGTCGGCCTCCCTGTCAGGGCCTCATCTTACCAGCACTGCCAATCAAGGGGAGGAGGCGCCGTCTCTCTCCGGCGCCTCTCTCCTCCACCTCTACTCCGCCACCCCTTTCTCCTTGAGGATGTTCCACACCTTCTCCGGCGTCATCGGGATGTCGATGTGCCGCACTCCCAAATGGGCCAGCGCGTCCACCACGGCGTTGACGATGGCCGGCGGCGCTCCGACCGTCGCCGATTCACCCACGCCTTTCGCTCCGAGCGGGTGGTGCGGCGAAGGGGTCACGGTCTTGTCGGTCTCCCAGTTGGGGGTCTCCATCGCGGTGGGCACGAGGTAGTCCATGAAGCTGCCGCCCGAAATGTTGCCGTTCTCGTCGTAGCTGATCTCTTCGAGGAGCGCCGGGGCCATGCCCATGGTGAGGCCACCGTGGATCTGGCCGTCCACGATCATCGGGTTGATGATGTTGCCGCAGTCGTCCACCGCCACGAAGCGCCGGATCTTCACCTCTCCCGTGCCGCGGTCGATGTCCACCACGCAGATGTAGCTGCCGAAGGGGAAGGTCAGGTTCGGCGGATCGTAGTAGTTCACCGCTTCGAGGCCCGCTTCCATCCCCGGCGGATGGTTGGTGTAGGCGGCGAGCGCGATCTCCTGGATGGTCTTGGACTTCTGCGGGGCGCCCTTGACGGAGAACTTGCCGGGCTCCCATTCGAGATCGTCCTCGCTCGCTTCGAGGAGATAGGCGGCGATCTTCTTCGCCTTGTCGCGGATCTTCCGCGCCGCGATGGCCGCCGCGGCTCCGGAGGTCGGCGTCGAGCGGCTGGCATAGGTGCCAAGGCCGTAGGGCGCGGTGTCGGTATCCCCCTCCTCCACCTGGACGTGGGCCGCCGGAATGCCCAGCTCCTCGGCGACGATCTGGGCGTAGGTGGTCTCGTGCCCCTGGCCCTGCGATTTCGTGCCGAAGCGCGCGATCGCCTTGCCGATGGGATGGACACGGATCTCGGCCGAATCGAACATCTTGATGCCCAGGATGTCGAAGTCCTTCGAGGGACCGGCGCCGACGATCTCGGTGAAGGAGCAGATGCCGATGCCCATCAATTCACCGCGCTGGCGCTTCTCGGCCTGCTCCTTGCGCAGCTCGTCGTAGCCGATCCTGTCCATCGCCTTCTGAAGCGCCGCGGGATAGTTGCCGCTGTCGTACTCCCAGCCGAGCACCGATTTGTAGGGGAATTTTTCGGGCGGAATGAAGTTCTTGAAGCGCAGCTCCGCCGGGTCGGATGCGCTCTTCCGAAAGCCCGACCTGCCCGGCCACCAGCGCGAAGACCGTGCGGATGGCGTGCGGCGCCTGGGTGGTCATGTGGACCGTGAGGTGGGCGTTGGTCTTGTCGAAGTCCGCCACGCAGCCGCAGGTCTCGATCGAGGCGACGTGGATGCGCGGGATGTAAATGTTTTCCTTGACCACCACGTCCGCTTCCGCGAAAGCCTTGTCGGTCGCGGCGTCCGGCCAGCGGCCCCTCGGTCGCGGGCTGGATGAAGACGTCGACCAGGCCGTTGCATCCGAGGCCGAGCCCCCAGACCCTGTCCTCGTCGGAGCCGGTGCTGTAGTGGCGCAGACTGGGCACGCCGGTCGCGAGCACCTGCTGCCGCGCCACCTCGCGCACGTCGGCCTCCAGGCAGCCGCCGCTCACGCCGCCCAGGGTCTCCCCCGAGTCCTCGATGAGGAACCTGGCGCCGGGCCGGCGATAGGCCGAGCCCACGATATGGACCACCGTGGCGAGCGCCGCCCTCCGCCCCGCCGCCACCAGCCCGGCGAGACGAGCGAGAACCTCCGCTGTCTCCTTCCAGTGGTTCATGTCCACCCCATCCCCTGGTACGTTCGACAACCAACCTCTTGGGGAGGAGGGGGACAAGAGACGTCTCGTCCTGCACCCCGCAGGCACCTTTCCTTTGTAGGAAGATCCCCGAAGGGGGTTTCCTCTCTTTGGAAAGGAGCCTGTTATGTCGAAATTGAAGAAGGCGGGGCTCAGCGTCCGCGTGGTCGCGCTGGTCCTGGCGATGGCCACCCTGGCGGTGGTCCTGGGCTTCGCCGTCCCCGAGCCCGTGGCGGCGGTCAACTGCGGGACTGAGACCATCTTTTTCAGCGACGCCAGCCACACCACGCAAGTCGGACTGCAGGGTTGGAGGTGGCCCAAATGCGGCTGCGGGTTCTACAGTATAGGTAGCACCTCTCCATACAGCGTGACCGGGATTAGAGACATCTGCTGAGTCGGCGGGGAAGAGACGGATGGCAAGCCTTCGGCCTACGGCTCTTCCTCTCCCGCGAACCGACGGACGAAGACCGCCTTGGGTCCCAGGTAGCCTTCGTCGGTTTCGGCCACCCAGGTGACGAGCCAGGAGCCTTCCGCCCAGGCCACGTTGCCGCGGAGAGGCCGCTGGAACCTCCCGCTGGCCTCGGTGGCGATCCTCTCCGGAGGCCCCAGGGCCTCGGCCCTGGGGCCGAAGAGCTGGGCTTCGAGATCCACCTCGCCGGGTCTTTCCAGGCCTTCGCCCCAGAGCACCAGGAGCCGGCCGGCGGCGTCGAACGCCATGGCCTCGACCCGATCCGCCGTGGCCGGGCCCGGGATCTCGCGGCCGCGCGGCCGGCCGGCGGCGTCGAAGAGTCGCAGATACGGAGTCGAGGCCGACGCGCCGCTGTCGAAAAAGCTCCAGGCCACCGCGAAGCCGCCGCCGGGAGCGGTCGCCACCCTGGGGCTGTGGAGGATGTCTCCCTCTTCCGGTACCTTGGAATGGACGTCGAAGTCCGAGCCCAGCGGCTTGCCGGCGGGCGAGAACCTGCGGGCCCGCACCACGGAACGATAGGTGTTGACCGGCTCGCTGATGACGCCGTTCCAGACCGCCAGGAAACCTCCGCCGGCGAGACCGGCGAGGATCGGCCGGTCGTCGTCGTAGACCAGCCGGCTGTTCAGGCGCAGCACCGGCCCCGTCAGCCCGCCGGAGGTGTCGAGTCGCTGGACCGCAAGGCCGACGGGCATGTGATTCTTCACGATCGGCCAGCCGTCCATGAACCCGCTCCCCCGCACCTGCCAGACCCATCGGGTGCTCCACCCGGTTCCGCCCATCTGCACCGGCTTGCCCGGGGCGGGCGTTCCCCGCAGGTCGAGATGGCGCCGGTAGTGAGGCTGCCTGGGGCTGCCTCCCAACTGCCAGAGCACCTCGAAACCGCCGTTCGTCGCCGTCACGCCTCTCACGCTCGGATAGGGTCCCAGGCCTCCGAGCGCCACCGGCGAGGCGTCGGTGGGCGCACCGTCCGCGTCGAAGTGGCGGGCGACGACCAGCGGCGCTTCGGCGTTCTTGTAGCTCCAGGCGATCTCGAAGCCGCCGCCCGCCTGCGCGGCGACGAAGGGCACATCCGGTTGCCTGCTTTCGACGGTGTCGACCCGCATCTCCGGACCGAGAGGAACGGGTTGAGCCGCCGCCGCGCTCCCTGCCAGGGCAACGAGAAGGAAGAGTGAGACACTGGGCCTGATCATGGCTGCTCCTTGTGCTCTATCGGGTGAACCATGCCACAGATTCGTGCCGATGCACGGCGTTCCATTTCACGCACGCCTCAAATCTTCCGCATTCCAAGGCAAGGTTCTGCGCGGCCGGCCGTCACCGGTCGGCGACGGAGTCGTGGTACGCCACCGCCTTGAGCACCAGGTCGCGCACCGGCTTGGCGCAGGGCGCGGCGCCGCTGTCGATGTCGAAGGTGCGCACGGTATTGCCGGCTTCGTAAGCGGTCAACCGGTAGTCGTGGCGAATGGTCAGGGTCAGGCTGCCGCCGGGCGGAGGCGGTGGCAGGTTGCGGACGAAGGAGACGCTGCACCCCGGCTGGCCGGCATAGGGACGGGCGGCGGCAAGCGCCTGGAGCAGCTGATTGAACGGCGACTTCGCGGCGACGCCGGACACCACGATCGAGGTCGTACCGGCCGGATCGTCGAGGTCGTTGCTGGTGCTCACCGCGACCAGCGAGCGATTGCGAAAGATCGTCATCTGGCGCGATTCGTAGATGTGCCGCGTGCTGTCGCAGACATCGCAGAAGTTGATGTCGAGCACGCGGAGCGTGATCCCGGTGCTCTCCATCTGGAGCAACGGGGTGAGCCCCGAAACAGGCTGGGCGAAGGCCGGCAGCACCGGCAGGAGCCCCGCCAGCAGGGCCAAACCAGCGATCCGGCGGACTACGGTCGTCGATCTCATGACTCGACCTCCTCGAAGGAAACGCAAGGCTTGCCGCCGTGACGTTTCCCGTTTATACGGCCGGGCACCGCCCGGCATCCATGGTTGAGAGTCGCCTCGCCGTCCTTCATCCAGCCCTCGCTGTCCTTCCTTGAAGGACAAATCCGGGTTAATCTGTCCTCCGTGGAAGGATGCGCCGGTCGGGCAAGACCTGGTTCCTCGGAGACCCGACCATGAAGACCAGATCTCTCATGACCCTGAGCGCCATCCTGATGGCGGCTCTCGGGATCGCCGCCTCCTTCCTGCCCCAGGAGATCCTGTCGTACTTCGGAGCCGACCCTCGCGGCCCGGGAGTGCTTCTGGTCCAGATTACCGGCGCGCTCTATCTCGGCTTCGCGATTCTCGACTGGATGGCGCGCGGCAACCTGATCGGGGGTATCTACAGCCGTCCTGTCGCTCTGGGCAACTTCCTTCACTTCGCCGTGGTCGCGATCACCCTGCTGAAGGCGCTGCTCGGCGGCGCGAGAGCGGAGATCCTTCTCGCCGGAGTTGTCGTCTACTCCGCCTTCGCCGTCTGGTTCGGGCTCGTCGTCTTTACGCATCCGACGAAGCCGGATTGATAGCGGGCCTCGCGCGGACGGGGATCGATTCGTTCCCTGTCCGTTTTCCCGCTCATCGAACAGGGAACGATCCGTTCCCCGTCCGTTTTGTCGCGCATCGGACAGGGATCAGTCCGTTCCCTGTCCGTTTTCTCGCTCATCGGACAGGGATCGATTCGTTCCCTGTTCGTTTTGTCTCGCATCGGACAGGGATCGATCCGTTCCCTGTCCGTTTTGTCGCGCATCGGACAGGGATCGGTCCGTTCCCTGTCCGTTTTGCCGCGCATCGGACAGGGAACAGTCCGTTCCCCGTCCGTTTTGCCGCGCATCGGACAGGGATCGGTCCGTTCCCCGTTCCTGTTGCCTACTCGCCGAGCACGGTTCCGACGAGGCTCTCGGTGCAGGCGTCGGACAAGCCGCTCTGCGATCGGATCACGACCAGCCAGCGGCCGTCCGGGAGGCTGGCGATGGCTCCGGTCAATCCTCTCTCGCCGTCTTCCGTGAGCGCCACGGGCACGCCCTGCGGAACGCCCTGGGCGTCGAGCGCCTGGGCGAAGAGCTTGAAGCGGTCCGAGCCGGCGGCCTGGAACAGGAGAAGATATCCGCTGCCGGTCGGGGAGGGCTCCAGGTCCACGACGCCGGAGACTCCGGCGAAGCCGGCGGGCGTGGGGATGCGGTTCACTCCCAGGATCTTCCCGTTCACCACCGCCCGCGTGTAGCCGGCGGTCGGGCCGGCGGGCGGGCTCAAGGCCATCGCCGCCACGGCCAGGTCGTTGCCTTTCGCCGCGAGGGCGAGGCCGCCGCTGCCGTAGTAGTCGGCCACCCGGCCCGGAAACGGCAGGTTGATCGGCTTGCCCACCGGCGCGCCGGTCGCGTTCAGGCGGCGGGCCACGACGCCGACGAACTGATCGCAGGTGGCATAGGCGGCGACGAAGGTGTCGTTCGGCTGGCGGGCCACTTCCAGATCGGCGCCGGCCCAGCCGGAGGCGCGCTTAGTGAGCCGGCTCTCGACGGAGATCGGGGAGCCGCCCGGATCGATGCGGCTGGCGAGAATCCCACGGCTCCGGCACGAGGCGCGACCGTAGTAGGGCGGCTCGACACGGAGCTGCAGCGCGTCGCCCCCGCCGGCGGGGGCGATCTGGAGGAAATTCTTCGTCTCGAAACGGGCCGGCTCCCCGACGGGGTTGCCGTCGAGGTCCAGCGACAGGCGGTAGGCCGCCTTGGGGTCGGCCGGATCCTCGCCGAAGTCCAGCACGTTCAAAGCCAGCTCGTAGCGGCCGGTCCAGGTGCCCACGGGATGGACGACGTTGAGCCCGCCATGCAGGGGCAGCAGGGACACTGGCGCATCCGTGGCCACCAGGTCGCGTCCGAAGCGCTGCCCCTTGACGTCGAAGCCGGGGCCATCGACCCAGACGACCTCGACCGCTCCCTTGGGGGTCGAGATCACTTCCAGGTCGGCGATGACCGAGCAGGGGGCGCCGTCGACGATCGCCAGAGGGGCGCCCACCGGGGTGAGAGCGTGCGCGGCCGTCGTGACCGCGGGAAGAAGCAGGAGAGCCAGGAAGGACAGGGACTGTCGATTTCTCATCAAGGTTGTCGCCTTTGGCCTCACTCGCCGAGCACGGTCCCGACGAGGCTCTCGGTGCAGGCGTCGGGCGTGCCGGTCTGCACCCGGGCCACGGCCAGCCAGCGGCCGTCCGGCAGACTGGCGATGGCTCCGTTGACGCCGTTCTCGGCGAGCAGCAGCGGCGCGCCCTGGGGAGCGCCCTGGGCGTCGAGCACCTGGGCGAAGAGCGCCTGGCGCTCCGAGGTGACTCCGCGGAAGAGGAGAAGGTAGCTGCTGCCGGTCGACGAGGCCTCCAGGTCGATCAGGCCGCCGACATTCAGGCCGGCCGGGGCGGAGATGCGATGCACCGCGGCCACCTTCCCGTTCCTCAGCGCCCGCGTGTAGCCGCCGATGATCTCGGGCGTCTGGCTGTTGTAGATCATGGCCCCCACGACGAGGTCGTTGCCGTGGACCGCGAGCAGGAGGTTCCGGCTGCCCCCGAAGTTGCCGATCTGGGCCGGGAAGGGCAGGTTGATCGGGTTGCCCACGGTCGCGCCGGAGGAATTGAGGCGCCGCGCCACCACGCCGGTGAGCTTCTCACAGGTGGAGTAGGCGGCGACGAAGGTGTCGTTCGGCTGGCGGGCCACTTCCAGGTAGCCGCTGGACCAGCCGGAGGCGCGGCGGGTGACGCGGCTCTCGCCGGAGAGCGGCGCGCCGCCAGGACCGATGCGGCTCGCGAGAATCCCCCGGCTCCGGCACGTGGCGGGGCCGTAGTACGGCGGCTCGAAGCGGAGCTGCAGCGAGTCTCCGCCGGCGGCGGGAGCGATCTTCAGGAAGCGCGGCGTCTCGAAACGGGCGGGCTCCGCGAGGGGGACGCCGTCGAGGTCGAGCGACATCCGGTAGGCCGCCTCGGGATCGCTCGGATCCTCGCCGAAGTCCAGCACGTTGAGCGCCAGCTCGTAACGGCCGGCCCAGGTGCCGACCGGCTGGATGACGTTGAGCCCGCCGTGCACGAGCAGGATGTCGGTCACCGGACCGCCGGTGTGCAGGTCGCGCGCGAAGCGCTGGCTCTTCACGAACTCGGTCCAGTCGTCCACCCAGACGACGTCGACCGCCCCTTTCGGCGTCGCGGTCACCTCCAGGCTGGTGATGAACGAGCAGGGGGCGTCCTCGACGATCGTCAGCGGGGCTCCCACGGGCGTGAGTGCGCGCGCGGCCGGAGAAAGGACGAGCAGGAGGGCAAGGAGGGTGAAGGATCGGAGGTTTCGCAAGGGGTCTCTCCTTTTTCCTGGACGCACTGATGCCAGTCCGGTGCCAGCCCGTCCGATCGGATCCAAGTATAGGATGCGCGATTTCTTCCCGGGAGCTGTCATACAATCCGCGGCAATGGGCAAGAGCCGATTCGAAGCGTTCAGCGATGGCGTGCTCGCCATCATCATCACGATCATGGTCCTGGAGATGAAGGTGCCTCACGGCGAGAGCGTCGAGGCCCTGAGACCCCTGATCCCGGTGTTCCTGAGCTACGTGCTGAGCTTCGTGTATCTGGGAATCTACTGGAACAACCACCACCACATGCTGCACGCGACCCGCAGGGTGACCGGCCCGATGCTCTGGGCGAACCTGCATCTCCTGTTCTGGCTGTCGCTGGTCCCTTTCGCCACCGGCTGGATGGGAGAGAACCACTTCGCTCCGGTGACGGCGGCGTTCTACGGCGTGGTGCTGCTGATGGCCGCGCTCGCCTACTACATCCTGCAGCAGCTCATCATCGCGTCGCAGGGCCCGGACTCGATCCTCAAGAAGGCGGTGGGCGGCGACTGGAAAGGCAAGCTGTCGCCGCTCGTGTACATCACCGCCATCCCCATGGCGTTCTGGTCGCGATGGATCTCGCTCGGGCTCTACGTGCTGATCGCCCTGATCTGGCTGGTGCCGGACCGGCGCATCGAGCACGCGCTGGCCGACGCCGAGTGAGGCGCGTCAGGAGATTCCGAGCCCCTGCACGATCTTCGCGGTGGTGACGATCTGGCCCACGTGGCGCTGGGTGTGCTCGGCGGCGTGGAACAGCAGGCCCAGCACGGTGACAGGGAGCTGCTGGCGGCCGACGCCGCGGGCGTCGCGCAGGGTCGACTCCGGAGTGTCGCGGAGCTGCTCCAGGGCGCGCTCGACCTGTCTCTCGAAAGTATGGGCCAGCTCGGCCGGCGAAGAGCCCGGCTCGGCTTCGGCGGCGAGCCAGGCGCGCTGCTCCTCGGAGAGCGCCTCGCCGCGGGCGTAGGTGAACAGCCGGTCGAGGCTGCCGGCGGCGTGCCGGACGTGGAAGCCGACCGACGCGGCTCCGCCGGGCCTCGCCCAGAGGTGGCCCGCGGTGAGAGGCTCGGTCGCCCGGCGGATGTCCTCCACGGCCTGAAGGAGAGCATGGGCCACCGGCTGAAGCAGGGGCGGGATCTCGGCGACGGGGCCGCGGAGCCAGACTTCGGGAAGGTTCGGCATGGCGGAATCCTACTTCAGGCCAGCAGCGACGCGGCGTGGCGGGCGGCGCCCAGGAGGGCGGCGCGGTCGTTGAGGATCACCCGCACGGGCACGGCTTCCAGAAAGTCGCGGAAGCGGCCCTTGTCGAAGAAGGCGCGCAGGAAATGGCCGTCCAGCAGGCGCGGCAGGAGCTTCGGGGCGATCCCGCCTCCGAGGTAGAGCCCTCCCGTGGAGGTTCCCACCAGGGCGAGGTTCCCCGCCGCCGCTCCGTAGGCCGACACGAAGAGCCCGACCGCCCGCGAGCAGAGGCCGCAGGCGCGCTCCGGGTCCTCGGCCAGCGCCGCCTCGCCGATCACCTGCGAGGGGTCCTCTCCCGACTCCAGCGCCCGGCGCACGCGCGGGCTCTCGGGCAGGCCGTTGCGGTCCCGCAGATACTCGTAGATGTGGAAGAGGCCGGGGCCCGAGACCACCCGTTCCACGCTCACGTGGCCGCCGAAACGCTCCCGGAGATGGAAGAGAAGGCCGACCTCCTCCTCGGACTGCGGCGCGAAGTCCATGTGGCCGCCTTCCGACGCGACCGCCACCCAGGCGCCGCCGACGCGCGGCATCAGGGCCATGCCGAGGCCGGTGCCGGCCGCGATGAGCGCCAGGTTGCCCGAGCCGGCCGTGCCCGGCACGCCGCGGTGCAGGGTGGCCAGCTCGTCGTCGGCCAGGAGAGGGATGCCCTCGGCCGTCGCCACCAGGTCGTTGATCAGGACCAGGGCGTGGCCGCCGATCGCCGAGGCCAGCTCGGCGCCGTCCAGCTCCCAGGCCAGGTTCGTGGTGCTGGTGCGGTTCTCGATCACCGGGCCGGGCACGCCGAAGCAGGCGGCGCGCACCTGCCGCGCGTCGCCGCCGAGGAACTCCGCGAGCATCGGGGCGAGGCCGGGATAGTCGGCGCTCGCGTGCTTCGCGCTGCGCAGCAGGCGCGGGAGGCCGGCTTCCACCTCGAACAGCCCGAGGTTGCTCTTGGTCCCGCCGACGTCGCCGGCCAGAACCACGGCTCTCCCGGCCATCAGGCCCCGAGGGCCTCCCGCAGCCGCGCGAGGCCGCCGTCGAGGTCGCCAGCCAGGTTGACCCGCATCACCCGCCTCCCCCGCTGCTCGAGGGCCTTGCGGTCGCCGTCGGCCTGGGCCCGGATCAGCTCGCCGAACGTGTAGTCGGTCTCCGGCACCGGCAGGTCGTGCGCCGGCTCGTCCACGAGTTGGAGGAAACGGCCGGTGTCCGGGCCGCCCTTGTGGAGCTGGCCGGTCGAGTGGAGGAAGCGCGGGCCGTAGCCGAGCGTGGTCGCGCAGCGGGTCCGGTCGCGCAGACGCGCCTGGATGCCGTGCAGGGCTTCCGAGGTCGCCGAGGTCGGGGGCAGATAGGCGTGGACGCCGAGATAGGTCCCGGCGCCCGCTCCGGCGAGCCAGTGCCGGAGGGAGCTGCCGAGAGCATCGCCGTCGGCGGCCCGGATCTCGTCCGCCGGCATGGCCGCGCCGCCCGCGGAGCGCTCCTGCATGGCTTTCTTCGCCAGCTCCTTGGCGAGCTGAACGTCGGGCTGGTCGAACGGGTTGACTCCGAGCACGGCGCCGGCGGCGGCGGTGGCCATCTCCCAGCGGAACATCTCGCGCCCGAGATCCGCGGGATCGGAGAGGCGGAAGCGCGCCACCGGGTGGCCGGCCGATTCCAAAGCCGAAAGACGCTGCTCCAGCGCCGGGTCGTCGCCCAGGAACAGGCCGACGAAGAAGCGGTCGTCGCCGTACGCCCCGGGCTCCGCCGGCCGCTCGCCCACGACCGGCACGATGCCGCGACCGATCTTGCCGGTGCTCTCGGCGACGAGCTGCTCGATCCAGTCCGGGAGCGACTCGACGGCGCGCGAGGCGAGGAAGGTCACCTTGTCGCGGCCGGCGAGCGCCAGCTCGCCCAGGGCGGCGCCGAGCTGCAGGCCGGGGTTTGCAGCGGCCGGCCCGGTGCAGGCCTCGGCCATGGCGCGGCCCCGGATCAGCAGCTCCCGGACGTCCGCCCCGATCAGCGCCGCCGGCACCAGGCCGAACGGGGTCAGCGCACTGTAGCGGCCTCCGACGTCCTCCTGAGCGTTGAACACGGCCCGGAAGCCGCGCTCCCGGGCCAGTTTCTCGAGGCCGCTGCCGGGATCGGTGATCGCCACGAAACGGCGGCCGGCCGCGGACGTCCACTGCCAGAAGGTGTAGAAAAAGGACATCATCTCCGTGGTCGAGCCCGACTTGCTGGAGACCAGGAACAGGGTCTTCGCGGGGTCGAGCCGGCCGGCCAGGGCGCGCACGGCCTCGGGGTGCGTGCTGTCGAGCACCGACAGCTCCGGGTAGCCGGGGGCGGAGCGGTAGGTGCGCGCGAAGACCTCGGGCGCCAGGCTGGAGCCGCCCATGCCGAGGACGACGGCGTCGCGGCAGCCCTCGGCCCGGATCTCCTGGGCGAAGCGGGCGAGGTCCTCCGCCTGGGTGCGCATGGACTCCGGCAGCTTGAGCCAGCCGAGGCGGTCGGTCAGCTCGGGGACCGGCTCCTCCGACCAGACGGTGTGGTCCTTGGCCCACAGGCGGCGGCCGAAGCCAGCGGCCTCCCAACGTTCGAGCCGGCCCTGGACCGCCCGTTCCCAGCGCCCCAGGCGCAGATCCGCGGACGCCGTCGATGCCTGCATCAGATCCCGATCGCTCATGCTCATCCCTCCTCCGTCACCGGACTCGGACTCTATGCAAAAAGTATGGCCGTGGGCTACGATCCCTCGCGCCATGAGAGCTCCCGCCGTCCTGTTCCTGATCCTCTGTGCCCTCGGAACGCTCGCGGGCTGCGCGGCCAAGGACTCCGGCTCCGGCCGGACCTATACCACCCGCGGCCAGGTGATCCAGCTCCCCGATCCGGCCAACCCCGGCACCGGCCTGACGCTGAACCACGAGGCCATCGACCAGTTCGTCGACCGCCAGGGCGAGCTCGTGGGCATGGACCCGATGAGCATGCCGTTCCCGGTCGCGAAGGGCGTCTCGCTCGAAGGCATCCAGGTCAGCGACATCGTCGAGCTCAAGCTGCACGTGGACTGGAGCGCCGAGCCCGCGGCCGAGATCACGGAGATCCGCGAGCTGCCGGCCGGTACGAAGCTCGACTTCCGGGCCGCGAAGCCGCAGAAGGAATCGAAGTAACCACTCATCCATCCAGAGAAGGAGGAAGTCCATATGCCGGTACGCAAGGCCAACGCCGTCTGGGAAGGGACGCTCAAGGAAGGTCAGGGGAAGGTCGCGCTGGGCAGCGGCGCCTTCGAGGGGAAATATTCGTTCGGCTCCCGCTTCGAGGAGAACCCCGGCACGAACCCCGAGGAGCTGATCGCCGCCGCGCACGCGGGCTGCTTCTCCATGGCTCTCAACGCCGCGCTCGGGCGCGCCGGCCACCAGCCGAAGCGCATCGCCACGACGGCCAAGGTCCACGTCGAGAAGGTGGGCGAGGGTTTCGGCATCACCCGCATCGAGCTCGATTGCGAGGGAGAGGTGCCGGGCCTCGACGACGCCACGTTCCAGGACTTCGCCCAGAAGGCCAAGGAAGGTTGCATCATCTCGAAGGCCCTCGCGGCGGTCCAGGAGATCACGCTGAACGCCCGCCTGGTGGGTTGATCCCCGCGCTCCCCGGCCTGCAAGGGCCGGGGAGACTTGCGAAAACCCTACAAATCGTCGAATTGCTATTTTATCCTTGACTTCGTCTTTCCAGGCTTTTACGCTGCTTCTGCTCACACCGATGTGGCAGCAGTTCGTAAGGAGGTCCCTCCCATGGCCGTCTGGAAGCGCGAAGACCAACCCGTGAACACCCCCGATCCGTCCCTGAACGCACCCCGTCCGGCGATGCCCGCTCCCACGGCCACCCCGCAGCCCGAGCCCCGCCGCAGCAGCGAGCGCGCGACCATCGGACCGTCGATCATCATCAAGGGCGACCTGTCCGGCGACGAGGATCTGATCATCGAGGGCCGGGTCGAAGGCAAGGTGGACCTCAAGCAGCACAACGTCACCGTGGGCCGCAGCGGCCGGGTGAAGGCGGACATCGTCGCCAAGGTGGTGACCGTCGAGGGCGAGGTGGACGGCAACGTCTTCGCCCAGGAGCAGGCGATCCTGCGCCAGGCCGGCGCCATCCGCGGCAACATCACGGCCCCCCGGGTGATCCTGGAGGACGGGTCGCGCTTCAAGGGGAGCATCGACATGGAGTCGCCGCGGGACCGCCAGGAGGCGCCCAGCCGTCCGCAACCGGTCGAGAGCGGCAAGCAGGGCGAGCCTGCAAGCCGGGCGGCGCAGGCCGGATGAGCTGGTTCTCGCGCTCCCGCAAGGAAACGGCTCCGGCCGTCGCCCAGTTGGAAAGCGGACCGGAGATCCACCGGTCGCTCGGCCTCGCCGCGCTGCTCGAAGGCATGCGGCGCCGCGGGCAGGGGCTCCGGATCCTGGATCTCGGGCCGGCGGTCGGCGCGAACGTGGAGTTCCTGTCCCAGCTCGGCTGCAAGCTGCACATCGGCGACCTCTATGCCTCCCGCGCCTCGGCCACGGACGGCGAGGAGCTCGGCGTCGAGTTCTTCGAGCAGCTCTTCCCGCCCGACACCCGCTTCGACGTGGTGCTCGCCTGGGATCTCTTCAACTATCTGCAGCGCAAGGAGCTGGCCCGCCTCGGAGCGCTGCTCCGGCGCAACTGCCGTCCGGGCGCGCTGGTGTTCGCCCTGATGTCCATCCAGAAGCAGATCCCGGCGCAGCCGCACCGCTTCCGGATACAGGACGGCGGTCAGCTCGTCTACGAGCGGCGGACCGCCCTGGACCGGCCCGGGCCGCGCTACGCCCCGGCCGAGATCGCCTCCGCCCTGAAAGGGTTCCGGGTCGACCGCTCCTTCCTCCTGCGCCACGGCATCCAGGAGTACCTCTTCATCCGCGAGGACGAGGAGGAGGAAACCCGGGCTTTGTAACAGGCAGGGGCGCGGCCCGGCGCGCCCCGCTCCATCTCTTCCGCGTTTTCACCGCTGGCCAAACCCGTCCCCATGGTTTAGAGTGGGGAAACGGTTCCCTGTCCATCCCTGTTCACCTCGTTCCCGCGGAGGAACCTGGCATGCTTCGTCCGTCCTCGCTGCTCGCGCTCGCCGCGCTTCTGATCCCGGCGCCCCCCGTCCACGCCCAGGGGACAACTCGGACCACAGTCTCTCCGGATACCGGCCTGGTGACCTTCCTCTCGACGGACGCCCGCAGCCCGATCCGGGTGGCCGGCTCCGCAGCCGCACGTCCCGAGGACCTCGCGCGCGCCTTCCTGCGGTCCCATGGAGCCGTCTTCGGGCTCGGCGGCGAGGAGGCGGCCCTGGTTCTCGAGCGGCCGGCGGAGCGCGACGCGCTCGGCATGGACCACGTCCGCTTCCGGCAGACGGTCCGGGGCGTGCCGGTCACCGCGGGCGAGATCACGGTCCACCTGCGCGGCTCGGACGTGGTGGCGGTCAACGCGAAGACCCTGCCCGAGACCGGTGTCCCGGGAGTGAAGCCGAAGGTCGCGGCCGAAGCGGCCCGCGCGGCGGTCCGGGTGCTGGCGGCCACCCGGCTGGGGAGGCCGGACGCCGAGCTCTCCGAGCCCCGGCTGGAGATCCTCAACCGCGGTCTCCTGGAAGGGGGCCGGCAGGCGAGCCGGCTCGCCTGGTACGTCGAGGCCCGCGCCTTCGACCTGCGGGAGCAGGTCTGGATCGACGCCGGGACCGGCAGCCTCCTGCTCCACTTCAACCAGATCGACTCGGCCCGCAACCGGACGATCTACACCGCCAACAACACCTCGACCCTGCCGGGCACGATGCTGCACATCGAAGGCGGGCCCGACACCGGCAACTCCGACGTGGACGCGGCCTACCGGTACGCGGGCGACACCTACGACTATTTCTATACCCAGCACGGCCGGGACAGCTTCGACGGCGCCGGCGCGGGCCTGCTCGCCACGGTCGACTATTGCCCGGACGCGCCCCACTGCCCGTACGCCAACGCCTTCTGGAACGGCACTCAGATGGTCTACGGCGATGGCTATCCGCAGGCGGACGACGTGGACGCGCACGAGATGACCCACGCGATCACCGAGCGCACGGCCGGGCTCTTCTACTACATGCAGTCGGGCACCCTGAACGAGGCCTTCTCGGACATCTTCGGCGAGACCATCGACCTGACCAACGGCGGTGGGACCGACACCGCCGGCGTGCGCTGGAAGATGGGCGAGGACGTGCCCGGCTCGGGCGCGATCCGCAACATGATGAACCCCGGCGAGTTCTTCGATCCCGGCCGGGTGTCGGACCCCAACTACTCGTGCAGCACGGTCGACAACGGCAGCGTGCACCAGAACAGCGGCGTGATCAATCATTTCTATGCCCTGCTGGTGGACGGCGGGACCTACAACGGACACACCGTGACCGGCATCGGCCTGACCAAGGCGGGCAAGATCGCCTACCGCGCCCTCACCGTCTACCTGGTCTCCGGCTCCAACTTCGCCGACGCCGCGAACGCGCTGCGCCAGAGCTGCGCGGACCAGGTCGGGAGCGCGGAGATCAAGGTGAGCGACTGCGACCAGGTCGAGTCCGCGCTCGCGGCGGTGGAGCTGGGCCAGAACCTGGCGGCCTGCACCACGGTCCCGGCCGCGGCCCCGGCCCTCTGCCCGGCCGGCCAGAAGGCCTCGAACCTGTTCTTCGACGACTTCGAGACCGTGCCCGACCCCAACTGGTCCACCTCGGGGTCCTCGGTCTGGACGATCACCTCCGACTTCTCCACCAGCGGGACCAACCTGCTCTGGGGCCAGGACCCGAGCTCCGTCAAGGACTCCTCGATCACCATGACCGCCAATCCGGCCCTCCCGGCCAACGCCCGGCTCCAGTTCAACCACGCCTGGGACTTCGACGCGCATTTCGACGGCGGGATGGTCGAGTACAGCCTCAACAACGGGGCCAGTTGGAACGACGCCCTGAGCCTCTACTCGGCCGGCGCCGACTACGACGGCACGCTCGAGACCGGGTACGGCAACCCGCAGGGCGGCCGCGAGGCCTTCACCTACCGCAGCTTCGGCTACACCGGCACGCAGCTCAACCTGTCGGGCCTCGCCGGCCAGACCTTCAAGCTCCGCTTCCGCATCACGACGGATTCGAGCTTCAGCGGGTTCGGCTGGTTCCTCGACGACGTCCGGATGTACACCTGCGCCGCCTGCACCTACAGCGTCGGCGCGACCCAGGTGTTCGTCGGGGCCGGGGGCGGATCGGGAACGGTGTCGGTGGACGTGGGCGCCAACGCCTGCACCTGGACGGCCTCGACCGCCACGTCCTGGCTCTCGGTCACCGACGGCGACGGCGTGGGCAGCGGCTCGGCCGGCTTCACGGCGGGCGCGAACCCCTCGGACACGCCGCGGACCGGCAGCCTCACCGTGGCGGGCCAGACCGTCACCGTCTACCAGGGCGGGGCGACCGACTTCTACACCCTGGAGCCCTGCCGGCTCGTGGACACCCGGACCTCCACGCCCCTGGGCTCCGGCGTGAGCCGCTCGTTCGCCGCGGCGGGCTCGTGCGGCATCCCGTCCACGGCCAAGGCGATCTCGGCCAACGTGACGGTGATCAACCAGACCGGCAGCGGCAACGTCCGGATCTACCCGGGCGGGCTGAAGCTGCCGGCCACCAGCACGCTCAACTTCCAGGCCACGGGAACCCGCGCCAACAGCGCGATCCTCACCCTGGCGCCGGACGGCTCCGGCACTCTCCAGGGCTACGCGTTCGTGGGAGGCAGCGGCACCGTGCACCTGCTGATCGACGTCAGCGGTTACTACCAGTAGGTCCGGGAGGCCGTCCGGTTCTTGCGCCCGGCCTGAAACCGGTGTAGCTTGTCCTTTCCTTTGAAATGGAGGAATAGCGATGCGTCGTAGGACTCTGCTGCTCGTCTGTATTGCCGTGCTCGCCGTCCTGCCCGCCCTGGGCCAGCCTCTCGCCTCCCCGCCGACGCCCGGACCCGACGTGAACGGCGCGCTGCTCCAGATGGAGCTCGCTTCCGGCGGGCCGGTCAAGGCCACGATCTCGACGGCGACCGGCATGGCGACCTTCCTCTCGCCGTCCCGGCCCATCCCGGTGACCGGCGCCGCGTCCACCAGCCCGGAGGACCGGGCCCGGGCCTTCCTGCGCACCTATGGCCGGGCCTTCGGCTTCAAGGACGCCCTGGCCGAGACGGAGCTGCGCTCGCCGGCCGAGCGCGACGAGCTGGGCATGGACCACGTGCGGTTCCGGCAGGTGATCCGGGGCGTGCGGGTCACCGCGGGCGAGATCACGGTCCACCTCCGCGACGCCTACGTGACGGCGGTCAACGGAGAGATCCTGCCCGGCGTGCAGAGCCTCGACCTCAAGCCCTCGATCTCCGCCGAGACCGCCCGCGCCAAGGCCGACGAGCTGCTGGCCCGGCGGCTGAACCGCACGGACGCCCAGCTCTCCGAGCCCCGCCTGGAGATCCTCAACCGCGGCCTTCTCGAGGAGCGCCTCCACGCCACGCGGCTGACCTGGTTCTTCGAGGCGCGCGGCCCGGCGCTGCGCGAGTACATCTGGATCGACGCGAAGAAGGGCAACCCCCTGCTCCACTTCAGCCAGCTCACCACCGCCCTCAACCGGCAGATCTACGACGGCGACAGCACCGACACGCTGCCCGGCACGCTGATCCGCAGCGAGGGTGGGCCGGTCACCGGCGACTCCGACGCCGACGCGGCCTACACGTACTCCGGCGACACGTACAACTACTACTTCAGCCAGCATGGCCGGGACAGCTTCGACGGCGCGGGCGGCACCCTGATCTCCACCGTCCACCACTGCCCGGACGCCTTCGACTGCCCGTACGAGAACGCCTTCTGGGACGGCGACCAGATGGTGTATGGCGACGGCTTCTCGGTCGCCGACGACGTCGACGCCCACGAGCTCACCCACGCGGTCACCGAGCGCACCTCGAACCTGTTCTACTACATGCAGTCCGGCGCCCTGAACGAGTCCTTCTCCGACATGTTCGGCGAGACCGTCGACCTGACCAACAGCGGCGGCACCGACACGCCGGCCGTGCGCTGGAAGATGGGCGAGGACGTGCCCGGGTTCGGCGCCCTGCGCGACATGATGAACCCCGGGGTGTTCAGCGACCCCGCCAAGATCACCGACCCGAACTACTACTGCGACTACCTGGACAACGGTGGCGTCCACTTCAACAGCGGCGTGTCCAACCACTTCTACGCCCTGCTGGCGGACGGCGGCACCTACAACAGCGTCTCCGTGACCGGCATCGGCCTGACCAAGGCGGGCAAGATCGCCTACCGGACGCTCACCCAGTACCTGGTCTCGGGCTCCGGGTTCCGGGACGCCGCGAGCGCCTTCGCCCAGAGCTGCAGCGACCTGATCGGCACCGCGGGGATCTCGGGCGCCGACTGCACCCAGGTGAGCAACGCCATCGCCGCGGTGGAGATGTCGCACGTCCTGATCTGCCCCGGGGCCCCGCCGGTGGCGCCGGCCCTCTGCCCGGCCGGCCAGACCCCGACCAACGTCTTCTTCGACGACGTCGAGACCGGCGAGGACAACGAGAACTGGATCGTCTCCACGGCGGCCGGCGGCACCCCGAGCTGGTACGTGGACAACTCCTTCGCCACCAGCCCGGTCTGGGAGTTCTGGGGCTACGACTACTTCGACATCACCGACACCCGCCTGCAGATGGCCAACAGCGTCGCCATCCCGTCCGGCGCCCGCATGCAGTTCAACCACGCCTGGGACTTCGACTGGCCGGACTACGACGGCGGCGTGGTGGAGTACAGCACGAACGGCGGCTCCTCCTGGACCGACGCGTCGAGCCTCTTCTCGGGCGGCGCCACCTACGGCGGCGTCCTGGACAGCGACTTCGGCAACCCGCTCGCCGGGCGCAGCGCCTTCGTGAACTCCAGCTACGGCTACACCTCCACCCAGCTCAACCTGGCGAGCCTCGCCGGGCAGAGCAACGTCAAGTTCCGCTTCCGCCTGGCCACGGACGATTCGCTGGACTGGTACGGCTGGTTCCTCGACGACATCCGCATCTACACGTGCGCCGCCCCCCCCGTGTGCACCTACAACCTGAGCGCCAGCTCCGCCACCATCGGGACCGCCGGCGGCCCGGGCACGGTCGACGTGACCGCCCCGGGCGGCTGCGCCTGGACGTCGTCCAGCCCCGTGGCCTGGATCACCATCTCCAGCGCCGGCAGCGGCAACGGCACGGCGAGCTACACCGTGGCGCCCAACCCCGGCGCTCCGCGCAGCGCGACCCTGACCATCGCCGGCCAGCCGTTCACCGTCAACCAGGAGGGCGGCACGGACTTCTACACGGTGACGGCCTGCCGGCTGCTCGACACCCGCAGCTCCACCTCCCTCACCACCGGCGTCGCCCAGACCTTCACGGCCACGGGCTCGTGCGGCATCCCGTCCACGGCGAAGGCGATCTCGGTGAACGTGACGGTGCTCAACCAGACCGCCAGCGGCAACGTGCGGGTCTACCCGGCAGACATCGCTCTGCCGGCCATCAGCACGATCAACTTCCAGGCCACGGGGACCCGGGCCAACAACGCGATCGTCTCCCTGGCGTCGGACGGCTCCGGGACGATCAAGGCCTACGCTTCCCTGGGAAGCGGCGGCACCACGGTGGATCTGCTGATCGACGTGAGCGGCTACTACGAGTAGCCGTTCCCGTCACACCAGCTTGAGCTGTTCGGGGCGCCGCGGACGGAGGATCTCCTCCCGGCGCTCCAGCAGCCCGGCCTGAAGGTCGGCCAGGAACGGAGACGGTTGGACCGTGACCGTCTCCCCCCGGACCGTCCGCCGGCGGCTGTGGAAGAGAAACAGCCGCGAGCGGGCGCGGGTGAGGCCGACGAAGAACAGCCTGCGCTCCTCCGCCAGGTCTTCCGCCACCGTTCTCCCCGGCCAGACCAGGGGCAGGAGGCCGTCCTCGCAGCCCACCAGGAAGACCACCGGAAACTCCAGGCCCTTCGACGCGTGGAGGGTCAGCAGGGAGACCCCCTCGGCCCGCGGGTCCCAGGTGTCGACCTCCGCGCCCAGCTCCACGTCGGCCAGGAAGCCCTCCAGGTCGTCTCCCGAGCGGGTGGCGAGCGGGCGCAACAGCTCGGCGGCGGCCCGCTCTCCGATCGGCATGGCGCGATCGAGCGCGGCCTCTACACTCCCCGGGACGCTCCCCGGCGAGGCCTGGTCTCTCAGCGCCTGAAGCACCCTGGACACTCCGGGCTGTTCCAGGAGGGGCCGGTGCGACCGCTTCTGGAACGGGATGCCGGCGCGGGCGAGCGCCTCGACGAGCGGCGGCGTCTGGGCCTCGGTGCGATAGAGGATGGCCACGTCGGCGAAGGACAGGCTCGGGGTGTCGCCGTAGCCGACCCGCCCGCTGTCGAAGGAGAAGGAGGAGGTGCCGCCGAGGAGCCGCTCCAGGGTGTGGACCACCAGCTCGGCCTCGGCCTTCTCACTGGCCGCCGAGGCGACGACGATGCGCTCGTCCGCTCCGCCGTCCGGGCGCACGGCCACGAGGCGCCGGTCGGGCACGAGGCTGGCCGGCCGGATGGCCTGGCAGGCCGCCTCCACGACCGTGCGCGTCGAGCGATAGTTGCGGGTCAGGTGGACGACGCGGGCGGCCGGCCAGTCTTCCCGGAAACGGAGGAAGAAGCCGACGTCGGCATCGCGGAAGCGGTAGATCGACTGGTCCGGATCGCCGATCGCGCACAGGTCTCCGTCCGGCGGACAGAGCAGCCGGACCAGCTCGTACTGGAGCGGATCGATGTCCTGGTACTCGTCGATGAAGACCCGGCGGAAGCGCTCCCGGCAGTGCGCGACGAGGTCGGGCCGCGCCCGGAGCAGGAACAGCGGCCGGAGGAGGAGGTCGTCGAAGTCGAGGAGGTTGCGGCGCACCAGCTCCTGCTCGTAGGACGCCGCGCGCTCCCGGCTCCGCTCCAGCTTCGAGTCGCGCACCGCCTTCCGGGCGCGCCCGCTCCCGCGCCGATACTGTCCGATCTCCTCCAGGGCCCGCTCGCCCCGCGTCGAAGAGACGCCGAACAGGTGGCGGACGACCTCCATCCGCTCGGCGGGCGTCGCGATGCGGAACCCCGGAGCGAGCCCGGCCTCCTCGGCGTGCTCCTGCAGGAGGGCAAGACCGAGCCCGTGGAAGGTGGTGACGAGCGTCCGCCCCACGGTCCCGGGGACGAGCGCCGAGAGCCGCTCCTCCATCTCGGCCGCGGCCCGGCGGCTGAACGTCACGGCGAGGCACTGGCCGGGATCGACACCGCGTTCGGAGACCAGGTGGGCGATGCGATGGGTGAGCGTCCGGGTCTTGCCGGTCCCGGGACCGGCGACGACGAGGAGAGGGCCGTCCGGAGCCTCGGCGGCGGCCTGTTGGTCGGGGTCGAGCACTGACTTTGGCATGGGAGCACCCTCCGGAGGGGGGTGCCGGCGCGTAGCCCCGGGTTTCAACCCGGGGCTGCTGTCGGGCCCGCCGGGGCTGCCGGGCCTCCCAGCCCCGGACATCCCGGCCTCGGGCACCCCCGCCCCGGGTTGAAACCCGGGGCTACGTGCCTGCCCCTCCTGCGGAGGCGCGAACAGCGGCGCCACGACCGACCGGCTCCGGATCTCGCCCGGCTCGAACAGCCGGATCACGCCGTACTCGCCGTCGTAGCCCGACTCCCTCCGGACCTGACCGGCGCGCAGCCGCTCCAGGGCCTCGGCCAGCAGCGGCTCTCCGGATCGCACAACCTCCTCGATGGGCACCGTCTCCAGGATCCCGATCTCCGGCCCCAGCTTCGCCACCAGCTTCGAGACGGCCTGCTCCACGCCGCGCGACTTCACGCCGACGCCCTGGATCTCGGCCACGATTTCCGGCAGCGGCACGAGGCAGCGGAACGGATCGGTCCGGCGCGCCCCAGCGTCGCGTCGGTCCGCGAGCTCCTCGACCCGGTGCAGGACGCCGACCGTGAGCGGCTTGCCGCAGGACGGGCAGAGGCCACGGACCTCGCGAGTCTCCGTCGGTTCCAGCCGGACGCCGCAGGCGCGGTGGCCGTCCAGGTGGTACTTGCCCTCCTCCGGAAAGAACTCGACAGTGCCGCCGTAGCCCTCGCCGGTCTCCAGCGCCCGGCGGATGGCGAAGTAGTCGAGCTCGGTGTCGAAGGAGCAGGCCTCGCGGCCGAGCATCGGCGGCGAATGCGCGTCCGAATTGCTGATCAGCGTGAACCGGTCGAGCCGCGAGACGCGCCAGTTCATGGGCGGATCGGACGACAGGCCGGTCTCCACCGCGAAGAGGTGCGGCGCGAGATCGCCGTAGCAGTCCTCCACCGAGTCGAAGCCCGACTTCGAGCCCAGGACGGCGAACCAGGGGGTCCAGACGTGGGCCGGGATCAGATAGGCGTCCGGGCCGCTCTCCAGCGTGATCTCCAGGAGATGCCGGGAGTCGAGCCCGAGGATCGGCCGGCCGTCCGAGGCCAGATTGCCGATCGCGCCGAGCCGCTCGCGGATGCGGGCCGCGGTGTCCAGGTTCGAGGCGTAGAGCAGGTGATGGACCTTGCGCGTCCGGTCGTCCTCGCCGACCGCCTTCTTGTAGATCGTGGAGATCTCGACCTCCAGCAGGAAGCGGGTGGGTCCGTGGCACGACGCGGGGAGCTGCCGCTCGACCTCGCGCTCGATCTCCGGCCGCAGCCGGAAGAGCCCGGGCTCGGCCGGGATCAGCTTGGAACGGATCTCGTCGAACCACGCCGGGTGCGTGAAGTCGCCCGTCCCGACGACCGTAATGCCTTTCCGCCTCGCCCAGAGAGCGAGGTGCTCCAGATCCGCGTCACGGCTCGTGGCCCGGGAGTATCGGGAGTGGACGTGAAGATCGGCGTAGAAGAACATCGTGACGGAACCCAGGAACCGCGAGGAATGATAAGCCGACATTCTTGTTCCATCAAGCCGTCTCTTGTAGTGTAGATGTATGATCTCCGGCGGTAGAACCTTCCTCTCCAACGCGCCGACGGAGCGGGCGGCGGCCCGGAGCGCGGCGCTACCGCCGCACGGCTGCCCGGGACGCGGAATCACGCCGGGCGGCGTCCAAATTCACGGGGCAGCGACTGCCCAGCGAAATTTCCCGTTGGAATTCGCGGGGCAGCCGCTGCCCAACGAAATTCCCCGTCCGAATTCGCGGGGCAGCGGCTGCCCCGTGAATTCCGCTGCGCCGGCGCGGCTCGGCGGCTTCTAACCGGGCTCAGAAGAGGAAGGGAATCATCCGGCGGGTGCGCGCGGCGTAATCGCGGTATTCGGGGTAGCGCTCGGTCACCATCCGCTCCTCGCAGAGCATCCGGATCACGGCTCCCATCGTGAGCAGCCCTGCCAGGGCGATCCCCGGGAGCGAGCGGTACGCCAGAGGCGCGGGCCAGGCGATCAGGCAGGCCGCGGTATAGATCGGGTGACGGATGTAGCGGTACGGACCGGTCGTCACCAGGCCTCCGCCGGTCGGGTTCGCGGCGGCGTGGAAGCTCCTGCGGCCGAACGTGATCCGGGCCCAGACCATCAGCGCCAGACCGGCCACCTGGACCGCGATGACCACCGGCGACGGATGGAAGAGCTGCTGCGTCAGCAGCAGGCCGGCCAGGCCCGCCACCATCAGGAGGAAGGCCAGGACCGAGAGGGCTCGCAGCATCGGCTACTCCCCGAAGGGAGCCCAGATGTTCTTGACCTGGATGCCCTGGCGGAGGAATTCCTCGCCGGCCCCCTGCTCGGGATCCGCCCAGTCGCGGACGACCGAATCGACCCAGGTGCGCTTGAGGTTGCCGGCGGAGCCGCGCTCGACCGCGGCGGCGCCCTCTTTCGGACCGAAATACCAGAGACAGTCCAGGTCGTCGTGGGCGGCGAGGACGGCGCCCAGCCCGTCCCGCGAGCCGGTGAGGATGTTGATCACGCCGCCCGGTACGTCCGAGGTGTCGAACACCTGGTAGAGGTCGGTCGCCGCGAGCGGCCAGCGCTCGGAGGGGACGACGACCACCGAGTTGCCCATCGCGACCGCCGGCGCAACGGCCGAGACGAAGGCGACGAGCGGCCACTCGTCCGGGCAGAGGATGCCGAGCGTGCCGATCGGCTCGTGATAGCCGAAGGTGAAGTTGCGCATCGGCACGGCCTGCACGCGGCCGGCGAACTTGTCGGCCCAGGCGGCGTTGACGAACAGCCGCTCGACCGCGAGGTCCACCTCGGACCGGCCGGCGTCGAGACCGGCGCCGGTCATCACGGCCAGGCGGTTGGCCAGTTCCTCGCGGCGCGCCGCCAGGTTCTCGGCAATGTAGTAGAGGATCTGGGCGCGCAGGTGGGCGGTCGAGCGGGCCCAGCCCGGAGCGGCCTTGCGCGCGGCCTCGACCGCGTTGCGGACGTCCTTGCGGTTGCCCTCTCCCACCTCGCCGACCCGGCGGCCGGAGGGGTCCACGATGCGGCGCGAGAGCTCGCCGTCCGGCCTGACCTGCTTGCCGCCGACGTACATCTTGGCGGTGCGGTCGAGAGCCGGCAGGCCGCCGAAATCATCGTCCTCGTCCGGCTCCTCGACAGGAGTCTCCTCCTTCGGAGCCTTCTTCGACTTCTTCGCCTTGGCCTCGGCCTGCCAGCGCGGCTGGACGTACTCCCAGAGCCCCTCGCGGCCGCCCTCGCGGCCGTAGCCGCTCTCGCGATAGCCGCCGAAGCCGGAGGCCGCGTCGAACAGGTTCGTGCTGTTGATCCAGACCGTGCCGGCCGTGATCTTCGCCGCGATGTCGAGCGCCAGGTTGACGTTCTCCGTCCAGACGCTCGCCGCCAGGCCGTAGCGGGTGTTGTTGGCCAGCTCGATGGCCTCCTCGGGTGTGCGGAAGGTCATCGCCACCAGGACCGGGCCGAAGATCTCGACCTGAGCGATGGTCGCCGAGGGCGACACCTCGGTGAACAGGGTCGGAGGGTAGAACCAGCCGTCGCGCGGGCAGCTCCAGGACGGCTGCCAGATCTTGGCGCCCTCGTCGACGCCCTGCTTGACCAGGCGCTCGATGCGCTCGAGCTGCACCGGCGCGATGATGGCTCCGATGTCGATCGCCTTGTCGCGCGGATCGCCGACGCGCAGGGTCTCCATGCGCTCGCGCAGGCGTGCGTAGAGGGCCTCGGCCACGCCCTCCTGGACCAGCAGGCGCGAGCCCGCGCAGCAGACCTCGCCCTGGTTGAACCAGATGGCGTCCACCACGCCCTCGACCGTGCCGTCGAGGTCGGCGTCGTCGAAGACCACGAACGGCGACTTGCCACCCAGCTCCAGGGAGAGCTTCTTGCCGGTGCCGGCGGTGGCCTCGCGAATCAGGCGGCCGACCTCGGTCGAGCCGGTGAAGGCGATCTTGTCGATGCCGGGGTGCTTGACGATCAGCTCGCCGGTGCGGCCGTCGCCGTTGACGAAATTGACCACGCCGGGCGGCAGGCCGGCATCCCGGCAGAGATCGCCGAAAGCGGCGGCGGTGAGCGGCGTGAACTCGGCGGGCTTGAGCACCACCGTGTTGCCCATGGCGAGCGCCGGCGCGATCTTCCAGGCCAGCATGAGGAGCGGGAAGTTCCACGGGATGATCTGCCCGGCCACGCCGAGCGGCGCGTACCCCGGCAGCTCGCGGTCCATGAGCTGCGCCCAGCCGGCGTGGTGGTAGAAGTGGCGCGCGACGAGCGGCACGTCGATGTCGCGGGTCTCGCGGATCGGCTTGCCGTTGTCCATCGTCTCCAGCACGGCGAGCAGGCGGGCGTTCTTCTGCACGTGGCGGGCGAGCGCGTAGAGGTGGCGGGCGCGGCCGTGACCGCCCAGCGCCCACCAGCCCGGCTGCGCGGCGCGCGCCGCCTCGACCGCGGCGTCGACCTCGGGCTGGCCGCACTGGGCGACGCGGGCGAGCGGCTTGCCGGTGCCCGGGTTCAGCGTATCGAAGAATTCAGGCGATGCGGGCCGGACGAGCTGACCGTTGATGAACGGCAGGATCTCGCGGTTGCGGGCCTCCAGCCAGGCGTTGGCGGGATCGGCGCTCTCGGGCGCCGGCCCGTACTCCAGCGTCTCGAAGATCTCGGCGATCGTCATCGCTGTCTCCTTGGCTCAGCCGACGGGATGGCGGAAGCCGGCCGAGTAGCGGCCGGTGGCGTGGTGCTCGAGCTGGCGCTCCAGGTCGGCCAGGAGGCTCGACGCGCCGATGCGGAAGAGCTCCCGGCGCGTCCAGGGGTCGCCCAGCTCCTCCTTCATGAGCGCCAGCCAGTCCGCGGCGAGCTTCGCGGTCGAAATGCCACCGGCCGGCTTGAAGCCGACCCGGAAGCCGGTGCGCTCGCGGTACTCGCGGATGGCGCGCACCATGACGAGCGAGACCGGCAGGGTGGCGTTGACCTTCTCCTTGCCGGTGGAGGTCTTGATGAAGTCGGCGCCGGCCATCATGGCGACGCGGCTCGCGCGGGCCACGTTGCGCAGGGTGCCGAGCTCGCCGGTGGCCAGGATCGCCTTGAGGTGCGCCGGCCCGCAGGCCTCGCGGAACGCCTTCACCTCGTCGTAGAGCGCCTGCCAGTCGCCGGTGAGCACGTGGGCGCGGGAGATCACGATGTCGATCTCCCCGGCGCCGGCGGCCACCGAGTCGCGGATCTCGGCGATCCGGAGCGCCAGCGGGTTCAGCCCGGCCGGGAAGCCGGCGGACACGGCGCAGACCGGGATGCCGGAGCCTTCGAGCGCCTCGCGGGCGGGCTCGACCAGCGTGTGGTAGACGCAGACCGAGGCCACCTTGATGTCGAGGTGGGCGACGCCCAGGGTCTCCAGCAGGTCCTGGCGCACCGGCTGGCGCGCCTTGGCGCACAGGCGCCGGACGCGGCCCGGCGTGTCGTCGCCCGACAGCGTGGTCAGGTCCATGCAGGTGATCGCCCGCAGATACCAGGCGGCCTGCCACTCCTTCTTGACCGTGCGCCGCTTGGGCAGGGTCGCGGCCCGCCGCTCGGCGGCGCTGGTGTTGACCCGCACCTCGCGCACCCAGTCCAGCTCCAGCGGCGTGCCCGGGTTGCGCTCGGGGTGGTGCTCAGGCGGCTTGGCGAAGGCGTGAACGGCCATGTCAGGGCGAGCTTAGCACTACTTCCCCGCCGCCGCTCCCACCGCCCCGCCCGTCCAGCGGACGCGCGCCAGCTCGGTCCCCGAGTAGTAGTGGGTGAGGATGTCGCGGTAGCTGTGGCCGCGCTGCGCCATGCCGTAGGAGCCCACCTGGCACATGCCGACGCCATGGCCGAAGCCGCGGCCGGTGAAGAGCCAGCCGGCCTCCCGGTTCTTGGGAGCGAGACGCTTGGCCGTGAACAGGGTGTCGGGCACGTCGAGCGTCCAGCGGATCGCCAGGCCGTCGACCTCCACACTCTGACCCTGATCGCCCAGGATGCGGATGCGCCCGACCCTCCCCGAGCCGCCGCGCTCCAGGATCTCCAGGTCGCGGAAGCCGACGCCCGGGAAGCGGGTGTCCACGTTCCGCGCGAGCTGCGAATCCGTGCGGAAGCGCGTCCACGAGCTGTACGGGCTGCTGCGGTCGAAGGCCACGCCGTCCAGGTCCACCTCCTGGGCCGCGGCCACGAGGCGCTCTCCCTGCCAGTAGAGGGTCACGCTGTCGCCCGGCACGAGCGCGAGGTCGGCGCTCGTCATCAGCTCGCCCCGGCGGCGGAAGGTCGCCAGCTCCGCCGGCAGCGGGTAGGTCGTCTCCGCCTTGTCCTTGCCGGTCTTGACCAGGAGGCCGCCGTCCGTCAGGGCGAGGAACGAGGCCTCCTCGCGGCGCACGACCTGGAGCAGCTCGGCCAGCGCGAGCAGCATGCTCTCGATCTCGCCGTCGTCCATGGGCCGGTCGAGCGGCCCGCTGACCAGGCCGCTCTTCACCAGATAGGCGGCGCGGCGCAGGTCGTCCTGGCTCCAGTCCCTCGGCGGGTCGTGCAGCAGGTACGACACGTCCTCGGGAGCCACCAGGAGCCGCGCGTCGAGCGCGAGGTCGAAGGCCGCCGAGACGAAGCGCTGGACCTCCCGCCGGTCGAGCGAGGCGAGGCGCTCGCGGGTCACCGGCGTGCCGGCGAGGAGCGCGAGATGCTCGAGGCGCGCCTGCAGGATCTCCTGGGGCGGGCGCTCCGAGGCCGGCGGCAGGAGCTGGCGGGTCAGGCCGCCGGGGAACGGCTGGCCCGGCGGCAGGCTGCCGGCCAGCCGCTCGACGCCCTCCTCCATGCAGGGGACTCCCTTGAGATAGGGCTCCGTCTTGAGCGGAAAGATGACCTGGACATCCTCGGTGTGGCCGCCGCAGGTGGAGCTGTAGAGCGCATCCACGAGCCGGCCCTGGTAGAGCAGGACCTGGCCGGCGGTCTCGGCCACGGCGCGGTCGGAGAGCGGGTGCTCGACCGGCATGCCGTTGTAGACCTGGCAGCGCGGCGTGGCGCAGATGTCGTACCCCTCGCGCGCGAACTCGCCCAGGTTGCGCAGGGTGTAGGTGCGGGCGGCCACGGCCTGGGCCTTGAGCGCTTCGAGCTGGTTGTACTGCAGCGGGCCCATCTCGCTCGGCACCACGCCGCGCAGGTACTGGTCCACGGGCAGCTCGTTGATCAGGTTGAGCAGGCCGCGGTCGTTCAGATAGACCAGGATGCGGCCGCGATAGCGCTTGCTGTTGGCCCGGATGCCCTCGCCATCCGTACGCGAGACCGAGACCCAGCGGCCGGGATAGGTCGTCGTGGCTCCGCCCTGGGTAATCCGGATCGCCGGCTCGGACACGCCGCCGCCGTCGTTGACCACGTAGGCGCCGATCACCCCGATGCTGCCCAGGCGGCGGAGGTCGCGCTCGGCTTCCTCGCGGGTCGCGTAGTGGCCGACCCGCACGCGGTAGAGGTCGATGCCGGCGTCGAACGTGGCTTCCGCGGGCTGGCCGGTCTCCTCGGTGAGCCGCTTGGCGAGATCCGCGGACTGGCGCTCGTCGCGCAGGGCGGCGACCTGCAGCCGGAAGAACCCCTGGCGGGCGCCGGAGGCGGCGGGCTCGATGCGCAGCGCGGTCGTCACGGCCAGCGCCTGGCCTTCGACAGCCGCGGCGAGCTGCTCCTCGCAGCAGGGCAGGCTGACGGCTTCGAGGTCGGACGCGAGGCCGACCCGGACCTCCAGGGGAGCCTCCGGGCCCGGTACCGGAGCGATGGGCTCGGCCGGCTCCGGGGCCGGCGTGGGCTCCGGCGTCGGGACGGGCGCCGGAGTCGGCTCGGGAGGCGGGGCCGGCGGTCGCTGGACGGTGGGGGCGGGGGCGGTCCGGCAGCCGAAGGCCAGGACCAGGAGCACGATCGGCAGCAGCTTCTTCATCGTTGATAGGCCCCGTGGACCTTGTGCTCCCTTCGGAAGTCCTCGACCGCGTTGAGCGCCACCGGCTGCGCCATCTCGTAGAGGCGGCTGACCAGCATGGCCGGCAGGCGCGAGGCGAGCAGCCTGTCCTCCGGGGCGGCCGGCTCAGCGTCGCGGCCCCGGTCGAGGCTCTTCACGGCGCGCGGCCTGGCGCCGCGGGCCGGACTGTCCAGGAGATAGTTGGTCGTGAAGACGGTCGGCAGGCGGCGGGTGTAGCGATAGTTGATGATCAGGTACAGGAT
>JBEQUE010000025.1:0-25754 GCA_040349255.1 Acidobacteriota bacterium | reverse complement strand
GCAGGACCCAGCCATGCCCATCCTCCAGGAGGTTCCGTGGAGGGTTGAGCTCCTCGGCGGGAAGGGAGCCAGGAAGGGTGTGAACGCTCCCGTCCTTCAGGTTGACCCATCCCGGGAGGACTCCCGGGGCTAGAGCGAGGGATTGCCCGGACTGGAGGAGCAGGTGGATGGGAGGTCCCTCGGGGCGCGGGCTCTGCCAGAGGGTCTCCCCGGTGCGCGCGTCGAGGCCGAGGAGGTTGCCTCCCGCCGTGGTCGCGACCTGCACGCTGCCGCACCCCTTCACATCCACGATCTCCTCGGGAAACCCGCGTCGCCACGCCTGGGCGTTCCGCTCCAGGTCGAAGCTGACCTCGAGGCGAAGCTCGGGAACCCAGGCGAGCAGGTGGCTGCCGGCCAGGCTGATCCGCAGGGGATCGAAGGCTCGCGCCAGGTCGCGCTTGAGGCGTCGCGCCGGGAAGACCGGCGAGACAGGCTTCGTTCCCAGGACGGCGAACATGGAGTCGTCCAGCAGGAAGACCGCCTTTTCACAGCCGGAGAGGACCCAGGTCGACGAGGAGATGGTTTGCTGTTGCCCTTGCAGGAGCCCCGAGGCGGGGCGGATCTCGAGGATGGAGTGGTAGATGGTCTGGCCGGATTTGCTTTCCTTGACATCCCTTTGAATCACGAACAGCCGTTCGCCGACCGCGAAGGGGCCGGCGATGAGCTCCGTCCCGTGGTAGACCCAGAGCTGCTGCAGGCTGTAGGGATCGAGGCCGAGAAGGGTGGAGCCTTGCCGCAGGACGAGGACGTCCGGCAGGGCTGCCATGTCGTCCACGCCCTGCTGGACGGAGCTCGCCACGAGGCGCTGCGCTCCGGTCAGCTCCTCGCCGTGCAGGGCCGGAGCCAGGAGAGTCCCGGCGAGCGCCAGGAGCAGCGGCGCGGTCCTCAGCGTCCCCGTCTGCACAACTGCTCCCAGTTGACGAGGGCAGGGCCCAGAATCCGGACCAGCGCGGTGTTCGTGGACGCGGCTTCCGACCCGCGCCAGTCCTGCTTGCCGAAGAGCCTCCAGTTGGATTGGGTGCTGAGCTTCTCGTACATCGTCCGCCTTTCGCTGTTGACGCTCGCGACCCGCGCCGTGCCCGAGCAATGGATCTCCAGGTCGGTGATGGCCAGGGCGTACCCGGTCCCGGCGATCTCCGCGGCACTCAGGGAGAGCTGGACGGAATCCGGGGCCTCGCCGCGGTTCCAGCCGGACCGGGAGGGCAGGCTGGAGCCGATGACAGAGCTCTTTGAATCGTTCCAAGCATAGTACAGGCGGTAGTAGCGCCGGATCCGGATCGCCGCATCAGCCCAGGGTGGAGGCGAGTCCACGCTCTCAGCCGTTGCCCGGTCCAGGCTTGGGGCGATGGTGAAACAGGCGCGGTAGTGGAACGGGTTCGTCCTCAGGTCGACGCAGGCGTCGCCGCAACGGGTGAGGCCCGAGCCCGGGCAGGCTGGCGCCTGGTCCACCGCCGCCGGCGTCTCCCCACCAGTCTGGAGATCCTGGATCACCAGCTCGGGGACCTCCGTCGTCGTGGGCTTCTCCGCGATCGGGTTCTCGGTCCCGGGCGTCTCCAGAGCGGGTGCGACGCCGGGGGGCGCTGTTCGGGAGCTTCCGCCCGCTCTTCCCGAATACTTCGGCTCCGCGGGGGTCGGGATCGTCAGAGGGACCGGCTGGTTGAGCGAATCCGCCAGGGAGCCCGAGCTGACATTCTGCTCTTCGCGATCCGAGATGGCCCAGGAGAGCAGCCGGACCCGGCGGGTCCAGGGCTGCCATCGTTCCCGGATCCACCTCATGGCCACGGCGCGCTTCGCTTCCTCTACCGTGTAGAGGACATCGATGGAACCCGACCTCAGCAGCGCGCCTCCAATGCTGCTGGGAGGAGCGCCCCGGGTGACCTCGACTCCGATCTGCGCGACCCAGGCCTCGGAGGGTCTTCCGCGGGCGACGTGGTAGGACGGTGTCGAATCGGAGACAAGTTCCTTCGGCACGCACCGGGTCACCACCAGGCCGAGCCCTTGGAATTGCTCCTGACAGGGGAGGGTTCGCTTTTCAGTGGCGAGCTCGAGGGTGACGGTTCCAGGACCGGGGACCCGCAGGATCGTCGTCCGGGTCAGGCCGCCGCCAGGCAGGAAGGCCGAGAACCGGACCTGCCCGGAGACGCCGACCAGTGGCCATGCGGCCCCGTTCTGATCCGCCAGGCTGTACACGGTCACCCATTGGTCTCCCAGCGGTTGCTCGACGCCCACCAGGGCCGTGCCCGTCAGGCCCGGCGTGTTCCGGGTCAGCAGGAGGCTCACGTCCTGCGGAACCGGGAGAGAGCCGCGCCACAGGACGAGCGCCAGGAGGGCCACGGCCGCCGAGGCGAGGCCGGCCTCGGGCCAGACGCGGGGCCGATAGAGATCCGCCGGCGAGACCTCCTTTCCTTCCCTCAGAGCGACGAGTTGCTCGTCGGCGTGGCGGGTGCGGGGACGGAGTCGCAGAGGAAGCCGGCTCCTCAGATCGGCCTGGATCGTCTCCCGCATCGGACCGAGGGCGAGGACGGTCAGGCGCTCGACCGCGGACTCCGGATCGAGCTCCAGCCGGATCCGCTCCAGGCGCCACTCCCAGGCTTGGTGCGCAAGGCTTTCGCGATCCTCCGGCTCAGCCTTGCGCACCTGCTCCAGGAGGAATTCGAGGACCGCCTCCTGGTCGCCGTGCTGCCGGGCGAAGCCCTCGCGAAGCACGGCGAGAACGGGCTGGTCGAACTTCAGGCCGCCGGCGATCAGCCGGCTTCCCGGCAGGGTGATCAGGCGCTCGATCCGGTCCGGCGGCAGTCCGGGGTAGAACCGTTCGCGGAGCCGGTCGGCCAGTGCCAGGGAGATGGGGGGTGGCGCCATGGCGCAGGCCTGCGCCCAGAGCAGGCAGTTCCCCAGGATCTCCTCGACGTGGAGTCTCAGGCTCCCTTCCGGCGGCCGCGGAGCGCGACCGCGCCAGCTCTCCGGGGACGATTCGGGCTCCCGCACCGCCCGTTCCATCGCGAACGCGGCCACCACCTGGAGCAGCCCCTTGCGGTCGGCCGGGAAGACGGGCAGGCCGCGGAGGGCCGGCCGCGCCGCGGTCCGGTCCCAGAAGCGGCGGTCCTGGAGCTGCATCCAGGCCACCTGCGGCCAGCGCGCGAGCCGCTCCAGGGCGAAGTCCGCCTCGGCCGGACCGAGCCCCTTGCCGTCGCTGAAGATCAGCACCAGGTAGCCGCGCCGATCGTCCTCCAGGTCCTCGATCCGCTGCTCCAGGCCGTCCGGGCTGCGGAAGCGGTCCGGAATGCCCGCGAACAGCCCGTGTAATACCGGCACTCCCCGCTGCGAGAGACCCTCGGACAGCTCCCGCGCGATCGGGTTCCAGGCCCGCGCCTCGGCATGGAGATCCTCCAGGATCAGCACGCTCCGCACCCGCCGGCGCAACTGGAAGACCGGTGTCGGCAGGCCGCCGTTGCGGACCGTCCGGTCGACCGACGCCCGCGGGTCGAGGTCCTGCCCGCCCTCCTCGCTGCGGAAGTACCCCAGCGAATCCGCCACCCGGTCCAGGGTCTGCCGGTCGAGGCGCGGCGCGAGACCTCCGCCGACGAGGCCGGAACGGAACAGCCGGGGCCCCTTGCCGGGCGCTTCGGAAGGGGCCGGCGCCCGCGGCACCGAGCGGAGCCAGCGCCCGAGCCAGAAGGCATAGCCCAGCGCCGCGCCGGCCAGGAGCCGGGGATCGGCCCAGAAAGGAGGAGACGGCGCGGGACTGAACCTCGCCTTGAGGACGGGGCTGTGCGGGTAGGTATGGAGCTCCTGATCCACGGAGACCGGCACGACCTCGGGGAGGTTCTGGCTCTCGAGCTTCTTCGACTCCCCGGTGCGCGCCGAAGTATCCTGCGGAGTTGTCGAAGGCGCCGCCGTGGAGGATTTCATCGGGACCGCAGCAGTCCGCGGGCCCGGCCGCGTGCTCTCCTGAAACTGGAGGAGGACGAGCGCGAGGCCCGCCGCGAGCGCGCTCCACCGCCAGTGCTTGGGCGGAGTCTGCTTCACGGTCCGTGGATCCGACTGGAGAGTCCGCAGCCTGTCCCGGGATTTCGGCTCCTCCGCGAGGCCGCGGAGCTCCGCGAGCGCCCGCTCCAGGTCGACGACCAGGATGGGATCCTTCAGGGAAGCATCGAAGAAGCCGTCGAAACGCCGGCGGAACTCCGCCACCTGCTCCCGGTCCCGCACGAGCAGGGACGACAGCACGCCCTGAAGCTGGCGGAGCGTCCAGGGTCCGCCAGCCCGCAAGGCCAGGGCGATGCGCCGCTGGTCGTCCAGCGTCGTGCGGATGCCGAGATCCGACAGGGAAGCCAGGAACCCGGCCAGCGGCAGAGGCCCGAGCACAGCCATCGCGAAGACTCTGCCCGGTAGGGTATCAGCTCGGGCGGGCTCAGGGAGGGCAGATGAGCGGAATGGCTTCGCGCCGGTTCCGGCGGTAGATGCGGAAGTCCGATCGGTCCACCGTGATGACGCTGTGCCGTTGGTGGATCTCGCTCATGCGGATCAGACAGAGATCCGCCAAGTCCGGGCTCCTGTCGGAGTATCGGTCCGCCAGAGCCGCGAGCTGGCCGAATTGAGATCGACAGTCGAAGGCGATCTCGATCAGCCCCTCTGAAACCATGGCGAGAACGAGCGGCACGCTCTGCAGGTGAAAGGCGGTCTCGGCCAGCACGGCCTCGCAGGTGAGCAGGGGCTCGGTGACCGCGCGGGCGATACGGACTGCCCAGGCGTGATAGCGGTCGTTGCGGTTGGCGAAGGCGACGAGGAAACCCGTGTCGGCAATACCCTTCACGAGCGCGGGAAGCCCTTGCGGATCGACAGATCCTCCGGGCCGTCGACCGTACCCGCCAGACGCAGGAAGCTCTGGGCCTCTCCCTCCTTCAGGGTCGGCTCTGAGGGGTCGCGGACGGGCATGTCCTGCCTCCGCGCCGTGGTCCTTTCGAGCCAGGCTGCCAGCTTCTCGGTGAGGCGGACCGTGATTGTGCGACCCATGGAGCAGAAAGGTACTACAAATCCCTGTCTCACGCAAGGGGAGCGGGCAGGCCCGCCCCCCTCGCCAGGGGTCAGTCTACGGCTGCTGCACGATCTTCACGTCGTCCACGGCCGCCTCGACGAGGCTGGCGGTGCTCGCGTCGGCGGCCTCGATCCGGATGCGCACCGTCTGGCCGGCAAACGAGCTGATGTTGGCCGAGCCGGTCGCCCAGACGGCGTCGTCGTTCTCCGTGCCGCCGAGCTCCTGGAAGACCTGCGTGGTCGTGCTGCCCACCACGAAGACGCGCAGGAAGTCGGAGGTAGAGGAGTTGGTGCCGTGCGCCAGGTAGTAGCTGAAGGAGAGAGTCAGGACGCCGGTCGAAGGCAGCGCGATCGCCGGCGACTGGATGCTGGTCAGGCCGCCGTCGACGTCGAAGTCGCCCGCCGCGGTGCCAGCGAGACGCCCGGTCACCAGGTCGTTGGTGCCGCTCACCGTCGTGCCGAGCTGCTTCGTGCCGCTGGAGGTCGTGGTCTCGGGGTCGCCCCGCTCCCACGCGCCGGTCGTGGCCGTGTCGGTGCCGAGCGGGTTCACCGTCCAGCCCGTGCTCGTCTCAAAGGTATCCGAGAAGACCGTGACCGGCGGCGGAGGAGGCGTGCCGCCCTCGGTCGCGTCGCCCGTCACCACCAGGGCGAACGGCTGCGCGCCGTTCGGGATGTTGAAGGCCTTCACCGAGACCGTGTACACGCCGGCCGCCGGGGCGCTGAGGAGCACCTGCTCCACGGTGTTCCGGCGATCCGCCGTGCCGCCGGTCGCCGAGACGCCGCCGGAGAAGACGTTGCCGCGCCAGATCGTGCCGGTCGGGCCGGTGACGGTCAGGTCGAGGTCGTTGATCAGGTTCACGCTGGCCGCCGGAGTCGACGGGAAGTCGGTCCAGGCCAGGGTCGCCTTGAGCGGCTGCCCGGCGTTGACGGTGAAATTCCAAGTCTGCGTGGCGGTCGAGCCGGTGGCGAAGCCGGTGTTGTCGTCCTTGACCCAGAGCTTGCGCGCCTGGCCGGTGAAGTAGAGCGCGTCTTCCAGGAGCACCCGGCCCCAGCCCTGGCAGTTCGCCGGGATGGCGGTCGTGCCGGTCATGTTGATGGCCGAGTTGATCAGCGTCGACTTGAGCAGGGCGGCCGACGGCGTGAAGCCGTTCGTCGACACCTTGCCGCCGGTCGGGTACCAGCCGTCGGTGTAGTACTGGCGGATGAGCGCGGTCAGGCCGGCGGCGCCCGGGGTCGCCATGCTGGTGCCGCTCATACTGATCGTGCCGCAGTTGTTCGTGGTCACGTTGATGTCGTTGTTGGCCGAGACGATGCTCGATCCCGGCACCGTGATGTCGGGCTTGATGCGGCCGTCCGTGGTGGGGCCGCAGCTCGAGAAGGAGGCCATGCTGTTGGCGCTGGTGCCGCGCAGGGTGGCGCCCACCGAGACGCCGTTCTTGGCCGTGGACGGGCTGCCCACCGAGCCGGTGCCCGGGCCCGAGTTGCCGGCCGCGAAGAAGATCAGGAAGTCCTTGTGGTTCCACATGAACTCGTCGACGTCCTGGCTGCCGGCCGAGTAGTTGTTCTGGACGGCGGCGTTCTCGTTGTCACCCCAGGAGTTGGAGTGGATGCGGGCGCCCTGGGTGTAGGTCTGCTGGAAGATCGGGTTCAGGTCCACCACCGGGCAGCCGATGCCCGGCAGGTCGCCGCAGTTGTCGGTCTGGATGCCGGCATCCTGGAACACCAGCTTGGCGCCCGGCGCCATGCCGTCGCCCGCGTTGTGGGTCAGCAGGTTGGCGAAGTTGTCGCCGGCCACGGTGCCGGCCACGTGGCTGCCGTGGTCATGGGTGTCCCACTCGGTGTTGCTGATACCGCCGCTGCACTCGTTCGACCACAGGAAGTCCACCGCGATCACCTTGCGCTGGTTGGGATCGGTGACCGTGCCGCCGTTGCAGGCGTTGGTGGGCGGCAGGCCGCGGGCGGTGTCGCGGAAGTAGCACATGTCGGCGTCGATGCCGGTGTCGAGGATGGCCACGGTCTGCCCTTCGCCGAAGATCCCCTGGTTGAAGATCGGCGTGGTCTGGCCGCCGGAGAGGCCCGACTGGCCGACCCAGACGGTGGTGTCGTTGAGCAGGGCGCGGCGCGGCTCGACGTCGATCCAAAACACGTCGCCGAGCCGGGCGAGCTCCTCGGCGTGCGCCGCGATCTCGCCGGGGGTGAGGAGGAGCCGGATGCGCGAGAAGCGCTCGCCCTGGCCGGAGCCCATGACGCCGCGGATGCCGAGCTCGCGGATCTGCCGCACGACCTCGCGCACGTCGGCGTCCGGCAGGACCTGGAGCATGATGTTCTTGTAGCCCTGCTGGGCCAGCTCGCCGTTCTCGGCCGCCGCCGCGGCCTGGGCGGCGATCCTGGAGACCGTCCCGGAGATCTTGTAGTAGGGATGATAGGCACCGGACCAGACCGCGCCGAGCTTCTGGAGGCGGGCCTTGCCGCGGCTCCAGCCGGCGGGCATCTTCACGAGATAGGCGTAGCTCGGCAGGTAGGTGTAGACCTGCAGGCTCGCCGCGCGCAGGGCCGCCTCCTGCTTCGGGGTGATCGGGCCCGGGAACTTCACCAGCACGACCTCGTCGGCGAGGGGATCGTCGTTCCGGGCCTTGAGGGAATCGGCGATCTCCGGCTGCGGCCGGGTGACGTCGATCGTGTGGGAGTTGAGAAGGATCAACCTGGATTCATCCGCGGCCGGCTGCGCCTGGACCAGGCTCGAGCCCAGGAGCAGCAGGGCGCACAGCGTGCTTCCGATCTTCATGATTCCTCCGTACCGCCAGAAAAGGGTGATTGGCACAACGGGGACTTCGGACATCTCTAAAAGGAAGGTGCGGGCCGGGGAGCGGGGCGAGCCGAGGCGGCGCCCAGGGCGGCGCGCAGGTCCTCGAGCGCCATCGGCTTGCTCAGGTGGTCGTCCATGCCGGCAGCCAGGCAGGCTTCCCGATCCTCCCGCAACGCGCTCGCGGTCATGGCCACGATCCGCGGGCCCTTGTCCTGCCACTCCTGGCGGATCCGCCGCGTCGCCTCCAGACCGTCCATCTCCGGCATCTGGACGTCCATGAAGATGAGGTCGTAGGACTGGCGCCGGAGCGCCGAGAGCACTTCCAGGCCGTTGGCCGCCAGGTCCGCGGTGTAGCCGAGACCCGACAGCAGGAGGAGGATGACCTTCTGATTGATCGCGTTGTCCTCCGCGACCAGGATGCGCAGCGGGAGGGCCGTGGAGTCGGCGTCCGCCGCGGCCGGGCGCGGCTCCGGCCGGGGCGGCTTGACCGGAGCCGCCAGGGGCCCCTCCTCGGCCGTGCAACGGACCGTGAAGCGGAAGACCGACCCGCGTCCCGGTTCGCTCTCCACCCAGATCCTCCCGCCGAGCATCCCGGCCAGGCGCCGACTGAGAGCGAGGCCGAGGCCCGTGCCGCCGTAGAGCCGGGTGGTGGAGGAGTCCACCTGGCTGAACGGGCGGAACAGCCGGTCCTGCCGGTCGGCCGGGATGCCGATGCCCGTATCGCGCACGGCAAACTCGAGCTCCACGCGGCCGTCCCCTTCCACGGGGCGGGAGGTGACGGCGACGAAGACCTCGCCCCGGGCCGTGAACTTGACGGCGTTGCTCAGCAGGTTGACCAGGATCTGGCGCAGGCGCGTGGCGTCGGTGCGCACCAGCACGGGCACACCCGCGTCCACCCGGCAGCCGATCTCCAACCCTTTGCGCGAGGCGCTCTCGGCGAGCAGGGCCACGGCCTCTTCCACGCAGCGCCGGAGCGCGAACGGGATGCTCTCGGTCTCCAGCATCCCGGCCTCGATCTTGGAGACGTCGAGAAGGTCGTTGACCAGGGCGAGCAGCGAATCGCCGCTCGTGCGGATGGTCTCCACGTAGTCGCGCTGCTCCAGGGTCAGCTCGGTCCTGGCGAGCACCGTGGTCATGCCGAGCACGGCGTTCATGGGGGTGCGGATCTCGTGGCTCATGTTGGCCAGGAACTCGCTCTTGGCCCGGTTCGCCTTCCGGGCCTCCTCCTCGGACTGCTTGAGCTCCTCGACGAGCCCGGCGAGCTGCACGGCGCGCTCCCTCGACCGGCCCTCGGACTCGGCGAGGAGGGCGGTGCGCTCCGTCACGAGCTGTTCCAGGCGCTCGTTGCGGTGGCGCAGAGAGCGGTGCGAGAGGAGGACGGTGCCGACCAGGGCGAGCGCGGCCAGGCCGGCGTAGCCCAGCCAGGCCCACCAGCTCTTCCAGGGCGCGGGCGCCACCGTCAAGGCGAGCGTCCGCGGGCCGATGACGGCGCCCCAGGGGTCGCGCGCCCAGACCTTGAAGGTGTAGCGGCCGGCCGGCAGACGGCCGTAGGCGTGGGAACGTTCGGCTTGCCAGGCGGATGGGGCCTCGTCGAAGCCCGCGAGCTGCACGCGGTAGCGCGTGTCCTCTCCCCGCAGATAGCTCAGCAGGGAGTACTCGATCCGCAGCTCCCCGGAGCGGTGATCGAGACGCAGCGGACCGGCCGCGGGGAGCTCGCGTCCGCCGACCGTCACCCTGCCGAGGAGGAGCGGCGGCGGCGCGGCCGGTTCCCGGGCGGCGGGATCGAGCACGGCCACGCCGCCGAGCGTGGCGAACCAGATGCGGCCCCGGCCGTCGACCATGGAGGCGGTCTGGTTGCCTTCGTTGCTCGGCAGGCCGTCGCCGGTCGTGAAGGTGACGGCCGCGAAGTCGGCCGGGCGCCGGGGATGCGCGGTCTTCGGAGTCAGACGGGCCACGCCGCGGCCGGTGAGAAGGTAGACCCGGCCGCGGGCATCGGCCTCCATGGACAGAACCATGTTGCGGGGCAGCGGCGGATCGGTGCGGTCGGTGAGCACGAGCCACGGCGGCGAAGCGCCCGACGATATATCTGACGCTTTACCTGATAAATCGAGCCGAGCCGCGCCGCCGTCCGTGCCGGCCCAGAGCGCCAGGTCCGGGCCCTGCCCTACGCTGCGCAGCGTGTTGACCCAGTCGTTCGGCAGCGGGGAGTTGCGATGGTTGAAGCTCGTGAAGACACCGTCCTCGAAGCGCACCAGGCCGCCTCTGCGAGTCCCCAGCCAGAGCACGGGCCCGCGCGCTCCCGGCGTCTCGGCCAGGTCGTAGATCTGGTCGTCCGGCAGTCCGGAGCTGCGGCGCGTCCAGGCGCTCCAGAGTCCGTCGTGGTATAGCGCGAGCCCGCTCCGGGTGCCCACCCACAGACCCCGCGCCGTGGCGAGCAGGGCGAGTACGTCGCCATTCGGGAGGCCGGAGGTCTCGGGCGTGTAGAGCCTGTGGCTTCCGCCCTCCAGCCGCACCAGGCCGCGATCGGTGGCGATCCAGAGGGTCTGGCGGTCGAGCGGGCCGGTGGCGGCGAAGTCGTTGATCTGCCGGCCTGGCAGGATGCGGCCTTCGGGATCGAGGCGGGTCCAGCGGCCGTCCTCCCAGCGCGCCACGCCGCCGGTCTCGGTCCCGAGCCAGATCGTCGGCCGCTCGGCCGGCCCGGTCTCGGCCAGGGAGTAGACCGAGTCGATCGGGAGGCTCGAGTTGCGGGTGTCGATCGTGGTCCAGCCGGCGACCGCGAGGCTCGCGACGCCGCCGTCCCGCATGCCGATCCAGAGGAGCGGCGTCTCCCCCTGGCGCATGGCGAGCAGGCTGAACACCTGGTCGGACGGGAGCCCTCCGGTCTCGCGGTCGAAGCGGGTCCACTCGGTGCGGCCGCTCCTTTCGCGCAGGCGGACGAGCCCGCGGTCGGTGCCGATCCAGAGCGTCTCTCCGGCAGCGCCACTTGTCGCGGCGAGACTGAAGACCCGGCCGCTCGGGAGGCCTGGGGTGCCCGGGGTGAAGACAGTCCAGGTCCGGCCGTCGAACCGGCCCAGGCCGCCACCGTCCGTACCGATCCAGAGGATCTGGCGTCCCCCCTGTCGCAGCGCGAGCAGGCTCGTCACGGGTCCGGCCGGCGGCCCGCCGGGCGCGGACGGAATCGCGGTCCAGGCGGCGCCGTCCCAGCGCGCGAGGCCGCGATCGGTGCCGGCCCAAAGGAAGCGGCGTCCGTTCTCGCGCGTCTCGGCGAGACTCGTCACCTGTTCACCGGGGAAGCCGGGACTGCGCGAGGTCCAGGCCGTCCAGGTGCCCGCGGCGTAGCGGCCGAGGCCGTGCGCGGTACCCACCCAGATCTCGTTCGTGCCGCCGTTGCGGGATTCCAGAAGGGAAAGCACTCGGTCGTCGGGCAGGCCCGAGCTCCGGCTGTCGAAGACCTCCCAGGAACTGGCGCGCCAAGCATGGGAACCGAGCCGGGCGAGACCCGCGCCCGTGCCGAACCAGACGCTGCCGTCCGCCGCGCCCAGCACGGCCTCCACATAGTTGGATGCGTTGCGCCGGGGCATGTCGACGGCCGTCCAGGCGCGACCGTCGAACACCGCGGCGCCATCCTGGGTGCCGGCCCAGAGGCGGCCCTTGGCGTCGAGGGCGAGGCTCTCGATCGTGTTGATGGGGAGCCCCTGCTCGGAGCCGTACACGCGCAGGGCGGGCCGGCCTTCCGGCAGAGGGAGGGCGACGGCGCACAGAGGCCCCGCGGCCAAAAGCGGGACAAGGAGGCGGAGCCAGACCGCTCCCGTACGAGTCGTCACCATGCCGTCCAAAAGACGACGGTATTGTGGCACAGATCCGCCTCCAACCTCCTCTCCTCGTCCGCAGGCTTACTCCAGGAGAAGCCTTTTCAGATCGAAGCAGAAATGACCGAAGATGTCCCGGACCTGCTTCGAGCCCAGCCCATCCTTGTCCAGCGACCGGCGGAGTCTCTTGAGGCATGCCTGAGGCCATCGAGTCCTTCAAGCAGGCTTACGAGTTGGAAGCTGATCCGACCACGGCGCGCAACCTGGCCGATCTATGCGATGGCGGGTCGGCGGGAAGAGGCATATGCTTGCATCAGGCAGGCCGTCCAGGAAGGTTATCCGCGGGAGGAGCTCCGCAATGATCCTATCTTCTACGGCTTCCAGGACGACGTAGAGTTTCGGGCGATTCTCATGGCGCATTGAAACGCCGCGCTCGACCTAAAACCCGGTCCCGGGGTGTGCGGAGTCTCGGGTATCCTCCGCGGCTCCGCACACCTCCGGCATAGGCCCGCCTCCCCCCGCGGGCCTCCCGGGCCGGTGCGGCGGCGTCCTTGGACTCGGCGGCCGCCGCACCTCCAGATTTTCAAAGAACGCTCCGCCGAGCGGCTGCCGCTCACCGGTTTGCCGCGGACGAGCACGGGTTTGCCGCTGCTGAGCACACCCGCGCACGCGCCGCACGGACCCGAGCAGCCGCGGCACGACCCCGCGCGGCCGCCACACGACCTCGTGCCGCCGCCGCTCGGACGTGCGCGGCGGCGGCAAACTCGTGCCCGCCAGCCGCTCACGCGACGGCCTCTACGATAAATGTCTATGCCGAATAGTCAAGAGGGGTAAAAGTGTGTTTCGCACACTTCTAGGGGGCTTGACATTCGCCTCATTCTATCCAAGGATTCACTTCGCCCCGGGAAGAATCGCTGAAAATGCGTGGGGTGGAGAAGATCTTTGACATTTGATGTACGGGAACCAGGGGCACTGCCGGGCGGGGCAGGCCCCTCGGCTCCTGCTTTGCCAGGAACGAATCGAGGACCGCGGCGAGCTGCCGGGGGCGCGACCCTCAGGTCCGCCTGCGGGAAGGCCTGGTGGCCGGCCTCGCCCTGCGGCTCTCGCCGGGAGCGGTGAAGTGAAGGTTGAGGGAGACCTGTTCGATCCTCCCTTTCCGCAGGGCCAGCACGCCGTCGATCTCGGCCCTCCCGTACGGGTCCTCCGCATGGGAAGAGGAGCCGATCACCAACTTCTCTCCCAGGAGGGTCCAGACCAGCGCGTAGCCGCTGCGGTCGAGCCAGGCCTCCAGGGTTTCGGGGCAGATCACCAGGCAGCTCGAGGAACCGCCCTCCGGAGAGAAGGCGACGATCTTCCCTTCCTCATCCACGAACTCGAACCCGTTGCCGTTCCCATGGAGGCCGAGATCCCGCATGAGCGGGACGGCGGGAATCGGCCCGAAGACCGAGGCGTCCTGCTTGGACCAGGAGTATTCGGCAGCCGTCACGACGACGGGCACGGGGACGTTGTCGGACGACGTGAGATCCCAGTCCCGAATGGATTCGGCGGCCGCCGGGTGCCAGGGGTATTCGACCAGGAAGACCTCCGAGAGGCTGTGGCTCTCCGGCATCCAACGGCCATACCAGCGCTGCCTCCGGGCCCAGGTGAGGAACTTGGAAAGGTCGCGCTTCCGCACCAGGTAGCTGCGGAGCTGGTACCAGAGCCTGCGGCGGTCCACCGACGAGGGGTCGAGCTCGAGTGGAACGTCCTCCTCCCAGCTGGGGTTCGACTCGAGCACGATCCATCGCTTCTGTTCGGGGTCCCTCGGCTCGAGAAGCCGGACCGGCGAGGGACAATCCCCGAGGCGCCGCAGCCAGTCCAGGATCCCCCGGCCGAAGGCGGGACCGAAGGAGGGCGCGTCGGGTTCCCACCAGGGCGCTTTCGCGCCGTCCTCCTCTGCGGGGCCGGAGCGGAGGAGCAGGGAAGGATCCAGGTCGCGTTCGCCGAGCTCCCAGGCCCCGGAGCAGTCTCTCTCCGACTCCTCGTTCCAGCGGCTCTCGAGGCGGCAGTGGTCCGCCAGGATCGCCAGCAGCTCGTAGAAGGCGATCCACTGATACTTCTTGCCGATCCGTTCGATCCGGCTGCGTGATTCCGGGCCTCGCCCGAGCAGGTGGTCGAGCTCGGCGAAGCGCCCGGGCGTCCAGCCCAGCCGGAGCACGCGGCCGAAGATCCAGCAGGAGGCCTCGTCGGCGTCGAAGGGGGCGACGAACTGCCCGACGGCCGGCGCGATAACGTAGCGGTGGAAGTCCCAGGTCATCACGGAGAACCGGATCGTGCCGTAGGGATCGTCCCGGCCGTCCTCCCGCTCCTCGACACACCCGGACCTGGGGATCCGGAGGGGCCAGGGGCTCCTGTAGGGCGGCCTTGCCCTGGCGATGTCGATCCCGGGAAGCGGGCAGCCGAGGTGCAGCGCCCACTCCAGGATCCCGCGGGCGTAATCCCGCAGGAGGATGTGAACCGGGGGCGCGCCCGCCGCGAACACATGCTCGTACACCTGCCGGGCCAGGGCCCCGACCTCGTCCCGGTTGCGGGAGGCGAGAGCGCAGCCATAGGCGACGGCATGGAGCCGTTCCGCCACATAAGGATCGTTGACGCCGTGAAACGCCGCCAGCAGCTCGCGCAGCACGGCGGGCCGCTCCCGCAGGAGCCGGACGAGGGCGAGGGTCGCGCCGTCCCGGAGCCCGCGGTTGGAGCTGGTCAGGAACCAGGCCAGGGCCGTGGACGCCAGGAACGCGGCTTCGTCGCCGCAGGAAGAGATGTCCTCGCGCCGGGCCCAGTCGATCAGCCTCCGTGCCAGAGTCTCCGGTTCGTCGCCGTAGAGCAGGTGGGCGGTCCAGGACGCGTCCCGCTCCGGCATGGAGAGGGGCCACAGCTCCGTGTGGAGCCGGAGAGCGTTGAAGGGGTGTCCTGGGACGCAGGCGACTTCCAGGAGGGTGTCGAGCCCGGGTCCTGACAGGAAGTCGAGGTCCAGGTCGTGGGGAAAGACCTGCGGGTTGCGCCACACGATGCTGTTCAGGCAGGCGTCCGGGAACGGGGGCTCCAGCGGGTCTTCCACCATCTCGTGGAGCTCCTGTCGGAAGCGCTCCGGGAGCTGGATGGCGAGGGCCTCGATCAGGGAGCTGTGCTCCTGGAAGCCTTCGGGCTCGGCGGCGAGCGACGACAGCATCGCCGCGACCGCGTCGATTCCGCCGTCGCAAAGGGCCTCGGCCCGCGCGTGGTCCCCGAGGCGCTGGTACGCGAACCGGACTGCCTCTTTGGGGACGCCGTGCTCGTCGGGGACATTGTCCTTCATCAACACTCCCTCGGCGAGCAGGCCCGCCAGCAGGGACCGGCTCCAGCCCTGGCGCGGCAGGATCTCCTCCGTCAGGGTCTGGGCGGCCTCGAAGGGCAGCCACTCCCGCTTCCGGCGCAGCATCTCGCCGGCGAGAGCGCTCACGCACCTCCGGACGAGCCGCCGCTCCGCGGCGTAGTCGCAGCGGCGAGGGGAGGAGAGGGACCTCTCCACGGCGTCCAGGAACCGGGAGAAGAGCACTGTGACGGCGGTGGCTCCGCGCGGGAAACGCGCCTCCCCCTGGTCGGCGAGACCGCGGCAGAGGAGCTTGAGCAGGAGCGGGTTCCGGAGCTCCGGGAGGACGAGGGGGAAGTCCGGGCGGACGAGGTGGAAGCGGTCGAAAAAGACGCGCACCGCCTCCTGGGTGCGCTCCGCGAACCCCGTGTGCTCCACCCGGACGAGCCGGTCCGGGAGCAGCTCGGCGGGGAGCACGGCCGGCACGTAGCTGTTGCGGCAGGAGAGGGCGACGCCGACCCAGGGGAAGGCGCGCACCCTGGCGAGGAACGCGGCGAGCTGATCCTGCCAGAGGCCCGGATGCTCGGCTTCATTCAGGGCGTCGATCAGGAGAAGCGCGCGGCGGCCGGCGGTCTCGGCCCCGACGCTCAGGAGCCCGAGGAATTCGTCGGGCATGCAGGGAGGGAGGCCGAGCTGCTGCAGGACCTGGGGCCAGAGCGGGCCGCGCTCGAAGTGCTGACCGAAGAGGACCAGGGTGGGCCAGCCGCATTCCACGCGCGAGCGGGCCACGTCGCAGAGGAGATGGGTCTTGCCGGCGCCCGGCTCCCCGGTGACGAGGAGAAAGGGATTGTCGACCAGCCGGCTCGCGTCGTCTCCGGTCAGGCGTACGAGGTCGAGAAGGGCACCGAGCGTCTGTCTCAGCTCGTGTACGGAGGCCGCCAGATCTGCCCCCCGCCGCTCGCGCGTGCGGGCCTCGATCCACTGCAGGAGGGGGCGCAACCTCGCCACGGCCTGGATGCAGCCGGTTGCGACGCCTTGAAGATTCATGGGGGCCGTCCCGGCGACGTCGACCTGCATGACGAGACGATCCACCTCGTCGAGCTGGGGCTCTGCCGCTTCGAGAAGGGTTTCCAGGTCCGGGTTGTCCTGGCGCAGCCCGTCCAACGCGTGCCGTCGGCGCGATTCCCGGAGCTTTCGAAGCCCTGACCGCAGGCGATCCTGGAAGGCCTGGGTCCGTCCGAGGCTTTCGAAAAGGAAGGCGATCGGGAGGTCGACGTGAAGCTTTTCGGTGTAGCGCGGGCCGGCATGGTGCAGGGCTTCCGCGAGCCGGCCCCGAAACCATTCCCGGGTCAGGACCGTGACGTCGAACCAGTAATGGACCCGGCCCGCCTGAGAGGGGCGGTTGAGGGCCGCGAGCAGCTCGGATTCGCCCTTGTAGTCGAACTCGACCTCCATCCCCCGGTCGGCGGCCCACCACTCCCACTTCTTTCGGTGGTCATGCCATCGCTCCATGGCGCTCTTGGCCCCGGGGACATCGCCGGCGGGGCGGTTGTAGGGCAGGCAGAAGGTGTAGCGGGTGAGCCCGGGCTGGGAGCCGAGCGCCGCCCTCACGGACCTGTCCATCTGGCCAAGCTCGCCGGAGTCCAGCTTGAAGAGGTACTTCGCCTGCCAGCCCTGGACCGACCCGTCCGGCAGGGTCGCGAGGAACTCCACCCCCCCGTCCGGGGTCCCGTGCCGATCGACCCTGGCTCCCGAAGGGAGGTCGGAGAGATCCGGCAGCAGCTGGAAGCACAGCTCCTCGAAGCCTCGATGCTGCGATCCCTGGTGTTGGCGGATCCTGCCGAAATCGATCGTTGGCAGCATGGGCTGATTCTCTATCGGGCAGGAGGAGAGGAGAAGGGATTTCAACGAAAGCCGAGTGGCTGCCTGGTCAACGCGGAATGGACGCCCGGCTCGCCCGGTGCGGGCCTCCGCGGACGGCTCTTGGAGGTGAATGGTGACGCTATGGCAGAAATGGAGAAAAATCAATGCGCGATCAAGCTGGGCCTGAGTGTATTTATTCCTGCATCCGGTATCCCGACGGTTGATCGCTCCCTTGGCGCATGCGATGATCCCCGCCATGCCGTCGATGGCTCATGAGATCCTGGTGGATCTCTTCAAGAACCGTCCCTCGCTCGCAGCCGAGATCCTGGTCGAGGTGCTTGGCCTTTCGCTTCCTCCCTATGCCGAGGCCCGGATCGCTTCGGCGGACCTGACCGAGATCCAGCCCGCCGAATACCGCGCCGACATTGTCGTCCTTCTTCTTCAGGATGGCGCTCCGGTCCGGGTGGTGATCGTCGAGGTCCAGTTGGCCGTGGACCTCCGGAAGCGCCTCAGTTGGCCGGCCTACGCCATGGTGTCGCGAGCGGTCCATGCCTGCCCGGTGGCCCTGCTCGTCGTCGCGCCGGATCCGACCGTGGCCGGGTGGTGCGCCGAGCCGATCGAGACCGGCATTCCCGGCTTCATCCTGCGCCCGCCCGTGTTGCGCCGCACCACGGTTCCGGTCGTGACGGACCCTGAGGAAGCGGTCCAACGACCCGAGCTGGGCGTGCTCTCCGCCCTGGCACACGGTGAGACGGAGCAGGGTGCAACGATCGCCTCCGCCGTGCTGCCTGCGATCCGAGGACTCGACGACGAAAGGGCCCGGTTCTACTATGACCTCGTCTATAATTCCCTCAATGAGGCGACTCGCCGCGCTTTGGAGACGACGATGAAGGGCTACGAATACCAGAGCGACTTTGCCAGGAAGTACGTTGCGCAAGGCCGCGCCGAGGAGGGGGCTGACGCTGTGCTGACCGTGCTCCGGGCTCGCGGCTTCGTGGTGTCCGACTCCGTCCGCGAGCGCATCCTGGCGCAGAAGGATCCGGAGCGGCTGCGGCGCTGGCTGGAAAAGGCCGTGGTCGCCAATTCGATCGCCGCGGTCCTCGACGAACCGAACTGAGGCTCACCCGGTGGCGGCCAGGCACGAGTCGATGACCTCGGCGAGCTGTTCCGGGCGCATCGGCTTGCTGAGGTAGCCGTCCATCCCCGCCGCGAGGCAGCGCTCGCGGTCGCTCTCCAGGGCCGCCGCGGTGAGGGCGACGAGCCGCGGGCGGCTGCCGAAGCGGTCCCGCACGCGCCGCGCCAGCTCGAAGCCGTCCATCTCCGGCATCTGGATGTCGAGGAGGAGCAGGTCGTACGGCCGGGCTTCCAGGGCCGCGAGAGCCTCGCTGCCCTGGCCCACCACGTCCGGCTCGTAGCCGAGACCGCGCAGGACGTAGCGCATCAGCTCGCGTCCCACGGGGTCGTCCTCGACCACCAGGATCGCGGAGGAGGCGGCCGGCTTGCCTCCGGGAGGCGGGATCTCCTCCTGCCGGGGAGGCGGTGCGGGGACATCGGCCCCGACCTCCGCGTTCGGGTCGAGGTCGAGCACGATCGTCGCCGTGAAGGTCGAGCCCTGGCCCGGAGCGCTCTTCACGCTCAGGGAGCCGCCCATCCAGCGGCAGAGCTGGTTGGCGATCGCGAGCCCGAGACCGGTGCCGCCATGGCGCCGGGAATAGGAGGTGTCGACCTGCTCGAAGGGCTGGAAGATCCGGGCCTGATGCTCGGGGGCGATCCCGATGCCGGTGTCGGAGACCGCGAGGGTCACGGTCAGGCGGCCGTCCCCGGCGTGCGCGCGGACGGTGGCGTGGACGCCGCCGGCGTCGGTGAACTTGACGGCGTTGGCGAGCAGGTTCGTGGCGATCTCGCGCACCCGCGTCCGGTCGCCGATCACCCGCTCCCGGGCGGCGGGCTCGATCGACAGGGAGAGGTCGAGCCCCTTGGCGGACGCCGCCGGCGCCGCGAGCTCGACGGCCTCCTCGAAGCCGTCGGAGAGGAGGAAGGGCTCGGCCGCCAGGGTGAGCTTGCCGCGGTCGCTCTGGGCGAGGTCGAGGATCTGGGTGACGAGCCCCAGCAGGACCTCGCCGCTGCGGTGGATGATGGCGACGAAGTGCCGCTGGCGCGGATCGAGGCTCGTCGAGCCTGGTCCGGCCGTTGCCGTGGGTATCCTGGGCGAAGAGGCCGATGTTGGTGGCGATCCAGACCGTGCCGCGGCGGTCTTCCACGATCGACGAGACGTAGGGCTGGACCGCGCCTTCGACCAGGCGCAGCGGCTGGAAGCCTTCCCGGAGAAGCGACAGGCCCTCGCGGCTGCCGACCCAGAGCACGCCTCGCGAATCCTCGAAGACGACGGTGATCGGCCCGGGCGGGAGGCCGTCGGACGCCGTGGAGTGGAGCAGGGGAGCGCCCGCGTGGGGCAGGCGGTAGAGCCCGTTGCGGAAGGTGCCCATCTAGAGCGAGCCGTCGCGGCGCTCCGCGAGGGCGACCACGTCCTCGCCGGGCAGCCCTTCGATGGCGATCCGCTCCACCCGGTCGTCCACGATCCGCGCGAGCCCGCCGCTCGTCGTCACCCAGAGGTCTCCGCGGGTCGAGGAGAAGACGTTCCAGGTGTTGGGGTGGGGGAGGCCTTCGGCGGTCCCGAACGGGAGCGCCTCGTCCGCGGTCAGGCGCAGGAGGCCCTGGTTGTTGGTGCCGATCCAGAGCCCGCCCTCGCGGTCCTCGGAGAGGACGTTGACGGCCGCCTCCGGGATCCGGGCGACCGGCTCGGGCGCCGATCCCGGGGTCTGGCGCCAGCGGGACAGCCCGGTCTCGGTCCCGATCCAGAGGGTGCGCGCCCGGTCGAACCGCAGGGCCCGGACCGGCGCCGGGAACAGCCGGTCCGGGGCCGCGCTCACCAGCTCCCGGCCCTGCAGCCGCAACCGCTGAACCGTGGGGTCGTCCTGGCTGAGCAGGATCTCGCCGCCGGCTCCCACCGCGAGAGCGGTGACCAGGCGGCCCGAGGGCCGCGGCAGCGCGAAGCGGCTCCAGGTGCCCTGCGCGTAACGGAAGAGCCGGTCTTCGCCGGCGGCCCAGATCTCGCCGTTCCCGCCCGGCGCCAGGGCTCCGAGGCGCTCGATCGTCCGGCCTTCGCGGTCCGCCACGGGCACCAGCCGGCGGCCTTCCAGGCGCCGCAGGCCCACGCCGCGGAAGGCGACGAAGAGGTCGCCGCCGGGATCCTCGGCGAATCCGGCGACCTGGCCGCGCAGCGGTCCGTCGCGAGGGATCGAGGCGAACCGCGCGCCGTCGAAGTAGGACAGGTCTCCCGCGTCGGTGCCGGCCCAGATCCGGCCGCCGCGGTCCTCGAAGAGCGCCGAGATGTAGTTGCCGGCGAGGCCCGGGGTCTCGCCCACCTTGAAGTGTTGGAACGTGACGCCGTCGAACCGGGCGAGCCCCTCCTGGGTGCCGATCCAGAGATGGCCGGCGCGGTCCTGAAGGAGGGAGAGCACGCTCATCACCGGCAGGCCGGTGCGCGTGGTCCACGCGTCGAGCCGGTACTGGGTGACGGCCCGCGAGGGATCGAGCGCCAGGGCGAGGCGCGGCACCAGCAGGAGGAGGAGCGCGCAGGGCAGCTTCCGCATCGTCTCGGAGGAGGAGGACGTGTGCGGCGATTTTACAGGATTGCGGAGGAGCCCGTCTTTTTTGCTGGACCGCCGGCTTCCAGCCGGCCCTACGGCGCGATCCAGCCCAGCTCTTCGGCGGCCGGCTGGAACAGGCACACCCCGACCACGCCGGGGCCGACGTTGGCGCCGACTACCGGGCCGACCTCGGTCTGGATCAGCTCGGAGACCTGGAACTGGTCGCGCACGAGGGCGCGCAGGCGGTCGGCCCAGACCGGCGCGTTCGCGTGGCTGATGCCGGCCACGACCGGACGCTGGCGGTCCACCCGCTTGCCGAGGATCTCCAGGATCTTCGGATGGGCGGCCCGGCCGCCGCGCACCTGGTCCACCGCCACCACCTCGCCCTTGTCCACGCCCAGGATCGGCTTGATGCCGAGCAAGCCTCCGAGGAGCGCGCGCGCCTTGCCGATCCGGCCTCCCTTGGCGAGGAACTCCAGGGTGTCCACCAGGAACAGGGTGTGGATGCGCGGCGCCATGTCGGCCAGGCGCTGGCGGATCGTTTCGGCCGTCTCGCCGCGCGACGCCATGCGGGCCGCGAAGAGCGCGAGCATGCCGAGCGCGACGCTCACCTGGCCGGTGTCCACCACGGCCAGGGTGCGGCCGTCGACTTTCACCTCGCCCGCCGCGGCGCTCGCGTGCTCGAAGGTCTTCGACATCCGGGCCGAGAGGTGGACCGACACCACGTCATGACCCTGCGCCAGGTACTCGCGGTAGCGGCCCGCGAGCTCCTCCCGCGTCGGCGGGCTCGACACCGGATGAACCTTGTCCTGGGTCAGCCGCTTGTAGAACTGCCCCGGCTGGATGTCCACGCGGTCCCGGAGCCTCTCCTTGCCGAAGGCCACTGTCAGCGGCACTACGGCGATGCCATAGGCGCGGACGAGGTCGGACGGCAGGTCCGAGGTCGAGTCGGTGACCACCTGCACCCGCGGATCGCGGCGCACGAGCAGGCCGCGCTCCTCCAGGACCAGCAGCTCCTGGACGATCTCGCCGTCGCGGGCGGGCAGGCCGTCCAGGACCTCCTGGAGGGTGGCGCTCTTCTGCGCGAGCCCGAGGATCTGCTTCTGGAGCGGGGTGAACGCGGCCGCGAAGAAATCGGGCCCGAGCTGGACTTCCAGGCGCGCGCGGGCGTCCGGGAACTCGCCCAGCGAATCCTCGATCGCCGTGATGATCAGCGTGCTCAGCGCCTCCTGGATCGTGCGCTCCGGCACCAGGTCGCCCGGGAAGAGCTGGAACAGACCCTCGTGCATCCGGCCCAGCCGGCAGAAGGCCTTGAGCCCTTTGACCGCGCCTGCCGTGGCGGCGACCACCTCGCCGCGCTCCAGCCAGATCTGGCCGCCGCGCAGGTCGATCCGGCCGCTGACCGCCGCCCGGTTCAAGCCCCGGAGCAGCTCCAGGAGCGGCGTCTGGGCGAGGTCGCCGACCAGCGACTCGAGCTTGACGTCGGGCTCGGCGCCGACCTCCCGGCCCAGGAGGACGAGGAGGAGACGGCGCTCGATCTCCAGCAGGGCGAGGCCGCCGATGGTGAGGAAGGAGACGGTCTCGGGCAGGCCTTCCTCCTCCTCGGCGCGCTCGCCCAGAAGGACCAGGGTGCGCTGGCCGCCGGCGTGCAGCTCGATCAGCACGGCTCCCGGATCGGGGTTGCCGGCCAGCAACCGGGTGGTGGTGACGATCAGCGCCTCGCCGAGGCCCTTCGCGAAGCGGCGGCCCATGGCGAGGTCGGTCACGGGCACGACCTCGTAGCCTTCGGCGGCGAGGCCGTGGCTGAGCTCCTCCAGGCGCTCGGTCACGGGATCGATGAGGAGGACTGCGGGACGGGCCAAGGGCTCCCCTCTGTCAGATTCAACGGGTCTCGGGCTGGAGCAGGCGGAACAGACCGAGGAGGCTCTTCGGAGAGTGCGGGCTGGTCCGCCAGCGCCGGCTGCCGCCGGTGAGGCGCTCCGCGTCCTTCTGCACTGCGGCCGTTCCGGCCACCAGCATACCCGAGGCGCGGCCTCCCGTGGCATCCAGGCGCTGCACGACGGTCTGGGCGAGCTCGGCGCCCTCGGCCCCGTCGATCCACACCAGCACGCCGGCGCAGCCGGGCAGGATGGCGGCGACCTGGGGCTGGGCCGCGCGGGTGAGCGCCTGCACGTGGAGCGAGAGCTTGCCGCGGTCCACCGGCAGCGTGGCGCTGCCGGCCTTGCGCAGCTCCATCTGCTCGACCAGCTTCTGCAGGGCCTCGTTCGTGCGGTATCCGGGCGCCTCCTGGAGGAGCTTGCGCAGCGCGGGCCAGGCGGTCGGCTCGACCAGGACGAGGCAGGGCAGGGCGGCGATGTCGAACCCCGCCTTCTTCGCCGCGTCGAGCAGAGCGATGACCGCCACGTCGAACACCATGGCGCTGGAGATCTCCAGGGTGTTCTGGGGCGCCGCCTCCGGAGCGCGGTCGCGGGTCGAGACGAGGCCGTGCTCGATCAGCCAGGAGACCGTGAGCCGGATGGTGAGCGGCGCCTCGGTCTCCTCGGCGATCAGGTCGAAGAGGCGGAGGCCGGGCTGGCCGTGGATGCGGGTCAGGACGCGCTGCAGGGGGAGGTCCCCGAACTCCTCGCCGACCCGGGGCGGGAAGTCGGTCAGGGTCTGGAGCGGCTCGCCGGTGGCCGGCAGGAAGGGGCGCCGGTTCTCGAGCTCGTCCTTGAGCCAGGCCGAGTGCATGAGGAGCTCGTTGACGGCCAGGGGCTCGGGCTGGCCCACGGGCGGCGTGGAGCCGTCGAAGCGGAAGGTCCCCTCCTCGGCGCTCAACAGGGCGAGGAAGGCCTCGCGGCCGCGCAGCGCCTGCCAGCGGGCGTTGAAGGGCTCGCCGTCGCGCAGCGCCACCGTGCCCGAGGTGTTGCCGCTGCGGACGCGCAGGCTGCCGGTCTTGCGCACCTGCTGGAGGTACTGGAGCACCGCCCAGAGCGGATGGGTCGCGAGGTCGCCCTGGAGCATCTGCTCGGCGCCGCGGCCGCCCAGGAGGCGCTCGGCGCGGATGACCAGCTCCTCCAGGTCGCACGGCCGGGCCAGGTAGTCGTCCGCCCCGGCGCGGAGGGCCGCCACGCGGTCGGCGCCGTCGGTGCGTTCCGACAGCGCGAGCACCGGCAGCGAGCGCGTGGCATCCTGGCTGCGCAGGGCCTGGACGGCTTCGGCGGCGGGATCGGCGCCGGAGTCGATGAGCACCAGGTCGGCCTGCTGCTCGTGTGCGGCGGCCGGGGCTTTCGCGGCATCCGCGAGCACGCGGACCGCGTGGCCAGCCACCCTCAGGCGGTCCTCCAGGACCGCCGCAAAGACGGAATCCTTCTCGATCACCAGAACCTTGGCCACCGAACCGCTCTCCTCCCGGGCGAAGCCCGCATCCGTCAGGCGGCGACCATTCTATGCGCGGTGGGCCCCGGAACGGGCGTGTTACAATCATCCCATCCAGTAGCGATTCTTTCGACGGGAAGCACCGGCTCTCTCGGGTGGAGAGTGTGTCGTCGGTGGAGCGACGGCTTTCCGGGAGGTGGTTCCTTGCAGATCGAGCAGTCCCGATGGACTCCGGCGTGGGGCTGGGAGCCGTGCGCTCCCCGGCCCCTGGACGGCGCCCAACTCGTCCTGATCTTCGGCAGCCCCGGCGCGCTGAAAGAAGCAGAGCCGCGCCGGCAGGTGGCCGCGGCGTACCCGAACGCCTGGAATTTCGGCTGCTCCACGGCGGGCGACATCTTCGGCACCCAGGTCTCGGACGACTCGCTGGTGGCCACCGCCGTCCGCTTCGAGCGCACCCGGATCCGCGGCGCCTCGACCGCCATCGCCGGTCCGGAGGACAGCCTCGCCGCCGGAGAGCGCCTCGCCGGCGGCCTGGCGGGAGACGACCTCGTCCACGTCCTCGTGCTGTCGGACGGGCTGCACGTCAACGGCAGCAAGCTGGTCGAGGGGCTCTCCCGCGCTCTCCCGCCGCAGGTGACGGTCACCGGCGGCCTGTCCGGCGACGGACCCCGCTTCAAGGAGACCTTCGTGATGGGTGGAGGAGAGCCGCGCTCGAACAGCATCGCGGCCCTGGGGCTCTACGGCGACGCCCTGCGCGTCGGCTACGCCTCGCTCGGCGGCTGGGACCCGTTCGGCCCCGAGCGCCGGATCACCCGCTCCTCCGGCAACGTGCTCTACGAGCTCGACGGCCGCTCCGCCCTCGAGCTCTACAAGACCTATCTCGGGCCGCACGCGAGCGACCTGCCGGCGAGCGGCCTGCTGTTTCCCCTGAGCCTGCGGGCCGGCGAGGGCGAGACCCCGGTCGTGCGCACGATCCTCTCGGTCGACGAGGAGGGGAGCAGCATGACCTTCGCCGGCGACGTGCCGGAGGGGTGCTACGCCCGCTTCATGAAGGCCAACTTCGACCGCCTGATCGATGGCGCGGTCGGAGCCGCCCGCACGAGCTACGAGGCCGTGGGCTCCGCCTCTCCCGACCTGGCGATCCTGGTGAGCTGCGTCGGCCGCAAGCTGGTCCTGGCCCAGCGGGTGGAGGAGGAGGTCGAAGGGGTGCGCGAGGTGCTGGGCGAGGGCGCGGTCCTGGCCGGCTTCTACTCCTACGGCGAGATCTCCCCGTTCACGCCCGACGCGCGCTGCGAGCTGCACAACCAGACCATGACCATCACCACCCTGGCGGAGCGCTGACATGGGGGATCGGCACAGCCTGCTGGCCCGGCAGCTCCGCCGCTTCTTCGGCGACGAGGGCGACGACGGGGAGGAGATGTCCCCCGACTGCCTCCAGTTCCTGGACGCGGTCGACGCCGCCTACCGCCAGTTCGACGACGACCGGGCCATGCTGGAGCGCTCCATGGACCTGAGCTCGCAGGAGCTGATGGAGGCCAACGCCGCCCTCCGCCGCTCGCTGGAGGAGAAGGCCCGCCTGCAGACCATGGGCGCCCTGGGGCACCTGGTCGGCGGCCTGGCGCACGAGGTGCGCAACCCGCTCTTCGCCATCACCGCCACGATCGACGCCCTGCTGGCCAACCTGGAGGCTTCGCCGGCCAACCAGAGCGTGCGCCAGGCGCTGGAGGGGCTGATGGAGCCGACCTCCCGGCTGAGCGAGCTCATGTCCGAGCTGCTGGAGTACGGCAAGCCGCTCGCCGTCCATCTCGCCGCCGGGCAGCTCGGCGGCGCCGTCCTGGAGGCCGTGGCCGACTGCCGCAGGCTCGCCCAGGTCC
>JBEQUE010000196.1:0-40846 GCA_040349255.1 Acidobacteriota bacterium | reverse complement strand
CAAGAGATTCTGGAGCTCAACGCCCATGTCCACTGAGACGTCGACCCTCACGAAGAAGGATTTCCAGAGCGACCAGGAGGTCCGCTGGTGCCCGGGCTGCGGCGACTACGCCATCCTGTCGGCCGTGCAGGCGGTCTTTCCCGAACTCGGCATCCCGAAGGAGAAGTTCGTGGTCGTGTCGGGGATCGGCTGCTCCAGCCGATTCCCGTACTACATGAACACCTTCGGCTTCCACACGATCCACGGCCGCGCGCCGGCGGTGGCCACGGGCCTCAAGATGGCCCGCCCCGAGTTGGAGGTCTGGATCGCCACCGGCGACGGCGACGCCATGTCGATCGGCGGCAACCACCTGATCCACACCCTGCGGCGCAACGTCGGGGTGAAGATCCTGATGTTCAACAACCGGATCTACGGCCTCACCAAGGGCCAGTACTCGCCGACCAGCGAGCTCGGCAAGCGGACCAAGTCGACCCCGGTCGGCTCGGTGGACTACCCGTTCAACCCGCTGTCGCTCGCCCTCGGCGCCGGCGCCACGTTCGTGGCCCGCAGCGTGGACATCTTCCAGTCCCACCTGCGCGAGACCCTGCACCGCGCCGCGCAGCACAAGGGCACGGCCTACGTCGAGATCTATCAGAACTGCAACATCTTCAACGACAAGGCTTTCACCTACATGACGGAGAAGGACGCCAAGGACGAGAACGTCCTCTACCTCCAGCACGGCAAGCCGCTGGTCTTCGGCAAGGCCAAGGACAAAGGCATCCGCATGAACGGCACCGAGATGGAGGTGATCCAACTCGGGAACGGCTTGTCGGCGGACGACTGCCTGGTCTGGGACGAGAGCCTGGACAGCCCGGCCACGGCGTTCCTCGCGGCGCAGCTCCTGCCGCCGCACTTCCCGACCGCCCTGGGCGTCTTCCGCGCCGTGGACAGGCCGAGCTACGAGGACCGGGTGGCCGATCAGATGCGCCAGGAGACCGACCGCAAGGGACTCGGCAAGCTGGAGGACCTCCTCAAGACCGGCGACACCTGGGTAGTGCCGGAAGCACAGACAGTGAGTTGAGGAGACCCTCTCCCGTCAGGTGAAAGCGGCCGGCGCAAGCCGGCCGCTTCGGTTTGGAATCTAACCGTCCAGCAGACCCGCCGCCTTGGCTTCGCGGACGGCCGGCGCATTCGGATCCCCATGGTCGCGCAGCCAGAGGAGAGTGGCGCGCGGGAAGAGGACGACCGACTTGTCCTCTGGAAGGACACGGCCCAGGGCCCGGAAGTGGCGGGCGAGCGGTACCACTTCCGACCAGATCTCTCCGTTCTCCAGGCGCGCGCGGGCGGCCACTGCCTTCCCGTCGACCCTCAACTGTCCTCTTTCGACGGCCAGCCGGGCTCCGGGTGAGAGGACGCGGACAACCTCCGCGGCGGGTGCCCAGAGCACATCGCCTTCGAGCCGGGATTACGGCCGGCTGCTCGACTTCATCAGCAACTCCACCTGGAACGCGACCAATCACATTGCGGCGACCCAAATTCGCGCAGCCGGACTTCAACCTGAACGCCACCGCCTTCGCCTATCGATACTTCGTGAGCCACATGAACTGAAACCTGACGACCCGGCGGCGGCTCCGATTCCATCCGGCGGCGCCGCCCCAGAGAGCGTGCTACTTTTCGGGCCTCTGGTGATGAAATACAAGTTGACGAGTTGAACGTGTCTCAGGAGAACGAGGAGCTCAGGATCCCTGCGTCCGCTCGACCTCGGACCGGAGCCTCGCCAGCTCTCCTTCCAGGCGGCGCCGTTCGACGGCCTCTTCCGCGGCTCTCCGCTCGGCCGCGTCGGCTCTCCGTTCGGCCGCATCGATGGCGGCGTCCCGTTCGGCGATCCAGAGGAGCTTCTTGCCGGTCCGGGCGTCGATCAGCCGCAGGTTCTCCCCCTCGGGCCGGAGCCGGAGGTCCGTGACCCGGCTCGGCAGCGAGCCGTCCGGTTCCTGGGCGAGCCGCAGGTAACGGCCCTGCTCCAGGCGGTATCCCTCCAGGCGTGGTTTCAGGTAGTCCCCCGTCGGATCGAAGAGGAAGTATTCGGAGACCCCCAGGCGCTCATAGAGACCCTTCTTGGTTGCCATGTCCTCCCGGCGCGTCGAGCTGGAGGTGACCTCGATGACGAAGTCCGGCATCCGCCCCTCCTCCCAGAGTTTGTAGAGCGGTCGGTTCCATTTCTCGACGCCCCGGACCAGGACCACGTCCGGGGAGACGGAGGCGCGGGGATTGCCCTTCTCGAAATAGAGCAGGAAGTTGCCCCCGGCCCAGGCGAGCGCATCGTCCAGGAAATGCCGTTCCAGGGCCGCGATGAGATCGGCCATCACCTTCCGATGGAGGTTCGTTTCGGCCATGGGACGGCCGTCGGAGGTGGGGTACTCGATCTCCTCATCGCGCAGCGGCATCGCGGCCATGGGCAACCTCCTTCCCCGACGGTCGCGGGATCAGAGCACGAAACCCGCCGGAGTGCAAGCCGAGGATAGCACATCTCAACGACCCGGCACGAGAGAGACGGGATCGGGCGGTGAGGGGCCTGTAACGTTCTCCGGCTTCGCGACTCTGTACAGTCGAAGGAGGACGTTCCGATGCCTACGACAGAATCCGGCCCGAACCTGGAGTCGCTCTACCGCCCCCTGTGGTTGACCTATGGACTGGTCCCGCTGCTCGCGGGGCTCGACAAGTTCCTGAACCTGCTCACGGACTGGCCCAAATACCTGAGCCCGTGGATCGCCGGCCTGCTGCCGGTCTCGGCCGAGACCTTCCTGCGCGCCGTGGGGATCATCGAGATCGTGGTCGGTCTCCTGGTATTCACGCGCTGGACGCGTCTCGGAGCCTGGATCGCCGCCGGATGGCTACCCTGACTGGGTTCATCCATGAGATGGTCGATATAGACCGTGTTGTACTTGATATTGGACGTGGCCGGGTTCCCGCCGCCTCCGGTGTAGCTGCCGGAGGCCTGGAATGTGCTCCCGGACAGGCTGTAGAACTGGAGCGTGCCCGATGAGGCCGTGTAGCCGAGGGCCATGGGCTGGGTAGCCGGTCCAGATGTGGACGGCCTCCGGCGGCACGGGGTAGGGCGTGTTGCCCAGCACGACTTCAGCCATGGCTCCCACCGGCGAGTCCTGCGAGGATCGACCAGCTGGTGATCCCGCTCATCACGGTGGTCCAGTAGCCGTACTTCTCATAGTAGAAATCCGCGCACTTTTCCTGGGTCGACTTGTCCAGGGTACCGGTGATGCACGGATCGGAAAGGTTGCGCACGCTGGCCCAAAGGGGTGGACTCTGCATCTGGCTGCACACCAGGCCGAGCACGGCGTCATCCATCTCCACGTCGAGGCCGATCTTGTCCAGTCCGTTCGTACTGGTCCCGAAGTCGAAGAAGTCGGTCGTGATGACGGGATGGAACGGGGGGATGCTCTCGCTGCCGTCGTAGTAGATGAACGTCGGATAGCTCGACGACGGGTTGCAACTGCAGTTGGGCGCAGGGGGGGCGCCCTTTCCCGTGAGGCGGCCGGCGAACCCTTGCATGAGCGAGTGAGCCGTGTCGGTGTACTGCTTGGGGATATCCCACTGTGAAGTGTAGGTCTGGTTGTTGAACGGCGCGTTCTTGTAGTGATCCTCGCAGAGGAAGTGAGCGCCCCGCGTCACGCCCACGTCGCCGAGTTGCATCGAGCAGTAGACGCCGCCGCTGGTCCCGGTCGTGAGAAAGACGCGCGGTCTGGCCTCCTCGATCATCTGCTGGAGCATGTCCCGGATCGGAACGGTGTAGCTGCCGTCCGGGAGCAGCTTGCCATCCGTATGGAAGTGGAGATTGGTCTTGTAGACCAGCACTTTGAGACCGGCGACGTAGCAGATGAAATAGAGCCCGAGATATTTCGACTTGAGAGCCGGAGCGTCCGGGCCGAGCTGCGGGTAGAATTCGGTCATGAAGTTGTGGGCGTATCGGTACCAGTGACTCTCATAAAAATAGCCAGGGGTAAACACGTCGCTCATGGCCTCGGCCTCGGCCGAGGTATCCATCATGACGATCATGTCGGCCTGGGGAAGAGGATCGTTCTCGGACGGAGCCGGGCTCATGGGCATCGGCCGCGGAGCTAGTCCGTCCGGCCACTGGATGTTCAGGCCCTCCCAGCTCTCGTCCGTCAGGCGGGGTGATTCAGCGCGGGTATTGATGCGATGCAGGGACTTCTGGACACTCCTCTTCGTGGGCTCGGCCATGCAAACCTCCGTTGGACCGCCGGCGGGCGGCAGATTGTGCGGAGAGACGTTGTTGCTCCTGTTTGCATAGTGGCGCGAGACGGCCGCCGATTGCAGCAAGGTCCGGCGGAGGGAGTCTGACTGCGGTGGTATCCTTCTCTCGACCTAGAGGAAAGCCATGATCATCCGCGATCGCCGTCCCTTGAGGGAAGTCAGCCGGCTGGAGGCGCTGTCCGACGCCGTGTTCGGCTTCGCGGCCACGCTGCTCGTGGTGTCCCTGGAGGTCCCCCGGACCCTTCCCGAATTGATGGGCAACCTGCGCGGTTTCGTGCCGTTCGCCTTCACGTTCACGATGCTCATCCTGATCTGGGTGGCCCACAACGGCTTCTTCCGGCGCTACGGCCTGCAGGACCCCTGGACGATCGCGCTCAACTCGGTCCTCCTGTTCGTCGTCCTCTTCTACATCTATCCGCTCAAGTTCCTGGCCACCGCTCTGTGGGATCGCTTCTTCGGGTTCGCGGAGCCGGGCGCGTTGCCGATGGTCCGGAGCCGGGAGGAGATGCTGGACCTGATGGTCATCTATGGCATCGGCTTCATCGCGGTGTTCTCCTGCTTCACCCTGCTCTACCGGCGGGCGCATGCGATGGCGGACGAGCTGGGGCTCGACGAAGCGGGCCGCATCGAGGCCCGTTTCTGGTCCTACCACTACCTGATCCATGTGGCAGTGGGGCTCCTCTCCGTGGCCGTGGCCTGGTCCGGAGGAAGCCCGGCAATAGCGGGTTTCCTGTACGTGCTCCTGGGACCGCTCTGCCAGTGGAACGGCGTGATCGCCGGCCGGCGCTCGCGGGAGGCGGAGACGAGGCAGTCAGGCCTTTCGTGAGAACCACATCAGCGACACGCCCAGGGTCACCATCCAGAGTGGCAGCAGCAGGTTGTTGACATCGGCGATGGGCTGGGCCGCGGGGATGGCGTTCCGGAAGGCCCCGATCCCGAACAGCACCGCGAAGACTGTTCCGCACCAGCCGAGCCAGCGCGGAAAGCGAGTCTCGCTGAAGAAGGACAAGGAATTCAGAAGGAAAAAGAACGTGAGGCACAGTTCGCCGAGGAACTCGCCGATGTAATTGCCGAGGTAGAGGTTCAGACCCCGGAATACGGCCGCCAAGGCGCTCTGCGCGTCAGGGTCGGACTGCGCGTAGGCATCGGCCAGCACCCAATGGATGCTCGGCCAGCGCATCAGGCCCAGGCACATGGCGAGCGCGCCCAGCGATGCGGCGACGAGCGCCAGGGTCATGCGGCCGCGGCTCGCCGGACAGGCGAAGTAGGCTCCGACGGCGCCCGGGATCAGAAGCAGCGGAAGGAACGCATAGAGCGCCCAGACGGCTCTCATGAGCGAGCCACCCCCACGAAGACGGGGAAGAACCTCGGCTGCGCTGCCGTCGAGAATGTCGGGGTAGTTGAAGCTGGCGGCCAGATAGCTGAACACGGCGACGAACGCCAACGCGCCGACGATAAAGCTCAGGCCCCCGGCGCTGATGATGCGACGATTCTGCATGCTCCCCTCCCGCGCGTTGTGGAATGCGGCTTTGCGGGAAGCTTACAGTATTTCGCCCCTCGGTCCGATCAAACCCGGCTCCGAGGTGTGCGGAGCATCCCGGCTCCGCACACCTCCGGCATGGACCCGATCCTCCCGACTGCCGGGTCCCCGGGGCGGAACGGCGGAGGCCTTGGACTCGGCGGCCGCCGTCCCTCGAGTTTTCAAGGAACCACCCAGGCCGGTGCTTCGGCGAAGCTCGAAACCCCGGCCTGCTTCAAGGCTGCCGATGATAGACGGGTTGAGGCGGATTTGAGCCATCTCCTGAAAATCGGCACTTTTTTGACCAAAATGACCCCCTCCCACACGCCGAGTCAATTTCGTCCGCCTTGTCACAAAAAAGGGCGCTGCGGCAACTATATATAGAGAGGGGACCCAACCCGGAAGGTCGGCGTCCTGAGAGGAGGACGAAAAGGGGTCCGGACAGGCGCTGGGAGGCAAGATAAGGTTCCTGGAGACGATGGAACGTTATATGCCGCGATGGAAGGTTATCCAGGACAAAACAAGCTTATCTGCGGCGATCCAAGGTTCTTTGCGGGAAAACAAGCTTATCCGAGCCAGGACAAGGTTCTATGCGGCGAGACAAGGTTATCCACGGCAAATTAAGGTTCTCCGGGCCAGGACAAGGTTCTCTGAGGGAAAACAAGGTTATCCAGGAGAAAACAAGGTTCCAGGCGGGAATTTAACGTTATCCACGGAAATATAAGGTTATCCGGCGGAAATTCAGGATTCAGGGCGACGGAGAAGCCGGCTGGTCCGTACAAAGGTTTGCTGCCGGCTGGTTCTTTGACAAACGACGTACCGTAGGAAGCCGGGGGGCTGATCGGGCCGTCAGCCCCCCGGCAGGCCGGAGTTGTGTCCGCGATCTACGGATTGGGTTGGGCCGCGGCGTTTTCGAGGAGAGTGGAGACCATCTTCTCCAGGGCCTCCACCCGCGTGGCGAGATCGGAGTTCTTCTGGCGGAGCGCCTCGATCTCCGTCTTCATCCTGCTGTTGAGCGCCTGCACGGAGGCCAGGCTCACTCCGGCCATGTCGATGGTGGCGATGTGCCGGTCGTCCTCGCCCAGGCCGAAGGCGGCGGCGAAGTCCTGGGCCATGGGGCCGAGGTGCCGGCCTTCGTCTCCGTTGCGGACCCAAGTCGAGATGGGTAGATTCAGCACCTTGCCGAGGATCTCGTCAGGCTGGACCGCCACGATGTCGTGCTTGGTGGTGCGGTCGGAATTCTGGATGAGGATCCCGGCAATGGTGACGTTGCCATTGCCCTGCACGTCGACGGCGGTGACCCCGGCTCCGGCCTTGATCAGCTTGTAGTTGCCGCTGATCATGTTGGCTCCCCACTGGACGCCGGTCGCGGTGTTGTTGTAGTTGAGGCGGATGTCGCCGTTGTTCTTGAGTTGTACCAGCGTCCTCAGCGCCGTCGTGGCGCTGGTCTCTTCGATCAGGGTCTGCGTGGCTCCGTTGCTGCCCACGACATGGAGCTTCTGGGCCGGAGTCGAGGTCCCCAGGCCGATATTGCCGCCGGCAAAGATGGTGAAGGAGTTGTCCGGGGCGTACGCGTTGATTCTGAATGGGTTCGACAGGCCGAAACCCCGGATCAGGAAGTCGCCGCTGACGCCGGGCTCGTTGGCCTGGAGAACCCAGGGGACTTCCCAGGGAACACAGCAGTTGTCTGCGTCGAACTTGATCTGGTAGTTGCCGTATTCCCTGATACTCAGCGCCGAGCCGTTGAGATTGGCCAACCCGCAGTTCGCGCCGATGCAGGCCTGCCCCTGGACGAGGAGGTCGTCGGGGACCACCGTGGTCTGCGCGGTGACGTTGCGGAGGGGAGGCTTCGATTCCTGAGCCTGCGGCTCGATGAAGCGGCCGTCCTGAACCCAGAGGCTCCCCGTCTGCACCACGTCTCCCGCGGCCCGCAGCTCATAGGAATAGACGCCGTCAAGGAGTTGGCGGTCGAGAGCGTTGAAAGAGGGCGGCTCCCCGGCGGCGAATTCCTTCTGGATGTACAAAGCCCCGGGACCGGCGATCCTTAGCTCCACCCCCCTCGGGGCTCCCTGGGGCAGCCAGTCCACTCGCGTCGGTTGGATCTCGAGACGGGCAGGAGGAGTCTTCCCGGCCCCCTGGAGCGTGAAGGGCAAGCCAAGGAGTAGGATCAGAACGAGCCAGACGGGTCTCTTTCTCTGAGTCATCGCGCACTCCTTTCTTACAGTTATGCGCAGTTGCGACTGCGCTATATAGCAGTGTCGAAGGAGCCGGAAGCGTTTCAGGATCTCCTCTGCTAGGCTGGCGGCATGGCCGACCTCCTCATCCTGGCCCACGGCGGCACGTGGGACATGCGGTTCCAGATCTCCGCGCTCGCGGCGAGCGCCGCGGCGGGCGGGGACCGGGTGGACCTGGCGCTGTTCTTCGGCGCGCTGGAGGCCTGGGCGACCGGGCGGTGGGACGAGCTCGATCCGCAGCCGCCTCTCTCGGCCGATCGGCTGGAGGCGCTCGACATGCCGCCGCTCTCCCAGATGCTGGCGCCCGGACGCGAGGATGGGTTGATCCGGGTCTATGCCTGCAGCGCGACCGCCCGGCTGCTCGGGCTCGACCTGGCCCGGGTCCAGGCCTCGGTGGACGCCCTCCTGGGATGGCAGAGCTTCGCGCGGATGATCCGCGAGACTCCCAGGACCGTGACTCTCTGAAGAAAGGCCCGGTATGAAAGCGACTCTTCTCGCCCTGGTTCTGGCGGCGGCGCCCGCGCTGGCCGCGGATCTCTGTCCGACCGCCACCGCCTCGGCCACGATCGCCGATCTGAAGGTCAACGAGCTCTCGGTCACGGCCAAGGGGAGCTGGCAGTCCGGTGGGAGCGCCGCCGGCATCATCCTGGAGTACCGGTTCGACAGCGACCGGCTGCAGTCCGAGGGGCAGTCCGGGCCGTCCGGCGCCTGGACCATGACGCAGGACCTCAGCGGTTACGGCTGCGCCAACCACACGCTACGGGTCACCGCGGTCCCCTATGTCCAGGACGGCGTGAGGCAGGTCCACTGCCTGAACCGGTCCACCTTCGTCAAGCAGACGTTCGCGGTCTCCTGCGCTCCCGTGGCCGAGATCGTGGACTGCCAGTGGGAGTGCACCGGAGGGAAGGAACCCCATTGCACCGGCACCTGCACGGGCGCGGCCCGCCTCGGAAAGCTCAGCTATCTGCCGTACTGGGGGGTGAACGGCGACGCCTGGCAGCCCGCCGAGACGCCGGGGGAGGGGCCCTTCATCCAGGCGGTGAGCTGCACGCCGGGCCAGAGGATCTCGTTCAAGGTGCGCGACCGCGACGGCCGCGGCTACTGGTCCGACGTGGTCGAGCTGGGCTGCGGCGTGACGGAGTGAGATAGGGGACAGGCCCGCTCGGGTGAGCGGGCCGTCCTCAGGGCATGGCCTAGGGGCAATTGTAGGGGTAGCAGGCAGTAACCGGCCCTGTGCAGTGCTGGTGACCGGTGGCGGGGTCGATATGGCCGCAGCTCTCCGGTTCACAGACCGTGCACCCCGCGGCGGCAACCTGCTTGATTCCATCTGGCGACCAGCCCGGCGCGAAATTCGTGGTGCCGAACAGGCGGGTGTCCGGCTTCAGGTCGCCGTTCGTGTCGACGACGGCAGACGTGACCCGCTTCATGCCAAGGCCGCCTTCCAGGCTCCAAGGGATGGCATTGCCAGGGAAGGTGAAGCTTCCGATGAGCTCCAGCTTGCGCGAGCTCCGATCCTTCTTCACAGGCACGAAGGTCATCCGTGCGTCGACAGCGAGAGGCGCGAAGAAGCTCCCACCGCGCTCGTGGGTGCGGTTGATGCTCATCGCCGTCACGCGCTGCTTCCCGGCGAGGGTGACGTAGACATGGAAAGCGCCGCAGGAGGTACGGATGGGGGAGATGCTCACCAGGGACAAGGCTCGGAACCGGATGCGCGTCACGGCAGTGCCGTTGGCATCGAAGGCGGCGTCATCCAGGCGCTCGATGACGGTGTCGGCTCCCCGAAGCTGGCCAGGAGTCTCCGTCTCGAGGGGCAAACCCCGAAGGAGCACGCGGCCGGTGTAGGCCGCCGATCCCTCGCAGAAGAACCCGGCCGGAATGGGGTTCCTGGCGAAGTCGTAGAACGTCTTGCCGTTGGCCGTGGTGGTGAAGACGTCGATGCCGCGCTTGATCACGGTGTTGTCGGCTGCCATCAGGGGAGAGAGGGAGAGCAGGAGAACGATCACGAGCCCAACCAGGACGCATTTCTGCCTCACGCAAGACCTCCTTACCCATAAGGACGGTTTGGTACTGCACGAACCCGGTGGCCCTGCCGGAGCGCGACGCTCCGACAGTAGAGACGAATATAAGCTTTCTGTAATCTCTCTGTCTACCGGCGCACCAGGAACGTCTCCTGGCCCACGACCTCGGGGTCGAGCGAGAACTCGTAGAGGTCGAGGCCGCCGAAGAGGGCCTTGACGCGCGGGTAGCCGGCGGCCTGCATGTGGCGGGCGCCGTCGATCGCCACGGCGCCGTCGTCGTCGAAGAGCACCACATCCTGGTCGGCCGGCGGCGCCCACTCGGGGCCGGGGTAGGGGATGGCTCCGTGTAACGTGAGCGGTCCGGGCTCGGGCCGCACGTCGATCAGGAGCGGGGCCTGACCCTCCTTGAGGCGCCGGAAGAGGATGAACGGCGAGACCTCGAGCTGCGGGTCGAACTGGACCACCGGGGTCTCGTCGTCCAGGTAGCGGGTCGGCATGGCGCGGATCGTACTACTTGACGATCACCACCTCCACGTCCCCTTCCCGGCGCTCCAGGTGGACGGCCACGTCGAGCGCGTGGCGCTCCACGACCAGATCCACCGAGGCCTCGCCGATCATGAGGTTCCGGATGCGGACGGTCTTCAGGAAGTCGGGCAGCTCGGGGCCGTGCAGCAGGACGCGCCCGCCCGGCGCGTCCACGTCGAGCCCCAGGCAGGCCTGGAGGAGAAGGAGGACGGACGCCGCCGACCAGGCCTGCGGCAGGCAGGCCACCGGGTACTGGGTGGGACCTTCGTGCGGCCGGCGGTGGAAGCCACAATACAGCTCCGGCATCCGCTGCTGGTCGAAGTGGAGCACGGCGTCGTAGAGGCTGGAGAGCACCTGGACCGCCATCCCCTTGAGGCCGTAGGCCGCCAGCCCCTGGGCGAGGAGCGCGTTCTCGTGCGGCCAGACGGAGCCGTTGTGGTAGGACATGGGGTTGTAGCGCGCCTCGCGCGCGTCGAGGGTGCGGATGCCCCAGCCCGAGAAGGAGGTGTCGGACATCAGCGCCTCGGCCACCCGGCGGGCGCGGTCGGGGTAGGCGATGCCGGTGTAGAGGGCGTGCCCGGCGTTCGAGGCCCGCACGGCGCAGGGCCGCTTGGCGGCGTCCAGGGCCAGGGCGTAGGTGCCGATCTCCTCGACCCAGAATGCCTTCTCGAACGCCTTTTGGAGGTCGCGGGCCTGGCGTTCAAGCTCCGCGGCGCGCTCGGAGAGCCCGAGGACCTGGGCGAGGGCGGCCGCGGCCCGGCGGGCTCCGTAGACGTAGGCCTGCACCTCGCAGAGCGCGATGGGCGGCGTGGCGAGGCGGCCATCGGCGTGGAAGATGGCGTCGCAGGAATCCTTCCACCCCTGGTGGACGAGGCCGCGCGAGGAGCGCCGCCGGTATTCGACGAAGCCGTCGCCGTCCTCGTCGCCATGGCGGTCGATCCATTCGAGCGCGCGCTCGACGTGCGGCCAGAGACCTTCGAGGAACGGCCGGTCGGCGGTGCGCCGCCAGTAGGCGCCGGCGAGGATCACGAAGAGGGGAGTGGAGTCCACGGTGCCGTAGTAGCGCCCGAAGGGGACCTCGCCCAGCCGGGCCATCTCGCCGAGGCGGATCTCGTGCAGGATCTTGCCGGGCTCGGCGTCGAGCTCGGGGTCGTCCCGGTCGGCCTGGGTGGCGGCGAGGAAGCCGAGCACGCCGCGGGCGGGCGCCGGGTCGAGCCAGAGCATCTCCAGGGCGGTGAGGAGGCCGTCGCGGCCGAACACGGTGCTGAACCAGGGGATGCCGGCGTAGGGGTAGGGGCCGCGGTGGGTCTCGGTGATCATCATGTGTAGGTCGGAGAGGGAGCGGCCGACCCACTCGTCGAAGCGCTCGTTGGAGGAGTGGATGGAGGCCGAGCCCAGGCGGCGGGCTTCGAGCTGGGCTTCCGAGCGCTCCAGCGCTTCGGCGAAGTCGAGCACCGGCGGCTGGCGGCTGCCGGTCTGGAAGGTGAAGGTGACCGTCCAGGCGATCTCTTCCCGGGCCGGCAGCGCGGCGCGGAAGAGGGCCGAGCCGCCGGTCAGCTCGCCGGGCTCGGGCGAGAAGCGGATGCGGGTGCGGCGCAGGACCTCGTCGAGGCCCTCGTAGTCGAGCACGACCCCGGCGCGGCCGGGATCCGGCTCGTGCGCCTTGCCGCGCTTCGCGCGCGGCGTGCCGCGGACCTCGAAGATGTCCGCGAAGTCGGCCGCGAAGCTCAGCTCGAGGCGCAGGTCCACGGGCTCGACGCCGAAGTTGTGCAGGCGCATCCGGAGATAGAAGACCTCTTCCCAGAGGAAGCCGATGGTGAAGAGATGAATCGTGTCGCGCGGCAGGACCCGCTCGCCGTCCACCAGGAGGTCGGGGTTGGTGAGGTCGACGACGAGCGCGTTGTCCCGGCGCACGGCGGAGCTGAGGACCAGGGGGCGCTGGCCGTCGAGCGTCATCTCGAGCCGGCTCAGGAAGCGGGTGCCTTCGTGGAAGAGGCCCTGCTCGCCGCCCGGCCGGATCTCGCCGGCGCGGCTCAGCACGCCGAAGCTCTCGCCGTGCTTGAGCACCCGCCGGGGCTCGTCCGGGCGGGCGCCGGTGGCCAGGATGGGAAAGGACTCCCGGGTCTCGACGGTCTCGTTGGTCTCCATGCGCGGCACCCCCTGGCGCGATTCTGGCAAACCCCGTACCAGAGTCCCCGGAACCCAGGTGGCGCCCCGGAGGAGGCTTCGATATACTCCCTGCACACGTCCCTGGATCGAGCGTTCAAGCCTTCGGGTCCGGAGTCCTATTTGACGAGCCTTTCCTCGCCCGTCTCCGAGCAGGTTGCCACGCGGCTGGCCCCCTACATCGGCGCGTTCAACGCCCAGATGTGGATCAAGTCCGTGGCGCGGCGCGATCTCGGGATCGCTCCCGAGGAGCTGACCGGGACCCACGTCGCGCGGCTGCTGGAGGGGCTGCGCCCCTTCCTGCAGACGCTGATGGGGCGCGGGACGGCCGACGACCTTCTGCTGCAGATCGGACGCGAGGTGCATTGATGCGCGTGCGCCGGCTGGCCCTGTTTCCGTTCCTCTTCGCCGCGGCGTTCGCGGCGGTCCTGGCGTGGATCGACGGCGGCGAGGACGACGGGTTCGTGGCCGGCCAGCGCATCCTGGTGCGCATCCTTGCCGCCGCGGGCTGCTGGGCGGCGGCCTCGGCGTTCGAGTCCGGCGACCGGCTGCGGCGCGCCTGGCTGTGGCTGGGCATCGGCACGCTTTTCATCCTGGCCCGGGATCTCCTGCGCCTCTCGCCGGTGTTCGCGCCGAGCCCGGAGCCCCAGGCCGCGCACATCCTGACCACGCTCGGGATCCTCGCCAACCTGGCGGAGCTGGTCGGGATCTGGAGGCTCGCCCGCGCCTGGAGCCTGTTGACGATCGACCGGCCGGGCGGTCGCGCCGGCCTGGCCGCCGTCTTCCTGGTCACCTCCGCGCTGGCGCTCGGAGTCGCCGGCCCCGGGGCGCTCCACGCGGTGCGCGCGCACGACCTGATCCTGGTGACCTCCGCCCTGGTGGACATCGTCACGCTGTGCCTGATCGCGCCCCTTCTGCTGACCGCGCTGGCGCTGCGGGGCGGCACGTTCTTCTGGCCCTGGGCCCTGATTACCGCGAGCCGGCTCTCCTGGCTGCTCTACGATGCCGTCGCCGGGCTGGCGCCGGGCGGCGCGCTGCAACTGCCGGACCTCTTCCGCGGCCTGGCCGAGAACTTCCTGTTCGTGGCCGGCCTGGCTCAGTTCCTCGTCGTCCGCCACGTGCGCAGCCGGGCGCGGGCCACCGGAAACCCCTGAATTCCGAAGCGAGACTCGACCGATGCATGTCAATCCCTATCAGTTCATCGCCACCGTCATCCTTTGCGTCGTCTTCTGGTACATGCGGCGCAAGCGGGCCCAGGAGTCCGGCGCCGCGGGCCCCAAGATCCCCGGGGCCCCGCCCGCCGTCCAGAAAGTGGTGAAGCCGAAGGATCCGCCGGAGGTGGTCTACGCGAACCTCCGCAAGAAGATCCTGGAGACGCCGCGCGAGAGCCTCGGCCTGCCCGGAGAGCCCGGGGAGGCGAAGCCCATGGAGCCCTACGGCCTTGTCATGGAGATGGGGATCTCGGACTCGGCGGTCATGCTGGCCTGCTTCGCGAACGGCGACGCCGGGGTGTACTGCCAGACGGGCGGCGGCATGAAGGGCGGGCTCGCGCACGAGAGCGTGCGCAAGGCGGCGAAGGAGCTGATCGCCCAGGCGGAGAAGGCGCTGCCGAAGATGGCCCGCTACACCGGCCAGCCGACGCCCGCCGCCGGCCGGGTCCGCTTCTATGTCCTCACCGGCCGCGGCCTCGGGACCTCGGAGACGGACCGCGAGGCGCTCGCCGACCCCGGAAACCCGCTCGGCCCGCTGTTCTACAGCGGGCAGGAGGTGGTGAGCCAGATGCGCGAGGTGCAGGAGCAGCGCCGGGCCGAATTCGAAGGCGGGACGAGCGGCGTGCCCGCGCCGCCGCCGGCCCCCGCGCCTCCCGTCTGAGGCCCTCCGGCTCCCTCTCCCCCGGCACGGGGGGGAGGGTGGGGGAGAGGGGGGATGGGATCAGACAATCCGGGAATCGTGGTCGGCCCAGGCGAGGCCGGACATGACCTTGGGCATGAAGCGGGTCGATTTCGGCGGCAGCATCTGGCCGCCGGCGATCGCCGAGGCGAACGCGGCCGGGAGCATGGGCGGCAGCCAGATCCCGGTCTTGAGCTCGCCGCTCGCGACCTGCTGCCAGAGCTCGTCCGGGTTGGAGCGGTAGACCACCGTGCCGTCGGTGGCCGACTCGGGGGCGTAGCCCTGGCCGGCGAGCAGGGTGTCGTGGAGCAGCTCCACGGCGAGCTTCGGCGAGTCGAGGCGCCAGATCTCGGGCTTGCGTCCGGCCTGCCAGATTCCTACCGCCGGCTGTCCCGGCCGATCGGCATCGGCCACCGCCTTGGCGAAATCGGTGCCGCCGCCGGCGTCCGGGGTGGCGGCGAGGGTGGCCACGCGGGCCAGGGCCTCGCGGTCGATCTCCTCGCGCAGCGCGCGGTGGATGGGCTCGATGGTCAGGGCCGGCGCGGCGATGCTGGTCACCACGCCGAGCTTGGCCGAGGCCGCGGTGCCCGGCCGGATGCCGCGCTCGCCGGCGAAGCGCTGGGCGACCTTGTAGCGGTGGTGGCCGTCGGCGATGGCGGCGGGTCCGGCCACGGCCTCCTGGTAGAGCTTGATGCGCCCGGGGTCGTCCACTTTGTAGAGGACGTGGTCGTTGCCCTCGGCGTCGCGGTAGCGGACCAGGGCCTCGGCGCCTTCGACGTCCTGGGCGACCAGGGCGTCGAGTCGGCCGCCGTCCTCGGAGAGGAGGAAGACGGGCTCGAGGTCCACGTGCATGGCCGAGAGCAGGGCGAGGCGGTCGGCGAGCGGCTTGTCGAGGGTCTGCTCGTGCGGGCGGATGACCTTGGCGTCCTCCAGGCCGATCAGGCCGAGCACGCCGAGGCGCCGGCCGCCGCCGGGAAGCTCGATGACGTAGGGATAGAGCGCCGGCCGGCTCTCGCGGGCGAGGATGCCCTCTTCCATCCAGCGGTGGTGGAGGGCGGCGGCGAAGCGGTAGGGATCGCCTCCCTCGGGCGCGACGGGCTTGGTGAGATGCACGAACTGGTGCGGCGACTGGCTGTGGAAGCGGTCGCGCAGGGCGTCGTTGATCTGGTCGTACGGGGGCGCCGCGAGCTCGCCGCCGTCCCCAGCCTTGGGCGTATATCGAATCCCTTCAAAGGCAAAGAGGCGCATCAGGGTCTCCTCCGGAGAAAGCCAAATTCACGGACGCGCCGTATTCTACCGGAGGAGAGCCGGAGGTCTCCGTACGGAAAAGGAGGGAGTGGATGCGAGTTTCCTGTCGTCTCATCGCCGGCGCCGTCCTGCTGCTGGGAGCCGGGGCGGCGTTCGGCCAGCACGATCACGGTTCATCCCCGGCGGCACCGCCGGCGGCCCCGATGCGGCTCGACAACCTGGGGTCCTACTACCGCGGGATCACCACCGAGTCTTCCGAGGCCCAGCGCTGGTTCGACCAGGGGCTGCGGCTGCTCTACTCGTTCAACCTGGAGGAGTCGCAGCGCTCGTTCGAGCAGGCCGCGCAGGCCGACCCGGAGTGCGCGATGTGCTTCTGGGGTATCGGCATGGCCCTGGGCCCGCACATCAACCTGCCGGGCATGCCGGACCGCACGAAGCCCGCCAACCAGGCGGCCCAGAAGGCGCTCGCGCTCTCCGCGGGCACCCGGCCGGCGGAGAAGGCGCTGATCGCGGCGCTCGCCAGGCGCTACTCCGATCCGCCGGCCTACACGCCGGACGCGCAGGCGGCGCTCGACACCGCCTACGCCGAGGCCATGCGCGGCGTCCAGGTGCAGTTCCCGGACGACCCGGACGTGTCGGCGCTCACGGCCGAGGCGCTGATGGACCTGCACCCCTGGGACCTGTACACGGTCGACGAGAAGCCGCAGCCCTGGACGGCCGAGATCCTGGGGCTCCTCGAAGGCGTGCTGGCGAAGAGCCCGGACCACCCGGGCGCGAACCACTACTACATCCACGCGGTGGAGGGCTCGGCGAGCCCGGACAGGGCGCTGCCCTCCGCGGACCGGATCGCGAGGCTGGTGCCGGGCGCCGCCCACATGGTCCACATGCCGTCGCACATCTACGCGCGGGTGGGGCGCTGGGCCGACGCGTCGGAGTCGAACCGCAAGGCGATCGCGGTCGACAAGGACTACCTGGCGAAGGCGCAGGGGCTCGGCTTCTACTTCATGTACGCGGCCCACAACTACCAGTTCCTCTGGCAGACCGCGGCCATGGAAGGCCGCAGCGCCGAGGCCCTGGAGAACTCCCGGATCGTGGTGGAGCAGGCGCCGCTGGAGATGCTCCGGCAGATGCCGGGCTTCGACTTCGCGCTGGAGTACCCGATCTGGACCCGGATCTGGTTCGGCCAGTGGGAGGCGGCGCTCGCCGAGCCCGGGCCGCCGGCGGAGTTCGCGTACGCCAACGGCGTCTGGCACGCGGCCCGCGCCCTGGCGCTGGCCCATCTCGGGCGGGTCGACGAGGCCGAGACCGAGCGCGTCCTCCTGGGCCAGATCCTCAAGGCCACGCCTCCGGAGGCGCCCCAGGGGTTGAACCGGGCCCGCGACCTCCTCGCCATCGCGGAGGGCGTCGTCCGGGCCCAGATGGCGGTCGGGCTCGGCCAGACGGATGCGGCGGTGAAGGCCCTGGAGGAGGCGGTCCGGCAGGAGGACGCCCTGCGCTACAACGAGCCGCCGGACTGGTATTTCCCGACCCGGCACGCGCTCGGAGCGGCGCTCAACGCGGCCGGCCGGGGCGCGGAGGCGCAGAAGGTCTGGGAGGAGGCGCTGCGCCGCCACCCGGAGAACGGCTGGGCGCTGTCGGGGCTGGCCGAGGCGCTGCGCCTGCAGAAGAAGGAGGCCGAGGCGGCCAAGGTGATGGAGAGGCGGGACAGGGCCTGGAGCCAGGCCGACGCCGCGCTGCGCTCGCGCTAAACGCGCCGGCGCAGCCAGCTCGCCCTGGCCATGCGGCGCTGGATCGAGCGGATCTTGCTCTGGTAGCCCTTGCTCTTGCTCCCCGGGTGCCAGGACTTCGGCCGGGGGAGGCTCGCGGCGAGCTCCGCGGCCTGGCGCTCGGACAGGCCGGCCGCGGACCTGCCATAGTAGTGGCGCGCCGCGGCCTCGGCGCCGTAGACCCCCTCGCCGAATTCCACCACGTTCAGGTAGACCTCCAGGATGCGGCGCTTCGAGAGGGTGCGTTCGAGCTGCCAGGTGAAGAGGGCCTCCTTGACCTTGCGCAGCGGGTTGTAGGACGGCGAGAGCCAGAGGTTCTTGGCGAGCTGCTGGCTGATGGTGGAGGCGCCGCGCGGCAGCTTCTTGTCCTCCCAGGCGTCCTCCAGGGCGGCGCGCTGCTCGCGGGTGGAGAAGCCGTTGTGGGAGAAGAACTCGATGTCCTCGGAGACGATCACGGCGCGCTTGAGGCTCGAGGAGATGCGCGAGGCCGGCACCCACTTCCACTCGACCTTGCGGTCCGGCCCGAGACCCATCCAGGCGCCCTGGCGGTAGCGCTCGATGAAGGCGGTGGTCTGCGGCGGGTTCTTCGCCAGCGCGGCCATGTCGGGCCAGGTGAGCGCCTCCCAGGCGAGCCAGAGGGCGAGGAGGCCGAGCAGAGCGAGCAAGGGCCGGCGCCAGCGCCGTGGTTGGGCTGGCGGCGGCGCTGGCGGCGCTTCTGGCGCCTCCTCCAGGGGGACTGCCGGGGCTTCGGGCTCAGTCATGGAACGGGGTAATCATATACTTCCTGCGTGCCGCCGATCACCGTTCCGCTTCACGCTCCTCCGTTCGGGCCCGGCCCGTGGATCCGGGGTCCGGAGGTCGTCATGGCCGCGGTCCGGGGCTCGGTCGTGCTGGTCGACTTCTGGGACTTCACCTGCGTCAACTGCCTGCGCACGCTGCCCTACCTGAAGGCCTGGCACGAGCGCTACGCGGAGCGCGGTCTGGTGATGGTCGGCGTCCACACGCCGGAGTTCGACTTCACCGGCGACGCGGAGACCGTGGCGGCGGCGGTGCGCGCTCTCGGGATCCCGTACCCGGTGCTGCTCGACGCCTCGCGGGAGACCTGGCGGCTCTACGCCAACCACTACTGGCCCGCCAAGTACCTCGCGGACGCCCGGGGCTACCTGCGTTACGAGCACGTCGGCGAGGGGGCCTACGGCCACACCGAGGAGTGGATCCAGCGGCTGCTGGCCGAGGCGGGCGACGACCGTCCCATGCCGCCGATCCTCTCTCCGATCCGCGAAGAGGACCGGCCGGGCGCGGTCTGCCATCCGGCCACGCGCGAGACCTACATCGGCTACCTGCGCGGCCGGCTGCAGGCCGACGAGGGTTACCGCCCGGGCGAGGAGGTGAGCCACCGGGGGAGAGCGGAGCCGCCGGAGCCCGGGTTCTTCTCGGCCCGGGGCCTCTGGCGGCACGAAGCCGAATACCTGGAGGCGCGGGAGGCCGGCGCCGGGCTGGAGCTGGTCTCCGACGCCTCCGGGATGAATCTCGTCGTGGGCGCGGAGGACCGGGGCGGCGGCGAGGTGGAGATCGAGGTGGACGGCCGGCCCGTCGCGCGGGAGGAGCGCGGCTCGGACGTCGTCGAGCGCGAGGGCCATACGCTCGCGGTCTGGGAGCGCCCGCGCATGGTCTCCCTGCTGGCGTCGCCCGAGTTCCGGCGCCGCCGGGTGCGCCTGACCTTCCTCACGCCCGGCACGCGGGCTTATACTTTCTCCTACACGACCTGCGTCCAAGGCCCCGCGCCGTCCTGAGCCTCCCCTGAAATGGAAGGCCGGGCTTTGCCACTCCTTGGAAACTGGAGGAGACAGCCTGTGAAGATCCGTGCCGCCGTGGGAATCGTCCTGGTCTCGCTATGCGTGGGTGGGAGCGCGTCGGCTCAAGGCCCGAGCCTCAGCAAGAAGGTCGCGGAGTTCGACGCCAAGGTGCTCGCGGAGCTGCGCGCCGTGAATCCACGGGCCGCCGACCTGTTCCGGCAGGCCAACGAGGCGCGGAACCGCGAGGACCACAAGCAGGCCCAGAGCCTCTACCAGGAGGTGCGGCTCCTCGTTCCGGGCTCGCCGCACGCGATACGGCGCGAGGCCATGGAGGAGCTGCGACTGGGCAACCGCCCGCGCGCCCTCGAGCTGGCCCGCAAGGCCGTGGAGCTGGCGCCCTCGGCCGACGACCTGTGCACCCTCTCGTTCGTCCTCGCCACGGCTCCGAAGGGGGGAGAGGTCCCGGACGCCGAGCGCGTCGAGGCGCTGGAGCGGGCGCGGCAGGCCACCGAGCAGGAGCCGGACAACTACTACGCGCAGCTCGCGCTCGCCCAGGCCGCCGTCCTGAACCAGGACCTCGCTCCGCTCGACACTGCGGCCGGACGCCTGGTCGCCCTGGCGCCGGACGAGCCCGGCAGCTACTACTTCCTGGCCATCTCCCAACTGGCCCACGAGGACTTCGGCGAGGCGGAGAGCTCGCTGGCCGAGGCCCGCCGGAGAGGGATGAGCGAGGAGGACTACCAGAGCCTGCTGCAGGCCGTGCGCGACTCGCAGCCCTGGTACCTGCGCTTCGGCCCCGCGATCCTCGGGATCCTCGCGGTCTGGGGCGGCGGCCTGCTGCTGCTCCTGCTCTCCGGCACCCTGCTGAGCCGCGCCACCCTGCGCGCCGCCGCCCGCATGCCGAGCCAGGGGACCGGAGAGGCGGCCGGCTCCGACCTCGCGCTGCGCCGGCTCTACCGGGGCGTGCTGTGGGCGTCCTGCCTCTACTACTGGATTTCGATCCCGATCGTGTCGCTGCTCGTGCTGGTCGCGGGCGGCGGGCTGATCTACGGCGTCTTCGCCATGGGCTACATCCCGATCAAGCTCATCGTCGGCGTCGTGGTGGTGGTGGGCGTCACCCTGGTCTCGATCGTGAAGAGCCTGTTCGCCCGGAGCCGCGACGAGGATCCCGGCCTGAAGCTCGCGCCGGCGGAGGAGCCGCGGCTGCGCGACCTGCTGCACCAAGTAGCGGGCCGCATCGGCACCCGGCCGGTGGACAACGTCTACCTGACGCCCGGCACCGAGCTGGCGGTGATGGAGCGCGGCGGCATGCTCCGGCAGCTCCGCGGCGCCTCGGAGCGCTGCCTGATCCTGGGAGTCGGCGTGCTCGACGGGCTCCAGATCGGTCCGCTCAAGGCGATCCTGGCCCACGAGTACGGCCACTTCTCGAACAAGGACACGGCCGGCGGCGGCTTCGCGCTGAGCGTCCGGCGCTCGCTCTACCGCATGGCGGCGCACCTGGCCCAGGGTGGAGCGGCGGGCTGGTTCAACCCGGCCTGGCTGTTCGTGAACGGTTTCCACCGGGTGTTCCTGCGCATCTCCCAGGGCGCATCCCGGCTGCAGGAGGTGCTGGCCGACCGCTGGGCCGCCTTCGCCTACGGCGCGGACTCCTTCGAGCAGGGGCTGCGCCACGTGATCCGGCGCGATCTCCTGTTCAACGCCCACGCCAACGCCACGCTGAACGAGGTGGTGGAGGCGAAGAGGGCGCTCGCGAACCTCTACTCGTACCAGCCGTCGGCCGTGCCGGACGCGGCGACGATCGAGTCCGAGATGGAGACCGCGCTCAACCGGGAGCCGTCGCCCTACGACAGCCATCCCTCGCCGGTGGACCGCTTCCGGTGGACGCGGGCGCTCGCCTCCACAGGCCGGCCCGCGCCGGAGGACGGCGAGGAGGCCTGGACGCTCTTCCGCGACCGCGAGGCGGTGGAGCGGAGGCTGACGGAGACGGTGCGCGAGAACCTCCTGTCCCAGGGCGTGATGATCCCGGCCGCCACCACCTGACCGCGCGCGCCGAGCTGAAACTTCCGCCCTCCGACCCCGTACCAGGGGCTTGACGACAGTTGTAGTCAGGAGTACGCTGACTACAGTTGTAGACACGGAGGGTCCATGAGCGGGAAGACGATCGGGGATCAGGAGCTGGCGCTCCTCCGGCACGTGGCGGAGGCGGGGCCGGTCTCGGTGGCCGGGGTGGTGGAGGCGTTCGGCGCGCCGCGCGCCCTGGCGCGCTCGACGGTGCTCACCATGATGGAGCGCCTGCGGCAGAAGGGCTACCTGGAGCGCGAGCCGGTGGAGGGGGTCTACCGCTACACGGCCGCCAGCTCGCCGGGCGAGCTGCTGCAGGGCGCGGTCCGGACGTTCGTCGAGAAGACGCTGGCCGGGTCGGTGTCGCCCTTCGTGAGCTACCTGACGGAGCGCTCCGAGGTCACGGACGAAGAGCTGGCCGAGCTGGAGCAGCTCGTGGACCGGCTCAAGTCGCAGAGGAGAGAGCCGTGAGCGGCGCCGTGCTCGACGCGCTGCTGCGGGCCTCGCTCCACGGCGCCCTCTTCGTGGCCGCGGTCTGGGCGGTCTGCCGCCTGCTGCCGGACCTGCCGGCGTCGGTCCGCTGCGGTCTCTGGTGGCTGGCCTGTCTGAAGATCGTGCTCGGGCTGGCCTCGCCGGTCGAGCTGGCGTGGCTGCCGGCGGATCCAGTCGTCGCCGCCGTGGCCCCCTCACCCCCCGACCAGGTTGATCCCGTTCCCCCTCTCCCCAGCCCTCTCCCCCGTACCGGTGGAGAGGGAGCCTCCACCTTCCTCTTGCTCCGTCAGTTCCCCCGTCCCCAGGATTTCCTCCTCGGCCTCTGGCTCGCCAGCCTCCTCGCGCAGCTCGGCCTCACGGCCCGGCAGCTCGGCCGGGCGCGCGGGCTGGTCCGGAGGTCGCGGCCGGTCGGAGAGCCCTGGATCGCGGAGCGCTTCGAGGAGCTGCGCCGCGAGCTGAGCCTGGGAGACCGCGCGCGGCTCCGGCTCTCGGACGAGGTCGAGGCGCCGCAGGTGCTCGGACTGATGCGCCCGGTGGTGCTGCTGCCGGCCTCCCGGTCGCTGTCGCGTCCCGACCTCTCCATGGCGCTCTGCCACGAGCTGGTCCACGTCCGCCGCGCCGATCTGTGGTGGGGCTGGGGGCCCGCCCTGGCGCAGCGCGTCTTCTGGTTCCATCCCCTGGCCCGGCTGGCCGCCCGCGAGTACGCGCTCGCCCGGGAGGCCGCCTGCGACGCGGAGGTGCTCCGCGTCCTCGATCCCGAGCCCCAGGCGTACGGCCGTCTGCTGCTGCGCCTGGGGATCGCCCCGCGGACCACGACCCTGGCCGCCGCGGGGGCAGCGCCGTCCGTCCAGACCTTGAAAAGGAGATTGCAGATGCTGGAACAGTCCTCCGAAAACCGCCGGCTCCCCCTGGGATGGGTGGGCCTGATCGTCCTCGTCGCGGCCCTGGCCGCGGTCCCCTTCCGCATGGTGGCCCAGGAGGCGCCGCCCGCGCCGCCGGCTCCGGCCGAGCCCGGCACGCCCGCTCCGCCCGCCGAGCCGGGCACGCCGGTCGCGGCGGCCGAGCCGGGTATGCCCGCTCCGCCGGCCGAGCCGGTTCCGCCGGCGCCTCGGGCGGACGCTCCCCGGGCCGTGCCGGCGCCTCCGGCCACGCCGGCCATGCCGGCGGTAGCTCCCCAACCCGCTCCGCCGGCGCCTCCGGCGGTTCCCGCGGTCGCTCCGGTGGCCCGGGTGGCCCACGCGGGAGCGGTGCCTCCGAAGCCGCCGGTCCCGCCGACCCCTCCCACCCCGCCGACCCCGCCCCGGCCCGTGTCGCTGCCCAAGGGGGAGACCTACGTCCTGCTGCTCGGCGACGATCACACCGTGATGAGCGGCTCCATGAGCGACATCCGCAAGGCGAAGGAGCTGCAGAAGGGCGGCGAGCCTCTCCTGTACTTCCGGCGCAACGGTAAGGCGTACGTGGTCCGGGACGCCGCCACGGTCAAGGCGGCCCAGGAGCTGTTCCGCCCCCAGATGGAGCTGGGCGAGAAGCAGGGCGCGCTGGGCGGGCAGCAGGGCGAGCTCGGAGGCCGGCAGGGTGAGCTCGGCGCGAAGCAGGCCGAGCTCGGCGCTCAGCAGGCTTCCCTCGCGGCCAAGCGGGTCCGGCTGGACGACGACAAGGCCGCCGACGAGCTGGACCGGGAGATGGAGGCGCTGAACGACAAGCAGGAGGAGCTCGGCCGGAAGCAGGAGGAACTGGGCCGCCAGCAGGAGGCGCTCGGCCGCAAGCAGGAGGAGCTCGGTCGCCAGCAGGAGAAGCTCGGCCGGGAGGCCGAGGTCCGGTTCCGCGGCCTGGTCGACGAGGCGCTGAAGTCCGGCAAGGCCCAAGTGGTCGGCTGAAGAAAAGCAAGGGACTGCAGGGACCGCAGGGACCTCAGGGACGGCAGCCTTTGGTCCTTGTTGTCCTTGCGGTCTCTTTGGTCCTATCCTCCCCGCCGATGGCGACCTACGCGATCGGCGACGTGCACGGCTGTTTCAAGACCCTCCAGAAGCTCCTCAGGAAGATCCACCACGACCCCCGGCACGACCGCCTCTGGCTCGTGGGCGACCTGGTGAACCGCGGGCCGCGCTCGCTCGCCGTCCTGCGCTGGGCGGCGGAGCAGGGCGACCGGATCGTGACCGTGCTCGGCAACCACGACCTCCACCTCCTGGGCCGGGCCGCGCACGTGGCCGCGCCCAAGCGCCGCGACAGCCTGGCCGAGGTGCTGGAGGCGCCCGACCGGGACGACCTCCTCGCCTGGCTGCGCCGCCGGCCGCTGCTCCACCGGGAGGGCGACCATCTGCTCGTCCACGCCGGCCTGTTTCCGGGCTGGACCCCCGAGCGCGCCGAGGAGCTGGCGCGGGAGACCGAGGCGGTCCTCCGCAACGGGAACGGCGCGTCCGGCGAGCTGGTCGCGAGCAACGACCGCAAGATCGACGAGGTCTGGGACGAGCGGTTGCCGCCGGGCGAGCGGGTGCGCGCCGCCCTGGCCGGCTTCGCGAAGATCCGCACCGTGGACTCGGGAGGCCGGATGTGCTCGTCCTTCAGCGGCCACCCGGACGAGGCTCCGGACGGCTGCCGGCCCTGGTTCTCCGACCCCGACCGCCGGAGCCGCGGCGTCACCGTGATCTTCGGCCACTGGGCGGCGCTCGGGCTCCGGATGGAAGAGGGTCTCGCCGGCCTCGACAGCGGCTGCGCCTGGGGCCGCGAGCTGACCGCGCTCCGGCTGGACGACGGCCGGCTCTTCCAGCAGCACAGCGTCGATTAGAATCCGGCCATGAAGATCCAGTGCCTCCTGCCGGCCGCCTTCCTGCTCGCCGCCAGCCTCTCCGCCAGCCTCTCCGCCGCGGAGCTGGGCCAGGTCGAGTTTCCGACCTCGGGCTCGCCCGCGGCCCGGGAGCCGTTCCTCCGCGGCGTGGCCGCCCTCCACAGCTTCTGGTACGAGGAGGCGGCGGACGCCTTCCGGGAGGCGCAGAAGGCCGACCCCGGTTTCGCCATGGCGTACTGGGGCGAGGCCATGACCTTCAACCACCCGATCTGGTCCGAGCAGGACCGGGACGCGGCCCTCGCCGCCCTGGCCCGCCTCGGCCCAACCCCCGCGGCGCGGGCGGCCAAGGCGCCGACGGAGGAAGAGAAGGCCTGGCTCGCCGCCGTGGAAGCGCTCTACGGCGAGGGTGAGAAGGCGGATCGCGACCGCGCCTACGCCGAGGCCATGCGGAGCCTCCACGAGCGCTGGCCCGACGACCTGGAGGCCGCCAGCTTCTACGCGCTGTCGTTGATCGGCCCGGCCCTCACCAACGGCTCCACCGGCGCCGACCGCGACCGCGACCTCATGAAGGCGGCGGCGATCCTGGAGGAGCTGGTCGACCGCAGCCCGCGGCACCCCGGGGTCCTGCACTACCTGATCCACGCCTACGACGATCCGGTGCACGCGCCGCTTGGGCTGCGGGCGGCGCGGATCTACGCGCAGGTGGCTCCGGCGGCCCATCACGCGCTCCATATGCCGTCCCACATCTTCGTGCAGCTCGGCCGCTGGACGGACGCCGCCGCTTCCAACGAGGCGGCCTGGGCGGCCTCGGTCGACTGGGTGAAGCGCGCGGGTCTGCCGGCGGAGAAGCGCGACTTCCACAGCCTCTCCTGGCTCCAGTACGTCTACCTCCAGCAGGGCCGCGTGAAGAAGGCGGAGGAGGTCCTGGAGATCGCCCGCCAGGCCCGGCGGGAGACCCAGGCGGCGCGCGCGGCCTACACCCTGGACGGGATGGCCGCGCGGCAGCTCGTCGAGACCGGCCGCCGCGCCGAGGCGCTCGCCGCGCTCCTCGCCGTGCCCCCGGAGGCCGGCCACGCCGGCCACGGCGACGGCGCGCGCCCGATCCTGGAGAAGGAGTCCGAGGCCCTGAAGCTCCAGGCGCAGGGGAAGACAGAGGAGGCCCTGGCGCTCCTGCGCGAGGCCGCGGACCTGGAGGGCGCGCTGCCGCCCCCCTCGGGCCCGCCGTCGCCCATGAAGCCGGCGCACGAGCTGTACGGCGAGGTCCTGCTGGAGGCGGGCCGCGCGGCGGAGGCGTCGCGGCAGTTCGAGGCCTCCCTGCTGCGCACGCCGAACCGGGCCGCCTCGCTCCTGGGAGCCGCCCGGTCCGCGGCCAAGGCGGGCGACCTGGAGACCGCCCGCCGGCGCTACGCCGAGCTGGCCGCGATCTGGAGCCAGGCCGACTCCGATCTCCCGGCGCTGGCCGAGGTCCAAATTCGCGGGGCAGCGGCTGCCCATCGAAATTGACCGTCCGAATTCGCGGGGCAGCGGCTGCCCAGCGAAATTTCCCGTCCAAATTCACGGGGCAGCGGCTGCCCAACGAAATTTCCCATCCAGATTCGCGGGGCAGCGACTGCCCAGCGAAATTTCCCGTCCGAATTCGCGGGGCAGCGACTGCCCAACGAAATTGACCGTCCAAATTCGCGGGGCAGCGGCTGCCCCGTGAAATTCACGGCCGCGCCGGGCCGCGCCGAGCCGCGGCGGGACCTCCCCGGGCAGACGGCTAGCGCCTCGGCTGGCGGGCGGCGGCCACGACCCGCAGCGCGAGGAGCTGGACCGGCGGCACCAGGGCCAGGTGGACGAGCGTCTCCGGCGTCAGGGTCCAGCCTCCCCCCGGGGTCGCCCAGCGGGAGACGGCCCATCCTCCCAGGTAGGCGCACGTCAGCAGCAGCCAGAGAGCCAGCCATCTCACCTCCCCAGTGTAGCCGGAGAGGATAGGATCGGCCCCATGAGCGACCCGATCCTTTCCGATCCGACCTGGGAGCTGCTCAGGCTCCTGTTCAAGCCCCACCCCTGGCATGGCGTCTCGATCGGCGCCGAGGCGCCCGATGTGGTCACCGTCTTCGTCGAGATCGTGCCGACCGACACCGTCAAGTACGAGATCGACAAGCCGAGCGGCCACCTCAAGGTGGACCGGCCGCAGAAGTACTCCAACGTCTGCCCGACCCTCTACGGCTTCGTGCCGCAGACCTTCTGCGGCGAGAGGGTCGCCGCGCTCTCCCAGGAGCACACCGGGCGGGCCACGGTCCGCGGCGATGGCGACCCGCTCGACATCTGCGTCCTGTCGGAGAAGGCCTTCACCCACGGCGACGTCCTGCTCCAGGCGGTGCCGATCGGCGGTCTGCGCCTGATCGACCGGGAGGAGGCGGACGACAAGATCGTGGCCGTGCTCAGGGACGACTTCGCCTTCGGCCACTTCCGGAGCATCGACGAGGTGCCCGCGGCGCAGATCGAGCGCCTCAAGCACTACTTCCTGACCTACAAGCGGCCGCCAGGCACGGAAGAGCCCGACGTCGTCGCCATCACCCACGTCTACGGCCGCGAGGAGGCCCTGGCGGTCATCGAACGGAGCCGCGAGGACTATAGCGAGCTCTTTCCGGACCTCCGGGACCGGCTGTTGTCGAGCTTGAGAGAGGGGAAGCGCTGAAAAAGGAGAAGCCCGGGTTGCCCCGGGCTCTTTCAGACTCACAAAACGACAAAGAAGAAAACTGCTTGAACGCTCTTGGAAACTCCCTCCGGTGCCGACAACTTCAAAAGATAAAAATGAATGGCAGACCCGGCTGCCTTGATTCGTAGGATAGGCCTTCCCCCCTCAAGAGTCCTCAGAGGTCCGCTAAAACTTCCTCAAAAAACCTCAAAACGGGCGTAGAATCCCTCGCCAGGAGACCCCTCTTTTGCCGGTGGAATGGGTCGTCGCGCTTCAACGGGGCGGAGCGGCGGCCACCCGGAGCCGGAGATCGGCCAGGGGCCCGGTTTGCCCGGCTCCTCGCTCAGGTATTTGACGAATGACTGCAGACGCCCCCTCGACGTCGGAAAGACGGTCTCTCCGGTTCAACGGTTTCCAGGTCGATCCGGTGAGGCGCCGTCTGCTGCGCGACGGGGCGCCGGTGGCGATCACCCCCAAGGCGCTCTCCATCCTCCTCGTCCTCCTGGAGAAGAGGGGGGAGGTGGTGGAGAAGGACGAGCTGATCAACCGCATCTGGCCCGACACCTTCGTCACCGAGGCCAACGTCACCCAGAACGTCTCGGCCCTGCGCAAGGCGCTCGGCGAGAAGGCGAACGACCACCGCTACGTGGTGACCGTGCCCGGCCGCGGCTACTCCTTCGTCGCGGAGGTCGCCGAGGTCGCCGAGGTCGTGGAGGTGGCGGAGCCGCCGGAGCCGCCGGAGCCGCCGGAAGCCGCGGAGGCTCCGCCGCCTCCGCCACCGGTCCCGGAAAGCCCGCCGGCGCCATCGGTGCCATCGGCCCCGGAGCCCGCCGCTCCGAAGAGCCGCTGGCGCCGCCGTCTCGCGGCGGTCCTGCTGGTGTCCGCGCTGCTGGCCGCCGCCGTCGCCCTGCCGCTGTGGCTCCTCCGCAACCGGAAGCCGGAGCCCGAGGCCGTTCCCAAGGCCCAGCGCACCTCCATCGCCGTCCTGGGCTTCAAGGACCTGTCGGGCGAGCCCGGCTCGGCCTGGCTCGCCCCGGCGCTGGCCGAGATGCTGACCACCGAGCTGGCCGCGGGCGGACGGGTGCGCGTGGTGCCGGGCGAGACCGTGGCGCGGGCCAGGAACGCCCTGGGGGCCGCGGCCCTCGACGCCGAGACCCTGGCCCGCCTGCACGCCATCCTGGCCTCCGACCTCCTGGTCACCGGCTCCTACGTCGTGCTCCCCGGCCGGTCGGACGGACAGATCCGGCTCGACGTCCAGGTCCTCCGCATGCCCGACGGAGAGATGGCCGCCTCGCTCGCCGAGGTCGGCACCGAGCCGGAGCTGTTCGACCTCATCGGCCACACCGGCTCGGAGCTGCGCGAGAGCCTGGGTCTGCAGGAGCTGTCGCCCCAGCAGGAGCGGGAAGCGCGCGCCCTCCAGCCGTCGAACCCGGAGGCGGCGCGGCTCTACGCCCAGGGGCTGGAGAAGCTCCGCGCCAACAGCCACCTGGGCGCCGTGGAGCTCCTGCGCCAGGCGGCGGAGGCCGATCCGCGCTCGGCCTCGATCCACGCCGCGCTCGCCCAGGCCTGGACGGGGCTGGGCTACGACGCCCGGGCGGTGGAGGAGGCGCGGCAGGCGGTCGAGCTCTCCGGCGGCCTGCCGCGGCCGGAGCGCCTGGCCATCCAGGCGCGGTCCTACGAGGCCGGCAAGCAGTGGAGCCGGGCGAGCGAGATCTACCGCACCCTGTGGACCTTCTATCCGGACGACCTGGAGTACGGCCTGCAGCTCGCGACCGCCCTGTACACCAGCGGGCGCGGCCCCGAGGCGCTCGCCACCTTCGCCGAGCTCCGCCGGCTCCCGGCTCCGGGCGGCCTCGACCCGCGCATCGACCTCGCCGAGGCGCGCGCCCTCTTCCGGCTCTCCGACCTGTCCGGCGCCGTGCGGGCCGCCAGCGCGGCGGTGCAGAAGGGGCGGGCCTCCGGCGAGCTCCTCATGGAAGGCCAGGCCCTCGTCGTCGCCGGCCAGGCGCTGACCGTCGAAGGCAGGATGGCGGAGGCCATCCGCGACTTCGAGCAGGCCCGTACCCTCTTCGAGGCCGAGGGCTACCTGTGGGGCGTCACCAGCGCCCTGGCCAACCACGGCATCCTGCTCTACCGGCAGGGGGACCTGGCGGGGTCCGAGAAGCTCCACCTGCAGGCGCTCGCCCTCACCCGGAAGGTCGGCAACGTCACCGGCCTCGCGGCCGAGCTCGGAAACCTGGGTCTGCTGTACCAGAGTAAGGGGGACCTTCCGCAGGCCCTGTCCTACCTGGAGCGCTCGCGGGCCCAGTTCGCGGAGATCGAGGATCCGTTCCTGGAGTCGCGGGTGCTCACGGCGAGCGGCGCGATCCTGCTCGGCCAGGGCGACCTGTCCGGCGCGCAGGCCCGCATCGAGGAGGCCGTCGCCTTGACGCGCAGGATGGGCAGCCGGAACGAGGAGGCCCGGGCGCTCCACAATCTGGCGCAGGTCCTGATCTGGAAGGGGCAGGCCCGCGAGGCCGGGCGCATCGCCGAGCGGGCCTACAACCTGGTCAAGGACAGGAAGGACCCGGTCCAGGCGAGCTCGTCGCTGGTCGCCTGGGCGGACGCCACGGCCCGGCTCGGCGACCTGGCGGCCGCGCGGAAGCGCTATGATGAAGCTCTCCCGCTCAAACGGCAGGCCGGCGACCGGCTCGGCACCGGCCAGCTTCTCGGCTCCCTGGCGTATCTGCAGTACTGGGCAGGCGATCTCGCCGGCGCCCGGAAGACGAGCGAGGAACAGTTGCGCATGGCACTCGAGACCGGATCGCGGACGCTTCACGCCTGGAGCCTGCAGGGCCTGGCCCGGACCCGGGCGGCGTCCGGCTCCCTGGCGGAAGCGCGGCGGTCGCTGCAGCAGGCCCTCTCGGAGAGCGCCGCCATGGGCGAGCACCTGCGGGCGATGGGAGTGCGCAACAACCTCGCGGCCCTGGCGCTCTCCGAGGGCGGCGCGGCGCGCACCGGGGAAGCCGTCCGGCTGGCGCGCGAGGCCGCGGCCTGGTTCCGGGAGAGAGGCAATCCGGTGGGCGAGGCCGAGGCCTCCGCGATCCTGGCCCAGGCGCTCGCCGAGCAGGGGCGGCGCGCCGAGGCCCTGGCCGCCGCGGACCGCGCCCGCGCGCTGCTCGGCGGGAGCGGGGACCGGTGGCTGGCCCTCTCCCTGGCCCCGCGGCTGGCGCTCGCCCGGGTGCTGGCCGGCGGCGACCCCGGACAGGCCCTGGCCGACGTCGCCCGGGCCGCCGAGGAGGCGCGCCGGAGGGGGTTCGCGACGGCCTCCCTGGAGGCCCGGCTGGTCCAGGGCCGGATCGAGATGAGGCAGGGCGGTCCGGCGGAGGCGGCGGGGCGCCGGCGGATCGAGGAGGTCCGGCAGGAGGCCGGGGAGAGGGGCTTCGGGCTGCTGGCGCGCGGCTGAGCCGGGGAATGTCGGCGATCATGAGAACGAAGACAGCTCTCGACGAGCCGGTGGAAAGCCGCCGGGAGAAGCGCGCCTACCTCTTCGACGAGCTCTGCGCCGACCCCGTGCGGCGGGTCCTGCTGCGCGACGGCGAGGCGGTCGCGATCACCCCGAAGGCCTTCTCCATCCTCCTCGTCCTGCTGGAGAACCGGGGCGAGGTGGTGTCCAAGGAGGAGCTGATCCGGCAGGTCTGGGCCAGCTCCTACGTCTCCGACGCGAACCTCACCCAGAACGTCTCCTCCCTGCGCAAGGCGCTGGGCGACCGGACCGGCGACCGACGCTACGTGGTGACCGTCCCGGGGCTGGGCTACTCCTTCGTCGCGCCCGTCTCCCTGTCCGAGGACGGCGGAACGCTCCACGAGGCGGCCGGGGACGGGGAGGAGCAGGAGGCTCCGATGTATCGGCCGGCCCCGGGGGTCCGCCCGTCGTCGGGCCTGTTCCCGATCTACCCCGAGCCGGAGAAGGCCGGCCCGATCCCCGCCGGACTGCGCCGTTCCGTGTGGGAGAGCCTGTGGCGGATCGGCCTGGGCCTCGCCATCCTGGCCGCGCTCGTCACTCTGTCCGTCTACCTGTCGCGCCTGGACCGCGGTCCGCTCGCCCTGCCCTCGGACCTCAGCACCTTCTCGCATCCGCGGCGGCCCTCCGTGGCCGTGCTCGGCTTCCGCGACCTCTCGGGCCGGCCCGAGACGCGATGGCTCGCCTCCGCCCTGTCCGAGATGCTGACCACCGAGCTCTCGGCCGGCACCCGGGTGCGGGTGATCTCGCGCGAGAGCGTGGCCCGGGCGCGGCAGTACCTGGACGTGCCGGAGTCCGGTACCCTCGACGAGGCCGCGCTGGAGAAGGTGCGCTCGATCGTCGGCTCCGACCTGGTGGTGGTCGGCACCTACCTGGCGCTCGACGAGGGCGGGACGCGGCGCATCCGGCTCGACATCCGCGCCATTCAGGTCCCGGGAGGGGAGGTCGTGGCCTCGCTGGCCGAGGTGGGAGACGAGGACGAGCTCTTCAACCTGGTGTCGCGCACCGGCGCCCGGCTGCGCGAGAGCCTGGGCTTCGAGGGGCTCTCGCCGCGCCAGGCGCTGGCCGCCCGCGCGCTCCAGCCCGGCGATCCGGAGGCCGTGCGGCTCTACGCCCAGGGGCTGGAGAGGCTGCGCGCCTCCGACGGTCCGCGGGCGCTCGAAACGCTGCGGCGCGCCCTGAAGATCGAGCCCGGCTCGGCGGTCATCCATGCGGCGCTCTCCGAGGCCTACGGCATGCTGGGCTACGACGACCAGGCCCTCGACGAGGGCAAGCAGGCGGCGGCTCTCGCCGATGCGCTGCCGCGGGAGGCGCGGCTCGGCATCGAGGCCCGCTTCCACGAGCTCAGCCGGGACTGGGGCCGGGCCAGCGAGACCTGGCGCTCCCTCTGGAGCTTCTACCCGGACAACCTCGAATACGGCCTCAAGACCGCCAACTGCCTGATGCGCTGGGGGCGTCCGGCCGAAGCGCTGGAGACCATCGCGGTCCTGCGCCGGCTGCCGTCGCCCCTGGCCGAAGACCCGCGGACCGACGTGCTGGAGGCGCGCATCGCCCGCCGCCTCGGCGACACGGCCCTGGAGCTGCGCGCCGGCGAGGCCGCCGCGGCCAAGGGGCGGCGCTCCGGCGAGACGCTGGTCACCACCCAGGGCCTGGTCTACAAGGGCGACGCGCTCCTCAGCCTGGGCCGGGTCGACCAGGCCGTCGGCGTCTTCCGCGAGGCCCTGGAGATGGCCGGCAAGGGCGGCAACCCGATGATCCTCGGCATGGCCTACGCCAACCTCGGCGTCGCGCTCAAGAGCCGGGGCGACCTCGACGGGGCCGAGACCGCCACCCGGGAGGCGCTCGCCATCGCCGAGCGCATCGGCACCGGCGTGGGCATCTCCTCGCAGCTCGAGGTCCTGGGCGACCTGTACCGCATGAGGGGGGAGCTGGCGCAGGCCCAGGACCTGCTGGAGCGGGCGCGCGGCTGGTACGTCCGGCTCGGCGACCGGACGCTCGAGGGCCGCATCGAGGTCCTCCTCGGCCTGACCCGGTGGGCCCGGGGCGACCTCGACGGCGCCCGCGACTCGCTGGACCGGGCGCTCGCCCTGAGCCGCGAGACCCGCGACCGCGTCACCGACGCCGCGGCGCTCGAATACCTGGGCCGCGTCCTGGAGCGCCAGGGAGCGCTGCAGGAAGCCCTCCGCCACCACGAGGAGGCCTTCGCCCGGTTCCGCCAGCTCGGCGACCCCGGGCAGTCCGCCGGGGCCCTGGCGCAGTCCGCGGTCGTGCTCGCGCGCCTGGACCGCCCCGGCGACCTCGAGACCGCCCGCCGGCGTTTCGAGCAGGTCCTGCAGACCCGGCGCCGGCTCGGCGACCGCATCGGCGTGGCCGAGGTCCTCGGCTGGCTCGCCGACCTCGAGTACCGCGGAGGCGACCTCGACTCCGCCCGGCGCCTGGCCGAGCTGGAGGCCCGGATCGGCGGCGAGACCGGGGCCCGCCTCCTCGTGGCCGACGGCCTGCGCGGCGTGGCCCGGGTGGACCGGGCCCGCGGCCGGCACGAGCAGGCCCGCCACTCCCTGGAGCGCGCGCTCGAGACGCTCGACTCCGGCCCCGGAGGGAGCCTGGTCGGCAACGACGTCCGCCTGGAGCTCGCCCGCCTGGAGATCGCCGAGGGGCGCTTCGAGGAGGCCGCCCGGCTGGTGAACGCCGCCGCCGCCTGGTGTCGCGACCGGGGCATGATCGAAGAGGAGTCCGACGCCCTGGCCCTGCTGACCTTCGCCCGCAAGCGGGAGCGGGAGCTCAGCGGCCTGCCGCCGCTGGCCCTTCCGCGCCCAGCTCCCGGAGCAGCGCCCGCGCGGCCTCGCCGTTGAGCGTGTCGAGCATCCAGAGGAGATAGCGCACGTCCACGCTGACGTTCCTCGCCACCTCCGGGACGTAGCCGAAGTCGTTCGCCACGTTCTCCCAGACCCGGTCGAAGTTCACCCCGACCAGCTCGCCCCGGCCGTTGACCACCGGGCTGCCGGAGCTGCCGCCGGTCGTGTCCGCGTCGGCCAGGAAGTTCACCGGCACGTCGTGGAGCGCGGGGTCGGCCCAGCGGCTCCGCGGCGCGTCCGGGGCCGCGGCCAGCAGCTCGTCCGGCGCGTCGAACGGCTCCTCGCCGGTGTGCTTCTCGACCACCCCGGCGAGCGTCGTGCGCGGCTCCATCCGCACCGCGTCCCGCGGGCCGTAGCCCTCGACGTGGGCGAAGGAGACCCGCAGCGTGCTGTTGGCGTCCATGGCCACGGGGCCGCCGGCGTGCTCGATCACCGCCCGCATCCACACCGGCCGCAGCCGCGAGGCGGCCCCCTTGTAGCGGTCCTCGCGCTCCTTGCGGTCGAGCAGCTCGCGGTCCAGCCCCAGGGCCAGATCGAGCAGCGGGTCGCGCCGCGCGCGGAGCTGCGCCTCGGACTCGTCGAACATCCGCAGGCGCTCCGCCAGGTCCGTGACCCGGGTGCGGGCGAACAGGTCGGCCACCCGCTTCCGGATCTCCGCCGGCGACCGGCCGGCGCCCAGGAACGCGTCCACGGCCGCGGACCGCGAGCCCTCGGGCAGCGCGGCGAAGCGCGCCAGGAAGTCCGCCAGCAGCTCCTGCTCGGCGGGCGGGAACATCCGGCCCTGGTCGAGCCGCAGCCTCTCCAGGGTGCGGTCGCGGCTGCGGTCCATGTAGTCGGGCTCGCGCTCCAGGTCGGGCTTGGCCTTCTCGCCGGCCCAGCGCGCCAGCGTGAGCGCCATGTGGAGAGGCTTGGCCCCCCGGATCGCCTGCTCCAGCAGGAAGTCCCTCTCCCACGTCGCCATCCGGGCCTGCATGAGCCGGGCGAGCTCGTTCCGGGCTTCGACCGCGGGCGCGTGCGCGGGCCGCGCTGCGGCCCAGGCCAGGATCTCCTGCTCGGACTCCTGTTTCTTCTCCAGCACATGGCCGCGCCGCAGCCCCGCCACCTGGCCGCGCGAGTTCTTCTCCTGGTTTGCCAGGCTCTTGATGCGGTCGGCGAGCGCGATGCGGGCCGTTTCGTCCTTCGCCGAAGCGGCTTCGAGGAGGTCGATCCAGGCGCGGTAGAGCTCGGCGCGCCGCGGGTGGTAGAAATCGCCGCGCTCCCGCATCTCGGGCTCGATCAGCGACCGGACGGTCGTACCGGGGTAGCCGGCGACCATCACGAAGTCGCCCGGCTGGACCCCTTCGCGGGCGATCGGGAAGAAGTGGCGCGCGGGGTAGGGCGTGTTGGCCGCCGCGGGCCGCGCGGGCGAGCCGCCCGGGCCGGCGTAGACGCGGAGCAGGGCGAAGTCGCCGTTGTGGCGCGGCCAGCTCCAGTTGTCGATCTCGCCCCCGTACTCGCCCACGGCGCGCGGCGGGGCGTAGACCAGCCGCACGTCCTGGAACTCCAGGCTCTCGAAGAGCACGTACTGGACGCCGTCGTCGAACGCCTCCACCTGGCAGCGCCGGTCCGGCTGCGCCTCGCAGGCCGCGGTGAGCTCCTTCTTCCGGCGCTCGATGGCGCGGAAGCGGGCCAGGTCGTCCGCTCCACGCGGCACCGCGGCCTCGATCTGGGCCGTGACGTCCGTGGTCCGGTGCGGGATCGTGGCGCGGGCCCCCTGGCCGCTCAGCTCCTCCGCGCGGCTGCGGGCGAGGTAGCCCGCGGTCATCAGGTCGCGCTCCGGGGTGGAGTGCTGCTGGAGCAGGCCGAAGGCGCAGTGGTGGTTCGTGATCAGCAGGCCGTCGGCGGAGACGAAGCCGGCCGAGCAGCCGTTGACCTGCACCGCCGCTTCGAGCAGGCCGGCGCCGTCGCGCCCCCAGAGCGACTCCGGCGGGATCTGCAGGCCGAGCTGCCGCAGCCAGGCTGGATCGAGCTCGAGGACCTGCTGGGGAGTCCATTTGCCCTCGACCGCGAAGGCCGGGAGCGCGAGCAGGAGAAGAGCACAAAGCCACCGCTTTTTCATGGCGGCGTAGTGTAGCGCGGGTCAGCCGCCCAGCAGCTTGTAGCTCTTGAGATGCCGGATCGCGGCCTGCCTGCGGCCCAGCTCCTCGCAGACCAGCGCGAGGTTGAAGTGGGCGTCGGCGAGCGCGGGGTCGATCTCCAGCGCCTTCTCGTAGACCTCGGCGGCCTCGGCCGGCCGGCCGAGGTCCTGGAGCGCGACGCCGAGGTTGAAGAGCGCCGTGGGATCGTCCGGCAGCGTCTCCAGCGTGCTCCGGTAGTGGCCCTCGGCCTCGACCGTCCTGCCGGCCTCGTGGAGCAGCCGGCCGAGGTTCAGGCGGGCGTCGACCATCGTGGGGTCGATCTCCAGCGCCTGGCGGTAGGCGTCCATCGCGGCGGCGGAATCGTCGAGCTCCAGCCCGGCGCCGTGGTCGAACCAGTCTTCCGCCGAGTCCGCTTCCGGCTCGGCCTGTCCGGTGAAGCGGATCTGCCGCGCCCGCTGGCCGCGCTCGTGCTCCAGCGACGCGGCCTCGCGGGCCAGATCGGAGACCTCGAAGTCGAGCAGGGCCTGGCCGGACTCCGGGTTCCAGATCTCGAGCCCGTCCCGCACCACCACGTGGTGGCCCTGGGCCGAGATGCGGACGCCGGTGATCGGCCGGTCTTCGGGAAGCTGCTCGCGGAGGTTGCGCAGGGCGAGCACGATGCGGCGCGTCGGGACCTGGGCCTCGACCAGCCCCTTGGCCGTGCGCAGCAGGATCAGGTCCTGGAACGTGAAGCGGTATTCGCCGCGCGGGCCCTGGCCCGGAACGAGGAATCCCGAGCGGACGTAGGTTCGGACCTGGGCTACCGGGATGCCGAGCAGGGCGGCCACGTCGCGAGTGGAGTAGCCGCCCGCTCCAGCCTCACCCGGTGCGCTGAGAGAGGCGGCGCGGTTCATCGTCTCTCATTGTACTCCGGGGTTTCCGCCCGTCCAGCATTCCCTTACCGCTTGGAGGTCTTCTTCTTCGTCTCCGACGCGCCGGCCTTGCCCGCGGACGCCGTGCGCGGCGCGGCCTTGGGCGGCTTGCGCGAGATCGGGATCGGCTCCGCAGCGGTCTTCGCCTGACCTGGCGCCTGGGCCGACGACAGGCTCGCCTTGAGCGCCTCCATGAGGTCGATGATCTGGGCCCGCGGCGCCTCGGCCGGCGCGGCCTTGATCTCCTGGCCCTGGACCTTGTTGTCGATCATCTCGCGCGTGCGCTTGCGCACGTTGTCCTCGTAGGCCTCGGGGTGGAACTCGTCGGTCGCGATCTGCTCGATGAGCTGCATGGCGAGCCGCAGCTCCGGCTCCTTGACCTCGGCGGGAGCGACCGGGACCTCGGAGAACTTCCGGATCTCGTCCTCGTAGCGCAGCTGCTGCATGATGAGACCTTCCTGATACGGCCGCAGCAGGACCAGGTAGTCCTTGCCGCGCGCGGCGTAGCGCGCCACCGCCGCCCGGCCGGTCTCGCGCATGGCCTGCGACAGCAGCCGGTACGGGCGGTCCCCGTTCTTGTCCGGCCCGAGATAGGTCGACTTTTCGAAGTAGACGGGATCGACCTGCTCGGCCGGCACGAACTCGGTGATCTCGATCGCGTTGGTGGGCTCCGGAGTCAGGGCCTTGAGCTCCTCTTCCGAGAACAGCACGTACTGCCCCTTGGCGTATTCGTAACCTTTCACCATTTCATCGCGGCCGACGACCTGGTCGTCGGTCGGGCAGATGTACTGTTGCTTCAAGCGGGTACCGCACTTCCTGTGCAGCATGTTGAGCTGGATCCCGGACGAGCTCTCGCCCGTCGAATACAGCTTCACCGGGATCGTGACGAGTCCAAACGAGATGGTTCCGGAGGCGAAAGATCGAGCTGTCATTCTCTTATTGTACCATCGATCTGCAATGCCCGTGCACGATCCCGGAAAATCCGTTCGAAAAAAGTTGGAACGCCTCGGAGCCCCGTCCCGACTGGTTTCGGCAACCGATACCGAAGTGATGAAACCCGAGACTTCGGATGGGCCCTTCACAAGAAAAGGGTGGCTGTTCGAGCTGAAGTACGACGGGTTTCGCCTTCTTGCCGAAAAAGTGGAAGACGGAGCAGTCCGGCTCGCCTACCGGAGCGGCCGGGACGCGACGCGGATCTTTCCCGAGATCACGGAAGCGGTCGCCGATCTTCCCTATCGATCACTTTTGTTGGATGGAGAGGCCGTCATCCTCGACGAGTCCGGCCGGCCCGATTTCCAGCTCCTCCAGCGCCGCGCCCAGCGCTCGGCGGCCGATGTTCCCCCCGTCCTTTTCGTCTTCGATCTCCTGGCCTTCGAGGGCTACGACCTGCGGCCCCTGCCGCTCTCCGATCGAAAAGCGATCCTGCGCGCCGTTTTGCCGTCCACCGATCACCTGCGTATCGTGGAGGAGATCCCGGAGCGCGGCGAGGACCTGTACGCCGCGGTGCAGAGCCTCGGTCTCGAAGGCATCGTGGCCAAGCGCGAGGACTCGCCGTACAAGCCCGGCTACTCGCCCCTCTGGCTCAAGATCCGGGTGGACCTCACCGGCGACTTCGCGATCGCGGGCTTCGAGCCCGGGCCCGGCGGCCTCCGGCGCCTCCACCTGGCGATCCAGGACGGCGCGGAGCTTGCGTATGCCGGCACCGTGGGCTCCGGCCTCGACGGGCGGGAGATGGCCGAGATCCGCGCCCGCCTCGATCCGGCCCGCCGCCCGACGCCGCCCGTCGCGCATCCGCCGAAGGACAGGAACGCCGTCTGGGTCGAGCCCGAGCTGGTCTGCGAGGTGCGCTACAAGGAGCTCACCCGCGGCGGCCATCTGCGCCAGCCCGTGTTCCTCCGGCTGCGCGAGGACAAGACGATCGACGAGTGCCGCTGGACGCCCACCGCGCCGGAGGTGGAGGAGCCCGAAGCTCCGAAAGCTGCGGTGAGCCCGCGCTTCACGAATCCCGACAAGGTCTTCTGGCCGGACGAGGGCTACACCAAGGGCGACCTGATCGGCTACTACCGCGCCGTGGCGCCGTGGATGCTGCGCTACCTGAAGGACCGGCCGCTGGTGCTCGACCGCTACCCGAACGGCATCACGGGAAAATCCTTCTTTCAGAAGAATGCCGGAGATACGACAGGGCCGCTGCGCACGGTGACGATCGCGAGCGATTCGAAATCGATCGAATATTTCCTCTGCGACGACGAGGAGTCGCTGCTCTATCTCGCAAACCTCGGAGTCATCCCGTTCCACCTCTGGTCGAGCCGCATCCAGGAACTCGACCGGCCGGACTGGTGCATCCTCGACCTCGATCCCAAGGGCGCGCCGTTCCGGGACGTCGTGCGCATCGCGCTCGCCCTCGGCGACCTCTGCGACGAGATCGGGCTGTCGTCCTTCATCAAGACGAGCGGCGGCAGCGGCCTTCACGTCCTGATCCCGCTCGGCGGGCAGTGCGATCACGAGCAGTCGAAACAGATCGCGGAGCTCCTGGCGCGCGTCCTCGTGGACCGGCTGCCGGCGATCGCCACCACCCTGCGATCCATTCCGGCGCGCAAGGGCCGGGTCTACGTGGACGCCCTGCAGAACGGCCGTGGCAAGCTCCTCGCCGCGCCCTACAGCGTCCGCCCGCACCCCGGAGCGCCCGTCTCGACCCCGCTCAACTGGAGCGAGGTGAGCTCGAAGCTCGACGTCCGCCGCCACACCCTGCGCACCGTGCCGAAGCGGCTGGAAAAGCTTTCGGAAGACCCGCTCCTCGCGGTGCTCGACACCCGCCCCGACCTCATGGCGGCGCTCGGAAGACTGGCCGGGCTGATCTGAAAGGAACCGCATGAAATCCCTGCTCTTCGCCTGTCTGTTGTGGACGGCCGCGCCGGCCTTCGGGGCTCCGCCGGCGCTGACCTTCGAGCCGCGGGCCGTGGTCGCCTCCGGCCTCACGCCCGGGGGCCGGATGGTCTGGTTCGGCGTCGCCCGGGAGATCGAGCGCCGGGCCGCGAGGATCGTGCCGCGCATCGGGCAGGCGGCGGACGGCGACAGGGACGGCAAGGTCCGTCTCGATCTTGGACAGGACGTGCCGCCGCGCTCGATCTGGTTCGCGGTGGACCTGGAGACCGGCGAGGCCGGAGTGGCGGCGCCCGAGGGCTTTCCGCTCCTGGAAACCGAGCTGCCCGGCCGGGCCATCCCGGCGGCGCTCAACCGCCTGGATCTGGACCGCCGGCTCGTCTATCTCCTGCTGGTGCGGCCCGGCGTCGGCGCCTGGACCCTGCGCGCCGGCGATGGCGGCGCGTCCGACGAGGACGGCGAGCCGGACGGTACCCTGCGCGCCGTCCTCTCCCGCTTCGAGGGTCTCGGACCGTCCCCGACGTCCGCGCCCGGGCGGCTCTCCCCGCGCGATCTCCTCCTCGTCATCGATCCCGACCGCATGGAGTTCCTGCGCTTCCAGGTGAGGGACTGAGCCATGCGCCGCCTCTTCCTGGCTCTCCTGCTGCTCCCCTGCGCACTGCCGGCGGACACCTTCCCCAGTCAGGAGCGGGGCTTCCAGGCCGAGAAGGCCTTCCACGTCGGCGACTTCGACACCGTCAACCTGTTCAACGGCAACCTGGTCCTGACCATCCCGATCGGTGGCTCGTACCCGGTGAGCAGCGGCCTCTCCTACGGTCTGACCCTGGTCTACAACAGCAATGTCTGGGACTTCCAGGAGGACGACACCAACGTCTACACCCAGGCGCTCCCGAACCGGCGCTCGAACGCCGGCCTGGGCTGGCGCCTCTCGCTCGGCGAGCTGCTCGAGCCCCTGGACCCGCAGAACGACAACGGCCTCTGGGTCTATGTCGGAGCCGACGGGGCCGAGCACGTCTTCTACGACAAGCTGCACGAGAACGATCCCGCCCTCGGAGGCCGCTACACCCGGGACGGCAGCTATCTGCGCTTCCGCTCGCCCAACACCAGCCAGAGGGTGGTGGAATTTCCC
>JBEQUE010000190.1:0-13177 GCA_040349255.1 Acidobacteriota bacterium | reverse complement strand
GTCGAAGGCACGGCAGTGCCCGTCCGGCGACATCACGCTCGACGGCTCGTAGACGTAGCCCGCGACCTGCGGCGTGTCGATCGAGACGCCGCCGGCCAACGCGAGATCGCTCTCGCCGGAGAGCAGGCTCTGGCAGGCCAGGTGGACCGCCACGAGCGAGGTCGAGCACGCGGTCTGCACGGTCAGGCTCGGGCCGCGCAGGCCGAGCTTGTAGGACACGCGCGTGGCCAGGAAATCGCCGTCGCTGCCGAGCATGGCCTGGTACATGCCGACCGCGTCCACCACCTCGCGGTTGCGGGCGAGGTTGAACAGAAGGTAGGTGTTGGACCCGGCGCCGGCGAAGACGCCGATCAGCCCGGGGTAGCGGCGAGGGTCGCAGCCGGCGCTCTCCAGGGCCTGCCAGGCGGTCTCCAGGAGCAGCCGGTGCTGCGGGTCCATCACGTCGGCCTCGCGCGGGTTGAAGCCGAAGAACGCGGCGTCGAACCGGTCCGGCCCGTCGATCAGGCCGCGCGAGCGCACGTAGGCCGGATCGGCCAGGAGCGCGGACGGCACGCCCGCGGCGCGCAACTCCTCCTCGGAGAACACGGTGAGCGTCTCGCGCCCCTCGTCGAGCACCCGCCAGAGCGCCTCGACGCCGGGCGCGCCCGGGAACCGGCCGGCCAGGCCGACGACCGCGATGCGGCTCACGGCAGGACCTCCAGGATGATCCCCTCGCTGGCGCCCTGGTGGACGTTGATCACGCCGCTCTCGCCCTGCGGCCGCAGGCTGAGGAAGCCGCCCGCGTAGCGCTCGCCGAAGACGAACAGCCCCCAGACCGCCTCGTGCGGCGCGGTCCCGCGCTCGCCGCTCTGGCCGAGGAGCGGCAGCGGCTCGACGCGCTGCTGGATCACCCAGTCGCCCTGCGCGAGCGCCTCCTCCACGATCCGCCGCCACTCGTCCGCCGGCGTGAAGCGGCCGGCGTGGACGCCGCGGCCCTGGCCCGCGCGGGCGCGCTTGACGACCAGCTCCTCGCGCCGCGCCAGGGCGTCCTCGAACGTGTCGGCGGCCAGCCGCCGGGTCCAGGGCACGTGGCGCTCGATCAGCCCGCGCTCGTCCGGCGTGAACAGGCCCGAGCCGGCGAGCTCCGAGAGGAGGGCGAGGTTGCGCTTGTCGGTCAGCACCGTGCGCACCGCCGCGTTGTAGAGGTTGAGCGAGCCGGCCTTGAAGCAGCGCGCCGCCGGGGCCGCCGTGCCGCCGTCGTGCGCCTCGACCACGGCATGGATGCGCTCGCTTCCGGCGTAGAGCCGGCCGTCGCGCTCGGCCAGCTCGGCGGAGCGCCGCAGGGTCGCGCGGCCATGGAGGGCGGTGTCCCGCCCCAGAGCCTGCCGGAGCGTGGCGTCGAGGTAGGCCTCGAAATCGCGCTGCACGGCGCCGGCCAGATCGTCCGGCACGACGAAGGCCACGTTGAGCTCGCCGTTGAGCGGCAGGGTCCGGCGGGCCTCGCCCACGACGTGGGAGAACAGGAGGTCGATGGTGTTGCGGCACTCGACCCGCAGCCCCTCGCGGCGCAGGAACTCCTGGATGACCGGCACGCGCAGGCAGGCCTCGGCCCACAGCGGCGCCTGCCAGCCGCCCAGGTGGCTGACCATGTTGAACTCCAGGCACTGGAGGCCGGCGCGGGTGTCGAGGAAGTCGCCACGGCCGAGCGCGCTGTCGATGCCGGTCGGAGGCTCCAGCATCGATTTCGCGAGGTCCACGGTGTCGAGGCCGTAGAACTCGCGGACGCGCTCCGGGTCGTTCCCGAACACCCGCTTCGGCAGGCTGCGGATGAGCCGCGAGAGGCCGACGGCGACCCGCTCGTGCTCCGCGATCCGGCCGCGGTCCACGAAGACCGGCCAGGGGTGGAGCGGGAACGGCGCGAAGGCGCTCTGCGCGGCGAGGAGCTCGAAGCTGCGGCGCTCCTGGACCTCCGGCCGCACCAGGGCGTACTCCAGGAAGGCCGCGCTCGCCCGCGACAGCCGGGCGTGGGAGGCGCGGATCTCCGGGTCCGGGCCCGCTGGCGCCGAAGATGGTCTGGGCGCCGGAGCGGGAGCCGCGGGCCGCTGCTGGGCCAGGTTGCCGCGCGCCTTGAGGAAGCGGTCGCGCTGCGAGGCCGCCTGGCTGCGCGCCACGCGCTCCTGGGCCTTCTGCTTCAGGGCCTGGCCCGCCGGCTCCTGCGCCTCGGTCTTCGGCCGGCTCAGGCGGCGCGCCAGGGCGTCCACGGTCGAGTGCTTGAACAGCTCGACCATCGGCAGGTCGGCGCCCAGCTCGCGCTTGAGCCGCTCGTGGACCTGGATCAGCAGGAGCGAGTGGCCGCCGAGGTCGAAGAAGTTGTCGTAGATCCCGACCCGGTCGAGGCCGAGGACCTCCTTCCAGACGCGGGCGATGGTCTGCTCGGCCTCGTCGCGCGGCGCCACGTAGCTCTCGGCAACCTCCGCTCCAGAGGCCTCCGGCTTCGGCAGCGCGGCGCGGTCCACCTTGCCGTTCGGGGTGAGCGGCAGCGCCTCCAGGAAGACGAACGCGGCCGGCAGCATGTAGTCCGGCAGCGCCTCGCGCAGCGCGGCCCGCAGCTCGGCGGACGTGAGCGTCAGTCCCGGGGCCGGAACGACCCAGGAGACGAGCCGCTTCGGCTCATCCTGGGCCAGGACGACGGCCGCGTCCACCTGCGGCAGGCGGAGCATCGCGGTCTCGATCTCGCCCAGCTCGATGCGGTAGCCGCGCAGCTTGACCTGGTGGTCGCCGCGGCCGAGGAACTCCATCTCGCCGTCCCACAGCGCCCGCGCCAGGTCGCCGGTGCGGTAGACCCGCTCGCCGGGCGCGCTCGGATGCGGGTGCGGCTGGAAGCGGTCGGCGGTCAGGTCGGGCCGGCCGAAGTAGCCCCGGGCCAGGAGCCGGCCGCCGAGGAAGACCTCGCCGGGCACGCCGGCCGGCACCGGCTCGAAGTTCCGATCGAGGAGGTAGATCGTGCTGTCCGGCATGGCGCGGCCGATCGGCACCTCGCGCATGCCTTCGAGCTTCGCGACGGTCAGGTCGCAGACGGTCGAGATGATCGTCGATTCGGTCAGGCCGAAGGTGTTGATGAGCCGCGGCCGTTCCGGCGCGTGCCGGCGCCAGGCCACCAGGCGCTCGGGCAGGGCGCGCTCGCCGGCGATGATCACCAGGCGGAGCGACGGCGGGAGCGCGATCTCGTCCAGGCGGGCCGTGATGTCGTGCCAGTAGGCGGTCGGCAGGCTCATCATGGTGATCGAGCGCTCCCGGCAGACGTCCAGGAACGTGGCGACCGACTCCAGCATGGCGTCGTTGCGCATCACCAGCTCGCCGCCGAGCGCCAGGCAGGGGACGATCTCCTCCAGGCTGATGTCGAAGCTGATCGAGCAGAACTGGAGCACCCGGTCCTCCGGGCCCACGCCGTAGGCCCGCGAGGCCACCTCGGTGTAGCTCGCGAACGAGTCGTGCCGGATCATCGTGCCCTTCGGCCTGCCGGTCGAGCCCGAGGTATAGATCATGTAGGCCAGGTTCTCCGGCAGCAGGTCCGTCTCCGGAGCGTCGGTCCTCTCGCCCGCCAGCTCCTGCCACTCCGGGTCGAGCAGCAGCGGCGCGGCCTGGGTCTCCGGCAGGGTGTCGGCCAGATGCGGCTGGGTGAGGAGCACCGGCGCCTGGCAGTCGCGGAGCATGAAGGCCAGGCGGTCCGCCGGGTAGGCCGGGTCGAGCGGCACGTAGCATCCGCCGGCCTTGAGGATGCCGAGCAGGGCCACGATCAGCTCCGGCGAGCGCTCGACGGCGACCGCCACCCGCGTCTCCGGGCCCACACCGAGCGCGCGCAGGCGGTGGGCGAGCTGGTTGGCGCGCCGATCCAGCTCGCCGTAGGTGAGCCGGCGGTCCGTGCCGACCTGGCCTACCTGAGAAACTGCGGGCGCGCCGGGGCGCTCCGCGGCGCGGCGCTCGAACCAGCGGTGGACGAACGGGCTCCAGGCCGGCTCGCGGTCGGTGTCGTTCGCCTCGTAGAGCAGCCAGTGGCGCTCGGAGCCGTCGAGGAGAGGCAGGTCGAGCACCGGCCGGTCGGGCTCGGCGACGGCGGACTCCAGGAGCGTGGAGAAGCGGGCCAGGAGGCGCGCCGCGGTGGCGCGCTCGAAGAGGTCGCGGTTGTACTCCAGCAGGCCGGTTATCCTGCCGCCGCGGCCGCCGCGGTCCTCCATGTAGAGCGCGAGGTCGAACTTCGCGGTGCCGCTGTCGGCGACGAGCGGCGTGGCGGTCACGCCGGGCAGGTCGAGCGCCGGCCGCTCCGAGTCCTCCAGCGCGAAGGTCACCTGGTAGATCGGGTTCTGGCCCAGGTTGCGCTCCGGCTTGAGCGCCTCGACCAGCTTCTCGAACGGGACTTCCTGATGGGAGTAGGCGCCGAGCGTCGCCCCGCGCACCCGCGCCAATAAATTGCGGAACGTGGCGTCGCCCGGGAAGTCCACGCGCAGCACCAGGCTGTTGGCGAAGAAGCCGAGGAGCGGCTCCAGCTCCACCCGCTCGCGGTTCGCGGTGGGGGTGCCGACCACCACGTCGAGCTGGCGCGCGCAGCGGGCGAGCACCGCGGTGAACGCCGCGAGAAGCGTCATGAAGACCGAGGAGCCCTCGCGCCGCGCCAGCTCGCGCACCGCCGCGGCCGTGCGCGCGTCGATCGCGATCCGCTCGCTCGCGCCGCGCCAGGTCTGGAACGGAGGCCGCGGCCGGTCGGTCGGCAGGTCGAGCGCCGCGGGCGCGCCGGCGAGGCGCTCCCGCCAGTACGCGAGATGGCGTTCCAGGCCCTCTCCCTGGAGCCGCCGGCGCTGCCACTCCGAGTAGTCCGCGTACTGCACCGCCAGCCCGGGCAGGGCCTGGCCGCGGTAGCACGCCGACAGCTCGCGGATGAAGACGTTGAGCGACCAGCCGTCCCAGACGATGTGGTGGACGGTGAGGAGGAGGACGTGGTCGTCCGGGCCGAGCCGCAGGAGGGTGGCGCGCAGGAGCGGTCCGCGCTCGAGGTCGAACGGCTGCGCCGCGTCGAGCGCGCCGATCCGCTCCGCCTCCGCCATCGGGTCGGCAAAGCCGGCGAGGTCCACCACCGGCAGGTCGGCCTCTCCGGGCGGATGGACGACCTGGACCGGCTCGCCGTCCTTCGCGGTGAAGGTGGTGCGGAGCGCGTCGTGGCGTCCGACGATCGCGGTCAGGCTGCGGCGCAGGGCCGCCGGGTCGAGCGGGCCCTGGAGGCGCACCCGCGTCGGCAGGTTGTAGACCGGGCTGCCGGGCTCCAGGCGGTCGAGGAACCAGAGGCGCTGCTGGGCGAAGGAGGCCGGCACGCCCGCGCGTCCGACAGGAACCAGGGCCGGGCCTTCGTCGGCGCCGGCCTTCGCCACGGCCTCGGCCAGCTCGGCGATCGTCGGCGATTCGAACAGGGTGCGCGGCGGCAGCTCCACGCCGAACGCGTTGCGCACGCGGGCCAGGATCTCGATCGCGAGGAGCGACCGGCCGCCGAGGTCGAAGAAGTTGTCGAGAACCCCGACCTGCGCGCCTCCCAGCACCTCCGACCAGATCTCCGCCAGCCGGCGCTCGGTCTCGTTGCGAGCCGGCGTGAAGCCCGCGGCGCGCTCCGGCTTCGGCAGCGCCCGCCGGTCCACCTTGCCGTTCGGAGTCAGGGGCAGGACGTCGAGGAACGTGAAGGTCGCCGGAACCATCCAGGCGGGCAGGCGGTTCCGCAGGTCCTCGCGCAGCGCCGCGGCATCCACCTCTCCGACGATGTAAGCCGCGAGCGAGCCGCCGTCCCAGGTGCGGACCGCGCTCTCCATCACCAGCGGATGGCGGTTGAGCGCCGCCTCGACCTCGGCCGGCTCGATGCGGAAGCCCTGGACCTTGATCTGCTGGTCGATGCGGCCGAGGAAATCGATCCGGCCGTCCGGCAGGTAGCGGACCAGGTCGCCCGTGCGGTAGAGGCGCTCGCCGGCCTCGCCCCCCAGGGGATCAGCTACGAAGCGTTCGGCGGTCAGGTCCGGCCGCCCCAGATAGCCGCGGGCGAGGGACAGGCCGCCCAGCAGCAGCTCGCCCGGCACGCCGGCCGGCACGGGCCGGAGGCGGGCGTCCACGACGTACGTCCGGACGTTGCCGATCGGCCGGCCGATGGGTGGCGTCCCCTCACCTTCGACCCCGGCGCTCGTGGCCACGACCGTGTTCTCGGTCGGGCCGTAGTGGTTGACGAGGTTCCAGGAGGAGTCCGGCGCCCGGTGGAGGCGGTCGCCGCCGGTGAGCAGCGCGCGCAGGCGGAGGCCTTCGGGCCGCGGCCGGGCCACGGCCAGCTCGGCGAGCGGCGTGGGCAGGAAGGCGAGCGTCACGCCCTCGGCGGCCATCCAGTCCACGAGCGCGGCCGGGGAGGTGCGGGTCGCCTCGTCCGGGATGTGCAGGCTCGCGCCGGCCGCCAGGCAGGGCCAGATCTCCCAGACCGCGGCGTCGAAGCCGAGGCCCGCGATCTGCGTGGCGCGGTCCTCCGGCGTCACCGCGTATTCGCGCCGGTGCCATCCGACCAGGTTGGCGAGCGCGGCGTGCTCGACCGCCACCGCCTTCGGCGCTCCGGTCGAGCCCGAGGTGAAGATGGCGTAGGCCAGGTTCCGGCCGTCCACCCGGACCCCGGGGCCGGCCCCGTCCGGCACGGCGCCGTCCACGCGGAGGATCTCGCCTTCAAACTCCACGGAGCGGTCGGTCATCAGGTGCCGGATGCCGGCCTGCCCAAGCAGCTCCAGGAGGCGCGTCCGGGGCGACCCGGGATCGATCGGCACGTAGGCTCCGCCGGCCTTGAGCACCGCGAGCGCGGCCGTCACGAACCCGGCCGAGCGGTCGATCCACAGCGCCACCGGCGTCTCGGGGCCGACGCCCAGCTCCGCCAGCCGCCGCGCCCAGCCTTCGGCCCGCCGGTCGAGCTCGCCGTAGGTCAGCGATCCGTCGCCGGCCGCCACGGCCAGGCGCCCGGGCGCGAGGCGGGCCTGCTCCTCGAACATCTCGTGGACGAGCCCCGCCTCGACCGGCTGCGGCTGCGAGCCCCACTCGACCAGGAGCTGGGTCCGCTCCTCAGGATCGAGGATCGGCAGCTCCCACACGGACCGTTCGGGATCGGCGACGGCCTCCCGGATCAGGCTCGCCAGGTGGCCGAGCAGGCGCCCGGCCGTGGCGGTCTCGAAGAGGTCGGCCGCGTGCTCCAGGGACAGCTCCAGGCCGTCCGCGGTCCCGGCCGCGAAGAGGCTCAGGTCGAACTTGGCCGTGCCGGTCGAGACCGGCTCCACGGAGATGTCGAGGGCGCCGACCCGCCGCGCCGCGGGCGGCCGGTGGAGCGCGAAGGTCACGCCGAAGAGCGGGTTGCGGTCCAGGCTGCGCTCCGGCCGCAGGCGGTCCACGAGCAGCTCGAACGGCAGGTCGGCGCGCTCCTGCGCCGCGACCGTGGTGTCGCGCACCTGCCGCAGCAGGCCGCGGAAGCCGGGCTCGCCCGACGCTTTCTCCGTGAGATCGGCGCGCAGCACGAGGGTGTTCACGAACAGGCCGACCAGCCCCTCCAGCTCCCGCCGGTCGCGGCCGGACACCGGGCAGCCCACGGCCACGTCCTCCTGGCCGGTGTACCGTCCGAGCAGGGCCTGGAACGCCGCGAGCAGCGCCATGAACAGCGTGCTCCCCTCGCGCCGGGCGAGGGCGGAGAGGGGATCGGCGTCGAGCCGCGCGGTCGCAGTGGCGCCGTGGCCGCTCCAGATCGCCGGCCGCGGCCGGTCCGTGGGCAGCTCCAGCGACGCGAGCCCGGCGAGCCGCTCCTCCCACCAGGCCAGGCGGCTCTCCAGCTCCTCTCCCTGGAGCCAGCCGCGCTGCCAGGCGGCATGGTCGGCGACCTGGAACGGCGGCTCCGCGAGCGCGAGCCCCTCGTACCCGGCCGCGAGGTCGTGGAGGAGGACGTCGAGCGAGCCTTCGTCGGCGGCGACGTGGTGGAGGACGAGGACGAGGAGGTGGGACTCGGGTCCGAGCGGCACGAGGGCGGCGCGGACGGGCGGCTCGTTTTCGAGATCGAAGGGCCGGCGCGCGAAGGTCCCCACGTCACCGTCGGCCGGTTTCAGCTCCACCCCCGCTTCCACCACCTCCAGCACCGGCCGGCCGTCCACCTCGCGGATGCGCGAACGCAGGACCTCCTGGCGCCGCACGACCCCGTCCCAGGCGCGGCGCAGGGCGTCCACGTCGAGCGGCCCCTGGAGGCGGGCGGCGCCGGCGAGGTGGTAGGCCGCCGACTCCGGCGCGATCCGCTGCAGGAACCAGAGGCGCTCCTGGGCGAAGGAGAGCGGGAAGCGGGTCCGGCCCTCCGGCCGCGCCGGGATCGGCGGCAACGGGTTCCGGACCGGCGCGAGGCTGGCGCGCAGGCGCGCCACCGTGGGCGAGTGGAAGAAGGCGCCGAGCGGAACTTCCAGGCCCAGGCGCGAGCCCAGGCGCTCGCGGATGCGCGACTGCGCCCGCACCGCCAGCAGCGAATGGCCGCCGAGCGCGAAGAAGTCGTCGTGGACGCCGACCCGCTCGATCCCGAGGACCTCGGCGAAGATCGCGGCCAGCGCCTCTTCCGTCTCGTCGCGCGGCGCCTCTCCTGCCTCCTGCCAGCCCGCGCCCGGCGCGAGGCGCGCCAGGGCCTTGCGGTCGACCTTGCCGTTCGGCGTGAGCGGCAGGGCGTCGAGCACGGCGACCGCCGGCACCATGAACTCGGGCAGGGTGCGGCGCAGCTCCTCCCGGAGGCCGACGGGATCGACCGGGCCGACCACAAAGGCGTTCAGCCGGTCGCCGGCGCCGATCACCACCGCGTCGCGGACCGCGGGCAGGGCGCGGAGCGCGGCCTCGACCTCGCCGATCTCCACCCGGAAGCCGCGGATCTTCACCTGGTGGTCGATCCGGCCCAGGAACCGGATCTCGCCATCAGGCCGGAACCGCGCCAGGTCGCCCGTGCGGTAGAGCCGCGTTCCGGGCGGCCCGAACGGGTCGGGCACGAAGCGCTCGGCGGTCAGGTCGGGACGGCCGAGATAGCCCCGCGCCAGCCCCTCGCCGGCCAGGCACAGCTCGCCGGGCAGGCCGGGCGGAACGGGCCGCAGGCCGGCATCCACCAGCCAGGCGCGGGTGCCGGCGACGGGCCGGCCGATCGTCGGCTCGCCTTCCGGTCCGACCACCGTGAAGGTGGAGTAGGTCGTGTCCTCGGACGGGCCGTAGAGGTTCAGCAGCTTGCAGGGGATCGCGTCCGCCAGCTCGCGGGTCAGCGGCTCGCCGGCGAGGTTCACCGTGATCACCGAGCCCGGCAGGCCGCCCGACCGGACCAGCTCCGCCATGGCGGAGGGCACGGTGTTGACCAGCCTCACCCCTTCGGTCTGCGGTAGCGCCAGCGCGTTGTCGGCCAGGATCACGGTGCCGCCCCAGCAGAGCGGCACGAACAGCTCGAAGACCGAGAGGTCGAAGCAGATCGAGGTCGCCGCCAGCACGCCGGACAGCTCTTCGTCCGAGAAGACCTGCCTCGCCCAGCGCGCGAAGGCCGCGGCGCTCCGGTGCTCGATCGCGACGCCCTTCGGCCGGCCGGTCGAGCCCGAGGTGTAGATCAGGTAGGCCAGGTTGCCGGGCACCGGGCGGCGAAGCGCCGGCTCGTCGGGACCGTCGAGCTCCTCTCCGGTCAGGAGCAGGGCCGCCCCGGAGTCCGCCAGCATGAAGTCGCGCCGCTCGGCGGGGTAGGCCGGATCGATCGGCACGTAGGCGCCGCCGGCCTTGAGCACCGCGAGGAGAGCGACCACCAGCGACGGCGTGCGCTCGGCGCAGACCGCCACCCGGACCTCCGGCCCGACGCCGCGCGAGCGCAGGCGACCGGCGAGCGCCTCGGCCCGATAGGCCAGCTCGGCGTAGGTGATCTCCTCCGGACCCGATCCGTGGACGACGAGCGCGATCCGGTCCGGCGTCCGCGCCGCCTGGGCCTCGATCAGCTCGTGGAGGCACAGATGGCTGGCTTCGATCGCCGGACCCGAAGCCCAGGCCTCGATCTGCCGGCGCTCGGCCTCGCTCAGCAGGTCGATCTCCGAGATCCGCGCCTCCGGCGAGGCCGCGGCGGCGCCGAGCAGGTTGGCGAGATGGCCGAGCATGCGCTCGACCGTGGCGCCGTCGAACAGGGCGGAGACGTACTGGAGCGACAGCTCGATGCGGCCTTCCGACTCGGAGGCCATCAACATCAGGTCGAACGGCACCCGGCGCTCGGCGAGGTCGAGCGACTCGCAGTCCAGCCCGGCCAGCTCCATCCGCGCGCCGGCCTCGCCGAGCGCGAAGGCGGACAGCCCCGCGTCGCCGGACTGGGATCTTTGGAGCACGAGCATGGCCTGGAAGACCGGCGAGCGGCCCGGGTCGCGCTCGGGCCGCAGGCGCTCCACCAGGACCGGGAACGGGAAATCCTGGTGCTCCAGCGCGCCGAGCGCCGCCGTCCGCACCCGGGCCAGCAGGTCCGCGAACCCGGGGTCGTCCGCGAACGAGGCGCGCAGCACGAGCGGGTTCACGAAGTAGCCGACCACGTCCTCCAGCCCCGGGCTCCGGCCGGCCGCGGGCGAGCCGAGCAGGATCTCGTCCTGCCGGGTATAGCGGTGGAGGAGAGCCTGGAACGCCGCCGTCAGCAGCATGTGGAGCGTGGCGCCGCGGGCGCCGGCGAGCGCGAGCGCTCCGGAGCCATCCACGGCGAGGCTCCGCGACCCGCCGGAGAAGCCCTGGATCCTCGGCCGGGGCCGGTCCGTGGGGATCTCCAGCGCCGGCAGCTCTCCGGCGAGCCCCGCAAGTTGCCGGCGCCAGTAGTCCCACAGCTCCTCTCCGCGCGGGCCGGCCAGCGTCTCCTCCTGGCGGCGGACGAAGTCGAGATACGTAGCGGTTGGCGCAGGCAGCTCCTCCTGCCGGTAGAGCGCCGCCAGCTCGCGCACCAGGAGGGTCAGCGACCAGAAGTCGGAGACCAGGTGGTGGACGACCAGGAGCAGCTCGTGCTCGTCCGGGGAGATCGACCGGACGCGGACCCGCACCAGGGGGCCCCGTTCCAGGTCGAACGGCCGGAAGGCTTCGGCGTTCCGGTCGAAGGGGCCGACCCGGAAGTCCGGCGCCAGCTCGTCGTGGACCCGCTGTTGCGGATCGCCGGTGAACGTGGTGCGCAGCGCCGGGTGCCGCCGGGCGAGCGCCGCGAAGGCGCGCTCCAGCGCGGCGGTGTCGAGAGGTCCGCGGATCCGGGCGGCGCTCGCGAGGTTGTAGAGCGCGCTCTCCGGGGCCAGCCGCTCGGCGAGCCAGAGCGCGCGCTGGCCGGCCGAGAGCGGGTGCTCGCCGGCGAGGTCCACGGACGCGGTCCTCTCGATGGCCTCCGGCCGCGTCCGGATCTCCTCGGCCAGCTCGGCCAGGCTGGCGCCTTCGAGGATGCGGGCGACCGGCACCAGCACGCCGAGCCGCGACGCGAGCCGGCTCTGCAGCTCGACCGCGCCGAGGGAGTCGAGACCCAGGGCGAGGAGGGGCTGGGTGGGGTCGATGCGGGAGGTCCGGGCGACGCGGGCGGCCTCTTGCATGAGGATGTCGGAGAAGACCCCTCCCCGACCCTCCCCCGCTTCGCGGGAGAGGGCGCCTCCGCCCTGCCTCTCGGGCTTCGGGGTTTGCAGCGGCGACAGGCTTCCGGACAGGTACAGCGCCCGGCAGGCGCGGCGCTGGATCTTGCCGCTGGAGGTCTTGGGCACGGTGTTGCGCCGCACCAGGACGACGTCGTCCACCGCGGCCTCGTGCTCCTCGGCCACGGCCTGGCGGATCGCTCCGGCCATGGCCTCCAGACCCTCGGCGCTCTCCACCTCCTGCACGACTACCAGCCGCTCCTCGCCGTCGCGCTCCACGCCGAACGCCGCGCCGCAGCCGGGCCGCAGCGCGGGATGGCTGCGCTCGGCGGTCAGCTCCACGTCCTGCGGGTAGAGGTTCCGGCCGCGCAGGATGATCAGGTCCTTGAGCCGGCCGGCCACGAACAGCTCGCCGTCCATCACGAAGCCGAGGTCGCCCGTCCTCAGGAAAGGTCCGTCTCCGTCCGCGAGCCGGGCGCCGAAGCTGCGCGCCGTCTCCTCCGGCCGGTTCCAGTAGCCGGCGGCCACGCCGGGGCCGGAGATCCAGACCTCGCCGATGCGGTCCGGCGGGCAGACCGCGCCCATCGCGAGATCACTGGGATCGACGATCAGGAGCCGCTGCGCCGGGTCCGCCGCGGGCCGGCCGCAGCTCACCAGCTCCCGACCCTCCGGATCGACGGAGACGCGGTTCTCCGCCAGCGCCTCCGGGTCGAGCGGCCGGGCGTGGAAAGGCTCGCCCGGATCGCCGCCGGTCACGAAGAGCGTGGCCTCGGCGAGACCGTAGCAAGGGTAGAACGCCTCGCGCCGGAAGCCGTACGGCGCGAAGGCCTCGGCGAAGCGCTCCATCGTCGCGCTCCGCACCGGCTCGGCGCCGGAGAAGGCCACGCGCCAGGAGCTCAGGTCGAGCCCCTGCCGGTCCGCCTCCTTGATCTTCCGCAGGCAGAGGTCGTAGGAGAAGTTCGGCCCGCCGCTCGTGGTGGCGCGGTAGCGCGAGATCGCCTCCAGCCAGCGCCGCGGCCGCTGCAGGAAGGCGAGCGGCGACATCAGGATCGCCTCGCCGCCGCACCAGAGAGGCTGCAGGACGTTTCCGATCAGCCCCATGTCGTGGTAGAGCGGCAGCCAGCCCACCACGACCGAGCTCTCCGACTGGCCGAAGGAGCGCCGGATCACCTCCTCGTTGTGGACGAGGTTGCCGTGCGTCACCACCACGCCCTTGGGCTCGGCCGTCGAACCGGAGGTGTACTGGAGGAAGGCTGGATCGGTTCCGGTGAGGTGCGGCTCCTGCCAGGAGCCGGTGGATTCGTCGAGGTCGTCGGTCGCCAGCCATCGCGCCCCGGAGAGCTCCGGCACCCGCTCGACCAGGCTCTCCCGCGAAGCCACCGTGGACGTGGTCAGGACGGCGGAGGCTCCGCAATCCGCCGCGATCGAGCGCAGGCGCGGCTGGCCGCGGGCCGAGCGCGGCGGATAGGCCGGCACGGCCACGGCTCCGGCATACAGGCAGCCGAAGAACGCCGCCACGAAGTCGAGGCCGGGCGGGTAGA
>JBEQUE010000168.1:0-12330 GCA_040349255.1 Acidobacteriota bacterium | reverse complement strand
TCAGGAACCTAAAGGGCTGCAGGGACTGCAAGGTCTTTTTCCTGGCTGTCGTCCCTGCAGTCCTTGCAGCCCTTTGGGTCCCTTTCTTCACTCCAGCTTCGCCACCGCCTTCCCACCCGGGGCCACGGTGGCGGCGCCGGTCCACTTGCGGCCGTCGGCCGCGGTGACGGTGACGTTCCAGCTCCCGACCGGGATGCGCTGGAACTCGCGCGCGCCGTTCTGGAGCGTGAAGTCGCTCTGCGCCTCGCTGCCCCAGACGGCGTGGAAGACCCGCCCGGCGCCGTCCGTGAAGCGGACGGTGGCGCCGACCTTGCCGTCGGCCAGGGCGGGCACCTCCACCCGCAGGTTCCCGGGCGTGGCGAGGACCACCCGGCCGGCGTCGCCGGGCGCCGTGACCTGCAGCGAGACCGGCGCCCAGCCATCGGCCTCCAGGACCAGCTCCCAGGCGCCGGGCGCCACGCTGGAGATCCGCACGCGGCCGTTCTCGCGCACGGCGTGGGAGCCCGTGGACACCACCCGGCCCGAGCCGTCGAGGACCGCCGAGCGCACCTGCGCCGGCGACTGGCCGTTCGGCAGGAAGACCTCCAGCGTCACGCCCTCCGTTGCCTGCAGCGCCAGCTCCAGGCCTTCGACCGGCGCGCCCTCGACCTGGATCTCCTGCTCGGCGGGCGCGTAACCCTCCTGGGTGACCCGCACCTTCCAGGCGCCCTCGGCCACGTCGAGCAGCCGGAAGGCGCCGCGGGAGTCCGAGGTGGTCTCGATCGGGAAGAAGCGCCCGCCCTCTCCGCTCGTCTCCCGCGGCAGCAGGGTGACGGAGGCGCCGGAGACCGGGCTCTTGTCGGCGGCGTCGGTGACGCGGCCGGAGACGGCGACCGTCTCCAGGTCGATGAGCAGGTCGCGGTCGCCGGCGAGCTCCAGCTTCTCCTCGTGGCGCGTGCCGCCGAAGGTCATCACCGCCAGGTCGTAGCTGCCCTCGGCGAGCGACTCGAAGCGGAAGCGCCCCTCGTGGTCGGTCTCGCCCCAGCGCCCGCCGGCCGCGCCGCCGAGCGAGACCATCGCGCCGGCGAGCGCCTCGCCGTTGCGCAGCACGCGGCCGGTGAGCGTCACCCCCTCGCCGAAGTCGAGGTCGAGCCGGGCCTCGGAGACGCCCGGCTCCAGCTCCACCTCGCCGTCGGCCTGGCGCGTGCCGCCGGGCAGGGTGGCGACGATGCGCCGCTTGCCGGAGGCGAGATTCTCGATGCGGTAGGAGCCGTCCGGCCGCACCGTGCCGGTGCGCCCGCCGCCGCCGCCGTCGGAGCGCACCTGGACCTGCGACAGCTCGGTGAAGTCGAGGCCGAGGAGCTGGCCGGTCACGGCGCCGCCCCGGCCCAGCTTGACCTCCAGGCCGCCGACCGAGCTGCCGGCCACGAGGATGGCCAGCCCCTCCTCGTCGCGGGCGAAGCCCTCCTTCTCGCCCACCAGGCGGTAGGTGCCGTCGGCCACGCCGGTGAGCGTGAACGAGCCGTCGGCGCCGCTCACGTCGCGCGGCAGGTCCCAGGAGCGCCCGCCTTCGCGCAGGCTGATCCGGGCGCCCGGCACCGGCGCGCCGCCCTCGTCCACCACCCGGCCGCGCACCTCCACCCCGCCCTCGAGGCTCAGGTCGAGCGTGTTCTCGCCCGAGCGGACCTCCAGGTCGCGCACCGTGCGGCGGTAGTCCGGATGGCTCGCCTGGAAGCTGCGCGAGCCGGGAGGGATGCCCTCCAGGCGGTAGCGGCCGTCGCCGTCGGTCGTCCCCGAGTCCTGCATCCAGAAGAAGCCCCGGCCCCCCTCGTCGGCCATCTCGACCCGGGCGCCCGCCACCGGCTTGCCCGAGGGCGACAGGACCCGCCCTTCGACCGCGGCGCCCGGCGTGAGCACGATCTCCACCCCCTTGAGGTCCTGGCCGGCGCGCACCTCCAGGTTCGAGACGTGCGCCGACTGGTACCCCGCGGCCAGGGTGCGCACGTCGACCGCGCCGGGCGGCACGCCCTCGACGCGGAAGGCGCCGGACTCGTCCGTGGTGTCGTCCAGGCGCTGGAAGCCGCCCCGCCGCTCGGCCGGGATGATCAGCACCCGGGCGCCGGCGACCGCCTTGCCGTCGCCGTCCACCACCCGCCCCTCGACCGCCGAGGCGGGCTGCATCACGATGCGGACCGGCTCCTCGGGAGGCACGCGGACGCCGGGCGCCGAAGCCGGGGCGTAGCCGGTGCGGCTGACGTCGAGGTTGATCGTCTCGCCGGCCCGGCGGTCCTCGATCCGGAAGTAGCCGTCCGCGCCGCTGACCGCCGTGGGCTCCTTGTCCTCGCCCTGGCGGCGCGCGAAGCCCATGCGGGCGAACGGGCCGAGCCCCTCCGAGGAGTCGACCTCCGCCCCCTCGACCGGCCGGCCCCGCGGATCGACCACGTAGCCCTCGACCGCCACGCCGGGGGGCAGCACCACCGTTCCGAGATCAGCCTGGCCGGCGCCCTCCGGGACCGACAGGCCGGGCACGGTGAGCGGCGCGTAGCCGGAGGCCTTCGCTTCCAGCGACCAGGCGCCGGCGGGGAGATCGCGGATCTCGAAGCGCCCGTCCGCGCCGGTCACGCCCTCGAACGCGGCCTCGTCCCCGCCGCCCAGAATCATCGCCCGGATGCGGTCCCGCATGTCGCCGCCCGTATCCCGCTTGAGCGACACCCGGGCGCCGGCAATCGCCTGCTCGGCCCCGTTCACCACCCGGCCGAAAGCGGTGCGCCCCTTGCGCAGCACGAGCCGCAAGTCGGCGGCGGGACGGCCGGGCTCCAGCGGCGGGATCTCCGCGGTCGCCGGAGCGAAACCGGCGCGGGAGAGCCGCAGGTCGTGCGCGGTGCCGGCCGCCAGCCGGGGCACGCGGAAGCGGCCGGCGGGCGTGGTGCGCGCCGTGCCGCCGCTGCCCACCGACAGCATCTGGAAGCGGTCGCCAAGCCGCGGCGTGGCGCGCAGCTCCACCCCGCCCACCGGCACCCCCTTCTCGTCCACCACCACGCCGGCCACGGACAGGGCGGGCTGCAGCGCGAGCGCCGGCCCCTGGCGGCGGCCGGGCGGGCCGGTCACGCCGCCGCTCTCCGGGAAGAAGCCGGGCGCGGCCGCCCCGATCTGGTTCTCTCCCGCCGATCCGCCCGGCGACAGCTCGATCCGGTAGGCGCCGTCCGCCCCGGTGCGGCGCAACGCCCCGGGATCCTCGCCCCAGACCAGGGCACCGGCCACGGGCCGGCCGTCCACGGACGACACCACGCGGCCGGCGACCGGCTCCAGCGCCGGCAGGACCAGGACGCGCGGCCCCTTCTCGTCCGGCTTCGCCTTCTCGACCGTGGTCTCCAGGACGCGGCCGTCGTCCGCGAGGATCGCGAGGGGCTGGCGCGGCCCCTTCCCGAGCGGCACGTCGAAGAGGCCCTCGGCCGAGGTCTTCCCGACCGTCCAGCGGCCGTCCTCGGCCGGGCCGATGCGCACCCAGGCGTCGGCCACGGGCTTCTTGCCGCCGGCGTCCAGCACGCGGACCTGCCGCCTGTCGGCATTGCCACCGGACAGTTGGACGACCGCGGACCCGCCCGTGGTCTCCCGGCTGGCATAGGCATGGCCGTCCAGGCCGGCGAGCACCGTGAGCCGCTCGCGGGCGGCCCGCGGCAGCACGGCGATGCCCCGGGCGTCGGTCCGGGCGGCACGCACCGGGGTCTGCCAGGAGGCCTGGAAGTCGCCCCCGAAGAACGGCCGGGACTGGAGGGTGCGCACCCGGGCGCCGGCCGCCGGCGCGCCGTCGGGGCCCAGGACCCGGATCTCCAACCCGGCGTCCTTCTCCAGCTTGACCGCCGGCAGCTCGGACTCCTCGAGCAGCGGCAGCAGCGCCATCTCCTTCGGCACGAGGCCCGGCGCCTGGACCACGACCTTCCACATGCCGGGCTCGGGAGCCTCCAGCCGGAAGGTGCCGTCGGCGCGCGTGGCGGCCGTGGCGGCGGGCTCCGGGTCCACCTTCCCCTCCAGCGCCAGCCGGACCAGCGCGGGGAAGGCCGGCACGGGGACCAGGCTGGCGCGGGCGCCTTCGAGCGGCGATCCGCCGGGGCCCTGGACCATGCCGGTGACCCCGACCGACGGGGTCGGCGGGGTCCGGGGAGGAGCCGCGGCGAGGGCCGGGGTCAGGGAGACGAGCAGGGCGAGGGGGAGAAGACGGGTTCCGGCGCGCAAGGTGGTCCTCCGTGATCGGCTGGACCACATCATACTTAAAAAAAGGGCGGCCTTCCGGGCCGCCGAGGGAGGTGCGGAGCGAGGGCTCTGGGCCCCGGCCCTTCACAACGACGCCAGGATACGCACACAGCCTTACGAACCAGATTACGGGAGCGGCGCGGAGTTTGACGCCGGGGAGATGGCGGGCTATAGTCCCGCCGACCGGACAGGACAACTCCACCAAGAGAGCCACGGATCGATGAGCGACGTCCTGCTCGCCCACTCCTTCTTCCTGCGCAACGACGCCAAGCAGACGCAGAAGATGCGGCCCTATGCGCCGCTCGGCACGCTCTACGCCGCCGCCCATCTGCGCGAGCGCGGCTACGACGTGGCGCTCTTCGACGCCACCCTCTCCGAGGGCGAGCACGAGTTCGAGGCGGCCCTGGAGCGCCACCGCCCGGCCGTGGTGGTCCTCTTCGAGGACAACTTCAACTTCCTGACCAAGATGTGCCTGACCCACGCGCGCGAGGCGGCCTGGCGCATGAGCGCCCGCGCCCGCGCGATCGGCGCCTCGGTCGTGGCCTCCAGCTCGGACGTCACCGACCACCCCGACCTCTACTTCGCCCACGGCGTGCAGTACGTCCTGCTCGGCGAGGCCGACTGGAGCCTGGTCGAGCTGGTCGACGCGCTCTCCGGCCGCAGCCCGGTGCCGCCGGAGGAGATCGCGGGCCTCGCGCTGCCCGATCCGGCCGACCCGGGCAATCCCTCCGGCATCCGCCATACGACGCCGCGCCGGCCCGAGCGCCACCCCGACGTCTTCCCCTTCCCGGCCTGGGACCTGGTGGACGGCGAGCGCTACCGGGAGGCGTGGACGAAGGCGCACGGCTTCTACAGCGTGAATCTGGTCAGCACGCGCGGCTGCCCGTTCCACTGCAACTGGTGCGCGAAGCCGATCTGGGGCCAGCAGTACGCCATCCGCTCGCCCGCCAACCTGGCCGAGGAGATGGCGCTGGTCAAGCGCCTGCTCAAGCCCGACCATGTCTGGTTCGCGGACGACATCTTCGGCCTGCGCCCGCAGTGGGTGCCGGAGCTGGCGCGGGAGATCGAGGCCCGCGACGCCCACATCCCGTTCATGATCCAGTCGCGGGTGGACCTGATGACCCCGACCGCGGTCGAGGGCCTCGCCCGCGCCGGCTGCGTCGAGGTCTGGCTGGGCGCCGAGAGCGGCAGCCAGAAGATCCTCGACGCCATGGACAAGGGCACCACGCTCGCCAAGATCCACGAGGCCCGCAAGCGCCTCAAGGCGGCGGGCATCCGGGCCTGCTTCTTCCTCCAGTTCGGCTACCCCGGCGAGACCTTCGAGGACATCCTGGCCACCGTGGGCCTGGTGCGCGAGGCCCTGCCCGACGACATCGGGGTGAGCGTCAGCTATCCCCTCCCGGGCACCAAGTTCTACGACATGGTGCGCGAGGAGCTGGGCAACAAGGCCAACTGGCAGGACAGCGATGACCTCGCCATGATGTTCCAGGGCACCTACCAGACGCCGTTCTACCGCAAGCTCCACCAAGTGGTCCATCACGACCTGGACCTGCGCCACCGGCTGGCCAGGGCGAACGGCAACTCGGCGGAGCTGGCGGCGGACCTCGACCGGCTGAACGCCGACTGGCTGGAGCTGGGGCGCCTCGAGGTGGAATGCCGGAGCGCCGAGCCCACCCGGATCACCCGGAAGCACGCCACACCCGAAGCCCCGGACCTCAGCAAGGACTACAACTGATGCCGGACGTCCTGCTGACCCACGGCTACTTCCTTTTCGAGGACGAGAAGGAACGCCAGATCATGAAGCCCTACCCCACCCTGGGGCTGCTCTACCTGTCGGCCTGGCTGAAGCGCGAGGGTTTCGACGTCGAGGTCTTCGACACCACCTTCGCCCGGCGCGAGGACCTGCATGCGCGGCTGGCTTCCGGGGCGGGGGTGATGGGGATCTACACCAACCTCATGACCCGGGCCTCGGTGCTCGACGTGATCCGCCGGGCGAAACAGGCCGGCTGGACCGTCGTCCTGGGGGGCCCGGAGGCGGCCGGCTGGCCGGACGAGTATCTCTCCCATGGCGCGGACGTGATCGTCGAGGGCGAGGGCGAGCGGACCATGGCCGAGCTGCTCGCGGTCCTGCCCGGGCGCGGCCCCCACCGCCTGCACGGCGTGGCCGGGACGATCTTCGTCGCCGAGGACGGCCAGGTCGTCCACAACCCCGCCCGCGAGCAGATCGAGGACCTGGACTCGCTCCCCTGGCCCGACCGCGGCGCGATCGACACCGGCCGCTACGTGGACGTCTGGCGGACCCATCACGGCATGGGGAGCGTCAACCTGATCACCGCCCGCGGCTGCCCGTACCACTGCCGCTGGTGCTCCCACGCCGTGTTCGGCTTCACCCACCGGCGCCGCAGCGTGCAGGGCACGGCGGACGAGCTGGAGCGGATCCGGGACGACTGGCGGCCGGACCAGGTGTGGTACGCGGACGACGTGTTCACGATCAACCACCGCTGGCTCTTCGAGTACGCGGCGGAGCTCAAGCGGCGGGATCTCCATCTCCCCTTCGAGACCATCTCGCGGGCCGACCGCATGATGAAGGACGAGATCCTGGAGACGCTCGCCGCCATGGGCTGCTACCGCATCTGGATCGGCTCGGAGAGCGGCAGCCGGCGCATCCTCGACGCCATGGAGCGCGGGGTCACGCCGGAGCAGGTGCAGTGGGCCTGCCAGGCGGCGCGGCGGCACGGCATCGAGGTCGGGATGTTCCTGATGTGGGGCTACGAGGGCGAGACGGTCGAGGACATCGACGCCACGATCGACCACGTGAAGAAGAGCGACCCCGGCATCTTCCTCACCACCGTGGCCTACCCGATCAAGAACACGGCCTACTACAAGGAGGTCGCGGAGCGCGTGGTCTCCCCGCAAGGCTGGGCCGAGGGGACGGACCGCGACCACGCCGTCCGCGGCCGGCACTCGCGGGTCTACTACAAGCACGCGGACCAGCTCCTGCGCCAGGAGGTCGAGGCCTTCCGCCTGCAGCCGACCGACCCGGTCCGCGCCGCCGAGTTGCGCGACGCCGCGGCCAGGTCGCGGGAGGCGATGATGGCGGCGGCCGGAGAGGTCGAGGCCTGATCCGGGTCCTCTTTCTCACCCGCTCCTACCCCACCCGGGCCGCCCAGGTCGTCGCCCCCTTCACCCGCGATCATTTTCATGCCGCCGCCCTCTTCGCGGAGGTGGCCGTGCTCCACGCCCAGAAGACCCGCGATCCTCTCCCATTCCAGGTCGAGAGAGAGGACGAGGTCGTCCGGGTCCGCTTCCGCCGCCGGCCCTTCCCGGGCATTCGTCGCGCGCTCGGAGAGCTGCCGTTCCGGCCCGACCTCGTGCACGGCCATTTCTATGACGCCGCGGGGCCGACGCTGCTCCTCGCCCGTCGGCTCGGCGTGCCCTTCGTGCTCACCGAGCACTCCGTCCTCGCCCGCCCGCTCACCTCTCTGGAGCGCCTCGCCTTCCGCGAGGCCGCCCGGGTGATGCCCGTGAGCCGCATGCTCCAGGCGTCCCTGGAGTCCTCGGGCCTCCAGGCGCGCTACGAGGTCGTGCCGAACGTCGTGGACCTCGACAGCTTCTCCCCCGCTCCCCGTCCTCCCCGTCCCATCAAACGGCTGGTCGCCGTCACCCGCATGACGGAGATCAAGGGCGTCCCCGATCTCCTCGAAGCCCTTCGGCTCCTCCAGTCCCGGCGCCGGGACTGGACCTGCGACCTGATCGGCGGCGGCGAGCGCGGCGAGGAGTATCGGGATCTCGCCTCGCGGCTCGGTCTTGGCAACGTCGCCTTCCGCGGCGAGCTGCGGCGGCCGGAGGTGGCGGCGGCGCTGCGCGAGGCGGACCTCTTCGTCCTGGCGAGCCGAGTCGAAACCTTCTCCGTGGCCACGGTCGAGGCCATGGCGTCCGGCCTGCCGGTCGTGGCCACGGCCTGCGGCGGCCCCGAGGAGCTGGTCGGCCTGGAGACGGGCGTCATCGTCCCCAAGGAAGACCCCGCGGCCCTGGCCGAAGCCCTCGACCATACCCTGTCGAACCTGGAACGCTTCCGTCCGGAGGAGATCGCGAAGGGGGTGGCCGGCCGGTTCGGCGCGGAGGCGGTGGGGAGACGGCTGCTGGGGATCTACGCGGAGGCAAAAAGGGCGGCGGGAGCCCCGTCGGGCGGCTCCCGCCTTTTCACGAGAAACCCTTAGTTCTTGTCGTACTTGTTGCCCTGGCCGTGCGAGCTCGCCGGCTTCGGGGCCGGTGCCGAGGCGGTCGCCGTGGCCTTCGTGCCGTGCGAGGCCGCGGTCGAGATCGTCGGGCAGGTGATCGTGTTGGTCTCCAGGATCCGGTTGAAGATGTGGCTGAAGTCGGCGTGGCCGCTGGTCTCGGCGCTCGACGCGCTGTAGGCCTTGAAGGTGTTCGTGTGGCAACTGAAGCAGTTCGGGTCCACGTCGGGCGCCTGCGTGTAGGTCTCCATCACCGAGTTCGCGAGCATCTGCGTGCTTCCACCGGTCGGCAGGTTGCCGACGATGGACTGGCCCGACGGCGGCGTCTGGCCGGAGCTGTCCGGGGCGGACATGCCGGGCTTGAACCAGATCGTGCCGACGAGCTGGTAGTTTTTCCAGACCGAACCGGAGCTCAGGGTGTTCTGGACGCTCGCGTTCAGGCAGGCCGTGTTGTTCGGATCGTCGTTGAGGTTGCTGTCGCCCGAGTTGCAGGTGATGGTGGCGAGCGGCGTTACCCGGCAGATGTTCGGCAACTGGGGCTCGGAGGTGTTCACGTTGCACTGCGTCAGCGCGCTGCAGCTCGAGCCGTCGTTGTTGCAGGCCGGGCAGGCGGAGCCCGTGGCCACGAAGCCGGTCTCGAAGAAGTTCCAGTTGCTGTAGCCCACCGGCGGGTTCGTCACCTGGGTGCAGTCCGGGGCGTTGTTGATGTGCTCGAACGTGCTCCAGATCCACTCCTGGTGGTCCGGCAGCTTGTGGACGATGTGGATGCCGATCAGGCCCACGGTCGCCTTCTGGCCGTTGATCAGGGCCGTGATGCAGTGGTACTGCTTGGGGTTGCAGCTCGTCATGGGCAGCCAGGCGGTCTTCAGCTCGATCGACTCGTTGGACGAGTCCGTGGAGACGGTCGGCGGCATGTGGATGTCCTTGGCCGTAACGCCCGCGTTGAAGCAGGTCGCGTTGTAGAGCGCGTTGGTGTTGATGTAGTTGTACATCGTCTGGTTCACCGACATGTCGTAATAGACCTGGGACTTGTTCTGGGCGTAGAGGCCGAATCCGGAGCCGGCCTGGGTGATCTCGGTGAGGGTGAGCGGCCAGGGCTCGCTGCCCCAGGGCGTCGGCGAGCCGCTCGCCGGGAACATGCCGTCGGTGTCCATGTAGGTCTCGAACACGAGCTGGCCGGTGCCCTGGTCGCCCACCTGCATCAGGGACAGGAAGCTCTGCCACGAGAACTGGGCGAAGTCACAGTGGTTGCTCTCGTTGCCGGGCACGGTCGAGGGCGGGGTCGTACCCGGATTGTTGACCCACGCCGACGAGCCCGTCGCCGTGCTGGCGGTACAGGACTGGGCGTGGAGCGGAGCGGCGGAGAAGGACAGGGTAGCGACGGCCAGCGCGACGAGCGGTTTCCAGGTCATATCAGCTCCTCCCTTGGGGGTCGGGACAGATGGAAAAAGAGGGGCGGGGGCACCGGTGCCGCACCCCCGCCACGAGGGATCGTCGTAACGCTGCTTTGTCAAGCTCGGCAACCACCCAGTGCAACGGCGGTGCCACGCCCCGCTCCCTCGGAGAGCCTCTCTTCCGGGCTATGTCGGGCCCATGTCGAACTATGTCGGCGAGTGTCGCACAATGTCGGCGCCATGTCGGACGGCCGGCGCTACCTCTTCCTTCTGGGCACCATGCGCTCGGGCTCGACGCTGCTCGCGTCGATCCTCTGCAGCCATCCCGGGGTCCTGGGCTACGGGGAGACCCACGTGGTCTACCGCTCGGCCGCGGACTTCGGCGAGTTGGAGGCGCGCGTCTGCCGGGCGCACGGGATCGGGCCGGAGCAGATCGGGCCGCGCCGCGTCCTCGACAAGCTGCTCCACGACGGCCTCCTCCCCGACCTCCGGGTGTTCGAGGGCGCCGACCTCACCTGCCTCTTCCTGCTGCGCGAGCCGCGGCGCACGATCCGGAGCCTGCTCCACCAGCTCGGCTCGACCCTGGACGACGCCTTCGCCTACTACCACGCGCGCCTGGCCTCCCTGGAGCGCTACGCCCGGGTCTTCCCGCGCGCCGCCTTCCTCGCCTATGAGGACCTGGCCGCCGACCCGGAGCGCACGCTCGCCGGCCTGACCGCCTTCCTCGGCCTCTCTCCTCCGCTCTCGGCCGAGTACCGCCTCCAGCCGCTCCACGACGTGAAGGGGGTCGGCGACCGCTCCGAGGCGATCCGCGCCGGCCGCGTGCTCGCCAACCCGCGGGAGCTTGCGGTCGAGCTGCCCGAGGACCGGGTGGCGGAGGCTGTGGACGCCTGGCGGCGGTGCCGGGAGGCGCTGGCACCCCTCGCTCTGTCGTAGTACGATCTCACCAGTAATTGCCCGACAACTGGAGAAGATCATGAGGGATCTGCGCTTCGCAGCCTGTCTGGCGGCAGCCGCCGTGCTACTCGGCGGCTGTTCCGCGAACGACAAGGTGTTCCAGCCGCCCTACTGCCCCACCGGCGCGCCGACGCCCCCGCCCGCCGCTGGCTCCGGGAGCGGACCGCTGCACCAGAAGGCCGTGGTCTACGACCGGTTCTTCCAGGAGACGTTGCGGCCGCAACCCCATGGCGGCCTGGTCAACGTGATCTTCCCGGCCGGCACCACCTCGAATCCGGTCGGCTACGACGACCAGCAGGACTCCACGATCTGGACCGGGACCTACCTCGCCGCCGAGGCGTTCCGGTATGCCGTGGCGACCGACCCGGCGGAGAAGCAGGAGGCTCTGGCCAACGCGAGGACGGCGGTCAAGACGCTCGACCTCTTCCTCCGGGTCACCGGCGACCCCGGGCTCCTGGCGCGCTTCGCCGGCCCGATGGACCAGACCGCCCTCTACCTCGCCGGCCAGAGTCCGTGCTCGACCCTCGCCCCTCCTGCAAAGGATCACGCCGGGCAGGATCCGACGAAGCCCGTGGATCCAGCCGGCCTGTGCTGCCCGGCCAACAGCTGCTTCCCCTCGGCGGACCAGCGGCTCTTCTGGCTCGGCGGCACCAGCCGCGACCAGTACACCGGCTGGTTCTTCGGCATGGGGATCTCCTACTCGTTGATTGACGACCCGGAAATGCGGGCCACGATCCAGGCAGACATCGGCACGGTCGTCGGCGCGCTCCGCGAGCGGCACTGGAAGATCGACGCGCCCGACCAGGGCAGGACGTCGGGCGACGTCGAGCCCTTCGACCAGCTCACCTGGCTCCTCCTCGCGGCCGATGCCGGAGACTCCGAGGCCTGCGGCTGGTACGAGCAGCGGGTCCGGGAGGTCTGGCCTCTCCTGGAGACCTCCCTCGCGGAGGATTTCGACCGGACAAGCCGGTACATGCAGTACTACAGCTTCAACCTGACCTTCCTGAGCGCCTACAACCTGATCCGGCTGGAGCCGAACCCGAGCCGGCGGCAGTACTACCTCGATTCCCTGATGAAGTACACCTACCGCTCCGTCGAGAGGTCGGACAACGCCTTCTTCGACTACGTCGCGATGGCGGTCGGCGGCCAGGTGCCGTCCGGGACCACGGCCAAGGATCACGATGCCCTGGCCTTCTTCGCCCCGCAGCCCACTCCGGCAGCCTGCGTCACGCCGCCGCCGAGCCCGCTCAGCAAGGTGTCGCTCGATCTCCACCGGCTCGACAAGAAGATCCAACCGGAAGCCGAGAAGCCCTACCCGATCTCCCAGTGGTGCCAGCAGGACTTCCTCTGGCAGCAGTCGCCCTACGCGATCTGCTGCTGCCCGCCGGCGCAAGGCCAGAGCTGGCCGCCCGAGGACCTCCATGTGACGTGCACCTCGTCCGTGTCGCCGGCCGGCCAGGACAAGTACTTCCCGCGGGCCGACTACCTGCTCGCCTACTGGATGGGGCGCT
>JBEQUE010000157.1:0-5412 GCA_040349255.1 Acidobacteriota bacterium | reverse complement strand
CGACGAGCTGAGTGGCATGGTGGACGCCGTCTCGCGCAACGAGGAGCCGGGGCGCAACGTTGACTTTCTGGACGCGCTGGCGCACGCCGCGGCGCCCTTGGCGCCGGAACCGGCGCCGGTGCCCGAGCCCGAGCCCGAAGTTGAGAAAGGACCGGAAGGGCCGCAAGGACTGCAGGGACCGCAGGACGATGTCGACGACGGCCTGCCCTCCGGCTCCTTTGCCGAGGCCGGCGCGGTCAAGGAGAAGGCCGCGGTGTCGGCGGCCGGCGCCAAGCCCGCGGCGCTCGGCGGCGACATCCGGGTGGACACCGCCTCGCTCGACGCCGTGGCCGAGCGCGCCACCCAGGTGCGGATCATGGCGCTCGCCGGCCGCCAGGTGGTCGAGCGCATCTACGAGCTGGCGCGGCTGGCCGAGGAGGGGTTGCACGAGCCGCAGCCCACCCAGGTGCTCGCCGTGCTCTCGACCATGCTGCGCCGGGTAGCGGTGGAGCTCGAAGGCGGCCAGCGCCGGCTGATCCGCTCGTCCGAGGAGCAGCTCGACAGGATGCTCTCGCTCCAGCTCCAGCCTCTGCGCGGGTCGATGCAGTCGCTCGCCCGGCACGCCCGCGAGCTGGCCCGCACCCTGGGCCGCGAGGTCGAGGTCGAGCTCGAAGGCGAGGACACCCGTCTCGACCGCCGCATCTCGCGCGAGCTCGACGAGGCCCTGATCCACCTGGTGCGCAACTCGGTGGACCACGGCATCGAGCCGCCGGCCGTGCGCGAGAACCGCGGCAAGCCGGCGGCCGGGCGCCTCCAGATCCGCGCCTCGGCCGAGGGCCCGCGCGTCCGCCTGGTGATCCAGGACGACGGCCGCGGCATCGACTTCGACGGCGTGATCCGGCGCGCCGTGAGCATCGGCCTGGTCGACGCCGGGAGCGCCGGGCGGATGGGCAAGGAGGAGGCCCTGCGCCTGCTGTTCTCGCCCGGTTTCTCGACGCGCAAGCAGATCACCGACATCTCCGGCCGCGGCATCGGGCTCGACGTGGTGGCGAACGTGGTCAACCGGGTGGGCGGCGAGGTCTTCCTCGACTCCGAGCCGGGCCGGGGCACCGCCTTCCGGGTCGAGGTGCCGGTGGCCCGCCGCGGCGAGGCCGTCATGCTGCTGCGCGTCGGCCAGCTCCGGCTCGCCCTGCCTTCCTCGGTCGCCCGGCGCGCCACGCGCCTCGCGCCCGACGCGATCCTCGAGCGCGAGGGCCGCACGTTCGCCATCCTTACGGAGGGCTCCGGGCGCGAGGGGCGCACGGATCGCCTGGTCCCGTTCGTGCCGCTCGCCCGGCTCTACCGCCAGCCCGCGGAGGACGTCCAGCTCCTGATCGAGGGCATGGCCTCGGGCCAGCCGCTGGCGCTCGCGGTGGACGACGTCGAGGGCGAGCAGGAGGTACTGGTGCGGCCGATCACGCGCAAGGTCGCCACCGACCGGCTGCTCGAAGGCGTGGCGCTCCTCGCCTCGGGCGAGCCGGTGGGCGTGCTGTCGCCGGCGGTGCTCTCGCAGCGCGAGTACCTGCGGGTGCTGCCGTCGGCGCAGGAGAAGGTGGTGGCCGCGAAGCGCGTGCGCATCCTGCTGGTGGACGACTCCATGGTCACGCGCGAGATGGAGCGGCGCCTCCTGGAGGACGCCGGCTTCCACGTCTCGGCGGCGAGCGACGCGCAGGAGGCCCTGACGCTGCTCGCCGAGGAGCCGTTCGACTGCGTGGTGACGGACATCGAAATGCCGGGCATGGACGGCTTCGAGCTGACCGCCCACCTGCGCGGCATGGAACACTTCGCGCAGCTCCCGATCATCGTGGTCTCGACCCGCGACCGTCCGGACGACAAGCTCCGCGGTCTCAAGGTGGGAGCCGACGCATACCTGACGAAACAGAGCCTGGACGCCGGCGAGCTGGTGGACCTGGTGCGGCGTCTGAACCGAAGATAAGGAAGGAACGACTTTGTGATCCGAGTGTTACTGGTGGACGACTCGCCCTCGGTGCGGGCCGTCCTGAGGCGCTTCTTCTCGAAGACGCCGGATATCACGGTCGCCGGCGAGGCCGGCGACGGCGAGCAGGCGGTGCGCGCGGTGCTGGACGTCCAGCCGCACGTCGTGGTCATGGACATCCAGATGCCGAACGTGGACGGCTACGCGGCCATCGAGCGCATCATGGGGCTGCGGCCGACGCCGATCGTCGTGCTTTCGTCGCGGGCCACGCGCAACCAGATGCAGACCGCGTTCGAGGCCATGCGGCGGGGCGCGGTCGAGGTGCTGCCGAAGCCCGAGGACACGCCGACCTGGCAGCTCCTGGCCGACACCCTGCCGGACACGGTGCGCGCGGTGTCCCAGGTCAGGCCGCGGCCGCACCGGGAGCGCCGCCGGCCGAAGCCGGTCGATCCCGCCTCGGCCCTGTCCGAGCCGCAGGCGCTGCGCTGGATCGCGATCGGCGCCTCGACCGGCGGCCCGGCCGCGATCCGCGACTTCTTCGAGGCCATCCCGGCCGAGCCGCCGGTGAGCTTCCTGATCGTGCAGCACATCGCGGCCGGCTTCGAGCTCGGCTTCGTGGACTGGCTCAACAAGGAGTTCCCGCTCGACGTCCGCCTCGCCCAGGACGGCGAGCGCCCGCGGCCCGGCGCCGTGCGCCTCGCGCCGGGCGGCTGCCACCTGCTGCTCGAGCCCGGCGGCGTCCTCCATCTCGACACCCACACGCCGGCCCGGCGCGGTCATCGGCCCTCCGTGGACGAGCTGTTCCACTCCTGCGCCGAGAGCTGCCCGCGCGAGGTGGCCGGCGTGATCATGACCGGCATGGGGGCCGACGGCGTCGAGGGGCTCCTCGCCCTGCGCCAGGCCGGCGGGCTCACCCTGGCCCAGGACGAGGCGAGCTCGATCGTCTTCGGCATGCCGCGCGTGGCGCTGGAGAAGGGCGCGGCGGACGTGGCGCTGCCGCCCAAGGACCTGGCGCGGACGCTCGCCAAGGTCTGGGCCAAGGGGGCCATGCGATGAAGGCGGCGACGATCCATCGCATCCTGGTGGTGGACGACAGCGAGGTCACCCGGGCCATCCTGTCGCGCACCCTGCGCGGCGCCGGCTTCGAGGTGCTGGAGGCGCGCGACGGCGCCGAGGGCGCGCTCACGGCGCTGCGCGAGCGGCCGTCGGTCGTGGTGACGGACCTCGAGATGCCGACCATGGACGGCTTCCCGCTCCTGCGCCTCCTCAAGGCCGACCCCCTGAGCTGCCACATCCCGGTGCTGATCCTGACCAGCCATGGCGAGGCGGCGTCGCGCTTCTGGAGCCTGCGCACGGGAGCCGACGCCTACCTGACCAAGGACTACCGGCCGCAGCAGCTCGTGGCCACGGTGGCGCGGCTGGCCGCGATCTCGGAGAAGGCGCCGCGCTGCGAAGCGCCGTCCGACAACGGCCACGGCGAGCTCGGGCCGCTGGAGGTCCTGGCGCGCGTCGCCCGCCAGCTCGACGCGAACCTGCTCAAGGCCACCCTGATCAACTCCCTGCTGGAGAAGGGCATGGCCGCGGGCGACTTCCACGAGGCGAGCCGCGTCGCCCTGGAGATCCTGGGCCAGGTGGCGGACGCGCGCTGCCTGGCCGTGGCCATCGCGGAGGCCGACGGCATCACGGTCGAGATCCTCCTGCTCGACCCGATCCGCGAGCGCGACGTGGACGCCGTGCGCGACCTCCTGCTCGCCAACCTCGACATGACGGCCACTCCGGCGCTGCCGATCGACCTGCAGATCGAGGGCACGGTGGAGGACGGCGTGCCGGTCGAGCTGGACCACGCGGTCTGGCTGCAACTCGCCGTGCGCGAGGCCCAGGGTGTTCTCCTCATGGTGCCGCGCGACCGGGAGCACTTCAGCCGGGCCGGCAGCGAGCTGGTGCACGCCCTCGCCGGCCATCTCACCCTGGTTCTCGACAACGCCCGCCTGTCCCAGCGGCTGCACGAGATGTCCATGCGCGACGGCCTCACCCGGCAGCTCAACCACCGGGCGATCTACGAGCGCCTGACCGAGGAGCTGGAGCGGGCGCGGCGCTACCGCTATCCGCTGAGCGTGATCCTCTGCGACATGGACCACTTCAAGGAGGTCAACGACACCTACGGCCACCTGGCCGGCGACGCCGTGCTGCGCGAGGGCGCCGAGGTGCTGCGCGCCTCGCTGCGCACCGGCGACCTGCTGGGGCGCTACGGCGGCGAGGAGTTCCTCGCCGTGCTGCCGCAGGTCGATCTCGACGCGGCGCACGCCGCGGCCGAGCGCCTGCGCCTGGCGCTGGAGGGCCTGCCGGTGAAGCTCCCCTCCGGCTCCGAGGCGCGGATCACCGCCTCCTTCGGCGTGGCCTCGCTCGACGAGCTGGGCTCCTCCGCCACGAGCGATCTCCTGGTCTCGCTGGCCGACCGGCGGCTGTACGACGCCAAGGCGGCGGGCCGCAACTGCGTCCGCCCATGATCGAGGACTTCCCACCCTCCTCTCCGGCGCTGGAGAAGCTGGTCTCCCTGATCCGGGACACCACGGGCAACATGATCTCGCCGGCCCGCTACGCCTTCCTGGAGGAGGTGGCGCAGCGCCGGGCGCGCTCGCGCGGCTTCCCGTCGGTCAAGGACTACGTGCACGCGCTGACTGCCAACGCGCTCGACGGGGAGTGGGAGAGCCTGATCCCGCTGGTGACGATCAAGGAGTCGTACTTCTTCCGCGCGCCGCAGCAGTTCGAGGTGATCCGCGAGCACGTGCTGCCGCGCCTGATGCAGGCCCGGGCGCAGGCGCGGCACCTGCGGATCTGGTGCGCGGCCTGCGCGCGCGGCGAGGAGCCGTCCACGCTCGCCATGCTCCTCGACGTCGACCCGGCGCTCTCCGGCTGGGACTGGACCATCCTGGCCACGGACGTGGACGAGGGCGCGCTCGCCGGCGCCCGTCTCGGCCTCTACGGCGACCGCGCGGTCAACCAGGTGCCGCCGCCGCTCCTGGAGCGCTACTTCAAGCGCCGCGGCAAGCTCTTCGAGCTCGACCCGGAGCTGCGCTCGCGCATCCTCTACCGGCATCTCAACCTCGCCCACGCGCCGTTCACGCTGCCCTTCCCGGAGTGCGACCTGGTCCTGCTGCGCAACGTCCTGATCTACTTCCGCCGGCCGCTGCAGCGGCGGGTGATCTCGCAGGTGGGCCAGCTCCTGGCGCAGCACGGCTATCTCTTCCTCGGGGCCTCGGAAACGCTGTGGCAGATCCAGGACGACCTGGAGGCGATCGACCTGGGCTCCTGCTTCTCCTACCGGCACCGCACCGGTCCGCGTCCCGAGCCGCCGAAGCCGGCGCCCGTCCGGGCAGCCCCGCCGCCTCCGCCACCCCCGGCGCCGAAGCCCGCGCCGCCGCCGCGCGCGGTGCCGCCGCCGCCGACGATCCCCGCTC
>JBEQUE010000122.1:0-5759 GCA_040349255.1 Acidobacteriota bacterium | reverse complement strand
CTGCAAGACCACGACTCCCAACCCCCCGACGAACGACTGCCCCTGTCTCTCTCTCGGCCTGTTCGCCTCCCTCCTGAACGGCGCCTCCCCGATCACCGCCTGCGTGAGCGGCGGCGGGAACACGTCGGTCGAAGGCCCGAACGGCACCTTCGTGCAGGTGACGGAGAACCTGACCTGCAACGAGAACGGCATCGGCGCGATGATCAGCCTGACCGTGAACCAGGCCCAGATCTGCGCCCAGCTCCTGCGCGACGCCGCGGCGGCGCGGAACGTGCTCTGCGTGCAGCCCGAGTAGAGCCCGAGTAGAAGACGCTGTCCGGCGGGGGGCGCAGCCACTTGCGCTCCCCGTTCCCCCCTCCTGTCCAAAGATTCCGCGCCGTTACCGCTTGCCAATCCCCAATTTCCTCCGTAAGATTGTCTTTGCTCCAAACAGTTCGGCAGCACTTTCACTTCCCTTGTCTGAAGGAGGAATAGAATGCACAAGTATCTTTCCATTACCGCGCTGGTGCTCTTCGTGCTCGTCGCCCCCGCCGTCGCCAAGACGCCGGACGGCCAGACTCCCTCCCAGGAGACGATCTGCGACAGCTACTCGGGGGCCGCCTACGGCCTCTGCACCGCCTACTGCGAGGCGATGGACTGTGAGAGTCCGGAGCCGCACGCTTCGGCCACGGCCTGCTCGCGGGTGGGCGACCACTTCATGCGCCTCACCGGCGCGGACCTGCCCTGCAACGCGAGCTGCCCCTGCACCGCTCTCCCCCTCTTCGCCGCCTTCGTGGACGGCTCGTCCGCGATCGCCGAGTGCGTGAGCGGCGGCGGCATGGCGAACGTCGCGGACGCGAGCGGCAACTTCGTGTCGGTGACCGAGGCGCTGACCTGCAGCCAGAACGGCCAGCCGCCGACGATCAACCTGACCCAGAACGAGGCCGACTCCTGCCGCCAGCTCCTGCGCGACGCAGCGGCCGCGCAGAACGTCGTCTGCTCCCAGCCCGAGTAGATCCCGTTCCCCCTCTCCCCGACCCTCTCCCCCGTTCCGGGGGAGAGGGAGTCAAGATCAGCTCGCTTTCCTGGATCGCCGGCGCGGCGCGGCCGGGAGGACTTGGCGCAGATACTGGCCGGTGTGGCTCGCGGCCACGGCGGCGACGTGCTCCGGGGTCCCTTCGGCGATCAGGCGGCCGCCTCCCGCTCCGCCCTCCGGTCCGAGGTCGATCACCCAGTCCGCGGTCTTGATCACGTCCAGGTTGTGCTCGATCACCACCACCGTGTTGCCCAGCTCGACCAGGCGGTGCAGGAGCTTCAGGAGCTTGCCCACGTCGTCGAAGTGCAGTCCGGTGGTCGGCTCGTCCAGGAGATAGAGCGTGCGGCCGGTCGAACGCTTGCAGAGCTCCCGGGAGAGCTTCACGCGCTGCGCCTCGCCGCCCGAGAGCGTGGTCGCCGGCTGGCCCAGGCGGATGTAGCCCAGGCCCACCTCGCACAGGGTCTCCAGGATGCGCGACACCGCCGGGATGTTCTGGAAGACCTCCTGCGCCTGCTCCACCGGCAGCTCGAGGATCTCCGCGATGTTCAGCCCCTTGTAGCGCACCGCGAGGGTCTCGCGGTCGTAGCGCTTGCCGCCGCAGACCTCGCAGGTGACGTAGATGTCGGGCAGGAAGTGCATCTCGATCTTGATCTGCCCGTCGCCCTTGCAGGCCTCGCAGCGCCCGCCCGGCACGTTGAAGCTGAAGCGGCCCGGCGCGTAGCCGCGCATCCGCGCCTCGGGCGTCATCGCCATGAGGTTGCGGATCGGGTTGAACACATTGGTATAGGTCGCCGGGTTCGAGCGCGGGGTCCGCCCGATCGGGCTCTGGTCGATCGCGATCACCTTGTCGAGCTGCTCCAGCCCCTCGATCCCGTCGTGCTCGCCCGGCTTGTCCGAGGCGCGGTAGAAGTGCCGCGCCAGCGCCTTGTAGAGGATCTCGTTGACCAGCGTGCTCTTGCCCGAGCCCGACACGCCCGTCACGACCGTAAAGGCTCCGATCGGGATCTCGACGTCCAGATTCTTCAGGTTGTTGTGCCGCGCACCGCGGATGATGATCTCGCTGCGCCCGCCGCGCCGCTGCTCCGGCACCGGCACTTCCAGGTCGCCGGTCAGATACCGCCCGGTGAGCGACTTCGGGTTCTTCATGACCTCCTGGGGCGTGCCCTGCGCCACCACCTCGCCACCGTGCACTCCGGCGCCCGGCCCGAGGTCGATCACCCAGTCGGCGTCGCGGATGGTCTCCTCGTCGTGCTCCACCACCAGGACGGAGTTGCCCAGGTCGCGCATGCCCTTGAGCGTCGCGAGCAGGCGGGCGTTGTCGCGCTGGTGGAGGCCGATCGACGGCTCATCCAGCACGTAGAGCACGCCCATGAGCTTGCTGCCGATCTGGGTGGCGAGCCGGATGCGCTGGCTCTCGCCGCCCGAGAGCGTGGCGGACGAGCGGTCGAGCGTCAGGTAGCCCACGCCCACGTCGTCGAGGAAGGTCAGGCGGTCGGAGACCTCCTGCACCACCTTCTCCGCGATGGCGCGCTCGCGCCGATCCAGGCCGAGCTCGCCCACCCAGCCGCGCAGGTCGCACACCGGGAGCGACGAGATCTCGTCGATCGCCTTGTCCTTGACGGTCACCGCGAGCGCCTCGGGCCGCAGGCGCCGGCCGTGGCAGCTCGGACAGGTCTGGTCGGACATGTACTTCTCGATCTCGGTCCGGATGGTCGGCGAGTCGGTCTCCTTGTAGCGCCGTTCCAGCATGGGGATGACGCCTTCGAAGGTGCCGGTCCAGGAGTAGCTCGACTTCTTGCCCGACAGGCTGAAGTTGATCTCCTGGTCGCCCGAGCCGTGGAGGAGCGCGCGCTTGCCCGCCTCGGGCAGCTTCTTCCAGGGCGTCGAGAGCGAGAAGCCCATGGCCTTGGCCAGGGTCTCGACGGTCTTCATGCGCCAGGACTTGGAGCCCTCGGGCCACGGCGCCACGGCCCCGGCGTCGATCGAGCGCTCGGGGTCGGGCACGATCTTGTCCGGATCGACGCCCATCAGGCTGCCGAGGCCGGAGCAGGTCGGGCAGGCGCCGTACGGGCTGTTGAAGGAGAACAGCCGCGGCGTGATCTCGGTCAGGCTCGTGCCGCACTCGACGCAGGAGTAGCTCTGCGAAAGCGTCTCCTCGGCAGCTCCTTCGGGGGCGAGGACCACGAGGCCGCCGCTCACCTTGATGGCGGTCTCGATGCTGTCGGCGAGGCGCTTCTCGATCCCGGGCTTGACCACGATGCGGTCGATGACGATGTCGATCGAGTGCTTCTTCTGCTTGTCGAGCGTCGGTGGCTCGCCGGAGAGCTCGACCATCTGGCCGTCGATCCGGGCGCGGAGGAAGCCCTCGCGGGCCATCTGCGCGAGCTGCTTCCTGTACTCGCCCTTCTTGCCGCGCACGTAGGGGGCGTAGAGGACGAGGCGGGTGCCCTCGGGCATCTCGAGAGCCCGGTCGACCATCTGCTGCACGGTCTGCGGCCGGATGGTCTGGCCGCAGCTCGGGCAGTGCGGCACGCCGATCGAGGCATAGAGGAGGCGCAGGTAGTCGTGGATCTCGGTGACCGTGCCCACGGTGGAGCGCGGGTTCTTGGAGACCGACTTCTGCTCGATGGAGATGGCCGGGGAGAGGCCGTCGATCGAGTCCACGTCCGGCTTCTCCATCTGCTGGAGGAACTGCCGGGCGTAGGAGGACAGCGACTCGACGTAGCGCCGCTGGCCCTCGGCGAACAGGGTGTCGAAGGCCAGGGAGGACTTCCCGGAGCCCGACACGCCGGTGATGACCACCAACTGGTTGCGCGGGATCTCCAGGGTGACGTTCTTCAGGTTGTGCTCGCGGGCACCGCGGACGTGGATGGAATCCATAGGGCCGGGAATCCTATCAGATGTCGGGGTCGTGGAAAGGGGGTACAAAAGAAAAAGCCGCGGTCCCGGGGACCGCGGCTCTCTACAACCGGCGGGCGCGGCTCAATAATCCACGTAGCCTTCGCGGACTCTCACCTTGATCCCGGACCGCTTCACGTCGACCTTGATCGGGTGCCAGCGGCCGTCTTTCTTCGTCTCGGTCGGGTAGTAGCCGAGCACGTACTGCTCGCGCAGCTCGCGCATCACGTTCGCGAAGGCGCTTTCGAGCTGGCTCGCCTTGTCGATCTTGAGGATCCGGCCGCCGCTCTCGAGGACCGTCTTCTTCAAGTCCTGGTACTCGTGGTCGTTGCCCAGGTGGTCGCGCCAGGCGGAGGAGAACGAGGTCTCCTTCTGGCGCTCGTCGAGCTGGATCCAGTAGATGATCGACTGGCTGGTGCGCGCCTTCCACATCACCTCGTCGATCGGCAGCACGCTGTGCACGTCGAAGCCGTCCGAGAGCAGGATGATGGCGCGCCGGCCGATGCGGCCGTCGAGCAGCTTGAGCGACATGTAGAGGAAGTCGTTGACCGCGGTGCCGCCCGAGGCCTCGGTTTCCGCGAGCGCCTGCTCCAGCTCGGCGCGTTCGCCGGTGAACTTCGTGGCGCGCAGCAGGCGGTCGGAGAAGAGGACCAGGCTCGCCTCGTCGTCCTGCCGCATGCCGGAGAGGAAGACGCTCGCGCCGCGGCGCGCGGCTTCCAGGCGCTCGCCCTGCATGCTCTCGCTGGTGTCGAGGAGCAGCACGGCGGTCAGCGGCACCTCGCCCTTGCCGAAGTCGGCGATCTCCTGCCGCTTGCCGTTGTCGTAGACCTCGAAGTCGCCCTGCTCCAGGTCGAGCACGCGCGCCGAGTCCGCGGCGCCGCTGCGGCTCACGGTGACGTAGAGCTGGCGGAGCTGGACGTCGAGCTGCTCGTCGATGCGCACCGGCGCGGTCTCGAGCGTCGCCGCGGCCGAGGCGCCCGAGGCGCCGTAGGCCACGACCCGGAACTCGCGCTGGGCGTTGTCGTCGCCGACGTCGATCGTGGTGCGCCACGGGGGCGAGGTCAGCACGGCCCGGCGCACGCCGTTGATGAAGACCTCGACGCGGGTGACGGGCTCGTCCGCGGCCACCTGGACGGCGACGTCCACCTGGCCGAAGATCGCCTGGTCCGGGGCGGGAGCGACGATGCGCGGCTGAACGGCTGCCGCCGCAACTCCGGCGGCCAGCGCCAGGATGGCGAGAAAGAGGGTGGCGATGCGCTCGAACCGTTTCATCGTCCACCCTCCCCGCCCGAGGTCGGAGTGCCGAGCGCCTGGGCCAGGACCGGCAGCCGCGAGCGCGAGTTGTCTTCGAGGATGCTGCGGGCCTCGGAGAACGCCTCCGGCCGCACGCTGTTGTAGAGCAGGCGCTCGTTGTCGCCGGAATTGGGCGGCAGCGCGACGATCTTCTCGAGCAGGGTGCGGGCCTCGCCGAAGCTGCCGCGATGGTCGAGCACCGAGGCCAGCTCGACGTGCAGCCGCACGTGGTCCGGGTAGCGGCCGAGGCCGGCGCGCAGGACCTTCTCGGCGTCGGCCCAGCGGCCGAGCTCCGCGTGCAGGCGGGCCAGCTCCTGGTAGACCAGCGGCGTCACCCAGGACGGGGTCGGCTCGGCGGCCAGCGCCTCCAGCATCTTGCGGGCGTCGGTCTTCTGGTCGAGCCGCTTGAGGCTCATCGCGAGGCGGAAGCGGGCCTCGGGGTTCTCGGGGTCGATGGCCAGCACCTCGCGCAGGGTCTTGGCCGCGCTCTCGGCCTGGGCGGCCTTCTCGTAGACCGTGGCCAGGGCGAGGCGGGCCGGCACGTTGCGGCGGT
>JBEQUE010000115.1:0-40367 GCA_040349255.1 Acidobacteriota bacterium | reverse complement strand
GCGAGCAGCTCAAGCCCGTGCAGCGCGGCATGGTCGGGGTCGTGGCCCAGAACTATCCGCTCTTCATGCACCGGACCGTGCTCGGCAACCTCGTGGTGGCCGGCGCCCGGGCCGGGCTGTCGCACAAGCAGGCGGTGGAGAAGGCGCGCGGCTATCTGGACCGCTTCGGCCTCAGCGACCGTTCCGGCGTCTACCCGGCGCAGCTCTCCGGCGGCCAGCGCCAGAGGGTGGCGATCGCCCAGCAGTTCATGTGCAGCGAGAACTTCCTGCTCCTCGACGAGCCGTTCTCCGGCCTCGATCCCATGGCGATCGACCGGGTGGCCGAGCTGCTCAACGAGGTGGCCTGCATGCACGAGCTGAACACGATCATCGTGGTCACGCACGACATCTCGGCGGCGCTCGAGGTGGCGGACACGATCTGGCTCATGGGCCGCGACCGCGACGCCGAGGGCAAGATCATCCCCGGCGCGCGCATCCAGGAGAGTTACAATCTCATCGACCGGGGTCTCGCCTGGCGCAACGGCATCGCCACGACCAACGAGTTCCTGGAGACGCTGCGGGAGATCCGCGCGCGGTTCCCCAGCCTGTGATCAACCTATGACCAAGAAACCCCTGGACGCGAAGACGATCTGGCGCAAGAGCGTCAAGATGGCGATCTCGTCGCCCACCAACGTGGTCTCGGGCGCGGTGGCGGTGGCGGCCTCGGCCGCTTTCTGGAATCCGCTGCCGCTGCTCCTCTGGGGGATCGGGGCGACCGGCTGGACGATCTTCGCCTCCACCGGCCAGTCGATCCAGAAGAAGATCGAGGCGGAGGAGGCGCAGGAGCGGGCGGCCGAGATCGCGGCCCGGCGCGAGGCCCTGCGCCAGAAGGTCGAGGTCTCTCTCAACGAGCCGCCGGTCGGCCTCTGGGTCCGCCGCGGCACGATCCCCGATTACATGCAGGCCTACCGCCGCCTCTCCGACCTGCGCGACAAGGCCGCCCGCGTCCTCCAGGAGCGCGCCGCCGCCGAGACCTTCGCCGACGCCGGCGGCGTCCTCGATCAGATGGACTACATGCTCACCGCCTACCTGAACTTCGTCCGGGAGCGGCTGGTCTACGTCTACATCCTGGCCAACCTGCGGGCCAGCAGCGGGGGGCAGGACGACTCGTCCGCGAGGATCCCCGCCGCCTCTCCGCCGCCGCCGCCGGCCGGGTTCGCCGCCAACCGCTGGGAGCGGGTGACGAAGACGAAGCCGGCGCCCGTCAAGACGCCGGATCCACCCGCGCCCTCGTCGCTCCCGTCGGTGGAGCAGCGGCTGCAGGAAATCGACGCCAAGATCGCGCGGCTCAAGGAGCTGGCCCAGAAGGAGCCGGCCACGGCCCGCACCCGCGAGTGGCACGCCGGCATCCTGCAGAAGCAGCGCGAGCTCCTCCTGGAGTGCCAGAAGCGGGACCAGTGCGTGGTGGCGCAACTCGGGGCCTTCCAGGACGTATTTGAGGTGATCCTCGGCCGGGTCAGCGCCTCCCAGTTCAGCGCCACCGAGATCGCGGCCTACATGGGCAGCGTCGTGAGCCAGATCGAGGAAACGGAGCGGTTCGTCGCTTCGATGAAACCCGCGATGGACGAGCTGATGGTCGGGATCGACCCGGCTCTCAACCGGCTGTCGACCCCGGCTTGACGCTCTCCTGAGCCCTTGTTAGCGTTTCCATCCATCACGGAGGAACCCTGAAAATGAAGCTCACCCCGTTCGGGAAGCTTATCGTCGTCGTGGCGCTTCTGATCGCCGCCTTCTTCAGCATCCGCCGTTTCGCGCCCGGTCTGCTGGACAAGATCGCGCCGGCGGCCAAGGGCAAGGAGTCGGCGGTGCCGGAGAGCGCCGACCTGCCCACCCTGCCATCGGGCACCACCAACGCGGAGGTCCGCAACGTGGCCATGCCGGGCGACCGGCCGGGCTGCGAGAGCAAGCCCGACGTGCGCTTCCTGCACTGGGCCTGGAACTCCCAGATGGGCATGATGTTCGCCAACGGCGGCAGGCGTGCCACCGACGGAAGCCTGATGTGCGAGCACGGCGTGGACCTGCAGCTCACCCGCCAGGACGATGCCGGCAAGATGCAGGAGGCGCTGGTCGCCTTCGCCACCGAGCTGGAGCGCGGCAATTCCCAGCCCGAGAAAGGCGCCCACTTCGTCGCCATCATGGGCGACGGCTCGGCTACGTTCCTCAAGGGCGTCAACGACCAGCTTGAGCGCCTCGGCCCCGAGTACCGCGCCAAGGTGGTGGGCTCGGCCGGCTACTCCCGCGGCGAGGACAAGTTCATGGGCCTGCCGGAGTGGAAGCAGAACCCGGCGAGCTCCCGCGGCGGCCTGGTCGCCGGCTACCTCCGCGACGGCGACTGGAACATCGCCATGAAGTGGCTCGGCGACAACGGCCTGTGCAACAACCCGGATGAGAAGACCTACGACCCCGGCTGCCTGAACTGGGTCGCGGCCTCGGACTACATCGACGCCGCCGAGAAGTACGTGGCCGGCTACTGCGAGACCCGGCCGGTGGTCAACAAGGGCCAGTCCACGGGCGAGCGCCGGAAGGTCTGCGTCAACGGCGTGGTCACCTGGACCCCGGGCGACGTGACGATCGCGCAGAAGCGCGGCGGCCTGGTCTCGATCGTCTCCACCAAGGAGTACAGCTCGCAGATGCCGAACACGATCATCGGCATCGACAAGTGGATGCGGGACAACCGCGACACGGTCGAAGGCATGCTCGCCGCCATCTTCGAGGGCGGCGACCAGGTGCGGTCGAACCCGCAGGCGTTCGAGCGCGCGGCCGAGGTCAGCTCCCAGGCGTACGACGAGGAGGGCGCCGGTCCCGACTACTGGAAGAAGTACTTCAATGTAGTGACCGAGCGCGACAAGCAGGGCCTCACGGTCGAGCTGGGTGGCTCGGCGGTGAACAATCTGGCGGACAACATGCTGCTCTACGGCCTGGTGCCCGGCTCGGCGAACCTGTTCGGCGCCACCTACAAGGTGTTCGGCGACATCGTGGTCGACCAGTACCCGGACCTCGTGCCGAGCTACGACCCGGTGAACCAGGTTCTCGACACGTCGTACGTCGAGGCGATCGCGAAGCGCAGCGCCCCGACGCAGTCGACCGTGGCCGCGGCCGCGCCGACCTTCGAACCCAACGCGCCGGTGAGCGATGTGGTCAGCCGCCGCTCCTGGCAGATCAACTTCGACTCGGGCCGGGCCACGTTCACGTCGAGCGCCGAGCGCGACCTCCAGCAGCTCCTGAACGACCTGCTGGTGGCCGGCGGCACGGCGGTGGAGATCCACGGCCACACCGACAACAAGGGCAACCCGCAGGCCAACATGAGCCTGTCGGAGGAGCGCGCGTTCGCGGTGAAGCAGTGGCTGGAGCGGCAGTCGCCGGTCAACTTCCCCGAGGGCCGCATCCGCGTCTTCGCCCACGGCCAGGAGAACCCGGTCGCCCCGAACTCGACCGACGAAGGCCGCGCGAAGAACCGCCGCGTGGACATCGTGCTCGGCACGACGAGACGGTAGGCCCTCACCTCCGACCGGTTGATCCCATTCCCCTCTCCCCCGGTACCGGGGGAGAGGGAGCCCCACCCTCCGTCCAGGTTTCCTGTTGCAACACAACCTTCTCTGTTGCGATTGTACCTTCTGTGTTGCAATACAGACTTCTGTGTTGCAACACAAGGTTCTGCGCGGCGACGGAAGGTTCTCCAGGCCGATGTAAGCTTCCACGGCCCGATGTAACCTTCTACGGCGCGCCGTAACGTTCCACGGGCCGGCGTAACCTTCTACGGGCCGGCGTAACGTTCCACGGGCCCGCGTAAACTTCTACGAGCCGCCGTAAGGTTCCACGAGCCAGCGTAAGCTTCCATGGGCCGGCGTAACCTTCTATGTTGCAACGGAAGATTCTACGCGGCGACGGAAGGTTCTACGGACCCATGTAAGCTTCCATGGCCCAACGTAACCTTCTGCCGGCCGCCGTAACTTTCTAGGAGCGGCCGTAAGCTTCCATGCGCCGATGTAAGCTTCTTTGCGGCGCTGGAAGGTTCCTGCGCCCGGCGTTCTGAGAAACGGAGATCTCTTTGAGATTCCCGGCGCTGATACTCCTGATCCTCCTCATGGCTTCCTGCGCACCCGCGTGGCACCCTCCGGCGGAGTCCGCCTACGACCTGCCCGCGTTCGCTCGGGAGCTCGAGTCGCTGCGCACGGCCGCGCGGATTTCCGGGCTGTCTGCCGCAGTCGTCAAGGACGGCGAGGTCGTCTTCGCCCGTGGCTTCGGATATGCCGACCTCGAGCGGCAGATTCCGGACGGGGCGGTACCGGAGGTCTGCGGAGGCGGGGCGCTCCGCACGGCCAGTGGCATCGTATAGACCTCCACGGATCGCCACCGAGGCGACTCCCTTTCGCCCCCATCTTTCAGGCCACTGCCGATCCGTGGCCTGCGTCCCTTCGGGACTTGGTGGTATGGGGTGATCCCCTATACCAGGGGTTTCAACCAGTTGAAACCCCTGGCTCTATGCCGATGCCCCTTCGGGGCGCAAACTAAATCCCCACAGCCGCGCCTTCAGTCCCGAAGGGACATAGGCATAGAGCCAGGCACTTCAGTGCCAGGTGAAGATCGTCCACGGTAACCTAAGTCCCGAAGGGACGCAGGCGTGTTCTGCGGAAACGGATCGTTCGGTAGGAATGCGAGGCCTCCTGCCGCTGGTCGCGGATACCTATGCATCGGCAGGATTGACATCGAGGCGCCTACGTGCCTAGCCTTTCTAAGGCTCAAGATTCAAAGAAACTTGCGCCGCAGGAATTGCAGTACTTCGCCTTATGCGAGCTGTTGCGAAGGCAAAGCGGCAGGGCCTCGATGGACGGTAGGCATGAACGGTAATCGTCCCCGTGTGCACCCAAAAAGCCGTTGTCGATTGTGAATGTAAGTATCTCGTCGAAGTTCGAAGGAGATCAAAGTGGCTGAGAGCCTACCCTTTGTTCAAGCATCCGGAAATGTCACTAAGGCACTCGAACGAATTCAGAGTGCAGCAACCCCTCCTCGATTCACCGCGGACTTTCTTGCCACGAAATTGGACCTCAAGGGTGGGTCAGCAAGGCCCTTAATCCCTTTCCTCAAGCGGATCGGGTTCCTTGGAAGTGATGGAACTCCGACGGAGTTGTACAAGCGATTCCGAAACACCTCGGAGCGCGGGCGCGCTGCAGCGGCGGCTCTCAAAACGGGCTTCCGCCCTCTTTATGAAGTGAACGAATATATCCATGACGCCAAGGATAACGAATTAAAGGGCATTATAGTTCAGGTTACCGGAGCCGAACCTAATTCGAGCACGGTGAGAGCGATCATAGGTTCCTTCAAGGCAGTCCGAGCTTTCGCATCCTTCGACGGCGATGAGAAGGACTCGGAAGACAGCGATCAAGAAGCCGGCGAAGGTCGTGAAGAAAGGAGCGAAGGAGGAGAGGAGGTGGTTATTCGCCGGCTGGGGTTGTCGTACACTATTAACCTTAATCTTCCCGCGACATCTGATATTGCTGTGTTCGATGCAATATTCAGAAGTCTGAAAGAGCACCTTCTGAAATGAAATCTAGTCGGACTCTTGAAGAACACATCAAGCTCTTTGCGATTAGCAATCAACTCCTTGAGAACGACCTTGATCGCATTGAGCGCGAACATGTCGTGGATCTCGGCCGAAACCACCAAAGGGTACTAGCGCAAGATCAAGATTATTATCCGCAGATCGATAGAGAGATTCGCCAGGAAGCCGAGCGTATGGGAGATAACTACGAGATCTTCTACTCCCTGGAAAGAACTATCCGCAGTTTTGTCTCGGACACGCTTGAAGTTGCGCAGCCGGGTACTTGGTGGTCGAGCGGTCGAGTCCCTCAGAAGATACGGGCAGACGCAGAAGCTCGCATGCAGAAGGAGATTGACGCCGGTGTCACTCCCCGGTCCGACGAGCCTCTCGATTTCACTAACTTTGGAGAACTCGGCGAACTTATCAAGACGAACTGGGATGTTTTCGGTGGCGTCTTTAAGAGTACACGAGCAGTGGAGAATGTGATGTCCAGGCTTAACACGCTTCGAGGCCCGATTGCCCACTGCTGTCCCCTATCAGAAGACGAAATCGTGCGGCTTCGCTTGAGTGTGAGAGACTGGTTCCGATTGATGGAGTGACGCTTGATCTCTTGGTCGGCTCTTGGCACGACGGGCAGAGGTCCTCACCTGTCCCGATACGCGTCAGTGAGAAGGGGCTTGCCTGAGGCCATGCGGTTCCGTAGAGACGCCCCCAGTCCGTCATCCGAGACCTTACCGGGTCTCGAACGTCGTGGCGTCTCAAGCCTCCCAGAAACCGATCTGCAACAGCGACAGGCAGACGGCGACATCGGTTCACGCTCGACGGAAAGGTTCGTGGTGACGGAGAGGAGACGCCCCGGCGTTTCGGGACCCGGTAGAGTTTCGGAAGGACGGACCGGGGCATCTTTACAGCCCGCCTGCGGGGTTTGTCACCCATGGCGTTCGTCGGGGCCAAAGGAGATCGCTTTGAGATTCCCAGCGCTGATGCTCCTGATCCTCGCAATGGCTTCCTGCGCACCCGCGCGGCACGGTCCCTCTCCGGCGGAGTCCGCCTACGACCTGCCCGCGTTCGCGCGGGAGCTCGAGACGCTGCGTACGGCCGCGCGGATCCCCGGGCTGTCGGCCGCGGTCGTCAAGGACGGCGAGGTCGTCTTCGCCCGTGGCTTCGGATACGCCGACCTCGAGCGGCAGATTCCCGCGACACCGGAGACCCCGTACGACATCGCCTCGGTCACCAAGCCCATCTCGGCCGTCGTCGCCCTGAGGCTGGTGGAGGAGGGGGTGCTCGACCTTGACCGTCCCATGGCGGAATACAGCGAATGGGCGGGCTTCTGCAAGGATTTCCGCGAGCAGCCCTCGATCTTTGCCCAGGGGCTGCGCTGTGAGCCTCCGGAGCACTCGCTCCGCCACCTGTTGACGCACACCGCCATCGGCCGTCCGGGGACGCAGTTCTCCTACAATCCCATCCTGTATTCGTGGGCCTCGCGGCCCATCATGAACGTCGCCGGCGCGCCGTTCTCCCGCCTGGTGGAGCAGTATGTCTTCCAGCCTGCGGGAATGGCGCGGTCCGCACGAACCAATCGCGACCTGCCGCTGCGCGAAGACCTGGCCGCCGCTCTCGCCCTCCCGTATCACGTCGACAGCGCCGGAAAGATCGTGCGTTCGCCCGGCAGGGAGCCGCAGGGCGACGGTGCCGCCGGCGGAGTGATCTCCACGGTTCTGGACCTGGCCCGGTTCGACGTCGCGCTGGATCGGGGCGAGCTGATCTCGCCCGCCTCGTATACCTCCATGATGAAGCCCATGCGCTCGCCCAGCGGCGAGTCTCTGCCCTATAGCATCGGCTGGTTTGCCCAGCAGTACAAAGGGCGTGAGCTCCGCTGGCACTCGGGCTGGTGGGACGATGCGTATTCGGCGCTGTACCTCAAGGTTCCAGAGGAAAACCTGACGTTCATCGTGCTCGCCAACAGCGAAGGCGTCTGGTGGGACAATCCGCTCACCTCTGCAGAGGTGCAGCGGTCGAGCTTCGCGCAGGCGTTTTTCCGCGCGTTCCTGTAGCGCCGCCCCGTCGCCCGCCGGGCCGTGCACTCCTGGCGGTCACTGAACTGAGCAGGTCGTGCAGCCACAGACCGATTGACCCTGGGGCGCCGCCGGATAGGCATTCGTCCATTGTCCATTCCAGGCGCCATGGGCTGCGCAGGTCTGCTGGCAGATGGCTGGCGCCTGGCTGTTGCTGGAGATGTAGGTCTGCGCCGGGTAGTCGCAGGCGCACGGGTAGTTTGCCTGGGATTCGGACTGGATGGTGCCCTTCATGGCCGTCAGCCAGCTCCGGGACTGGCTGTCGAGCTTGAACATGACAGGGTTGCTGCTCGTGACCAGCCCATACATCGCCGTATAGAGAGGGAACGACTGGCCGAGGGTCTGGAAAATGCTGTTGCGGGTGGGCATCAGGTACTGAGGTCTCGTCGGGTTGCTCGCATCGGGGCCGATACTGGCGACCATCGTCGACGTCGACGCCATGACGTTCGCGAGTTGGATGGCGAGACTGCGCGTACCCCGCTGGTTCGTGGACGTGTTGATCCCGATGACGTCCGCGTAGAACAGGGGTGGGTTCGCATTGTCCGAGAGCGGCATGACTTTGAAGGCGACGGTGGACAAGGTCTGGTCGCTCATGTCGGACATGCTCTCGGAATAGCCGACGACGGCGCGCCCCCATCCACTGCTGAACCAATTGCTGCGCTGATAGGGATCGGAAAGGCTGGCCGTGCCGTTCTCAAAGCTCGCCATGGCCAGGAGGCTGCGCAGATTCCCGATCGCCGCCGGGTCCAGTTGGGATGGATTCCACGGCTGCGGCAGAGGGTACTGCCCGGTGATGCTGTGCTCGCTGTCCAGATAGAGGGTCGCGGTGGTGGTCCCACCGCTCATGTCGATCATCAGGCCCCGGGGATCGGGCGGGATCGTACTGGTGTACGTGCACTGTGAGAGGATGTTGTTCACCTGGGTGAGGGTGTTCGCCTGGGCGAGCTCCGAGTCGGATTCCTGATAGAAAAGCAGGTTCGCGCAGCCGAGTTGGGGGATCGCATAGTACAGACCGCTGACCTGGACTCCCTGGAGAGCGTAGGGCACGAAGTCGCTCAGCCCCTGGACCTCGTCGGGTTGCAGCGGCTCGAGCCAGCCCTGGTTGCGGAAATATTCGAAATACATCGCGTCGAACACGAACACGTCGGTATCCGTGGAAGGGTCGTTGCTGTAACCACCGTCCCATTGGGACGGCGACAGGAAATTCAACGACACACCCGGTTGGACCTGACTCCACGCATCCTGGATCGCCTGCTGGAACTGGGCGAGCCTGGGGACATAGGGGTACAACCCGACAGTGAGTTGCGTCACCTCAGCGTTTTGTGCCGCGGTCGCTTGTGCCGCGGTCGCGGGTTGGGGAGGCTCGTGCCGGAGCGAGGTGCAACCCGACGTTCCGAGACTCCCCAGGATCAGCAGCACGAGAGCCACGGTTCGACCCTGCCGGGCGACAGCTTCCCGACAGCCCTGCTCGCGAAAGCCGAACAATCTGGATTTCATGGAGCATTCTCCTTTCAATCGGAAGAGGACGGACGGCAGGCCGTCCTCTTCCGGCTCGCTGCACTAGATGAGAGTGCCTTTGAAGCCGATCGGCCCTTCCCCCGAGTAGGTGTTGGTGCCGTTGAGCGTCTTGCCGCCGTCGTCGGAGCTCACGTCGAGGGCGACGCACGCCTGGTTGTCGCGCGCGCCGATCACCCACGTCCCGTCGTCGTGCCAGGGCGCGCTGCTGCCGCCCCACTGCTCCTGCGCGCTGTACGAGTTGCCGCCGGTGCGCGTCGCCCTGAAGCTGATCGGGCCCTCGCCCGCGTAGGTCATCGTGCCGGTGAACGTCTGACCATTGTCACCCGAAGTGATGTTGATCGCCACCGGATTCTGGTTGCTGCGACCTCCGAGCGTCCAGGTTCCACCCGGGTGCCACGGCGCTGTGTTGCCTCCCCACTGATTCTGCACGGAATACTGAGACATACGCTCCTCCTTCCCCGTCGTGTGTAAGACTCGTGCGTAATTGCGCGAGGGCGGGATGTAACGAGTCGATGCGAGCTGGCGAACCAGGCCTACCTACTCTAGGTAGTGGGAAGCAGGCAGGAAAAATTGCAGGCTGGCCGGAGGCGATCGGAGTGGCTGGCGCCCCGGGCTACAGGCTGGGCGCCTCCTCCGGAGGCTCAAACACGCTCTCGGAGCCCGATCTGCTCTGCGAGCCAGGCGTGGCGATCGCGAACGGCCTCGGCGTTCAGGCCGTGGTCGGCGTCGTACCAGAGCAGCTTCTTCGGCTCGCTTCCCGCCTCCTGATAGGCACGGCCGTCCGCCGGCGGCACCAGCGTGTCGGACCGGCCGTTCTGGAAGAGGAGATGGGCCGGCGCGGCACGGCCGACCCAACGGATGGGCTCGATCGGCTCCATGACCGCCAGCCAGCGCTTCACCTGCTCCGGCGGCAGGGTTTTCATGAATCCGTCCTTGTCGTCCGGGCCGGTGAAGTGGCTCACCAGACCGCCGTCTCCCACAACCAGGGCATAGGCCTTGATCCGCGTCTCGACTCCGGCGAGCAGGCCTCCCAGGGCGCCGCCATAGCTGACCCCCACAAAGCCGAGCCGGTCCCTGGCGACATCCGGACGGGAGAGGAGGAGGTCCACGCCGCGCCGCAGATCGACGATGAGCTGGATCTGCTCGTCCCGGTCGCGCTCGTCGAAGTTGAGGCCCTGCGGAACGCCGATCCGTTGGCTCCGGCCGAAGGGGGCGGTGATCGCCAGCGAGATCGCGCCCGACCTGGCCAGCCTCTCCGCCTCGGGCAGCATCCTCTCCGCCGAGCCCGGCATGCCGTGCAGGAGGAGCACGCCCGGAAACGGGCCGGGGCCGTCCGGGATCAACAGGAACGCCGGCACGCGGCCTCCCCTGGGACTGGCGTAGGTGAGCTGCTGGAGGGTGTACCCCTCCTTCTTCTCCGAGGAGTCGACCTGCGGATCCAAGGGTGCCGAAGGATCGTACGCGAAGAGCTTCAGCAGGTCGGCGTGGGTCGTGGCAGGCGAGGAGACCGCCGTGTCGGCGCCGCAGGCTGCGAGAACGAGGGCGAGGGCGAGCGCAGGGTGGAGAACAGTCGTCATCCTTGGGATTCTACCGCTCCTGCCAATCAGGGGCGTGGAAGCCGGAGCCGGGCGCGCGTTCCGCCGAGTGGCGAGGTCTCCAGGGCGACTGTACCTCCGTAGAGCTCGGCGAGATCGCTGACGATCGCGAGGCCGAGCCCCGATCCCCGGACCTGCTCGTCGGCCCGCACTCCCCGCTGCAACACCTGGGCGCGCATCGACGGATCGAGGCCCGGGCCGTCGTCATCCACCGAGATCGAGAGGTGGGCATCGTCGACGGCTGACGAGACGGCGACCCGGGAGCGCGCCCACTTGCACGCGTTGTCGAGCAGGTTTCCCAGCATCTCGTCGAGGTCCTCCCGGCGGCCCCGGATCTCGTGCGCCGGCGAAACCTCGGCGTCGATCGTCAGCTCGCGCGCCGCGTAGAGGCGCCGCATCGTGCGCACGAGACCCTCGACGGAGGGAAGGACGGGGCAGCGGAGCGCCAGCGTTGCGGGTGCCGAGGCGGTCGCGCGGGCTCGGGCCAGATGGTAGTCGACCTGCCGCTGCATGCGCTCGACCAGTTGGCGGAGCGTCGCCGCGAGATCGGGATGGCCCGCGGCGTCGGCCTGCTCCGCCTCCTGCGCGAGCACCGCGAGGGGCGTCTTCAAGCCGTGCGCGAGATCTCCCGCCGTGGCGAGGGCCCGGGCGACCGCGCGCTCCCGGTCCTCGAGCAGCCCATGCAACTCGTCCACGAGCGGCTGCACTTCGCTCGGATGGTCGCCTTCGATCCGCTGGCTGCGTCCCTCGCGCACCGCGGACAGGCTGTCGCGAAGGTTCCACAACGGCGCCACCGCTCTGCGAACGAGGATCAGGCCCCCCACGACGAAGGCCAGGACGAAGACTCCCATCACGAGGTGATACGTCGCGCCGTTCAACCCGAGCTCCGGATGGTTCCGGCTGAGCTTGAGCAGCAGGGCCGTGACCGTGACGAATACCGCGGTCATCCAGACGATCGCTCCGGCGAAGAGGCGCGCGCGGAGAGAGCCCTTCACGGTTCCGTCCCGATGCGATATCCGAGCCCCCGCACGGTCTCGATCGTCGAGGCGCCGAGCTTCCGCCGGAGGCGCGCGATGAACACTTCGACGGTGTTCGAATCGCGGTCGAACGACTGCGCGTAGATGTGCTCGGTCAGCTCGCTCTGAGACACGACGCGGCCGCGGTGGTGCAGGAGATAGGAGAGCACGCGTAGCTCATGGCCGGTCAGCTTCACCGGCTGCCCGTCGAGCGTGACCTGCGAGGTTCTCGGGTCCAGCACCACGGCGCCGTGCCGCAGCTCGGGGGTGAGCTGTCCGCTCGATCGCCGGATCAGGGCCCGCAACCGCGCCAGGAGCTCCTCCATCTGGAAGGGCTTGGTGAGGTAGTCGTCCGCGCCACCGTCGATGCCGCGCACCTTCTCGCTCCAGCTTCCGCGGGCGGTGAGGACCAGCACCGGCATGCCGATCCCGGCGGCGCGCCAGCGCTCGAGCAGCGTCAACCCGTCGACGCGCGGCAACCCGAGATCGAGGAGGACCGCGTCGTAGGGCTCGGTGCTGGCGAGAAAGTCGGCGCGCTCGCCGTCCCTGGCCAGGTCGACCACATAGCCGCGTTCTCCGAGCGTGGCGGCGAGCCGGTCGGCCAGCAGGGGCTCGTCTTCGACGATCAGGACTCTCATTCTCGACGCCATTCTACGCGCTCATGATCGGCGCTCCGGCTGAACGGCTCCTGAACAGGCCGTTCAGCGGGCGTTCAGCAGAAACTCTCCACAATGGCGGCCGTAAGAAGGAGGTACGACCATGCAACTGCTCCTGCCGATCCACATTGCCGCCGGTGGGCTCGCCGTGATTCTCGGCGCCGTCGCCCTGATCGTGAAGAAGGGTGGGACCATCCACCGCCGCAGCGGGCTGCTGTTCGTCTACGCCATGCTCGTCATGGGTTTCAGCGCTTCGATCCTGGCGCTTCGCAAGGGCACCCTCGACGGGAATCTGATCGCCGGCGTGATGGTCGCCTACTTTGTCGGCACAGCGTTGACGACCGTCCGTCCCGTGTCGCCATGGACGCGCCGCATCAATGCCGCCGCGCTGGCGGTGGTCGTCGGGCTCGTGCTCCTCTCCATCGTGGGCGGCGTGAAGAATATCAACAACCCTCTCCTGTCCCCCGGCGGCGTCCCGTATCGCACGATCGGCTTCATGTCCTTCGTCCTGGCCACCGTCATGACCCTGGCGGCGGCCGGCGACGTGCGCATCCTGGTGTCCGGCATGCCGCGCGGCGGGCCGCGCCTGGCTCGCCACCTGTGGCGCATGTGCTTCGCGCTGTTCATCGCGGCGGGGTCGTTCTTCTCGATCCGCGAGCGCGTGGCGAGGATCCTCCCGGAGCCTTTCACGACCGGACAGATGCGCGCGCTGCCGATCCTGCTGCTGTTCGGAGCGATGTTCTATTGGTTGTGGAGGGTCCGCAGCCGCCGCGCGTTGCCGGTGCTCGTCCGGCACGAAAAGGAGAGCATCCAGTGAAACAGAACCTGATGTTGACCCTCTCCTCCCTGTTCTCGATCCTTCTCCTGTCGTTTCACCTGGCGGACGACATGGTCCGCGGCTTCGAAACGGGAAAGCTCGAGAACTACCCCGGGATTCTCATCCTGTTCGTCTGGCTGTACGGAACGCTGGCGCTCGCCGAACGGCGGTCGGGGTACGTCATCATGCTTCTCGGGTCGATCCTCGGGGCGGGCGTCCCCATCCTCCACATGAGGGGAGCGGGCCTCGTCGGCGGCAGGATCGCCAACTCCGACGGAATGTTCTTCTGGACCTGGACGCTCCTCGCGATCGGGGTGGCCGGGCTCTTCTCCTTCATCCTCTCGGCGCGCGGTCTGTGGAGCCTGTGGCGCCAGCCCCGCCAACCCGGGTAATTCGGAAGGCCTGCCGCGCGGCGCAGATCAGCGTCGCCAGCGCCACCGCGGCGGCCAGCCACTCCGGCCAGGACGGGACCGACAGCACCACCCGGTGCCGGCCCGGCGGGACCTCCACGCCGAGGAGGTTCAGATCGACCGGCACCGTCCTCAGCGTCTTGCCCTCGGATCGGGCGACGAACAGCGGCTGGTAGGCGCGCCGGATCACGGCCAGGCCGCCGTCGCTCTCCACCTCCAGCTCGATGCGGTCGGGCTCGTCGGTCAGCAGGCGCACCGCGCCGCGGGACTTGTGGGCGACGCCCTCGTTGACCACCACGTCGGTGAGCGGGTTGGCGGTGTTGCTCACCACCCAGAGCGCGGTCGGCGGGCTGCCGGCGACGCGCACGCGCTCCGGCCACCAGGCCTCCGGCGCCGGGTTCTCGATGCGGTAGAGCCGGCTCACGACGCCGTAGCGCTCCGCGCGGTCCAGCAGGCGCAGGCCCGGGACCTCGGCGTCCTCGAACAGCACGAGCGCGTCGAGGCCGAGCGCGCGCAGCCAGTTCACGCGCTGCGGCGCGTTGAGGCGCGGCAGGTTGTAGAGCATCAGGGTGAACAGCGGGCTCTGGAGCCCTTCGAGGTCGGGCGCGAACGGGTAGGTCAGGCCGTGGAGCACGCCGGGCGCCGGGTCGAGGTCGAGCGCCGTGGCGCGTTCGAGCGGGATGCGCGGCCCGTCCGGCGTGCGGTAGACCGGCTCCGGCGCCCAGGGCGGAAAGGCGAGCACCGAGTCGAGCACGGCCGCGCGCGGTCCGACCAGGCGGGCCCAGGGCGCCGGCTCGCGGTAGGGCGCCGTCGCGTCGGTCACCAGGAGCGGCGCGAGCTGCGCCAGGAGGAGCACCTGGAGAGCCGCGAACGCCGCTCCGGACCAGGACGGCTTCCGGGAGACCACCCACGCCGCGGCCGCGAGCGCCAGCCCGGCGACCGCCAGCATCACGGTCCAGGCCGAGATCTGGGTGGAGAGCAGGGCCACCGCCTCGGTCCGGGCGCGCTCGTCGAGCCGGGCGAGCCCCTGCTCCGCGCTCGCGAGCACGGTCGGGGTCAGCAGCCGGACGGCCGCGGCGAGCGCCAGGAGGAGAAGGCCGCCGACCGTGGCCAGTCGTGCCCAGAGCCGGCCGTTCGAAAGCACCCGGTCCAGCCCCCAGCCGGCGAGGAGCGGCACGGCCAGGGCGAACCAGAGCAGGAACTTCTCCGGGTAGCGGAACAGGCCGAGGCTGAGGCGGACGATCAGGTCTCCGCCGTACCCGGCGACGATCGCGAGCAGCAGCCCGGAGCCGGCGAGAGCGGCCCAGGCCTTCCGGGTCCGGGCTGCAGCGATCGCCAGGCCGAAGCCGACGATCCCGAAGTAGAGGCTCATGAAGAGCGGGATCACCGGCACGATCGAAGGCGCCCAGATCCCGAAGCGGCCGAGCCAGGTCGGCCGGCCGTAGGGGAAGGGGATCAACATCTCGATCAGCCGGTAGGGGTGGAGCGTGAACTGCGTGGCCTGCTCCGTGGACATGCCGTGGCTGCCGCGGTAGGTGAACGGCAGGATGCGCAGCAGGGCCACCACCTGCGGCAGGGCGATCAGCAGCCCGACCGCGCCGATGGCCACCGCGGTGAGGAAGCCGCGCCGCCAGCCGAGGCGGCTGATCGCCACGACGAGGAGCGGCACGAGGCCGAGCGTGGCCGCGACCGGCTCGCCGCCGAGGAGAGCCAGACCGCAGGCGATCCCGCCGAGCGCGATGCCCCTGCGGCCGCCGAGGACCGCTCCGAGCAGGACGAGCGGCCACCAGGCGGCCACGGCGAGGAGATTGTAGAACGTCAGCGCGGAGACCATCCAGCCGGACCCGGCATAGGTGACCGCGGCGAGGAGCGCGGCGGCGCGGCTCATCCCGAGCCCGCGCGCCAGCGCGCCCATCGCGGCGAACGCGATCAGCCAGTGCAGGGCATAATGAAGACCGAAGGCGCTCCAGAACGGCAGGACCAGGTAGGCCAGGTTGCCGGGGTAGAAGGGCAGCGCGTTCGGGTTGCCGCGGAACGGCTGGCCCAGGCCCCAGGTCGGGTTGAACGCCGGGATCCGCCCCGCCCGGAGCTGCTCGGCGCCGAAGGCCTTGAGCGGCAGGTGGGTGGTGAAGACGTCCCGGATGAAGAAGGTCCTGGAGCCGGTCATCACGGGCGCGCACACCCAGGCCCAGAGCAGGAGCGCCAGCGCCAGGACGGCGAGCACGGGGATGTCCAGGGACCGCCGGCCGGCCCGGTCCGGTTCGTGCAGGAGCGGCATGCGGCTACTATAGTGGACCGGACGAGGATCGAAGAGAGCGAATGAAACCGGGCCCCCTGCAACTGCGAGTCGTCACCTACAACATCCACCGCGCGATCGGGGTCGACCGCCGTTTCCGACCGGAGCGGGTGGTCCGCGTCCTCCAGCACTACGACGCCGACGTGATCCTGCTCCAGGAGGTGGACGAGGGGGTGCCGCGCTCGCGCGAGCTCAACCTGGCCAAGGAGCTGGCCGAGGCCGCCGGCTACCCGCACTTCGCCCTGGGCCACAACGTGAGCCTGAAGAAGGGGCGCTACGGCAACGCCACGCTCAGCCGCTTCCCGATCGTGCGGGAGCGCAACATCGAGCTCTCCGTGGCCCAGAGCTGGATCCGGCGCGGCTGCCAGCACACCAGCGTCCAGCTCAGCCACCTCGGGGATGGGAAGCGGACGCTGGAGGTGTTCAATCTCCACCTCGGCCTGTCCGCCCGGGAGCGGCAGCAGCAGATCGAGCTGCTCAGCCGGTCGCACGAGTTCAGCGGGGTGGACGAGCGCACGCCGATGCTGGTGGGCGGCGACTTCAACGACTGGCGCTCGCTGCTCTGGCCGACCTTCACGAACGGCTTCGGCTTTCGCTGCGCCACGGACAGCAAGACCGGCCGGCGCGGCGCGATCGCCACCTACCCGTCCTTCTCGCCGCAGGGCGGCCTCGACCGCATCTACTACCGCGGCCCGATCCGGCTGGTCTCGACCCGCCGCTGCCGGCTCCAGGTGTCGCGGGTGGCGAGCGACCACCTGCCGGTCATCGCCGAATTCGAGATCGATTGACTTCGGCTGGCCCGATCCCGGACCGGGTCGGGTATGCTTGTCCCGCTCATGAGCAGCGAAGAGAGCCGCGACGAAAGCCGCAGGATTGTCCTCACCGGCGTCACCCGGGGTCTGGGCCGGGCGCTGGCGCTCCGTTTCGCCGGCCTGGGTCACCAGGTGGCCGGCTGCGGCCGGTCCAAGGTGCGGCTGGAGGATGTGCGCGGCCGGCTCGGCGAAGGGCACCGGATCGACCTGGTCAACGTGGCGTCGTCGATCCAGGTGCGGACCTGGGCCGAGAAGGTGCTCGAGAGCCACGGCCCGCCCGACCTGGTGATCAACAACGCCGGCGTGATCAACGTCAACTCGCCGCTCTGGGACGTGCCGGAGGAGGAGTTCGGCCTGGTCGTGGACGTGAATCTCAAGGGGACCTACTACGTCCTACGCCAGTTCCTGCCCGCGATGCTCGAGCGGGGGAGCGGGGTGGTGGTCAACTTCAGCTCCGGCTGGGGGCGCTCGGCCGAGGCGGAGCTGGCCCCCTACTGCGCCACGAAGTGGGCCGTCGAAGGCATGACCCGCGCGCTCGCCCAGGAGCTGCCGAAGGGGATGGCGGCCGTGGCGCTCAACCCCGGGGTGATCCACACCGAGATGCTGGACAGCAGCCTCGGCCAGTCCGCGAAGAGCTACCCGGGGCCGGAGAAGTGGGCCGAGCGCGCCGCGCCGTTCCTCCTCACTCTCGGCCCCGAGCACAACGGCAAGAGTTTGAACGTTCCGGGGTTCTGACGCTCACCACGTCCCGATCAGAGGCAGCCAGTTGCCTCCCGGCTCCCCGAATTCGAACACGGTCTCGATCGCCGTGCCGGACTTGCCGGTGAGCGCGAACTCGCCCGACCCGGTCCGGTAGAACCCCGGCGTGTCGACGCCGTCGCCGTCCCAGTCGCCGACCACCGGGATCACGCCGTCATCCACGTCGAAGTCGTAGCGCACGTCGGCGTCTCCGGCGTCGAGCGAGTTGCGCAGCAGGAAGGTGTCCGTGTCCGGGTCGTAGACGCCGATCGAGTCCTTGCCGTCGCCGTCCCAGTCGCCGGCCAGCGGGACCTGGCCGGCGCCCGGCGAGCCGAAGCGGAACGATCTGCCGAAGCCGCCCGGCTTGAGCGGGTTCTTGATCCGGAAGGTGGAGCTCCCCGGGTCGTAGAAACCGACGCCGGCCTTGCCGTCGCCGTCCCAGTCGCCGATCAGCGGGACCATCCCGGACCCGATCTGCTTGAGGTTCACGCGCAGGTCGGCGGTGCCCGGTCCCGGCGTGTTCTTGAGGCGGAAGCTTCGCGTGCCGGGGTCCCAGAATCCGATTCCATCCCGCCCGTCGCCGTTCCAGTCGCCGGCCACCGCGATCCATCCCTTGCCGCGCTTGCCGAAGCGGAACGTCTGGTCCGCGGGGCCGGCCGTGGGCGAGCGCTTCAGGCGGAACGTCACCGTCGAGGGCTGGAACAGGCCGACGCCGTCGCCGCCCTGGTTCCCGCCCTGGCCGGTGTCGATCCGGAAGACCGAGGAGCCGGTGAGCACGTAGACCTCGCCGTCGCGGTCCTCGCCGAACGCGATCAGGCTCTGGTTGCCGATCGCCGACTCGGCGCCGGCCAGCCGGCGGACCTCCCAGCTCCCGCCCTGCTGCTTCGCGCCCCAGATCGAGCCCGAGCAGAGGTCGCCGAACAGGTAGGTGCCGCGCAGCTGCGGCACGCGCGAGCCGCGATAGACCGTGCCGCCGATCACCGCGCAGTGGCCGCCGCTGCCGTTCTGATACTCGAGGACCGGCAGGGTGAGCGCCGGGGAGTTGCAGGCGGGGGTCGAGGCCGGGCAGGCGTCGCGGCTGAAGCAGAGGGTCCCTTCCATCACCTTCCAGCCGTAGTTCTCGCCGCCCGGGCTGCCCGCGGCCTGGCGGTCGATCTCCTCGCGCGTGCCCTGGCCCACGTCGCCGATCCACAGGTCGCCGGTCTCGCGGTCGAACGCGAAGCGCCAGGGGTTGCGCAGGCCGCGCGCCCAGACCTCGTCCGGAACTCCATCGTTCCCGCGGAACGGGTTGTCCGCCGGGATGCCGTAGAACGGCGCCTGGTTGACGCTCTGGTCCACGTCGATCCGCAGCATCTTGCCGAGCAGCCCGTCGTCGCGCTGCGCCCGGCATCCCGGGTCGTTGGCGGCGCCGCCGTCGCCCATGCCGATGTAGAGGAAGCCGTCGGGGCCGAACGCGATCTGGCCGCCGTTGTGGTTCGAGAACGGCTGGTCGATGCGCAGCAGCACCCGGCCGCTCGCCGGGTCGGCCCGGTTCGGATCGCCCGCCGAGACCTGGTAGCGGGCGATGACCGTGTGGGCCACGCCCGGGTCGGTGTAGTTGACGAAGAGGAAGCCGTTCTCCGCGAAGCGCGGGTGGAAGGCGACCGAGAGCAGGCCGCCCTCTCCCTGGGTGCCGACCAGGTTGCGGATGTCCAGGAACGGCGTGCCCAGGACGGCGCCGTTCTGGAAGATGACGATGCGGCCGTCGCGGATCGTCAGGAAGATCCGCGCGTCGTTCGCATGGGTCAGCGAGGTCGGGAAATCCAGGCCGCCGGCGCCGGAGAGCGGCTGGAGCACGACGCCGGGCAGGTCGCCCGTCACCGGAAAGACGGCGTCGCCGGCGAGGAACCTGGGCGAGTTGGAGGCGTGGAGGGGGAGGGCGGCCAGTCCGAGAAGAGCGAGGGAGATGAGACGCGTCGAGGTCACCAGGGTCCTCCTTCTGTCGAACCCCAGCCTAACATGCTCGTTCGGCTATCCGTTCCGGCTACCCGTTCCGGATGGCCTCGATCGGGTCCGCCTCCATGGCCCGCCGGGCCGGGGCCCAGCAGGCGCCGAGCGAGACGGCGAGGAGCAGGGCCGGGATCGCCGCGAAGCTCGCCGGATCGGTGGGGCTGACCTGGTAGAGCGCCACGTCGACCAGCCGGGTCAGCGCGAGCGCGCCGGCCAGGCCGAGCGCCACGCCGGCCGCCGCCAGGGCCATGGCGCGGAGGAGGACGAGCGCGAGCACGTCCCGCGGCCGCGCGCCGAGCGCGATCCGCACGCCGAGCTCGCGCAGGCGCTGGCTCACCGAGCAGGAGAGCACGCCGTAGATCCCGACGCTCGCCAGGAAGAGCGCGACGGCGCCGAACAGGGCGAACCCCTGCGTGACGGTCCTCTCCACGACGAGGCTGGTGTCCAGCACCTCGCCCATGGTCTGGACGTTGAAGACCGGCAGCGTCGGGTCGGCGGCCCGCAGCACTTTCCAGACCCGCTGCGTCAGCTCCTCGGGGCTGAGCCGGCTGCGCACCACGAGGATCACCGTGTGGAGCTGCTCGAAGCGCGGCGACACGTAGACCTGCGGCTGGGGGGGCTTCCACAGGTCGGTCTTCGCGTCGGCCGCCACGCCGACCACGCGCATCCAGCCGGAGCTCTCGGCGTCGGTCAGCCGGAAGCGCCGCCCCACGGCGCCGGCCGGCCCGGCGGGGAAGAAGCGCTCCGCGAACGCCTGGTTGACCACCGCCACGGGCTCGCCGCGGTCGGCCTCGGCGTCGGTGTAGGGCCGACCGCGCAGCAGCGGGATGCCGAGGGTGCGGAAGTACCCGGAGGTGACGCCGGAGAGCAGGACCGCGGGCTCGTCGCCCAGGCGGAACGTCCTACCCTCGAAGCCGATCCGGGCCTGCACGCTGCTGCCGAACAGGGGCACCTCGCCGGTGGCCGCGCTCTCGACGTCGGGCAGGGCCGAGATCCGGCGCGCGAGGTCCTCGGCGCGCGCCCCCCGGTCCGCCACGGTCGCGTAGGCGTCGCCCTGCAGCGTGGTCCACAGGCTGGTCACCCCGTCGGAGGCGAAACCGGGGTCGACGTTGCGCAGCGAGAAGAAGCTGCGGGCGAAGAGCGAGGCGCCGATCAGCAGGACCAGGGCGAGAGCGATCTCGCCGACCACGAGCGCCGAGCGCAGGCGCTGGCCGTTGGCGGAGCGCCGCCGTCCGCCCTCTCCCTCCTTGAGCGTGCGGCGCAGCTCGATCTGCGCGGCCTGGACCGCCGGCACCAGGCCGAAGAGGAGGCCGGACGCCACCGACGTCCCCAGGGCGAAGAGGAGCACCGCGCCGTCCAGGTGGAAGAGCATCCAGTACGGCACCGGCATGAGCGCCTGCGTGACCCGGACGATCCCCCAGGCCGCGAGCAGCAGGCCGAGGACGCCGCCGGCCAGCGCCAGGAGGACGTTCTCGGTGAGGAGCTGGCGGACGATCCGGCCCCGGCCGGCGCCCAGTGCGACGCGGATCGCGAGCTCCCGCCGCCGGCCGCCGGCGTCGGCGAGCAGCAGGCTGGCGACGTTGGCGCAGGCGAGCAGGAGAACGGCTCCGGAGGCCCCGGCCATGTAGCTGAACGGGGCCGTGAGCTCGGGAGGGGCCAGCCGGGCGCGGAGGGGCTCGGCCTTGGCGGTCCAGCCCGCGTTCGAGTCCGGATGGCGCCGCGCCAGCTCCCGGGAGAACGCGCTCACCTCGGCCTGCGCCGACTCCACGGAGGCGCCTCTCCGCAGCCGCGCCTCGACCTGGAGGATGCGCTGGGTCCGCGGTCCGAGGGCCCAGCGGCTCCCGAGCGGTACCCAGGCCTCCTGGATGTTCGGAAACCGGAACCCGGCCGGCATGACGCCGACCACCCGGTGCGGCTGGCCGTTGGCGATCACCGTCCGGCCGACCACCGCCGGGTCGCCGTGGAAGCGGCGCTGCCAGAGGTCGTGGCTGAGGAGCAGCACGAGCGGCCGGCCCGGCCTGTCCTCGTCGGGCCGGAAGCCCCGGCCGAGGATCGCGTCGACGCCGAGCAGCGGGAAGAGGTCGGAGGAGACCGCGTCGATGTTGATCCGCTCGGGCCCTTCCGGACCGGCCAGGATCAGGCTGCCCGCGCCGCGGTGCGCCGCCACGCCTGCGAAGACCCGGCTCTCCCGGCGCAGGTCGCGGTAGTCCGGGTACGACCAGGCGCCGTAGGCGCCCTGCACCTGCGGGTGCGACATGGAGAGGCCGACCAGCCGCTCCGGCTCCGCGTAGGGGAGCGGACGCAGGAGCATGGCGTAGAGGACGGAGAACGCCGTCGTGTTGACCCCGATGCCGAGCGCCATGGACAGCACGGCGATCGCCGTCACCCACGGGCTCTTCCAGAGCAGCCGCAGGGCGAAGCGGAGATCCTGCCTCAGGGCATCCATGCACCGGCCTCCTGTCGGGTTGAGCGGGGCGTCTCCGTATTTTACCTGTAGAAGGAGCCGGGATCGGGATGGATTGAAAGATCTCTATGGCCAAACCCCTGGACAGGGTGTATAGTCGTCTCACCTTACAGGGAAGACAGAAGGCGCAGCAAAGCCGTGAATCGCAGGCAGTTTCTCAGGACGAGTCTACTCGCCGGCGCGGGAGTGGTGGCCGCCCCGATGATCAGCCGGGGCCGCTTCAATCTCTTCGCCGGCGCCCCCGACGTCTCGGCGCGGGCCATCGACCTGGTGGGCCGCTCGACGGTCGTCGACATGCTCGGGCTGCTGACGCTCGACTGGCCGAAGCTCTACGGCTGGCAGCGCGAGCCCGCCACCTTCACCCAGGCCGACTTCCTCAAGCTGCGGCAGACGGGCGTCCGCGTGTTCCATCCCGCGGTCGAGCCGAACGCGGCCGACCCCTATGAGGCGGCGCTGCGCTGGACGACCGGCTGGAACCGGTTCCTCGGCGCCCATCCGGAGTACCTCGTCCGGATGGATTCGGCGGCCGACTTCAAGCGCGCCCGCGACGAGGGGAAGATCGGCATCCTGGTCGGCTTCCAGAACGCCGACCACTTCCGCACCGCGGCCGACGTGGAGACCTTCCACAAGGTGGGCCAGCGGGTCTCGCAGCTCACCTACAACGAGCGCAACCGGCTCGGCTGCGGCTGCAAGGCGGCCCAGGACGACGGCCTGACCGCCTACGGCGCCGAGATCGTCGCGGCCATGAACCGGGTGGGCATGGTGGTGGACATCTCCCACACCGCCGAGCGCACGAGCCTCGACGCGATCCGCCTCTCGCGCCGGCCGGTCCTCATCACGCACTCGAACTGCCGGGCGCTGGTGGCGCACCCGCGCTGCAAGTCGGACGCGGTGATCCGCGCCATGGCCGAGCGCGGCGGCGTGATGGGCATCACGGTGATCCCGGCCTTCGTGAAGTCCGGCCAGCCGGCCCGGATCGAGCACGTGCTCGACCACTTCGACCACGTGGTCAAGGTGGCCGGGATCGAGCACGTCGGCCTGGGCAGCGACGCGGACGTGGACGCGATCGATCCGCGCACGAACCGCGTCCGGCCGCGCTACAACGTGCTCGGCCTGCAGCACCCCCGGCGGGTCTTCGAGCTCGCCGAGGGGCTCCTCCGGCGCGGCTACACGGACCGGCACATCGAGCTGGTCCTCGGCGGCAACTTCCAGCGGGCGCTGGGCGCGATCTGGGAGAAGCCGGCCGCCGCCGTGTCATGAGATGCGCTCGTAGGGCTCCGTGATCGAAAGCCCGGGCACCGCCCGGAAGTGTTTCGCGTTGAAAGTGCAGAGGGTTGCGGACCGGCCGATCGCGCAGGCCGCGATCAGCGCATCGAGCAGCCCCAGATTGTGGGACAGGTGATAGGTCGTGAAGTCCGAGAGGGCGCGCTCGCCGTCGGATTCGGTCGGCCAGACGACGGGGAACGGCGCGACCAGCTTCAACGCCTGGCGGACCTCCCGGGCGTTTCGGGAATCCTGGATCAGCTCCATCACGACCAGGCCCGGCACCGCCGGGAGCTCGTCCAGGCGTGAGAACCATTCCACAGCGGGAGCATGGCCCCGCTGGACGTCGATCAGGACGTCCGTGTCCAGGATGAGCATCCGCCTCAGTCTCGTCGCCCGGCGCGTTCGCGGAGCGCGCGCGCGTGCTTCTGGCTGTCCGCGATGTCCGGGCGGCTGCCGACCAGACTCTCCTTGCGCCAGTAGCTGACCAAGCTGGCGCCGTCCGCCGGTCTTGCTTCGGGCCTCCGCGCCACGGCGAGCAGCCGCAGCGCATACTCGGGCAGCGGCAGGCCGAGCTGATCGGCCTCGGCCGAAAGCTCCTGTTCCAAATCCTTGGGCAACTCGATGGAAAGTGTCATCTCATCCGACCCCCGCCTGTATTCTACGTGGACGATGGCGGCACGTACACCGCCGGGAAGTCCAGCCTCCGGGCCTGGTCGTTGAGCGCCGCTAGGTCGCCGGCCACGAGCCCCTTCCACTCGGCGTCGAGCGCGTCCAGCTCCTTCTTCTGGCCGGCGAGCACTTCCTTCGCGCCCTGGGTCGGCGCGCCGTCGCCGCCCTTCGCGAAGTCGAAGAGCGGTGAGAGGCGGGAGTAGAGCTGCGCGCCGCCCTGCATGGCCAGGACGTCGTAGGCGATCTCGGCCTTGGGGTTGTGCAGCCGGGCCTCCAGGCCGTCCACCTTCCCGAGCAGCGCCTCGGAGGCCTTGATCAGGTCCGCGGCGCGCGCGTCCTTCCTGAGCAGGTCGTTGCGCGACTGGAGCTGGCGGCGGACGCTGCGGAGCTGCTCGCCCGTGCGGGTCAGGCGGGTGACGGCGTCGCGCACGTCGAGCGCGAACCGGAGCTGCTCGGCGAGCGCCTCCTGCGGCACCGGCGAGCGCGGATCGGGGAGAAGCCGGAGCGGCGTGGTCGCGCTCCGGCCATCCGAGGTCAGCCGGACCGTGTAGGTACCCGGGATCGCCACCGGGCCGATCAGCGGATAGCCGATATCCAGGATGCCGCCCTGGATCAGCTCGGCGCCTTCCCAGTTGAGGTCCCAGACGGCCCGCTGCAGCCCCTTGCCCTTGGGCACCGCGAGCTGCTTGAGGAGGCTCCTCTCGTCCTCCAGGTACTCGCTCGCGCCGGTCGGCTCCAGGGTGTCGCTGCTCAGCTTGCGCACCAGGCGACCGTCGGCGTCGAGGATCTCGACCGTCACCGGCCCCTTGGGCTCCTCCTTGAGCCAGTAGAAGATCCGCGCGCCCTGGGGCGGGTTCTGGCCGCGCGGACCGACGTACCGCGAGCCCGAATGCCAGACCCAGCGCACCGCGTCCGGAGCGGAGAAGAGGTGGACGTCCTGCTCCGCGACCTTCGGCGTGGCTTCTCTCACCGCGTCCAGGTCGTCGAGGATCCAGATCGACCGGCCGTGGGTGCCGAGCACCAGGCTGCCGTCCTTGACCACCAGGTCGTGCACCGCGACCGTAGGCAGGTTCAGCTTGAGCGACTGCCAGGTCGCGCCGTCGTCCCGGGACATCGCCACGCCGCGCTCGGTGCCCAGGTAGAGCATGCCCCTGACCTTCGGGTCCTCGCGCACCGCGTGGAGATAGACGTCGCGCGGCAGCCCGCCGTCCAGCCGCTTCCAGGTGCGGCCGTAGTCCGCGGTCTTCCAGAGATACGGCGTCATGTCGTCCAGCCGGTGGGCGTCCACCACGAGATACGCGGTGCCGGCGTCGAACGGCGACGGCTCGATCAGGCTCACCGTGCCCCACTCGGGCAGGCCGGGCACGTTCTTCGTCACGTTCTCCCAGTGGCTCCCGCCATCTCGAGTGACATGGACCAGCCCGTCGTCGCTTCCCGCCCAGATCAGACCCTTTTCGAGCGGCGACTCGGCGATCACGAACACCGTGCCATAGGTCTCCACCCCGGTGTTGTCGCCGGTGATCGGCCCGCCCGACCACTGCTGCTTCGACTCGTCGTCGCGCGTCAGGTCCGGGCTGATGGCGGTCCACGACTGGCCGCCGTCCGTGGTGCGGAAGATCACGTTGGCGCCGTGATAGATCGTCTTCGGGTCATGCGGCGAGACCGCGATCGGCGCCGTCCACTGGAAGCGGTAGCGCATGTCCTTCGCGGCCCAACCTGAAGGATTTTCCGGCCAGGCGCTGACGTTGCGCGAGTCCTGCGTGCGGTGGTCGTATCGGGTGATAATTCCGAGATACTCGCCGGCATAGACGATGTCCGGGTCCGACGGGTCGGAAACCACCCAGCCGGCCTCGCCGCCGCCCACGCCGTGCCAGTCGGCGTTCGAGATCCCGCGGCCGGAGAGCGAGTTGCTCGGCCCCTGCGCGGTGCCGATGTCCTGCAGCGCGCCGGCCACCTGGAAGGGCACCCGGTTGTCCACCGACACGTGGTAGAACTGGCCGATCGGCAGCGCCGCGGGGTTCCAGGTCTCGCCGCCGTCGCTCGAGACGTCCACGCCGCCGTCGTCCGCGCCGATCATGCGCTTCGGGTTCTGCGGATCGATCCACAGGTCGTGGTGGTCGCCGTGGCTCAGGGAGAGCTGCTTGAACGTCTTGCCGCCGTCGATGCTCTTGAGCATCGGCACGTTCGGCACCCAGACCTCGTCGGGATTGGCCGGGCTGACGGTCAGGGTGGTGTAGTACCAGGCGCGCTGCCGGAGCTCGCGGTTCCGCGTCGCGAGCGTCCACGACTCGCCGCCGTCGTCCGACCGGAAGAGGCCGCCCTTGTCCGCTTCGATCAGCGCGTAGACCCGCCGGCCGTCCGACGGCGCCACGGCCACGCCGACCTTGCCCCAGGTCCCCTCCGGCAGACCGCCGCCGGTGAGCTGCTTCCAGGTGTCGCCGCCGTCGCGCGACACGTAGAGGCCGCTGCCCGGGCCGCCGCTCGTCAGCTCCCAGGGCCGCCGCCGCGCCTGCCAGAGACCGGCGAACACGAGGCTCGGGTTCGACGGATCGAGCGCCACGTCCGAGGCGCCGGTGTCGGCGTCCTTCTTCAGCACCTGCTCCCAGGTCTTCCCGCCGTCGCGCGTGCGGTAGACGCCGCGCTCGGGATTGGGCCCGAAGGCGTGGCCGAGCACCGCCGCGAACGCGATGTCCGGGTTTTTCGGATGGACGACCATGGTCCCGATCTGGCCTTCCTGCTTCCAGACCTGCTTCCACGTCTTCCCGGCGTCCGTGGACTTGTAGATGCCGTTGCCGGCCGCCACGTTGCCGCGGATGTTCGCCTCGCCCGAGCCCACGTAGACCACGTTCGGATCGGACGGCGCCACCGCGATCGAGCCGATCGAGGAGACCGGCTGGTCGTCGAAGACCGGCCGCCAGGTGAACCCTCCGTCCGAGGACTTCCAGACCCCGCCCGAGGCCGTGGCCGTGTAGTACGTCAGCGGATCGCCGGGCACGCCCGCGGCGCGCGTGGCGCGCCCGCCCCAGAACGGCCCGACGAGGCGGTACTTGAGCCCCGAGATCTCCTTGGGATCGGAGAGGGCGGCAGGCGTCCCGGGCTTCTCCGGGGCCTTCCTGGCGGCCGTTGCGGGTCCGGCGAGCAGCAGGGGCAGGATCCAGATCAGGGAACGACGGAGGAAAAGTCTCGGCATCCGCTCACCTCGAAGGTCGTCAGGTCCGGCGCGAGCTTAGCCAACGGCCACCCGGGGAGCAAGCCGTACATCGGGCGCCAGGCGGCCGGACAGACGATGTCCGCCCGGCGTTGTCCGGCCGTTTCCGTCCCCCGTTCGTTCCGGACCCAACCCTTGTCTTTTCAGGCAGATGCGCCTTCCGGGCTCGCCGTGGCACGGCCTTCGCCTTTCGCCGTCGTCCATGACTGAGGTGACAGAGTGTTTTTGTTCGTTCTACACTTCCAGAAAAGGCCAATCCGTTTCCGGTTCCGGGCGCCGAGCCCGGGGGAGGGAGCACTGATGAAAGTAGGAATCCTGGAGATCCTGACCGATTCCGTGTCCCAGAGCTGGATCGAGCGCGAGTACGACAGCCGCTTCCGGCGCCAGTACGCGAGCATCACGCCACAGGCGGTGTGGGTCTGGTGCCAGCAGCTCGGGCACGAGGCGCACTACGCGACCTACTACGGGCAGAGCCCGCCCGAGACCCTCCTGCCGGACGACCTCGACGCCGTCTTCCTGGCGACCTACACCCAGGCCAGCGCGCTGGCCTACGCCCTGGCCCGGCTCTACCGCGGCCGCGGGACGCTGACCATCCTGGGCGGACCCCACGCCACCTCGTTCCCCACCGACAGCCTGCGCTTCTTCGACTTCGTGGTCCACGACTGCGACAAGGCCCTGGTTGGGAGCCTCCTGCGCGGCGACTTCGAGCCCGGCAGCGTGGTGAGCAGCGGACGGCTCCTGGAAGACATCCCGACCGTCGAGGAGCGCATGCCGGCGCTCCGGACGGCGTGCTTCACGGGGACGTCCTCGCCGATCCGCAACGTCAGCCTCCTGACCAGCCTGGGCTGCCCCTATCGCTGCGACTTCTGCGTCGACTGGAAGAACGACTACGTCATGATGCCGCAGGACCGGCTGCTGGCCGACCTGCGCTACGTGTCCGAGCACCTGCCCGGGACGCTCATCGGCTTCCACGATCCGAACTTCGGGGTCCGCTTCGACGAGATGCTCGACCTCATGGACGAGATCCCCGCCGGCCGCCGCAACCCCTACGCCATGGAGAGCTCGCTGTCGAACCTGCGCGGAGCGCGGCTGCAGCGGCTGCGGGACACGAACTGCATCTACGCCGCGCCCGGCGTGGAATCCTGGGGCGACTACTCGAACAAGGCCGGCGTCGGCCGCAGCGTGGGGGAGAAGAAGCTGGAGGACGTCGTCGCCCACTTCGAGGAGCTGCACGAGCACGTGCCCGGCCTGCAGGCGAACTTCATCTTCGGCACGGATGGAGACCAGGGCGAGGAGCCCGTGGAGATGACGCGCGAGTTCATCCGCCGCACGCCCTTCGTCTGGCCCACGCTCAACATCCCGGTGCCGTTCGGCGGCACGCCGCTGTACGACCGGCTCCTCGCCGAGGGCCGCATCCTCGAAGAGACTCCGTTCGCCTTCTACTACATGCCCTACATCGCGATCCGGCCGCGCCACTACGATCCCCTGACCTACTACGACCTGCTCATCCGTCTCTACCGCACCGTCGTCTCCGCCCGTCTCCTGCTGCGCCGCGTGGCCAGCGCGCGGACCCCGGGCCTGCGCGGACTGCACGTCCTTCGCACCCTGGGCATGAGATCCAGCCTGGCCGAGCTGGTGGCGATCCGGTCGAGGATCGCGCGCGACTCCGAGCTGCGCGACTTCCTGGAGGGCCGTTCGCGCCGGCTGCCCGCGTTCTACCGCGAGCAGCTCGCGGCGCGGCTGGGCCGCTACGGAGAGCTGCTGACCGAGGACGACCTGCGGCCGCGGCTCGAACGGCCCGGCGGCGCGATGCCGATCGTGGCCGCTTCGCCGCCGAAGCTGGTGGCCCTCGCCGGCCGGAGGTGACGGCGGGTCAGGCGGGCAGCTCGTAGACCTGCTTTTCGGGATCCGGGTTCTGGCGGAACAGGATGATGATGTGGCCGATGCGGCCGGCCACGTCGGCGCGGAGCTCCTCGGCGAGGCGCTCCGCGATGGCATCCTTCTCCTCGCGCGGCGCCACGGCCTGGACCTTGATGAGCTCGTGGGCGTCGAGCGCCTCGTCCACCTGCCGGAGCGCGGACGCGGTGAGCCCCTGCCTGCCGATCTGGACGATGGGTTTCAACGAATGGGCCTGTCCGCGCAGCCACTTGCGCTGGGAGCTGGAGATCTTGGGCATGCCGGGAACTTACCACAGCGGCGGTATACTCCCTTCCATGTCCGACGACCGCAAGTACCGGCAGAGAGGCTACCAGGATTCGGGTGGCAGCCCGGACCGTTCGCGAGGCCCGCAGGGACCGCCGCGGGAGAAGAAGGACGGTCCGCGCGGCCGCGGCCTGGGCGCGCCGACCGAGACCGTCTTCCGCTGCGCGAGATGCGGCGAGAAGCGGCCGGTCCTCGACGAGATCCCGGTCGACGCCACCTGCGCGAAGTGCGGCAACGACCTCCACACCTGCTCCAACTGCCTCCACTTCGACACCTCGGTCCGCTGGGAGTGCCGCAAGCATGAAGAGATCCCGGCGCGCGTCGTGAAGAAGAGCACCCGCAACGACTGCCCCCTCTTCACGCCGAAGACCGTCCAGGAATTCGCCAAGGAATCCGACAAGGGCAACCCGGGCGACGCCCGCTCCGCGTTCGACGCGCTGTTCAAGTTCTAGCCGCGCAGGGCCCGCTTCGCGAAGATCTCAACAATCTTCTTCCTTTCGTGTCTTGTCCCTCGAACACGAGAGCTGCGGAGCCCCCTCCAACCTCCGCCGGAGGCCTGGGACGGGTGTGCTCTTGCCAGCCTCGGGAAGGAGGGGTGATGAGATACCGTTGGTGGATCGCGGTCATGGCCATGGCCGCAACTCTGGGATCGACCCTGCCCTCTCAAGCCGCAGGGCTCGGGAAGTTGATGCCGGGAGGCAAGAGGAGGCAGGAGAGAAAGAATCAGGTCCTCACCTGCGTCACGCAGCGCGCCTGGATGGCCTACTTCAAGGACGACGAAGGAGGGCTGTCTCCGGTCCGGGACACCCAGAACACCGATGACGACGAGGAGTGGCTCGGCCTCCGCTTCACCGAGTTCGACGGCCCCCGCATCCGGCTGGGCGTGCTCAAGGTGATCAACAAGGCTGCCGAGGCCGAGGAAGGGAACTGGGGAAAGATCGAGGTCCCGGTCGCCGGGATCCAGGAGATGCTCACCGTCGCTCTGTACAACACGAAGCGCTTCGACGTCATCGAGCAGAAGCGTGTCCGCGAGGTCCAGGACCAGCAGACGCGGAAAGATGTCGTCGAGCCCAGCCCCACATCGATCATCAACATCGGCAAGGTCCTCGGAGCGCAGTACCTGGTGTACGGCACGGTGAACGAATGGACTCCGCAGCGCTCGAGCCGCAGCATGGGGCCCGCCATGTTCACGGCGGGCAAGAAGGAAGCCGAGGTCGCGATCACCTTCACGCTGACGGATGTCGGGACCGGGCAGATCCTGTTCACCACGGCGGAGCGCGCCCGCATGGGAGAGTGGAGCTTCAGCGCTTCGGAGCCGGGTGGGGGGCAAGGCGCCTCGCAACAGAACACGCCGGTGGGCTACGCCGTCCGCGCCTGCGCCAACAAGGCCGCCTACAAGATCGCCGACTTCCTCAAGAACCGCAAGTGGAAGGGCTCGGTGGTCGACATCAAGAACAGCAATATCTATGTCAACGCGGGCAGCCAGCAGGGCATGGCGGCGGCCGCGAAGCTTTCCGTTCTGAAAGTCGTGGGAACCGTCAAGGACCGCGAGAGCGGCACGATCCTCGGCGAAGACCTGGTCGGCATCGGAACCCTGGAAGTCACCGCCATTCAGCCCGGTTTTTCGATCGCGCGGATCGCGCAGGGTTGCAAGGGGCTGAAGGTGGGAGACCGCGTCGAGCTTGCCACCGAGCCGGTCTCGCCGCCGGTCCCTCCCGAATGCGCCACCCTGGTCGGTAACGCCGCCCTCTGAAGCTTCCCGGGTTCGTCGGATCGAAGCGGGCTCGCCTACGGCGAGCCCGTGATTGTTTTCGGCGAGCCCGAGACCTTGATGCGTTTGCCTTCCTGGGATGACAGGAAGACGTTGACCTTCGTGACGCCGAACGGAGGGGCCTGGAAGTCGAAGGTGTGCCGGGCGGAGTCGGTCGCGCCGAGGTTGAGACGGGGATTCGAGTCGACGAACGGCAAGTCTGAATCCATGATGTTGTAGCGTCCGAACTTGTCGTCGCTGAGAACTCCGTTTGCGTCCAGGACCGCCGACAGGGGGCCGTCCGCATGGTTCCGGAACAGGATGGTGACCCTCAGCAGCTCATCCCCCTGGCGTTCCGCCGAGAGGACCTCCGCGGAAAGGTTGGAGACGTCGGCGGCAACGGTCTCCACGATCTCCTTCGGCGACTCCTCGACCGGCGCCGGCGTGGACGCAGGCGCCGGTCGACGCTCCACGACCGTCTCCGGCTCATCCTTCCTGGCCGATGGTTTCGTCGTACCTTTGGCATGGCCTGGAGCGGGGGTCTCCACCGGAGCCGGCTCGAGAGCGGTGGTCAGGCTCGCGCCGAGCCGGCTGTCGGTGCTCGAAGGATGATTCGGCTCACCGGATGGCTTCAGTTGCGTGGAGACGACGAACACGGCGAGCGCCGCGCCGGCCACACCCGCTGCGGCCTTGAACAGGGTCGCGCGTTTCGCCTGGGAGGCCGGAGCCGGCTCTGAAAAAACCACGACCGGCTTTTCCTCGGGCGGAAGAACCTGCGGCGGGCTGGCCGCCCGCGGCACGAACACGGTGCCGTCCGGGATGCGAAGAAAGAGGACAGGAGTGGACCACTCGTAATCTTCCGGCCTCGCGGAGTGGACGGCCTGCCGGCCTTCCGTGAGAGCTTCGTCGATCGAATCGCCCTGGGCAAGATTGCGATAGAAAGCGGTGCTGAAACGGATGGCTGCGAGGTCGGAGATCGGCCTCTGCATGGCGACGACCGCTGGAAGGCCGCCGAGCACGAGCGCGTTGGCGACGCCGCGGAAGGGGCTCGAACCCTGCCGATGCTGCGCGCGCGCCGTCTCGCAGGCGTTGAGCACCACGACGCCCAGAGAGCGCAGATCCTTGAGCTTGGTGGCGAACGCCTTGCCGCTCACCAGGTCCATCGAGCCGTCCGGCGCTTCAAAAGCGAGCATCCCTTCGCCGGTGGTGGAGTCGAACGCACCGTGGCCCATGAAATGGAGCACGTTGAACGTATCCTTGGCCAGCCTCTCGCGCACTGCGCCGGCGGAGGCGTGGAGAAGGAACTGCACCTCGACGCCGGACGAGCTCTGATTCAGCTTTTCGAGGCGCTCCTTCTCCTCGTCGAGATCGAGCGCGTCCAGGTTCCGCGGGCTGGCGCCGACGGCGAGGATGCGCAGCGGCGGCGTGAACGGAATGGGTTGCGAAGAGCGCGGTACGTCGAGATAGCGCACCACGGACATCTGGCGCGAGAGCGCGAAGAAGTCCTCGGTCTCGACATCGCAGAGCAGCTCCCAGGGCAGATCGGCGAGCGCCCCCGCGTCCTCGTCGTTCGGATCGAGCTTGATCTTGAGGCGCAGACCGAGATCCGGCGACCTCTCGACCTGGCCCAGACTCTTGTCGAGCAACGTCCGGACCTGCCCCTGGAAGACCGTGCGGAAGAGATCGTTGCCGATCTCGAGAGGCGGCCGGCCACCGCTCGGGGCCGTGCCGTGGCGAGCGACGTCACGGGTCGTCCCGCCGTGGATGGCCGGCTCCGCACCGGCCGTCTCGGGAAGCGAGAACCCGACAGCGCCCTCGCCGAAGGGGGATTTGAGCACCCGGGCCCGGAAACCCCGGGAGCCGGAGTCGAGGTGAAGCACGAAGTCTTCGTATCTCACCTGGGTTGAGACACGGAGAGCGGATTTTTGTTGGGCCTCGCCGCCGCCGTGAGTCTCCGGCGCCGCACATCCGCTCCGAGCCGTCGCAGAGCTTTCTCATCGTGTCGCAGAGCAAGCTCAAGGTGTCGCAGATTGAGTCTGATGAGTCGCAGAGTGAGCTTATTGCGTCGCAGAACGACCTCCATGCGTCGCAGAGTGACCTCCATGCGTCGCGGAACGGCCTCGATGAGTCGCAGAGGCGACGCAAAGCGTCGCGGGTTGACTTCATTCAGTCGCGGAGTAAGCTCATGGTGTCGCAAAGTGGATTCGTCGCGTCGCAGAGTCGCCTGCCAACGTCGCAGAGTGAGCTTGAGAAGTCGCGGAATGAGCCGTCGGCGTCGCAGAACGGGCTCGTTGCATCGCAGATTGAACGCTTCCTGTCGCGGAAAGGAGCTTCGGAATGACCCTGAAGGTGTCGGTCGGCGAGCTGCTGGAGACGCTGGAGAAGAAGATCGCGTTCCATCGCGAGCAGGCCGCCCTGCACGCCCGCGAGGAGGAGCTGCACCACGGCCAGCGGAGCCTGCACGAGGCCGAGCTCGAAGCGGCCACCCGGCATTTCGAGGCGCTGAAAGCCGCCGCCGTCCCCGCCGCGGAGATGGCCCTGTCTGGCCTGGGGCCCGACCCTGCCGTACCTCCGGAGCCGAAGGACGAGGACGAGGAAGTGGGAGTCAATCCCAGGCTGCCCGGTCTGATCTCAAGAATCCTGGACGACCAGGGCAACGGCGAGCCCTTCGGTCCCAGGGCCCTCACCGAGGAGATCAACCGGCGCTTCCGGGACCGGCTGGAGCAGGCCGCCGACATCCGCAGCGTCTCGGCCGCCCTGCGCAGGATGTGCCGCCGGCGCCAGATCCAGCTCGTCCGCGAGGGGCGCTCGTATCGCGAGGCGCTCTACACGAGGGTGAAGCGGCAGGGCTGAGAGAGCGGCCAGGCCTCAGTGCGACACGTGGTCGTAGCTGATCACGCGCGTGATCTTCCAGACGCCGTCCGTGTTCTGCCAGAGCATCACGAACTTCGCGACGCCGCTCTTCTCGCCGCAGGTCTTGTTGACCCTGGAGTCGCAGAAGCGATGCTCGCCGATCTCGACGGCGCCGTAATTCTTGAGGGGATAGACCTCGAGGGTGCCTTCGATGAGCTCGCGCCGCACCTTGCCGCAGATGTTCTTCTTCACGGCGTCGACCAGGCTCTGGCGCCCCCGGTCGAGGCCGGTCTGGTCGTGGTAGAACTCCAGGTCTTCGGTGAAGAACGTGCCGAGCTTCTCCAGGTCGCACGTGTTGTAGGCGCCGAACATCTCGGCGTCCAGCGACGAGATGGTCTGGAAAAGCTTGTCATGCTCCTCCTTGCTCTGCGGCGGCTGGGCGTGCAGCCGGATCACGGGGAGCGCGAGCAGACAGAAGAACAGCAGGGCCTTGGGCAGATCGAGATGTTTTTTCATGCCCAGGCCTACGGAAAGCGGGAGCGGAAGGTTTCTCCCTACAGCTTCCCGCCGCCCTCGGGTCCGCCGGCGGCGTTCCTCACGAACTGGGCATAGAAGCGCACCGCCCCGGCGTAGCTCTCGACCCCGACCCGCTCGTCGGTGCCGTGGACGCGCTCCAGGTCCTCGGCGTGGATCTTCACCGGGATGAAGCGGAAGACGTTCTTCGTGAGCTTCTGGTAGTGCTTCGTGTCCGTTCCTCCGGAGAGGAGGTTCGGCGCGGTCAGGGTGCCGGGAAAGACCTGGGCGACCGTAGTCTGGAGGAGCTTGAAGGCTTCGCCATCCACGGAGGTCTCGGGCGAGGGCTCGTTGCGCATCGGACCCGAGACGGCCGCCTCGATGTCCGGGCCGACGGTCTGCTTCACGTGCTCCAGGACCGACGCCACCGAATCGCCCGGCAGAATTCGGAAGTTCACCCAGGCCTTGGCCTCGCTCGGCAGCACGTTCTCCTTGACCCCGCCGCGGATCATGGTCGCCGCCGTGGTGGTGCGCATGCGAGAGTTCGACGCCGGCTCGTCGGTGAGCTTGCTCTTGAGGAGCGGCCCGAAAAGCCAGAGGTTGCCCATCACGGTGCGCAGGGTGAGAGGCAGCTCCGGCGCCAGGAACTCGAACGAGCTGCGCGTGGCGCCCGCGATGCGGGCTGGCATCGGGTTGTCCTCCAGCTTCTGCACGGCGGCGGCCACCAGGCCGATGGCGGTGTGGGGCGGCGGCATCGAGGAGTGGCCGCCCGTGGCGCGCGCCGTCAGCTCCACGGTGACGAAACCTTTCTCGGCGGTGCTGACCAGGGCCACCGGCGCCTTCACTCCGGGGACCATGCCTTCGGCGATGATGCCGCCTTCGTCCACGATCAGCTCGGGCCGCACGCCGCGGCTCTCCAGCAGGCGCGCGATGGCCGCGGCGCCCTGATTGCCGCCCACCTCCTCGTCGTGGCCGAAGGCGAGCAGCACCGTCCGGTCCGGCTGGAAGCCGCGGGCGAGGAGCGTCTCCACGCCTTCGAGGATCGCCAGGACCGAGACCTTGTCGTCGAGCGTGCCGCGGCCCCAGATGTAGCCGTCCGCGATGTCGCCCGAGAAGGCGCCGCGCGTCCACTTCTTCTCGGTGCCGGGCTCGACCGGCACAACGTCCATGTGGGACAGGAGGAGCACCGGCGGCTGGGCCGGATTCCGGCCTTCCCAGGTGTAGAGCAGGCTGTAGCCCGCGACGGTCTCGCGCTTCAGGGTCTGATGAACCAGGGGGAAGCTCGTCCGCAGGTATTCGTGCAGGCCGAGGAACGCCTGCGCCTCCACATTCTCGCCCTTCTCGTGGGAGACGGTGGGGAAGCGGACGGCGCCGGCCAGGCGCTGGGCCGCCGCGTTGGCGTCGACCGTGAGATCGGTCACCGGCTCGGCCTTGACCTGCCGGGACTTGAGCAGCGAGGCGCGGACGACCAGCACCGCGAGGAGGATGACGACGAGGCCGAGGACGGCGAGCAGGAGCTTTTTCATGGAGACCGTATCCTATAGTGTCGAGTCCATCATGGACATCCTCATCCCCGACGACTACCAGGACGCCGTGCGCGGCCTGGACTGCTTCCCAAAGCTGGCCGGGCACGACGTCACCGTCTTCATCGATACGGTCAAGGATCCGGACGCCCTGGCGGAGCGACTCCAGCCGGCCGAGGCGCTCGTCCTGATCCGGGAGCGGACGCGGGTCACCGAGGCGCTGCTGGAGCGGCTGCCTCGGCTCCGGATGATCAGCCAGACCGGCAAGGGCACGGCCCACATCGACGTCGCCGCCTGCTCGCGGCGTGGGATCGTGGTCTCGGCCGGCACCGGGTCGCCCTACGCCCCGGCCGAGCTGACCTGGGCGCTGGTGCTCTCGGCGGCGCGCCGCATTCCATACGAAGCCGCGCGGCTGCGCTCCGGGCACTGGCAGTCCACGCTGGGCACGGGTTTGCGCGGACGCACGCTGGGCATCTGGGGTTACGGCAAGATCGGCACACTGGTGGCCGGCTACGGGCGGGCGTTCGGGATGAACGTGCTGGTCTGGGGCCGCGAAGGCTCGCTCTCGCGCGCCCAGGCCGACGGCTTCGCCACGGCCTCCGACCGGCAGAGCCTGTTCGAGCAGTCGGACGTGCTCTCGCTCCACCTCAAGCTGGACCGGGAGACCCGCGGCCTCGTCACGGCGGCCGACCTCGCCCGGATGAAGCCGGACTCGCTTATCGTCAACACCAGCCGGGCCGAGCTGATCGAGCCCGGCGCGCTGGTCGCGGCGCTGCGCGCGGGCCGGCCCGGCTTCGCGGCGGTGGACGTCTACGAGGAGGAGCCGATCCTGGGCGCTGATCACCCTCTTCTCGCGTTGGACAACGCGGTCTGCACGCCGCACCTCGGCTATGTGGAGAAGGACAGCTACGAGCTGTATTTCGGCCAGGCGTTCGATCAGGTTCTCGCGTTCGCCGAGGGGAGGCCGATCCGGGTCGTGAATCCATGAGCAGCCTCGACCGGCGCAGCCGCGAGCTGTCGATCCTCAACGACGTGGCCCGGACCCTGAACGCGTCGGTCGACCTTCAGACGCTGCTTGCGCGGGCGCTGGAAAAGGTGGCCGAGCTGCTCGGCCTGAGCACGGGCTGGGTGCTCCTCTTCGACGAGTCCGGCGAGCCGTATCTCGCCGCCGGACAGAACCTGCCTCCGGGTCTCAGCGAGGATCCGAAGCTGATGGCCGGCTGGTGCTGGTGCCTCGACTCGTTCCGCGACGGCGAGCTCGACGGCGCCGCCAACATCGAGGTGATCGGGTGCAGTCGGCTGCGCAAGCTCGGGCTCGCGAAGGACCGGACGGGCGGCCTCCGCTATCATGCCAGCGTGCCGCTCCAGGTCCAGAACGAGCGTCTCGGGATGCTCAATGTCGCCGGTCCGGAGTGGCGCGAGCTGGACGCCGACGAGCTGAGCCTTCTCCATACGATCGGAGATCTCCTGGGCGTGGCGGTCGAGCGCGCCCGGCTGCACGCGCGCCGCCTCGACGCGGCCCAGGCCGAGGAGCGCAACCGCCTCGCCCGCGAGATTCACGACACCCTTGCGCAGGACCTCTCGGCCATCGCCTTCCAACTCGAGGCCGCGGAGGCGCTCCTCGACGGGCCGGTCGATCCGGAGCGCGTCCGGCGGGCGGTCGCGGCGGCGCTCGATCTCACCCGCAAGGGATTGGAAGAGACGCGGCGCTCGGTGCTCGACCTCCGCGCGGCTCCGCTCGAAGGGCGCTCGCTGGCAACGGCGCTCGCCGATCTGGCCGCGGAAAGAAAGGTGACCTTCGAGGGCCCGGCTCCGGCGCCGCTGCCCGCCGCGGTTGAGGTCGGTCTGTACCGCATCGCCCAGGAGGCGGTGCAGAACGCGCTGCGCCATGCGGAAGCGTCGCGCGTCGTGATCCGGCTGGAGGGAACGCCGGACCGGGTGCGCCTCACGGTCGAGGACGACGGCCGCGGTTTCGGGATCGCAGACGCGTCCTCCGCGAGCCGCTTCGGGCTCGTCGGGATGCGCGAGCGGGCGCACCTGCTCGGCGGTAGCTTTCAGCTCGAAAGCTCGCCCGGTGCCGGCACGAGGGTCACGGTCGAGGTGGGCCCGCGCTGATGCCGATCCGCATTCTCCTCGCCGACGACCATCCGGTGGTCCGCGACGGCCTCGCGGCCATGCTCGGGACGCAGCCGGACTTCGAGGTGGTCGGCGAAGCCGGCACCGGCGCCGCGGCCGTGGCCGAGGCGGAGCGCCTGCGGCCGGACGTCGTGCTGATGGACCTGGAGATGCCGGTCCTCGACGGGATCGAGGCGATCCGGAGGTTGCGCGTCGCCGCTCCGTCCGTGCAGGTCGTGGTGCTGACGGCGTTCGATACGGATGAAAGGATTTTCGGAGCGCTTCAGGCCGGCGCCCAAGGATACCTCTTGAAAGGCGCGCCGCGCGCGGAAATCTTCGCGGCGATTCGCACCGTGAGCAGCGGCAGGGCGCTGATTCCACCCGTCGTCGCCTCGAAGCTGCTCCAGCAGATGCGCGAGGAGCCGGATGCCATGACGGATCGCGAGCGCGAGGTGCTGGGCCTGCTGGCGTCGGGCCTTTCCAATCGGGAGATCTCCGGCCGCCTTTCGATCACCGAGCGGACGGTCAAGTTTCACGTCAGCTCCGTCCTGTCCAAGCTTGGCGCGAAGAACCGGACGCAGGCTGCGCGGCTGGCCAGGGAGCGCGGCTTCCTCTGACCTGTACCTTCGTCCAGGTGAAGTCCTGGACCTCGGTCCGATGTGCGCCCGACTGGCGATCCCTATGCTTGTCTTCGGACAGGAAAGGAGATCGCACCATGAATCGCACAGCACTGATCACGGGCGGAAGCCGGGGCCTGGGCCGCACCGTCGCCGAATTTCTCGCCGCTCAGAAGTACGACCTGGCGATCACCGCCAGGAACGAGGACGAGCTTGCAACCGCGGCCCGCGCGCTGCGCCGCCACGGTGCCCGGGTGAGCGCCCTGGCCGGCGACGTGGCCGACCCGGAGCATCGCCGCCGTCTGGCCGACGCCGTTCGGGATCTCGGCCGGCTCGACATTCTTCTCAACAACGCCTCCACACTCGGCGCGACCCCTCTGCCGCCTCTGGCCGAATACCCACTCGACGATCTGGAGACCGCGTTCCGCGTCAACGTTCTGGCTCCGCTCGCTCTGATCCGAGAGGTTCTGCCGCTCCTCGAAGAGAACGGCGGCCTGGTGGTCAATCTCTCGAGCGACGCGGCCCGCGGCGGCTATCCGGGCTGGGGCGGGTACGGCATGACCAAGGCGGCTCTCGATCTTGCGAGCCTCACGCTCGCCAACGAGCTGGCTGGAAGCCGGGTCGGGGTCGCCGCCGTCGATCCGGGCGACCTGCGTACGCGCATGCACCAGGAAGCGTTTCCAGGCGAGGACATCTCCGACCGGCCCCTGCCGGACGTGACCCTGCCGTTCTGGGCCTGGCTCTTCGGCCAGCCTCCGGCCGCGGTGACCGGCCGCCGCTATCAGGCGCAGTCCGACAGATGGGAGGTCGACGTTCCGGCTCTGGAAGAGGTGGCCGTATGAAACGCGCCGAGCTGGATTTCGAACGGCCGCGGGCCCTCCAGGCCAGCGGTCCGCCCGAGCGCCGCGGCCTGGAGCGCGACGAGGTTCGCCTGCTGGTCACGACAAGCCGCGGCCACGAGCATGCGCGGTTCCGCGACCTGCCGCGCTTCCTCGCTCCAGGCACGCTCCTCGTCGTCAACACGAGCGCCACGCTGCCGGCGAGCCTGCCGGCGCGGCACGGCGCTCTCGGGCTGCTCCTCGCGAACGTCTCGACCTCCTACGGCAACGGGCTCCACCTGGTGGAGCTGCGCAGGAGCGTCTCCGAGCCGGGGCCGCTGCCGGTGGAGGCCGGCGACTGTCTCGCGATCGCGGATCTGGACGCCCGCCTCGTCTCTCCTCATCCGGGTCTGCCGCGGCTCTGGTTCGTACACGTCGACTGCGACATCCACCGGGCCATGGCGCGAGTGGGCGAGCCGATCCGCTACGGTTATCTCGAGCCGCCCTACCCGCAGATCGAGGCGTATCAGACCCTGTTCGCTCGCGTGCCGGGCAGCGCCGAGATGCCGTCCGCGGGCCGGCCGTTCACGCCTCGCGTGGTGGACGCGCTCCGGGCGCGGGAGATCGGTCTGGCCGAGGTGACACTCCACACCGGTGTCTCCAGCCACGAGGTCGAGGCGGACGAGGTGGAGGAGCAGGTTCTCCATGCCGAGCCGTTCGCGGTGCCGGAGAGCACGGCCGAAGCCGTGAACGCGGCGCGGCGCGAGGGCCGGCCGGTGATCGCCGTCGTCACGACCGTGGTGCGGGCCCTGGAATCGGCGTGGGACGGTGGACAACTCCGCGCGGCGGCCGGGTTCACGCGCATCTTC
>JBEQUE010000100.1:0-71411 GCA_040349255.1 Acidobacteriota bacterium | reverse complement strand
CGACCACGATCCGGTTCCAGCCGCTGGTCGCCGGCCTGCGGGTGCTGCCCGTGCACCTGATGCCGAAGCTCCGCCTCTCCGAAGCCTCCTTCGCGGAGGCCGGAGAGGGGGAGCCTGCCTGGAAGCCGGCGGCGTTCATCCAGGAGGACAAGGAGGAGGACGGCGACGCCGCCGTGGTCTTCCCGGAGGGGCTGGCCAAGGGCTCGACCGTGCTGCTCCGCCTGGTCTACAAGGGCGACGAGGTGCTGGAGGACGCCGGCGAGAAGAACTTCGTGGTCGGCGCCCGCGAGAGCTGGTACCCGAACCTCGGCGTGTTCTCCGACCCGGCCGACTTCGAGCTGGTCTACCGCGTGCCGGCCGGCAGCGAGATCGTCTCCGTGGGCCGGCAGGTCGAATCCCACACCGAGGGCGCGCAGATGGTCTCGGTGTGGAAGACCGACCACCCGGTGCAGGTGGCCGGGTTCAACTACGGCAAGTTCAAGAAGGTCGAGCGCACGGACGAGACGAGCGGTATCCAGGTCGAGGTCTACACCAACCCGGGCACGCCGGACATCATCCGGGAGATCAACGCGGCGCTGCGCGGCGGGGGCGAGGATTTCGGCGACGCGGAGTTCGAAGGTGGCGGGGGCGGCGGCGGGCCGACGCTCGGCAACATGAACACCTCGCGGCTGGCCGAGTCGGCGCTGGTGGACGGCGTCAACTCCGCCCGGCTGTTCACGGCCTACTTCGGGCCGCTGCCGGCGCGGCACGTGGCGATCACCCAGCAGTCGCAATGGGCCTTCGGCCAGTCGTGGCCCTCGCTCATCTTCATGCCCTATCTGGCGTTCATGACCGGCACGCAGCGCTCGCAGGTCCTGGGTTTCCGCGGCCAGGGCCTCACCGACTTTGTGGACCAGGTGGGCTTCCACGAGTTCGCGCACCAGTGGTGGGGCCACCTGGTCGGGGCCGCGACCTATCGCGACCAGTGGCTGGAGGAGGGCTTCTCCGAGTTCTCCGCCGGGCTCGCCGTCCAGCACACGCAGGGCTGGCCGCAGTACGACCGCTTCTGGCGCGAGCGGCGCAAGAATATCCTCGACAGGTTTCCGGGCAACGCCGTGGCCCACAACGATGCCGGCCCGATCACGCAAGGGTGGCGCCTCGCGACGCAGCGCAGCCCGTCGGCCTACGGGGCGGTGATCTACTCGAAGGGCGGCTACGTGCTCCACATGCTCAGGATGATGATGTGGGACGGCTCGTCGCAGAAGCCCGACGAGCGTTTCATCGCCATGATGCAGGACTTCACGCGGACGTACGGCGGCAAGCTCGCGACCACCGCCGACTTCCAGGCGGTGGTGGAGAAGCACATGACGCCCGGCATGAACGCCACCGGCGACGGCAAGATGGATTGGTTCTTCGACCAGTGGGTCCACGGCACCGAGATCCCGCGCTACAAGGCCGACCTCAAGGTGGCGCCGGGCGAGGCGGGCAAGTACCGGATCACCGGCACGATCTCGCAGCAGGAGGTGTCGAAGGGCTTCCGCGCCCTGCTCCCGATCTATGTCGAGTTCAGCAAGACCGAGAGCGCCCGGGTCGGCGTGGTGCCGCTGGTCGGCGACGCGACGGTGCCGGTGGACGTGCAGATCGCCCTGCCGAAGAAGCCGAAGCGGGCGCTGGTCAACGCCCGCGGCGAGGTGCTGGCCCGGGAGTAATCAGAAGATTGCACGGCAGAAACGAACCGGGGGTTCCTGCTTTTCGCTGGGACCGCCGGCTTCCAGCCGGCCAAGCTGGAGCGCCGGATGGAGAGAGTCGTGGCGCGGTCGTTTCGGGCCGCGCCGATGGGTTTGCCGTCCGATCCATTCGATCCTCCGGCGGGCCGGCTGGAAGCCAGCGGTCCCAGCAAAAGCCTGGAAACCCTGGTTTCGAGCGTTGCGTCGAGCTCGTCGGAGGATCCGAAGAGTTTCCCGAGCCTCTCGACGAGGTCGATGAACGGTCCGTGGAGGTCGATGAACCGTCCGTCGAGTTTCACGGACGGTCCGCAGAGGTTCCCGGGAGTCCGCAGAGCTCGGCGAACGTCTCATCGAGGTCATCGGACGGTCCGCAGGGTTCAACGAGAGGCTCGTCGAGCTTCCCGGAAGGCTCATCGAGGTCGTCGGGAGATCCGACGAGGTCCTCGAACGGTCGTCGAGGTGGATGAACGGCTCATCAAGGCGGATGAAAGGCTCGTCGAGGCCGTCGGACGGCTCGTCGAGATCGACGGGCCTCCGAAACGACCGCTTCCGTCACCCCTTCACCCCAGCGAATGCCACAGATGGAGCGTGGCGTAGGCGCGCCACGGCCGCCAGGACTCGGCGAGCGCGCCGGCCCGGGCCGGGGTGGTCTGGAGGGCCTTGACCACGCCGAGGTCGCTGGCCGGAAAGGCGTCGCGATCGCCCAGGGTGCGCATGCGCACGTAGGAGGCCGTCCACGGGCCGATGCCGGGCAGGGCGTCGAGCGCGGCTTCGGCCTCGGCAGCGGGCGCGGCTCTCAGCCAGTCCCAGTCCACGGTGCCGTCGAGCACCGCCGTGGCGAGACCGTGGAGGGTCGCGGCCTTGGCGCGGGTCAGGCCGAGCGACAGCAGGCCTTCGTGGCCGAGCGCCGCCACCGACTCGGGTCGCGGAAAGGCGAGCAGGTCGAACGCGGGAGCCGGGTCGCCGACCTTTCTCACCAGCCGGTCCACCATGGTGCTCGCCGCGGCGAGGCTGACCTGCTGGCCGAGGACCGCCCGCACCGTACCCTCGAACGGATCGAGGTACTGCGGCAGGCGGATCCACGGGCGCGCCGCCACGAGGCCGGAGAGGAGAGGATCGCCGGCCGCGAGCCGATGGAAGGCGCCGAGATCCACGTCGAGATCGAACATCCGGGTCGCGAGGCGCCGCAGCTCCGCGGCCGGCAGCCGCGGCGAGCTGCGGACGGTGAGCTCGCCCGGCTCGACGCGGACGGCCAGGGAGACCGGCTGGCCGTTCACGCGCAGACTGCGGCGATACTCGCCATCCTCCAGGGTCTCCAGGGACGGAACGACGCGCGCCGCCAGGAACCCGAGCGTCCAGTCGAAGTCGAAATCCGGCGGTACCGGGAACTTAGAGGCGTCGAGCTTCACCGGGCCTGCCGCTCCAGCGCGAGTAGCCGGCGCTTGCGCTCCTCGCCCCAGCGGTAGCCGCCCGCGTCGCCGTCCCCGCGGACCACCCGGTGGCAGGGCACGGCGAGCGCCACCCGGTTGCTGGCGCAGGCGCGGGCCACGGCGCGCGCCGCTCCGGGCCGCCCGAGCGCGGCCGCGACCTCGCCGTAGGAGCGCGTCTCGCCGCGCGGGATCTCCTGGAGCGCCCGCCACACCCGCCACTGGAAGGCCGTGGCGCGCAGGTCGAGAGGCAGGGCCAGGCGCGGATCCTCGCCGTCGAGATGCTGGAGGATGGCCGAGGTCCACGACTCCAGGGCCGGGTCGGAGCCCTCGCGGATCTGCGCGTTCGGATACTCCCCGCGCAGCCCGGCCGCGAGCTCGGTGTCGGAAGCGCCGAAGGTCACGGCGCAGACCCCGCGGTCGGTGGCGGCGACCAGCATCCGGCCGAGAGGCGAATCGGTCACCCGGTAGCGGATCGAAGCGCCCTGCCCGCCGCGGCGGTAGGTGGCGGGGGTCATGCCCAGGCGGGCGTCGGACTGCTCGTAGACACGGCTGCCGGAGCCATAGCCGGCCTCGTAGGTTGCGGTGGTCACGTCGTCTCCTTTCTTCAGATGCGACTTCAGCCTCTCCACGCGCCGGGCGGCGGCGTACTCCTTGGGCGTCAGGCCGGTCAGGCGCTTGAAGGTCCGCTGCAGGTGCCAGGGGCTCAGGCCGACGGCCTCGCCGAGCCCGGCGAGCGTCACCGGTTCGTCGAGGTGCTCGTCGAGCCAGGCCCGGGCGCGCTCCACGGCGCGCTCCGGGTCGGTCGGTCCGGCGCTCTTCGGACGGCAGCGCCGGCAGGCCCGGTAGCCCGCGCCCTCGGCTTCGGCCGCGGAGGAGAAGAAGGCCACCTTGCGCGGGTTCGGCCGGCGCGACGGGCACGACGGTCGGCAGTAGATGCCGGTCGAGGCGACCGCGTAGACGAAACGGCCGTCGAATCGGCTGTCCCGCGATTCCACGGCGGCCCAGGCGGAGGTCGGGTCGATCGCGTTCGTTTCCATGACGCAAAGGTACCGCGTCGGCGGACGACGGACTACCCGAAGCTTGCTCTCAAAGTCCGGAAGTGGACGCCGCGGCCGGCGGGCGCGAGCGCTTTTCCTTCGCCCTGCGGCTCTCCTCCTGGAGCAGCAGCAGCCCGACGAGCGCTCCGAAGCCGCCGGTCAGGAGAAGATAGGAGAGACTGAGGGAGAAGCGGACGAGCCGCAGCGAGCGGCCCCAGCACGAGTCGATCGCGGCCGGATTGAGCGAAAGGTTTTTGACGCACTCGGCGTTGCTGAGCTCCTGGGGACAGCCGCAGGACGGTGTCCGCGGGTCGGCTCCGGTGACGACGGCCCGGGTCTCCATCAACTCGCCCTTCGAGACGGAAACCGTTTCGACGAAGACGGCGTAGAGGCCGAGGAGGACGAGAAGCCCGGCGAGCAGGGCGGTCAGAGCGAGAGAAAACCTGCGCCGCAGGGCCGCCCGGCTGATCGCTTCGGCCGAGTAGAACTGGACCGCAACGGCGACGATTCCCATCAGGAAGACCGAGAGTGGGATGAGCGTCCTGCGCATGTCCGGCGGAAAGAGCTCCAGGAGCGAGCCGACCCCGGGGACCCGGCCCAGGAACGGAGCCATGCCCACGCCGACGGCGATCCCGAAGCCCACCACGTACCGGACCAGCCGGCGGGAGATCGGCGTCGGCAGGGGAGGCGCTTTCGGAGCGTTTTTCACTGGCATCCCGCCGGGACTGGACCGTGCCCGAGCACGCAGCTCTTCAGGTCGAAGTCGCACAGGATGATCGATTGGTCGTTGGTCAGCAGGTCGAGGAAGGCGCAAGCGGGGGGCGCCAAGCCTGCGCCGTCCGGCTTGCATTCGATCCGCCCCCTGAGCTTCGCCTCCCAGGCGTACAGCCCGAGGTAAAGGGTGAGCTTGCCCTCGGTCTGGGCTTCCTGCTTGCCGCGGGGGTAGCTCGGAGGATAGAGCTGAACCCGGGCGCGGGCTCGCGGCTTGCTGAGCACACAGACGTCCCGGGCGATCTCCTGTTTCTCCGCCGCGCCGGTGAGCTTCGCGAGAAGCCGGGCGATCCGGTCGAGGGCGGGGCTGTCGGCGGCAGGAGAGGGAGACTGCCGGAAGGCCGCCGGCACGACCCTGTGCCGCAGGTCTCCGGGATGGCTGCCCGATCGGGATCCAGGGAGCTCGGCGCGGGCCCGGCGGAATTCCACTTTCACGGCATCCTGCATCGCCGCGAGCTCCGGAGCGCCCAGGATGCCCAGCAGGGCTTCCTCGGTGCTGTTGAGCAGGGTGAGTGGATCCTCCGTCCGGCGCCGGCGGTCGAAGTCGGCCTGGAGGGCTGCGAGCTTCGGGGCGATCACGATCGCGAACGCAGCCGACTCCTGCTTCACGTCCACGGAGTAGGTCACCTTCACTCCGGCTTCGACGCGGTCCCCGGAGAGCATGCCGAGAAAGAGAACAGCCAGGAGGATGGCCCGGGCTGCTCGGGCGCCGACTTTCTGAAAGAGCATGAAACAACATTGTAGCAGCTTCGCCTGCGGCGGACGAGCGCTACGCTGCCCAGATGTGGTCCCGCGACCGGCCTTCGCGCTTGCTCACGTACAACGCCTGGTCGGCCCGCTCGGTGACCTCTGAGAGCCGCTTTCCGTGCTCCGGGTAGGCGGCGAGCCCCATGGAGACCGAGATCTGCACGATCACCCCGTCGATCCGCAGCGGGTGCTCGGCCAGGTAGGTCCGGGCGCGGCGGCAGTAGGCCATGCCGCCTTCCCGTGTGGCGCCCTCCAGGCGCACGATGAACTCGTCGCCGCCGATCCGCGAGCACAGATCGTCGCCGCGCGCCGCGTTGCGCAGAGCCTCGGCCACGGTGCGGATGAGATCGTTGCCGTGCGCGTGGCCGTACGTGTCGTTGACCCGCTTCAGATGGTCGGCGTCCACCATCACGATCGTGTAGGGCTTGGCGAGCTTGCCGCGCAGGTCCGACATGGCCGTGAAATGCCGCAGGTTCGGCAGGCCCGTGAGCGCGTCCGTGTGCGCGGCGAGATAGAGCGAGCGCTGGAGATCGGCGCCCAGGCTGCTCGACTCGGCGAAGAAGTAGGCCACCAGCCAGAGACCCATGAGCGGCCAGATCACGCTCGCCACGGCGGCCCGGATGTCGAGGATGTCCAGGTCCAGGTGGAAGGACACGCCGAGGATCAGGAGCGTCGCCGCGCCGGCCTTGAGATAGGTCTGGAGCCGGCCGATCGCCGGCGTGCTGGCATAGATCACCAGGTAATAGAGGAAGATGAGCGGGCTGAGCGTGGACCCCGAAACCAGCACCACCGCGGTGATCCAGGCCAGGTCGAGCACGGCCTCCAGCCACACCCGGCGCTCCATGGGCAGCCCGGAGAAGAGCCGCGAGTGGAGCGCCAGCGTATAGAGGACCATGCCGCCGGCCAGGCCGCCGAGGAAGAGGCGGTTGGCGTTCGGCGTCAGCACGCCGTAGAGCACCACCAGGGTCGCGGCCAGCCAGTGGAGGTTGCGCACCAGCGGCGAGTACGAACGGAAACGCTCGCGCTCGATCGCCACGAGGGCGGTCGAGGTCTCCAGCGTACGGGGATCCACCTCGCCTTGGGCCGGGGTCATCCTCTTCCTCGCAGCTCCCAGGAAATAGCTGCGTAACTATAACAGGAGGAGGCCCGGCGCGGGAGCCCCGCGCCGGGGTCGGGAGGGGCTCAGACGAAGCGCGGACGGAAGCCGCGGAGCTTCGGGCTGGACGCGACGAGCGCCTTGATTCGCTCCAGGCGGGCCGAGCGCTGGCCGGCCGCGAGGTGGACCAGCGAGTCGTCGCCGGCCGGCAGCGGGAGCACCGGCCGGAACTGGGGCGCGCGCCGGGCGTCGATCACGTGCTCGAAGCCCGAGGCGAGCTTGATCAGCGCCGGCTCGCTGAACGCCGTGCCGAAGAAGCTGATGCCGATCGGCAGGCCGAACGCGAAGCCCGCGTTGACGTTGATCGCCGGGTAGCCGGCCATGGCCGCGGGGAACGAGCTGGCGCCGAGGAAGTGGTCGCCGTTGACCAGGTCGGTCGTCCAGGCCGGCGAGCCGGTGGGAGCGATCAGCGCGTCGAGGTCGTTTTCGGCCAGCGCCGCGTCGATGCCCTGCTCGCGCGACAGGCTGCGCTCGCGGGCCAGGGCGTCGATGTACTCCTGCTCGCTGAAGATCTCGGCCTCGGCGAGCTCGAAGAACTCCTGGCCGAACCACTTGAGCTCCTGCTCGGCATGGTCGAGGTTGAACTGGATCACGTCGGCCATGTCGTGGACGGGCACGCCGGTGCGGGTGGCGAGATAGGCGTTCAGGTCGCGCTTGAACTCCCAGATCAGCACGATCAGCTCCGCCTGGTCGGTGAGGAGCTGGTCCATGGTCGGGATGTCGGCCGGATCGACGATCGTGGCGCCGGCGTCGGCCATGGCCGCGATCGCCTCCTCGAACACCGCGTCCGTGTAGCGGCTGTAGCCGGTGACGCCGCTGCGCATCACGCCGATCCGGGCGCCGCGCAGGCCGTCCGGGTCGAGGAACTGCGTGTAGTCCGTATGGAAATGGCCGGCGCTCGCCTGGGTGGCCGGATCGCGCGGATCGACCCCGACCAGCGCACCGAGGACCGCGGCGGCGTCGGCCACGCGGCGGCCGTGCGGTCCGACCGTGTCCTGCGAGTGGGAGATCGGGACCACGCCGGCGCGGCTGGTCAGGCCGACCGTGGGCTTGATGCCGACCACGCCGCAGAGCGAGCTCGGACAGACGATCGAGCCGTCGGTCTCGGTGCCCAGCGCGGCGGCCGTGAAGTTGGCGGACACCGCGGCGGCCGAGCCCGAGCTGGAGCCGCAGGGGTTGCGGTCCAGGTAGTACGGGTTCCTCGTCTCGCCGCCCACGCCGCTCCAGCCGCTCGACGACGAGAAGCCGCGGAAGTTCGCCCACTCGCTCAGGTTCGCCTTGCCGAGGATCACCGCGCCGGCGGCCCGCAGGCGCGCGGCCACCGTGGAGTCCTGCGGCGCGGGGTCGCCGACCAGCGCGTAGGAGCCGGCGGTCGTCATCATCCGGTCGCCGGTGTCGATGTTGTCCTTGAGGAGGATGGGGATGCCGTGCAGCGGTCCGCGCACGTTGCCGGCCTTGCGCTCCTTGTCGCGCGCCTTGGCGATGCCGCGGGCCTGGGGGTTGATCTGGATGACCGAGTTGACCGCGGGCCCGCCGACGTCGAGCGTGCGGATGCGCTCCAGATACATGTTGACGAGGTCGGCCGAGCTGAGGCCGCCGCGCTCCATGCCCTCCACCATCTCCGCGATCGTGAGCTCCTCGATTTCGCGGGCCGGCTGCGGCCAGGTCTCCGGAGTCTCGGCGGAAGCGGGGCGGCCCAGGCTGGCCGCGACCGAAGCTCCGGCGCCGGCGATGGCGCTCCAGCGCAGGAAGGAGCGGCGGCTCACCTCTCCGGCGGCGCTGCGCTCGTCTGGATCGTTCGAGAGGGACGGATCGTCGTCGCGGAAATCTTCCGACATGAACGGGTCTCCTTTCGAGATGGACGTGAGGGAGGGCACCCGCGGGGGCGGGCGCGCATCATTCTTCCATAACTAAAGGACGCCGGGAGGAGGCCGGATCGGGACAAGGTGCTTTCATCCGCTCCAGGGCGGAGCGACCTTCCGCCACAGGGCGGCGAGCACCTCCTCGTCCTCGTGGAGCGGCTCGTCGCCGTCCCTCATCAGCACCGTCGCCCCGTGCTCCGAGCGCTCGCCGGCCTGCCGGCGCAGCAGCACGATCAGACGGTCCTGGACGATGAACGCCTTGACCACGTCCGGGAACAGGGCCGAGGCGGCGAAGGTGGGCGCCGCGATCCGCGACGCGCCCAGCGCCGCGTCCACGCCGAGCGTGCTCTCGATCTTGCGCGCGAAGTCCGAGTCGAACAGGCGCACCACGGTGCGGATGCCGGGGCTCAGCCGCCGCGCGCCGAGGCCGATGCCCAGGTTCGCCGAATCGTCGCCGGTCGCGGCCACCACCGCCCGGGCCGTCGCGACGCCGGCCCGCGCCAGCGTCTCGCCCAGGCGGCCGTCGCCGATGACGACCGAAGCCCGGCTCCGCGCGTCCGCGAGGAACGGCCGGTCCGCCTCGGCGTCCACGGCCACCACCGGGATCCCGACCGCCGTCAGCTCCCTCACCACCTGGAGGCCGACACTCCCGATCCCGACCACGACGACGTGTCCCTGCCTGGGCATCGGCCGGCCGCCGAGCAGCTTGCGCAGCCGCGAGCCCACCAGGTAGTCGGTCAGCATCGAGTACAGCGTGGCCAGCGTGATCGAGCCGAGGATCATGAGCGCGATCTCGTAGAGCTTGATCCCCGGCCCGACGCCGTCGTTCGACTGCACGATCTCGCCGTGCAGGTTGGCGATCGTGTGAAACACCGCGTCCGCGAGCGACAGGTGGACGAACGCATGGAACACGATCACGGTCAGCGGGATGAGGACGCAGAGGCTCAGGAAGACCGCGCGGAGCGGAGTCGGCTCCTCCCGCCAGAACGCGCGCAGGCGGGAGAGGCCCTGGCGCACCCGGCTTCCGAGCGGCATCGGCGCGGCCTCCGGGACTGCGGACGGCGCCGGGCCGAACAGCCGGTCCCAGTCCTCCTTGCGGGCCAGCAGCGAGAGGCGGTCCTGAGGCAGGACCGGGTCCTCCGGGGACGGCAGCGCCGCGCAGCCCTCGCCGGGGCGCTCCCGGAGCAGAGGCGTGAGGCGGTGCCGCTCGGCCACCGCGCCGAGATTGGGACAGGCCTGGAGAGGGCCGTTCTCCACGTTGTGCCGGCCGATCACGAACGTCGCGTCCGGCATGGAGAACGTGCCGAGGAACGATTCGCCGAGCGCCGCCGCGGCGAAGCTCGGCGCGGACAGAGCCGACATGCCGAGCGCGCGCCGGAGGCCGAACGAGCCTTCGAGCTGGCGCGCCAGATCCTGGTCGAACAGGCGCACGACGACAGGGATGTCCGGCCGGATGCGCTGCGAGTCGAGGAACACTTCGATGTTGACCAGGTCATCGCCCGTGGCCGCGATCACCGCCCTGGCCGACGCGAGCCCGGCCTCCTGCAGGAGCTGCTCGCTGCGGGCGTCGCCGATCAGGACGCGGACGCCATGGGCCTCGGCTGTCCGCCTCCGGTCGTCCCGCGCCGCGCTCGTGACGACCACGACTTCCTCGCCGAGGCGATGGAGCAGCTCCACCACCCGGTAGCCCACGTCGCCCAACCCGCAGACGATGCAGGGGCCGGCCATCACCTCTCGACCCAGGCGAGCACGGGAGAGGTCCACTCCTGGCGCGGCCGGAAGAAGGCGCCGTGTCCGCCGCCGATCGAGATCCGGACCTCCTTGCGCTCGCCGGGCGACTTCGATTTCGCGAAGAGCTGCGCGCACGAGCGGCCGATCTCGTCCGAGGCTTCGTAGACCGAGAGGATCCGTCCGCGCACGTCGAGGTCCGAGCCGCGGAAGTCGCCGTCGCCGCAGGCCGCGAGGAAAACGAAATGGACCTTGTCGTTCCTGAGGAGGGCCGACGTTCGGATGGCAATGCCTCCGCCCTTGGAGAATCCGATCACGGTGATGTGATCCGCCGGCACTCCGGCCGCGACGAGCGTCCTCACCTGACCGGCGACGTGTTGCGCGAACCGGTCCATGTCGGTCCCGGCGGGCCGCTGCTCGCTGATCACCATGCCGGCCGGGGCGAGCGCCTCCAGGATCTTCCGGTACTCGTAGACGCCCCACTGCTCGTGGGTCGGACGGGGCCCCTTTTCTTCGACGATCCTGCCGTGCAGATAGATCACATATCGGGCCGCGCGGTCCGGGTGCTCCGGAACCCTGTCGAGGATCGGGCCGCGTTGCGCCGTCGCCGCCGGAGCCAGACCGAGGAGCAGGAGGATCGGGAGCGCTCGCTTCATGTCCGGAGGATTGTAATCCGGGGAAGGCGGGCCGGACGAAGCCGGCCCGCGGACGAGGGCTCTACTGCCGGTGGCACTGCCCCTGGGCGATCATGTTCGAGATGTAATAGAAGTGGTCGGAGTCGGGCGAGTAGGTCAGGAGCTTTTGGCGCAGCACGTCGATGCAGTTGTTGCCCTCGGTCATGCCGGCGCGGAAGACGCCGCTCGGGCCGAAGGACCACGGCGTGCCGGTGGCCGGATCGGGCAGGACGATGTTGTAGAACAGGCTGCCCAGGTAGACGCCGCCGCGGTACCCCTTGAACTCGACGCTGACCGCGATGTCGGCCGAGAACAGGCCGCCGGTCGCCGAGATGCGGCGCAGCTTCATGAGCGTCACCGCCTGCGAGCCGGACAGGCCGACCGTCCAGGTGAGCGTGCCGCACGGAGTGGCCTGCGGCGACGCGCTCGCGAAGTTGAGCGCCGCGACCTGGATCCGGGTCTGGGCCAGGAGGCTGGAGTTGAACACCGCGGTGTCGAGGCGGGAGACGACCGTGTCGTAGTCCGAGCCGGCCGCCGGGACGCCCCGGAGGACGACCTTGTGGTTCCAGGTGCTGGACGCCGGTTGGCCGCAGAGCGACTCGACGTCGCCGGACGGGAAGGCGAAATCCGTCTGGCCGTTGTTCGGAGTGACCCAGTAGTCCTTGCCCGGAGGAATCGTCTGGGCAAGGGCCGGAATGGCAAGGAAGCTCGCCAGCAGCAGGAGGACGGAGGTTGTGCGCCAAGCAGTCTTGTTCATGACAGAGTATCTCCTGATGAAAAATTGATCGGAACGGTTCGCGCGCCCGGGGTTTCGCCTGGCGGGAGGGCCGCGGGAGCGGATCGCCATCACGCCTCCTCTCCGATCCCGGCCAGCTCCGGGATCTCCGAGGAGACCCCGGCGATGGCCGCGGAGCGGCGCCGGTCGAGCAGCTCCAGCACCGATCCGGCTCCGGCCAGGGTGAGCAGGCAGGCGCTCGCCAGCCCGAAGACGACGAGCAGACCGAGCCAGCGGTTGGTCGGCACCTGCGAGCCCGCCAGCAGCCCGAAGCCCAGGATGATGGCGAGCGCGTCCGTGACCACCGCCGGCCCCGCCTCGGCCGCGGCCAGCCGGGCGGGCCGCGGCGCGCCGGCCGCCTTCGCCGACCGGTAGCGCTCGAGGAAGTGGATGCAGTAGTCGTCGCCGATCCCGAGCGTCACCGCGCAGAAGACCGACGTGGCCACGCCGAGCGGCAGCCCGATCCAACCCATGAGCCCGAACGTCCAGACCACGGCGACGGTGGTCGGCGCGGCGCAGGCGAGCCCGAGCCGGAACGAGCGGCAGAGCAGGCTGAGGATCAGGACGTTGGCGGCCAGCGCGCCGAGCAGCGAGCCGGTCTGCGTGCGGACGATGGCCGGGATCATGGCCTGGGAGACCGCGAGGTCGCCGGCCAGCTCGACCCGGGCGCCGACCGGCGCGAGCTCGCGGCGCTCCAGCCTCCGGATCCCCTCGATGACGGCCGCGGTCCGGCGGAAGTTGGCGCCCTTGAGCAGCACGGTGACGACGGTCCGCCGGAACCCGTCGTCCACCAGCTCGGTCCGCCGAGCCTCGCCGCGCACGGTGCCGATGCGCCGCACGTGGATGTAGATCCAGGACGGGTTGTCCACGATGGCGCGGGTGAATTCGCGGCGCCCGCCCCAGATGTAGGCCGTGGTCAGAAGGTGGCTGTGGAGGCCGAGGACGCCGCCGACATCCTGCCGCTCGCGCAGCCCCCGCTCGAAGCGGCCGAGGGCCTCGATCGCCGAGCCCGACAGGAGCGATCCGCGGGCCGCCGGGATGACCGGCACCCGGTCCTCCGGCGTGTCGAAGGTCACCACGGCCTGCAGCACGTGGGTGCCGTTGAAAAGCCGGTCCACCCGCTCGGTGTCGCGGCGCAGGCGGTTGCTCCGCGCGAAGTTGTCGATCCAGGAGTCCTGGATCTCCAGGCGCGGGATGCCGAGCACGAAGAGCGCCGTGACCGCGGCGAGCGCCGGCAGGGCGAGGCGCGGGCGCGAGGCCAGGGCGAGCACGAGCCGGGTGAGCCGGTGATTGGACGGTCCCGCCGGACCGGCTGCCGGGATGGCTTCGGGACGCAGGGCCAGGAGCGCCGGCGTGGCCACCAGCGACCAGAGCAGGCAGAACAGCACGCCGAGCGCCGTGAACAGGCCGAAGCGGCTCACCGGCAGGATCGAGGAGGTGAGGAACGAGAGGAAGCCGATCGCCGTGGTGACCGTGGTTAGGACCACCGGCGTGGCGAGCTCGCCGACGATGCGGTGCAGGGCCTCGGCCGGCGTCTCCTCCGGGCGCCGGTGGCGGTAGTGCCAGAGCAGGTGGATCTCATCCGCGAGCCCGATCGTGGTCAGGAGGACCGGGATCATGGCGCTGGTCAGGTAGACCGGCTGGCCGCACCAGCCCATGAGGCCGAGGGTGAAGACCTGGGCGGCGCCCACCTTGACCAGCCCGAGGAGCGCGGCCCAGGCGCGCCCGCAGGCGAGCCAGAGCACCGCCGCGATCACCGCGAGAGACAGCGGCACGAGCAGGGCGAGGTCGGCGAGCACGTGCTCGCCGAGCAGCGCCTCGGCGGCCGGCGCGCCCACGATCGAGACGCGGTCGGCGGGCGTCTCATGGCGGTGCGCGACGGCCGCCACGCGGTGGTAGAGAGCTGTGCGGTCCACGGTCGAGCCCCGGGGATCGGACGGCCCGGGCACGCCGACCAGGATCGCCGTGGCCCGGCGGTCGTGCGAGACCAGCGTGCCGTGGAGGATGTCGATGGCCTCCACGTCCTCCTTCACCCGGGCGAGGCGCTCGGCGGTGCGCGGCGGCGGGTCGAGGAGCGTCCGGAACCGGAAGCCATCGGCCTGGAATCCGCCGCCGCTCTCGGTGGCGAGGCTCTGCACGTCGCCCGGCCGGAGCCCCGGCAACGCCGCGAGCTCCCGGGTCAGGCCGGAGACGAGGTCGAGCGTCGCGGTGTTGTAGATCCCGTCCGGATGGCGGGTCTCGACCACCACGAGCAGCGGGTCCTTGAGCCCGAACGTCTGGCGCGCGTCGCGGTCGAGAGCGATGGCCGGATCGTCCGGCGGCACGAGCGAGTGGCCGTCGGTCCTGAGCTGGAGCCGGAAGAGCCCGGGCGCCATGGCGAGCACCAGGAGCGCCATGGCGGCGACGGCCGTCCGCGGCCGCGCGGCCGACGCCCACCCCAGTCGAGTCCCCCAGTCGGTTGCGCGCATGCCGTTGTCTCTCATCTCAGTCGTAAATTCGCATCACTGCAACTATCCTGGTGCACCACCTCCTGTTTTGCGAGCCGCGCAAATGCTGCGCACCCGGCGGATGCCGGGTGGCGTTCGTCTCGACTCTCCGCCGGGGCGCCGGCGGGTTAGCGGTTGTACGGGGTCTCGTTGATCCAGTGGAAGCCGCGGGTCAGGAGGAGGAACTCGGGCGTCCTGGCGCGGTGGAGGAGGGCGCGGATCTTCCGTCCGTCGAAGGTCCCTTCGAGGGCCAGCCGGTCGGGCGCGGGCTGGCGGTAGGCGACAGTGATCTTGCGCTCGGGGTTGAAGCGGTCGGTCATCGCGAGCGTCTTCTTCTTCTCGTCGACCTCGACGTTGTAGCGGTCCCGGGTGTCGCTCATGCGGAAGACCGCCATCTGGCCGGGGACGTCGAAGACCACGCGCTGCCAGCGCTGCTCGTCCGTGAGGAGCGGCGGGCGGACCTGGCCGTCGATGGCGAGCTCGTCCACGTTCCAGATCCCGTGGAGCGGCGTCTTGGCGCGGGACTCGGGGGTGTATGTGGACCAGGTCTTGTAGGAGAGGTTGAGCGACTGCCAGGCGAGGAAGCCGACGAACGCCGTGCGCAGCGCGAGGGTGCCCCATTCGAGGCCGCGGCGCCGGAAGAGCGGCCGGAGCGGCGCGGGCTCCGAGGGGCGGTTCAGCACCAGCACGTCGAGGAGCCGCCGGAGGTCCGGAGCCGCCAGGAAGAACGCCTCGAACAGCAGGTGCGAGGAGTAGAGCTTGACCGGCACGTCGTAGCTGAAGTTCAGCATCACCACGTTGGACATCACGCCGATCGACACCAGCGCGCCGAGGAGCGTGGTGCGGCGGGTGGTGAGCAGGAGGCCGCCGAGCATCTCGGCCGCGCCGGTGAAGATGCTGTAGGCCGCCGAGGCTCCCATGAAGGTCCAGAGGAGGCCCATCGGCGAGGCGTCGCCGAGCGGCTGGAGCAGGCGGTCGAGCGTCGGCGCCGGCATCTGCGACGGGATCAGCTTGTAGGCCCCGTAGGAGATCATGGCCGAGGCCAGGGAGAAGCGCACGTAGATCCGCAGCCACCCGTGCAGGCGGTCGTAGTCGAGCCGCTTCCGCTTCCGGAGGAGGAGACCGAGCAGGCTCCAGACGAGCGTCACGGCCACGGCGAGCAGCAGGCGGAAGAAGAAATCCGCCCAGTCGTGCGCCGTGTCGCCGCTGCCGGACGGGTGCACGACGATCTCGCGGCCGAAGACGAGGCGGCCCATCCAGAGCGTCCCCTTCTCCCAGAGATCGAAGAACGGGCCGAGGGCCTGACCGACGTACGGGATGTAGTACAGCGGGAACGGGAAGATGAACAGGAAGAGATAGGAGAAGAGATAGCGGAACAGCAACCGCTTCCCGAAACCCCAATCGGGCTTGACGTCGTTCGCTTCCATGCCGCGGCTCCTCGTGAGACCACCATTGTACTCTCTGGGCCAACGCGCCGCCTCTCTCCTCCGTATACCCGGACAGGCAGTCTCGACCGTGAGGAGACGGGCATGCGCGCAAGGCGTGTCGTGGGATGGGGGATTCTCGTCGCCCTGCTTTCCGGCCCGGCGCTGGCCGGCCAGGCGGCGCCGGCGGAGCCCAACTGGGATCTGAAGCTCGGCTTCTCGTACCTGGCGACGAGCGGCAACACCGACACGTCTTCGGCCGGGTTCGACGCCCGCTACGTCCAGGACTGGAAGCTCTGGGGCGTGGAGGCGACGGCTGCCGCGGTGCGGGCCACCCGCAACGACCGCAAGACGGCCGAGAGCTACAACGCCCAGGTCCGCGGCCGGCGACGGATCCGGGATGGCACCGAGATCACCTTCGGCGCGCGCGGCGAGCGCAATCGCTTCGCCGGCATCGACTCGCGCACGATCCTCGACAGCAGCCTGCTGCGGCCCCTGCTCCAGTCCGTCCGCTGGAAGCTCCAGAGCCTGACCGGCCTCTCCTGGACGCGCGAGGACCCGCGCGGCCGGAGGCGGCGCAGGGACGCCTTCGGCGGCCTCGTCCAGCTCCAGACGAACGGGAAGCTCTCTCCGACGTCCGAGCTGACCGCGCAGGCCACCTGGTATCCGAACCTGGAGCGCCGGAAGGACTACCGCCTGCATGGCCAGGCGAGCCTCCAGGCCCAGCTCAACCGCCATCTGGGACTGCGGCTCGCCTGCGACGTCAAGTATGACAACGAGCCCGTGCGCGGCTTCCGGCGGACCGACACGAGCACGACCGTCTCGCTCGTGGTCCAGCTCGGCCGGAAGAGCAGGGCCTGAGCAGAGCCTGAGCAGAGGAAGAGTGGAAGCCGGCGGTCGGGTGGTCTACGATCACCGGCATGAAAGGCTTTCTGTCTCCACTCGCCGCTCTCCTCCTCCTGGCCGCCTGCGACGGCGGAGGCGGCGGCAGCGGGCCGACGGAGCCGCCGCAGGTGCCCAACGCGAACGTCCAGGGGACCTGGTCGGGCACCGCCAGCACGGTCTCCGCGCGGGGGACCTGTCTCGCGGAAGGGTTCCTGCCGGTCACCGTGCCGGTGATCTGGACCATGCGCCAGAGCGGCACCTCGGTGGTGGCCGTCGAGCAGCTCAACGGCGCCCAGACCTGCGCTTTCACGGGCACGGTGCACGGCAACTCGCTGGCCCTGGCGCTCGACAGCCGCAACTCCGAAGGGACCTGCAGCCAGCAGAACCTGGCCTGCGCGGGCACCCGGGCGGTCGAGATCGAGCTGGTTCCGGCCGCCACCACCTTCACCGGGACGGTCGACGGCAACCGCATGCGGATCGACAGCCTCTCCGACTGGCGGGTGACCGAGACCAGCACGGGCAACAACCTGGGCGAGTACCAGGTGACGGGCCGGCAGGACCTCCAGCGGTAGGTCTATTCTTCCGCGACGAGCCGCCAACGCACCACCCGGGCGGTCTGGTCGGGCGGGCGCACCACGTCGGCCTCGACGGTCCGCTCCCGGCCGGCGTAGAAGGCGGTGGCCCTGATCATGAACTGGATGTCGGAGAAGGGATGGACCTCGCTCTCCAGCCTGCCTCCGCCGAAGGCGTGCGCGGGCGAGCCCCGGAAGGACCGATCCTCCGAGAGATGCGCCAGGGCCTCGGCCAGCGCGGCGTCCGAGAGCGCGGTCAGCGTGAGCGAGCGGGACTCGCGCAGGACGAGGCGCATGCGGAGCTGGAGCGAGGCCGCCACGAGCGCCAGGGCCACGGAGAGCAGCAGCAGCGCGAGGAGCGCTCCGGGCAGCGCGAAGCCGGCTTCCCTGCTGTTCACCAGGAGAGTCCCAGGCCGGCGCCGCGCGGCGCCACGAGGCTCGATTCGGACCGCTCCTCGGTGATGCGCCGGCCCGGGCGCCGGGGCAGCACGTCCGTGCGCGCCAGGGTCCGGCGGTGGCCGACTGTCACCAGGAGCAGCCGCGGGCCGACCGAGCCGCACGACCACGCCGTGAGGCCGCGCAGCGCCGAGGTCGAGCCGCGCACGGCGCCGTGCTCGTCGATCACGGTCCGGCGCAGGTCGCGGCCGTCGCGCTCGTAGAGCACCGTGCCCGCGGGATGTCCGAGGAGGAAGAGCCGGGCCGAGCCGTCCTCGTCCGTAAGGACCTCGAAGCCGCCCGAGGCCCGCACGTCGCCGCGGATCCGGGCGAGGACGAGCGGCATGGGCGCGTCGGTCTGCTCGGCCGCGGCGGCGCTGAGCATCTGCGACGACTCCATGAGGAGCTGCGCGGTCAGGCCGAGCGCCAGCGAGACCAGGACGAGCGCGATCAGAAGCTCCAGCAAGGCGAAGCCCTGGTCTGGCTCCCTCTCCCCCGGAACGGGGGAGAGGGCTGGGGAGAGGGGGGACGGGATCAAATCGGGCTCCAGAGCAGAGTCTCGACCTTCTTCTCGAAGTCGCGGCCCTGGATCTTCCAGATCGCCCGGACCGTGACGTGATAGAGGCCGGCCGGGGCGTCGGTCTCGGGCTGGACGGCGACCCAGAGGCTCGGCTGGCCCGGGCTGGCCGGCAGGTGGATCGATTCGAGCGGCATGGAGCCGGAGCGCAGGGCCTCGATCGTGGACTCGATCTCGCGCAGGGCCGCATGCTGGGCTTCCAGGCGCTTCACGATTCCCGGCTGCTGCTGGATGAGCGGCAGGCCCATCAGGAGAGCGACGCTGAGGACGAGGAGTGCGATGAGGCTTTCGACGAGGCTGAAGCCGGATTGGGGGCGGGGCGGCATGGCATCCTCGGGAGACTGTCCCGAGGGTACCATGCCGCGGATCAGCAGAACCTAGTCCTCGATTCTGGTCGCCTTCTGCCGGTCCTTGATCGAGGCCACGACCAGCCAGGCGCCGACCGCGACGATCGTCAGCGGCCAGAGGTCGTACAGCCAGCGCAGGTCGATCCGGAAGTACTGGTCGAGGAACGTGACGATGCCGAGCGCCATGAGGATGACCCCGGCCACCAGGCCGCCCTGGCCGGCCCGCGGCCTCTGCGGCGTGTCGAGCAGGCCCAGGTCCTGGGTATAGCCGAAGTTGATCAGCGCCGCCTGCCGGTAGGCGTCCAGGATGCCGAAGACCCAGAAGAACGCGAGGCTCATGCCGACGAACGGGTTCTCGGCGTGGTCCATGATGTTCATCAGGGTGGCCACGATCAGGAACTGGATCAGGCCGCGCAGGTAGAGGCCGTTGTAGATGTTGCCCATGCCCGGAAAGCCCGACAGGAGGGCGGCCAGGAACGGGATCTTCTGGTGGATCGGGTCGCGCACGGCGGCGCGGGCCTGGGCCGCGGGCACCGGCGGAACCGGGGCGGATTCGGGATAGGGCGGCTGCCAGGAGGCGTCGGAAGGGGCGGGGCTCATGTCATTCTCCTTCGTGGCGATCGTTCAGGAAGTCGAGAGAGAACAGCGACTTCCGCATTTCGTCCAGCTCGGTCAGCGAGTGTTCGACGGAATACCGGGTCGCGCCGTAGCGCTCCCGGACGGCGGACTTGAGATCGTCGAGGCGCCGCATGCCGCGGATGCCCCGGTCCTCCACGCGTTCGATCGCGTGCTCGACGCGCGGACGGACGGCACGGTCCACGCTGCGCGACAGGGCGCCGGCCGCTTCGACCGGGTTGCCGAGCGCGGCGCCCATCAGTACCGCGAGCAGGTAGCTGGCCGCCACGGCGTAGCGCGAGCTGCGCACCCAGGCCGGCAGCTTCGGCGGCTCGTGGCGGCGGCTCATCTGCCGAAGGCGCTCCCGGAGGTGCGCGGGCATCGTCGCCTGGGGCATCGGCATCCGGGGAGCGTCGTCGGCTGCCGCGCCTGGAATGACTCTCAGCTTCGAGCGCAGCCCGGCCGGCAGCGGGATCCTCTTCGCGGCCCGCTCCAGGGCGGCGGCGTAGGCGGCGCAGGCCGGGCAGCTCTTCCGGTGAGGGAGATCGGCGCCGGGCGTGAAATCGGCCCGGAAGCGGCGGCAGCCCGGCTTCAGCATGGCGACGCCTCCAGCGTCGGCGAACCGGCGCGCTCCGTCCAGCGGCCACGGAAACGGGCCTGCACCCGGTCCGCGACCTCCAGCCGGGCGCGATGAAGCCTCGACTTCACCGTGCCCATCGGGATCTCCAGGAAGGCCGAGACCTCCTCCAGGCTCCAGCCCTGGAGGTCGCGCAGCAGCACGACCTCGGCCATCTCCTCCGGCATCTCGCGGAGAGCGGAGTGGACGGCCTCGACCTCCTCGCGCCACTGCGCCTCGGCGTGGATGTCGTCGCCGGCCGGCACGTGCGCCAGGATCTCCTCGGAGACCCGCAGCGAGCGCCGCTCCTGGCGGTTGCGGCGGTAGTGGTCGATGCACAGGTTGCGCGACAGGCGCAGCGCCCAGGAGACCAGCGGACAGTCGCCGCGGTACTGGCGGAGGTTCGTGTAGAGGCGCAGGAAGATCTCCTGCGTCAGGTCCTCCGCCTCCTCCCGGTTGCCCGCGAAGTGGAGCGCGAGGCTGTAGAGCCGATCGCCGTAGAGCTCGACGAGCTCGTCCCAGGCGTCCGCATGACCGGCGGCGGCGCGCCGGGCGAGCATCAGGTCGGGGGTGGAGACGGGGGCGATCATAGGCTCTCACTCATCCAAGACGAGAGGTCCCGGGAAAAGGTTCTCGGAAGATGCTTTTGCTTTCCTCTATAGGCTGATAGCCTGCTGTCCGAAGGAGGATCGAAGATGCTCCGCTCCACGCTCGTCGTCCTGCTCGCCCTGCTGGTCCTGCCGCTGTCCGCCGCGACCGTGCCCACCGGCTTCACCGACGTCTCGCTGTTCGACCTCGGAGCTCCGACCGCGCTGGCGTTCACGCCGGACGGCCGGCTGCTGGTCACCACCCAGGGCGGCCAGCTCCGGGTCTACAAGGAAGGCGCGCTCCTGGCCACGCCGGCCCTGAGCCTCGGCGCCGGGGTCCTGTGCAGCAACTCCGAGCGCGGCCTCCTGGGCGTGGCGGTCGATCCCGACTTCGCCTCGAACCGGTTCGTCTACCTCTACTACACCCACGTTGCCGGGGGTGGCTGCATGAACCGGGTTTCGCGCTTCACCTTCAACACGGGCACGGGCTCCGACACGGTGGACGCGGCCAGCGAGCTGGTCCTGGTGGACAACATGCCGTCGCCGGCCGGCAACCACAACGCCGGCGACGTCCACTTCGGGCCGGACGGCTACCTCTACATCTCGATCGGCGACGGCGGCTGCGACTGGGCCGGCGACAGCGGCTGCGGCGGGACCAACGACGCCACGCGGGACCAGCACGTCCTCACCGGCAAGATCCTGCGCATCACGAAGACCGGCGACATCCCGCCGGAGAACCCGTTCCAGGGCGCGGGCACGGCGCGCTGCAACGTGACCGGCCAGACCACGGCCGGCAACAAGTGCCAGGAGACGTTCGCCTGGGGCTTCCGCAACCCGTTCCGCTTCGCCATGAACCCGAACCGGGACGACACCTATTTCTTCATCAACGACGTGGGGCAGAGCGCCTGGGAGGAGATCGACTTCGGCACCGCCGGCGGCGACTTCGGCTGGAACTGCCGCGAGGGCGCGCACACGAACAGCGCCACCGGCAAGTGCTCGCCCACGCCGCCCGACCTGGTCGAGCCGTTCTTCGAGTACCAGCACGGCGGCTTCGTGCCGGGCACGGCGGACAACGACTGCGGCTCGATCACCGGCGGCGCCTTCGTGCCGGACGGCGTCTGGCCGGGGTATGACGGGACCTTCCTGTTCGGCGACTTCAACTGCGGCAAGATCTTCAGGATCACCCAGGGCGCCGGCGGGGTGTGGACCGGGACGCGCTTCGCGGTCGGCGCGGGCGGCGTGACCTCCATGGTCTTCGGCCCGTACGGCGTCAGCCAGGCGTTCTACTACCTGACCTACGCCGGCGGCGGGCAGGTCCATCGGGTCTCCTACGGGCCGTTCGACTTCAACACCCTCACGCCGTGCCGGCTGGTGGACACCCGCACCGTCGGACCGGCGCTGGCCGCCAATTCGACCCGGACCTTCACGGCCACGGGCGTATGCGGGGTTCCGGCCACGGCGACCGTGATCGCCGTCAACGTGACGGTGATCGGAGCCTCCAGCTCCGGCGACCTGCAGCTCTGGCCGACGGGGACGACGGCTCCGGGCACGAGCGTGCTCAGCTTCCAGGCGGGCCAGACGCGGGCCAACAACGCCTTCGTGGAGCTCGGAGCGTCGGGCGGCTTCTCGGCGCTGGCCGCGATGCCGTCCGGCAGCGCTCACCTCGTGGTGGACGTCGTCGGATGGTACGAATGAAGGTCAGTTCGTCGGTCTCTGGGACTTCTTGATGTCGGCCACGAGGGCCTTCATCGCCTCGGCGAGCAGCGGATCGCGGAGTCCGGCGGCCTGGGCCTGTCCCAGCGCCTGGTCCTCGGACATGCCTTTCTCCAGCACGAGCCACGAGTAGTAGAGGGCCGCCGAGCGGCTGCCGGTGCTGCAGTGGAGGAGCACCGGCCGCTCGGCCTCGCGCAGCATCATCAGGAAGAAGAGGACCTTCGACTGGGTCAGGGTGTCGGGCGTCACCTCGACGTTCGTGTAGGCCATCTTCGCCTTGCCCGTGACCTTCTCCTCGTCGAACCCCCGGTCCTCGATCCGGCTGCGCAGGTCGAAGACCGTGCGGAAGCCCGCCTTGCCGGCGGCCTTGATCTGCTGGGCCGTGGGCTGGCCCGCGACCACCAGCCCCGGCTCGACCGCCACGGCGTTGGAGATGCCGAGGTCGGGGGCCTGGGCCATTGCCGGGGTCGCCGGGGTCGCCGGAGCCGCCAGGAGCAGGACCGCGAACAGCGTGTGCTTCCAGGCCGGGGACATCGGAGCCTCCTTTCGCTCCGGGAAGAGTACTAGTACCGGAGCAGCGCCGCCACCTCCCCGGCCTCGGAGAGCGCCGGAATCGGGTCCACGAAGTCCGCCTCGGCGCTCGACAGCGCCAGCAGCTCCACGAGCTCGTTCACCAGGTCCACCTTGAAGACGTCCTCCGAGCCGCAGATCGAGCACTTCGCGAGCTCGCCGTGGAGCAGGTTCTCGCAGGATCGGCAGCGCGTGCCCGGGATCTTCGCGTCGCGGGTGACCGCCATCCTCTCGACCCGGCCGACGGCCGCGGCTTTGAGGACCTCGTCGGCTCCGGTCACGGCCAGGCCGCCGCGGCAGTACTCCTCCTTGATGCGGTCCCAGAGCTTGCCTTCCGCTTCGCGCTCGGCCTCCGAAAACATTTCGAACGCGGCCTCGAAGATCGGATCGTCGCCGGCGCTGAAGTCCACGTTGCGCTTGCCGGCGAGCTTGGCGGCGAGCGGCGGTGTCAAGGCACCCTCGATCTCGATCATGGTCTCCTGCGAGCCCACCAGGAGCAGGCGGTCGAAGGTCTCCTTCTGATCGATCTCGGTCAGGACGTCCACGATCTCCTTCGCGTAGTGCATGAGCTCGTTGCTGCGCCGCCGCTCGTAGCGCTTCTGCGACCAGCCGCCCTTCTTCACGTTGTTCTTGACGTCGCCCTTCACCTTCGCGTCCTCGTCCACCCGGGCCGAGGTCACGAAGAAGATGCGCGAGGCCGTGTTGTCCGCCGCCACCACCACGAAGTTCTCATATTCGTCCTGCAGCTCCGCGAGCGGCCGGATGTACGGCGACGAGTCCACCCAGAGGAACTCGGGGCCTTTGACCGTCAACGGGAACGCCTTCACGTAGTCGAGCGCCCAGCAGACGAACAGGCAGACGCCCTCGGTCTCCCAGCGGTGCTCGGCGAGCCACGGATCGATCAGCTTCAGGTTCTCCTCGAAATGCTCCAGCTCCTCGGGGTTGTCGGCCAGCAGCGAGCGGATCTTCTCGATGCGCGGCTTCAGGGTGGCGTACGAGTCCGGCGTGGTCAGGTACAGGCTCACGAAAGCGCGCTCGGGGCCGGAGACGGAGGCGAGCTCTCTCAGGTCGATGTTGTTGAACATGCGACGGCCGGATTGCAAAAACTTGGCCAGCCGGCTTGTCAAGAAACCGTAAACCGTCTTTTTACAGCGAAGGTGTAGATCGGACCCCGGCCGGCCGTCTACAAATGAAGGCATGGCGCACGCGGACCGGGATGAGCCCGGAGCGTCTTCCGCCGGAGGAGAGGCTTCCCATGTCCTGCCTTGAGCTTGCCTGGCGCGTCTTTCTCGCTCTGCTCATCGCCTTCGCCCTGAGCGCTTCCGCGGAGCCGCCGAAGCTCGAAGCCCGCGCCGTCCAGGGTGAGATCGTGCTCGACGGCGTCCTCAACGAGGCCGACTGGCAGGGTCCGGCCGCGACCGGCTTCACCCAGCGCGAGCCGGTGGAAGGCGTGCCGTCCACCGAACGCACCGAGGTCCGGGTCGCCTACACGCCGGCCACGCTCTACGTCGGCATCCGGGCGCTCGACTCCGATCCCGGGGCGGTCACGGCGCGGGAGATGAGGAACGACGCCGAGCTCTGGCAGGACGACGCCGTGGCGATCCTGCTCGACACCTTCCTCGACCGGCGCAACGGCTACCTCTTCGAGACCAACCCCAACGGCGCCCGCACCGAAGGGCTGATCACCGACGAGGGCGAGAGCGTCAACCTGGAGTGGGACGGCCTCTGGCAGGTCGCGGCCCGGCGCACCGAGGACGGCTGGGCGGCCGAGATGGCGATCCCGTTCTCCACCCTCCGCTTCGAGCCCGGCAGCGACTGGGGCCTGAACGTCCGCCGGATGATCCGGCGCAAGAACGAGGAGGCCTACTGGTCGCCGATCCCGCTCGAAGCCGACATCTGGCGCTTCTCGCTGGCCGGCCGGCTGACCGGCCTGGACGGCATCTCGCCCGGCCTGAACCTCCGCGTGAAGCCGTTCGCCGTGGCCTCCGGCAGCGAGGACCTGGCCGCGCGGAAGAGCTTGGTGTCGGGTGAAGGGGGCGCCGAGGACGGACCGGCGATGCGGGACGACATGGGCATGGACCTGAAGTGGGGCGTCGGCCGCGGTCTGTCGCTCGACCTGACCGTCAACACCGACTTCGCCGAGTCCGAATCCGACCAGCAGCAGGTGAACCTGTCGCGTTTCTCCCTGTTCCTGCCCGAGAAGCGCGAGTTCTTCCTGGAGAACGCCGGGATCTTCGAGTTCGGGCCGCGCAACGCGTTCGGAGCGCCGACCTTCCGCCCGTTCTTCTCGCGCCGCATCGGCCTGGGCCAGGATGGCGAAGCGCTCCCGGTCGAGTTCGGCGGACGCCTGACCGGCCGCACCGGCCCGTGGAGCCTCGGCGTGCTCGACGCGAGGACCTCGGGAACGGACACGGACGACTGGGGAGTCCTCCGCGTCCGCCGGCAGATGGGAGGCGCCGCGAACGTCGGCATGGTGGCGACGCGCCACGACGGCCCGGACGGCGAGAGCCGGCTCTACGGCGCCGACGCCGACTGGAAGAACGAAAGCTCGCGTCTCAAGGTGCGCGGCTTCTGGGCCGGCAGCGACGATCCGCAGGCGGGCACGGACTGGGCGGGCGGCGTGGGCGCATCCTACAAGGGGCCGGTCTGGCGCTTCAGCCTGGACGCGCTGCAGATCGGCGACGATTTCGAGTCCGAGGCGGGCTTCCTCCTGCGCCGCGGCGTGCGGCGCTTCTCTCCCACCCTGACCTTCGTGCCGCGGCCGGACATCCCGGGCATTCGAAACCTTTTCTTCGAAGGCCGGGGAGAGATCTACACCGACCTGGACGGCGAGGTGGAGTCCACCTTCCTGAGCGCCGACCTGTTCGCCCTGCGCACCCAGAAGGAGGACGTGTTCACGCTCTACGCCGAGCAGCTCTCCGAGCGCCTGGCCGAGCCGTTCGAGATCCGGCCCGGCGTGGTGATCCCGGCCGGCGAGTACCGCTGGGACCAGGAAGGCGCCTGGTTCGAGACCAACGCCGCGCGCGCCGTCTACGCCATCGCCTGGTACCAGGTGGGCGGCTTCTACAACGGCGACCGGATGACGAACGGCGGCACGCTGCGGGTGCGTCCGAGCCGCTACTTCAGCACCGAGTCGGGCTGGGACCACAACCGCGTCGAGCTGCCGGCCGGCTCGTTCACCACCAACCTCTTCCGCGAGCGCCTCCAGGTGAACCTGACGCCCGACCTCTCGACCTCGGCCTTCGTGCAGTTCAGCGACGCGGCCGAGCTGCTGGCCGCGAACCTCCGCCTCGGCTGGACCTACCGGCCCGGCGCGGACATCTTCCTGGTCCTCAACCAGCGTTGGGACGCGCCGTCCCTCGGCCTGCGCACGGTGCGCGACCGGCAGGCCATTCTCAAACTGACCTATCTGATCGCGGTGTGAATGGGAGACGAACTGGACCGCGGTTCGTCCGCGGTGACACCGTGAAAGGCTTAGATCTCGTCTCCGGGCTCGATTCTTCCCAGAGCCTCATCTGTGGCCAACTCAAGCTCGTCAAGCTCTTTCCTTGTGAGGCTGCGTACTCGCATCTCAAGAGCTGTCTTTGGAACGGCTCGCATCTGAAAAGCAAGCGCGACCGAATCCTCGGGAAGACCGGAATCTGGAGAAGCCTGTGTGATGGCCGTTCCCGCCAGGTTCGCGCGATCCAGGTTCGTGGTCAGAGGCGCGACGAGAACCGACTGTAGAACATTCGTGAGCTCGTTGCTTTGCCAGATGACCACTGGACGTCGACCAGTCTGTTCTCGCGGGCGGAAAGGGCCAAGATCTGCCCACCACACCTCACCGCGCCTCAACGTTGGTCCTCGGCATCCAGCGCATCGGCCCAAGCATCAAGGCCCTGTTCCGACAACTCCCGATCTTCCTCTTCCGCCCCGGCGAGTCGCTTGAGATCCCAGCGCGCTGGATCGGGGTGACGGACAACGATCAAGGCGACTCGCTCTCCGGGTGAGAGCGGTAATGCCGTTTCCGGCTTGAGGAGCCCACCTTCGTAGCGGGCTTCGATAACTCGCATACTTAGAATAGTATCAGTTGTGCCGACATTTCGGAAGAGGAGCCTGCGCGCTGATCTGCCACCACAGGCTCCGAACGGCATTCCGAGACGGGCCTCGGCCCGCCTTCAGTATATCGCCCCCGGGGAGACTTGCGGCAAGGCCCCGGAGGCGGCCCGGGGCTGCGACGTCATTGTGGGAGCGACGACCCTGCAGATCGCCGCCCCCTCCGAACCTCCGGTGAGGTGAAGCGCTGCCCAGGATCGTCTCTCCGATCAGAGACGGCAAGAGGGCAACCGTTTTACCTTACCGGAGGTTCTCAATGTCCAGATCAGCGCTGGTTCTTTCACTCGTCCTGGCGGCGATGGCGATGGGCACCGTTGAGCCGCAGGCTTCCGCGGCTCCGCTCGCCATCAGCAACTCACTCGGAGCGATCAACGTCGACGCGGGACGTCCCTATGCGTTCGTGAAGGCGGGCGATGGCAATGCGTGGGTGAACTGGTGGAGCGGCACTGCCTGGGGCTGGGCGAACCAGGGAAAGCCGGGCGGAGCCGGGATCGACAGCTCTGTCGGCGCCGTCACCGTGGATGGCGGCCGGCCGTATGTTTTCGTGAAGGGCAGCGACGGCAAGCTGTGGGTGAACTGGTGGAGCGGCTCGGCGTGGGGCTGGGCCAACCAGGGGACGCCGAGCGGCGTCGGCATCGCCGGCGCGGTCGGGGTCACGGTCGTGGACGGCGGCCGGCCGTACGCCTTTATCAAGGGAACGGACGGCAAGCTGTGGGTGAACTGGTGGAGCGGCTCGGTGTGGGGCTGGGCCAATCAGGGCAAGCCGAGCGGCGTCAGCCTTGCCAGTGCCGTCGGCGCGACCACGGTGGACAAAAGCCGGCCCTACGCCTGGGTCCTCGGCAGCGATGGCAATCTCTGGGTGAACTGGTGGAGCGGCACGGCATGGGGCTGGGCCAATCAGGGCAAACCGAGCGGCGTCAGCATCACCCTTCCCGTGGGAGCGACCACCGTGGACGGCAGCCGGCCGTACGTTTTCGTGAAGGGCAGCGACGGCAATCTCTGGGTGAACTGGTGGAGCGGCTCGGCGTGGAGCTGGGCCAACCAGGGCAAACCGGGCGGTGTGAGCATCTCCGGCGCGGTCGGCGCGATCACTGTCGACGGCAGCCGGCCGTATGCGTTCGTTCTCGGCAGCGACGGCAACCTCTGGGTGAACTGGTGGAGCGGCACGGCGTGGGGCTGGGCCAATCAGGGCAAGCCGAGCGGCGTCGCGATCAATTTCCCGGTGGGCGCGATCACCGTCGACGGCGGCCGTCCGTATGTCTTCGTGAAGGGCAGCGACGGGAAGCTTTGGGTGAACTGGTGGAGCGGCTCGGCGTGGAGCTGGGCCAACCAGGGCGCGCCGACGCCCTGACTGCGGTGTGGAAGCCATCCCCCGCTTTCAGTATACCGCCCACGGGGAGACTTGCGGCAAGGCCCCGGCGCGCGCGCAGACTTGGCGTCCTGAGCAGTCTGCTGAAAGGAGAGCCGGATGCGCGTGCTGCTGTCGACGATCGGATCGCGGGGCGATGTCCAGCCGCTGGTGGCGCTGGCGTCGGAGTTGAGAGCTCTCGGCCAGGAGGTCCGCCTGTGCGTGCCGCCGGACTTCCGCGAATGGATCGAAGGCCTGGGAATGCCCGTGACGCCCATCGGCCCCGAGTTGCGCTCGACCGGGAAGGCCAGCGCCTCGGCGGTCCCGCCCACGCCCGTGCAGCGGAGGCAGATGATCGAGGGCACGGTCGCCACGCAGTTCGAGACGATCACGGCGGCGGCCCAGGACTGCGATGTCATCGTGGGAGCGACGACCCTGCAGATCGCCGCCCCCTCGGTGGCGGAGAGGATGGGCGTCCCATACGTCTTCGCCGCCTACTGCCCGGCGGTCCTGCCATCGCCCCATCACGCTCCACCCGTCCTGGGCCTGCTGGGAGACAAGCCGGTCGCCAGGGCTGATTATCGTGAGGTCTGGGCCCAGGATGCGGGGCGCTGGAACGATATGTGGGGTCCCCTGCTCAACCCGCATCGGACCGCCCTCGGCCTGGCCCCGGTCGAAGACGTGCTCGGCCACATCCTCACGGACCGTCCCTGGCTTGCCGCCGACCCGACGCTGGGGCCCTGGCCCGAGCCCTCGGACCTGTCCGTGTTCCAGACCGGCGCCTGGATCCTGCCCGATGCGCGTCCGCTCGCGCCCGAGTTGGAGGCGTTCCTCGACGCCGGCGAGCCGCCGGTCTACTTCGGCTTCGGCAGCATCCGCGCGCCGGAAGACCTCGCCCGGGTAATGCTCCATTCGGCCCGTGCGCACGGTCGCCGCGCGATCGTGCTGCGCGGCTGGGCCGACCTGTCGCTGCCGGACGACGAGCCCGACTGCCTGGCGATCGGCGAGGTCAACCAGCAGGCGCTGTTCCAGCGGGTCGCCGCCGTCGTCCACCACGGCGGCGCGGGCACCACCACCGCCGCCGGGCGCGCCGGCGCGCCCCAGGTCGTCATCCCCCAGATGTACGATCAGCACTACTGGGCGCAACGCATCCAGAACCTGGGCCTCGGGACCGCGCACGCCGGCCTGCCGACGCCCGACTCGCTGGCCGACGCTCTCGGCCGCGCGCTCCAACCCGACGTGGCGGCCCGGGCCCGGTCCGTCGCCGCCTCCGTGCGCGGCGACGGCGCGCAGGTCGCAGCCCGGCGCCTGATCGGCCAGTGATGCTTTTCCGATCCGAACCCTTCCCCGGGTCGCCCTTCCGCGATATCTTTGACGGATCTCGGGCGACTGACTATACTCGGGGCCATGGCTGAGCCTGTCCGCAAGCCGCTGGAAGCCGACCTCCTCGACGAGGAGCCGGGGATCACCCTGGACCGTTGGGTCGAACGTTCAGGCGGCCGGATGGAGCTGGTCTCGATGCCGCTGACTCCCGAGCTGTTCCTGAACCCGCAAGTCGGCGACCACATGACCCAGGGCAAACGCCATTTCGACACCGCATGCCAGATCGCCGATCGGCTGGTGGATTTCTTCCGCCCGGTGCCGGACGTGCTGATCACAGTGGATATGAAGCATCTCTTCGGTCCTGGGCTGGACCAGCCCGGCCCCGACATTTCCGTGATCCGCGGCGTACGGAACCGGGACGCCGACCGGGAGAGCTTCGATGTCATGGCCGAGGGCGTCCGGCCCTGCCTGATCATCGAGATCGTCTCGCCCCTCTCCTCCCGCATCCGCAAGACCGATCTGGAGGACAAGGTCACTCTGTATCGACGGGTCGGGATCCAGGAGTACCTGATCGTCGACTGCCAGCGCCGGGATCGTCGCTTCCGTCTGATCGGCTATCGGCTGGGCCTTTCCGGATATCGGCCGGTCGAGCCGGACGAGCAGGGCCGCCTCCTTTCCGAGACGACCGGCCTCTGGTTTCAGGTTTCTCCGGACGGCAACGAGGTGTGGCTATTCGAGCACCCCTCGGGCAAGCCTCTTCCAACCCGGCAGGAGATCAGAGACCTGGCGCAGGCCGCATCCGAGGCTCGTAAGATGGCCGAGGAAAAAGCACGGGCCGAAACGGAGGCCCGCCACGCGGCCGAGGACGAGGTCGTCCGTCTTCGAGCAGAGATCGAACGTCTCAGGAAAGAGACGTAGGTCCGAGCGCGCGGACAGGGAACGGACCGATCCCTGTCCGTTGCAAGGCAAAACGGATGGGGAACGAACCGTTCCCTGTCCGATGAACGACAAAACGAACAGGGAACGGACCGATCCCTGTCCGATGCGCGGCAAAACGGACGGGGAACGAACCGTTCCCTGTCCGATGCGAGACGAAACGAACAGGGAACGGACTGATCCCTGTCCGATGCGCGGCAAAACGGACGGGGAACGGACCGTTCCCTGTCCGATGCGAGACAAAACGAACAGGGAACGAACCGATCCCTGTCCGATGCGCGGCAAAATGGACGGGGAACGGACCGTTCCCTGCCCGATGAGAGACAAAATGAACGGGGAACGGACTGATCCCTGTCCGATGTGCGACGAATCGGACAGGGATCGATCCGTTCCCCGTTTCTTTCCCGGGAGGTAAGACGATGAACGTTTCCGTCAAGGGTGCCGAGCTTCACTGTACGGTGCAGGGTCGCGGACAGGTCTGCCTCGTGCCGAGCAGCATGGGCACGAAGCCGTTCGAGCTTCAGTTGTCTTCAGGATTGAGCGACCGGTTCCAGTTTGTTGTCGTGGACTTGCGTGGGAGTGGGAAGTCGACGGGCAACTTTACGGACCTCACGTTCGACCTTCTGGCCGAGGATCTGGAGGCCGTCCGCATGGATCTGGGCGCGGAGCGGGTCGCGATCCTCGGGCATTCGATCCTCGGCGCGCTCGCGATCGAATACGGCCGGCGCCGGCCGGAGAGCGTCTCGCACGTGATCACCGCCGGAACGCCGCCGCGGGGAGACATGGCCTGGGTCGCCGCGAAGGCGAGGGAGCTCTGGGAGGCGGATGCGTCGGAGGAGAGGAAGGAGGTCCTGCGCGACAACCTCGCCCGCGTTCCACAGGGCCAGACGGGAATCCTGGCCCAGACGCCGACGCGCTTCTACGACGCGCGGTTCGACATGGCGCCGCTGCTCGCCGAAGCGGTCTACAACCCGGCGGTGTTCGCGCATCTCCTCGGACCGCTGACACACGACTGGGACGTCACCGTCGGATCGGACTCGCTGCGCGTGCCGATTTTCCACGCCCATGGACGGTACGACTATGTCGTCCCCCACACCCTGTGGGACGGCATTCCCTCGACGCTGCCCGATTTCACCTTCCGCCTCTTCGAGCGCAGCGGGCACCAGCCGTTCTTCGAGGAGCCGGAGGAATTCGGGGAGGCGGTGGAGGGATGGATGGAGAGCCGGGCCTGATCAGATCAGCCCGATCTCCTTCATCTTCTGCTGCAGGCCTTTCCGGGAGACTTCCAGGTGGCTGGCCATGGCGTCGAGGTCGTCGCCGCAGCGCTCCCGGCACTCCAGGATCTCGGCGCGGCTGAGGTCGCGGGCGGTGCGGATCTCCGGGTGCTTCTCGAGGAGGAGGTAGATCGCCGGCCGCGAGATGCCCAGGCTTTCGGACGCACCCTTGAGCTCCCAGCGGTTGGCGCGCAGGGCCTCGACCAGCTCGTCGCGGGTGATCTCGGACGGCGACCGGTAGGTGATCGGCGCCTTCGGGCGCGGGGGCTCGGGGAGGGGAGCGTGGGCGGCGGCGGCCGGCATCGAGGCCACCTCGCGCAGCAGGCGCTCGACCTGGGGTCCCACCTGGGCCGTCTCGAAGGAGCGGCTGCCGATCGCCAGCTCGCGCGCGGCGTTGCGGACCTGCCGCACGTTGCCCGGCCATGCGTGGCGCGCCAGCCGGGCGACGATCGAGGCCGGGAGCCAGAGGGGCGCGCCGCTCTCGTCGCCGACCAGCCGGTCCTCCTGGCCGAGCGCGCGCAGCTCCTCGCGCAGGAAGTGGAAGAACAGGCGGCCGAAGTCGTCCCGCCGCCGGCGCAGCGGCGCCACCGGCACCTCGTAGCCCGACAGGCGGTGCAGCAGCGGCTCGCGGAAGCGCTCCTCCCGGACCGCTGCCTCCAGGTCGGCGTCGGTGGCGGCGATCAGGCGCACGTTCACCCGCTGCGGCTCCTGGCCGCCGACGCGCTGGATCTCGCCGGTCTCCAGCACGCGCAGGAGCATGATCTGGACCTCGGCCGGCGCGTCGCCGATCTCGTCGAGGAAGAGGGTGCCGCCGTCCGCCCGCTGGAAATAGCCGGGCTGCTCCCGGACCGAGCCGGTGAACGCTCCGCGCGCCGCTCCGAACAGCTCGGAGGCGGCGAGCGACGGCGGGATCGCTCCCACGTTGACGCTCAGGAACGGTCCGCCGCGCCGCCGGCTGGCGCGGTGGATCGCCTGCGCCACCAGCTCCTTGCCGGTGCCGGTCTCGCCCCGCAGCAGGATGGGCACGTCGAGGTCGGCCACGCTCCGGATCGCCGCCCGCAGGCGCACCATCTCCTCGCTGGCGCCGACCAGGTCGAACGGATCGGGCGGCAGGGGCAGCGACAGGCTGCTGAGGTGGAGGAGGAGGACCACCCGGTTCGAGAGCTCGAGGACGACGCCCTGCTCCAGGTCCGCCGTGGAAAGGTCGCGCGGCGCGGCGAGCGGCGCGCCGTCCACGATCAGCGGCGTCCGGCCTTCGCCGGGATCGACCCGGACGATTCCGGGTGGGCCCGCCTCGCCCGTGAAGGAGAGCCGGAAGGGGCTGCGGCTGACGTAGCGGTCGGCCAGCGGGCGCGGCTCGCCGAGGCCGTTCGGATCGCGAAACCGGGGGTCGAGCCGCGAGACGGCCACCGGCCCCTTGGCGAGCTCGGTCAGGGACAGGGTCTCGCCCACGCGGTCCGGATCGGGGTGGTAGAGAACGGTCAACGCCGGACGCCGGGTGCGGGACCGGCGCCGGCGTTCCCGCCCACCCGTCCAGGTGCCCGGCATCTCCAGGAAGGCCGTGGCTTCCGAGCTCTCCCGCGGATTGCCCTTCATTTAAGGGCAGGGTAACACAGCCGGCTCAAGGATAGATGTCGACGAGGACACCCTCGTAGTAGCCGGTGGTTCTCGCCGAAACATCGGCGCAGGAGCTGTGTCCGGTGACGAGGACCGGGACGCTCTGCGGGTTCGACAGGGCCAGGTCGATGGCGGTGCACTCCATGGATCCGCCGGGCTCCAGCTCGGCCTGCGGACAGCTCGCGTCGAGCCCTTCGATCTCGATCCCGCTCACCGCCAGCTCGCCGGTGTTGGCGATGAGCAGGGTCCAGGTCAGTTGCGAGCCGCTGTCCATCAGGGGGCCGCGAGGCTCGGCGGCGATCCGGCCGTCGAGCAGGATGTTGACGTCGAGCGCGGTCCGCCGGCCTTCGCAGGAGCTCGCCACGCACCAGCCGCCGGCGATGTAGACGTCGTTCTCGGTCTCGACGAGCAGCGCGCCGGACGGCTCGCGCGGCGCGAGCTCCGCGACGGCGACCTTCTCGAGCACCGGCTGGCCGCCGGCGGCTTCGCGCCAGACGTCCACCTCGGCCGTCTGGTTCTGGGCGGAGCGCAGGATGTGCCGGCGGCAGAGGGCGCTGTGGCCGCCGGAGCGGTCGATGTCGACCAGGGCGCCGCCGCGCAGAGCGCTCCCGTCGGCGTCCAGGACGGACCAGTCGCCCCAGAGGGCGTCGCGCCGGCCGCTCCGGGTGCGCAGGGTGACGGAGCCGGTCGTGGCCGTGGCGTCGCGGAGCCAGTCGCGCAGGTCCACGGTCCGGACCTCGTCGGGCCGCAGCGTGAACGGCGTGACCAGGACCGGGGTCCCTTCGTCCGTGCTCAGCGTGGCGAGCACCTCGACCGGCTGGCCGGAGGCGTTGCCCACGGCGAGCACCGTGGTGACGCCGCCGGCGACGGGATCGACCTCGAACCCGGGGAGCAGCAGGTCCGAGGTCGGCTGAAGCCGCGCCGCCGAGGCCGGCACGGTCGCCAGGATCAGGAGCAGGAGCGTTCTCGCGCGCATGGTGTCGGTTCCTCTCAGGGTTCGTGCCGCCATCTCTGGAGAGCAAGCCCGGTGCCACCGGGCGGTTCAGCGGGAAACGTCCTGGAATCAGCGGCTTGCCTGGATTCCGGTGCGATCGCGTCCGGGTCTGTCAGGAGCTCTGACAGTGGTGTCAGCACTGTCAGGGCACTGTCAGAGGACTGTCAGAAAAAAAGAGGCTCCCCGGTTGCCCGGGGAGCCGACGAGGGACGATGGGCGGCGCCTAGTTGAGCGGGCAGCCCAGGTTGTTGTTCTTGTCGATGGCCGCGGCCAGCGCGATGATCGTGTCGCGGTTCAGGCTGGCCAGGGCGGCGTTGACGTCGGAGATCAGGCCCGACGTGGAGCCCGGGTAGTCGACCCAGGGGTGCGAGGTGTTGAGCAGGCCGGCCGTGGCGGCGCGCAGCAGGATCTCCGCCGCGCCCGAGAGGTCCGAGCCGCCCTGGAAGCCGAGCGCCTGGAGCAGGGTGGCGTTGGCGAGCGCCGGGTAGAGGGAGACCTTGCTGAACACGCTCTGCACCTTCTGGCCGGTCGTGAAGCCGGTGGGCGGCCAGGAGTCGGTATGGTTCTTCCAGTAGCCCGGGGTGCAGCCTTCGTCGCCGGTCACCTTGCCGTAGTAGTTGACCGGGTCGGAATCGGACACCGGCTGGCCGCAGGCGCCGGTGCCGGTGGCCGTGCCGGTGGCGGTGTACTGGCCGGACTGGGCGGTGCCGCTGCCGGTGCAGGTCATCGATTCACCCGGCGACAGGGAGGTCTTGGGGCAGGAGACGGCCACGCCCTTGCTGTCGGAGACCTGGATGCCGGTGAGGGCGACGTCGCCGGTGTTCTTGACGGTGTAGGTGAAGCTCACCGGGGAGCCGACCGAGACGTAGGGGCCCTTGGGAGAGTCCGCGTCCTCGCCGTTGACCTTGACCTGGATGTCCAGGGACGGGTTGGTCTTGCCGAAGTAGTGGCTCAGGTCGCTGGCGCTCAGGGTCTGGCCGTTCGGCGTCTTGCCGGTGACGGTGCCGAGGTTCTCGTACTGGCAGGCCTTGGCGGTGCCCTTGCCGGTTCAGGTCATGGACTCGCCCGCCGCCAGGGTGGTCTTGGGGCAGGAGACGGCCACGCCCTTGTCGTCGGTCACCGCGAGGTTGCTCAGGGTGACGCTGCCGGTGTTGTAGACCTTGTAGGTCCAGACGACGTCGCAGCCGACCTGGAGCTCGGGGCCGGGGGCGGTGTTGGCGTCGTAGCCGTTGGTGTACTTGACGATCTTGAGGCCCGGGCTCGTGCCCCAGTAGTTGACCGGGTCGTCGTCGGAGACCTTCTGGCCGCAGGCGCCGGTGCCGCTGGCGGTGCCGGTGGCGCTGTACTGGCCGGTCTGGGCGGTGCCGCTGCCCGTGCAGGTCATGGACTCGCCGGGCGCCAGGGAGGCCTTGGGGCAGGAGACGGCGACGCCCTTGCTGTCGGAGACCTGGACGCCGGTGAGGCTGACGTCGCCGGTGTTCGAGACGATGTAGGTGAAGCTCACCGGGGAGCCGGCCTCGACTTCGGGGCCCTTGGGAGAGTCGGCGTCGTCGCCGTTGACCTTGACTTCGATGTCGATCGCCGGGCTGGTCTTGCCGTAATAGTGGCTCGGGTCGCTGGCGGTGAGGGTCTGACCGCCCGGCGTCTTGCCGGTGGCGGTGCCGAGGTTCTCGTACTGGCAGGCCTGGGCGGTGCCCTTGCCGGTGCAGGTCATGGACTCGCCCGCCGCGAGAGTGGTCTTCGGGCAGGTGACGGCCACGCCCTTGTCGTCGGCGACGGCCACGTTGCTCAGCGTGACGTTGCCGGTGTTGGTGACCTGGTAGCTCCAGAGGACCGGGCTGCCGACCGCGATCTCCGGGCCGGGGGCGGTGTTGGCGTCCTGGCCGTTGGTGAGCTTGACGATCTTGAGGCCCGGGTTCTCGCTGCCCACGTAGTTGACCGGGTCGTCGTCGGAGACCTGCTGGTCGCACGGGGCGGCGCCGCCGGTGGCGGTGACCTTGCCAAGGCTGGTGAACTGGCCGTTCTGGGCGACGCCGCCGGCCGAGCAGGTCATCGATTCGCCGGCCGCCAGGGCGGTCTTGGGGCAGCTCAGGGCCAAGCCCTTGGTGTCGGAGACCTGGACGTTGTCGAGCCCGACGTCGCCGGTGTTGGTGACCACGTAGGAGAAGGCCAGCGCGGAGCCGACCGCGACCTGGGGACCGGTGGGGGTGTCCGCATCCTGGCCGTTGACCGCGGTCTCGATCAGGATGGAGGGGTGGATGGTGGGGCATTCGACGACGCCCGGGCCGTGGTAGTACCCCGCGCCGTTGGCGGAGGCCTGGGAGCAGGACGCCTGGCCCTTGGCCTGGACCGGCAGGGCATGGTCGCCCTTCTCGGCCTTGCTGGTGGCGGTGCAGGTCGCGGACTCGCCGGGGTTGAGGACGCTCTTGTCGCAGGTCGCGTTGAAGCCGGTGAGCTGGATTCCGGTCAGGCGGGCCTTGCCGGTGTTGGCGACCTTGAACGTCCAGTTGAGCGTCTGGCCTTCCGCGGCGTTGCCGCCGGGGGCCTTGCTGGCGTCCTGGCCGTTGACGAGGATCGAGGTGATGGCGAGCTGCGCGCCCTCGTCGCCGAAGTAGTGGCTGGGATCGGAGGCGTTGACCGTGCCCGACGGCGACAGGGCCGAGACGCCGCCGAGGTTGCGGTACTGGCAGGCCTTGGCCTTGCCGGAGGCGGTGCAGGTCATGGACTCGCCCGGAGCGAGCGTGTCCTTCGGGCAGGTGACCTTGATCGACGGGTCGTCGTCCTCGACCACGACGTCGGTCAGCGGCACATCGCCGATGTTGCTCACCAGGTATTCCCAGGTGACGGTGGCGCCGACCGGGATGGAGGGTCCGGGCGCCGCGTCGGCGTCCTCGCCGTTGGTGACCTTGAGGATCTCGATGCCCGGGCCGGGCGTGATCTTGCGCGGCAGGCAGTAGGTGGTGAGGCCGACGCTGTAGCGGTTCTCGGCGGTGTGCTGGACCGCCATGAAGGTCTCCTCCTCGCTCTCGATGTCGAGCGAGCCGAACGGCTTCTTGAGACCGAGCTCGGAGACCACGATCTTCTCGACCGGCAGCAGCGAGACCTTGCGGTTCTCGATCGGCAGGCCGGGCTCGTCATAGGCGGTGGCGTCGGCCTGCATCTTCGGGCCGGCCTCGGCGTTCGCCGAAGGCTTGCCGTTGGTCTGGCGCCAGACGATGACCTCGGTGCCGCCGTCGAAGCCGCCGCCGGTCAGGTAGCGCACCAGGTGGCGCTGGCAAAGACCGGGGCAGCCGGTGGAGCGGTCGATGTTGGCGAGCACGTCGCCGCGCGCCAGGTTGCCGCCGACGTCCACGTTGAACCAGTCGCCCCAGAGAGCGTCCGGCCGGCTGCCCTGGGTGCGCAGGATCACGTAGCCGACCAGCAGCTCGGCGCGGATCTCCTTCGAGTAGTAGAGATTGTCCTTCGGAGACCGCTTGCCGCTCGCCGCCGCGGACAGATGCTGCAGCTCGGCGGTGGTCAGAGTCTTGGCGGGGTTGCCGCCGTTGCGGAACCAGTCGCGCAGGTTGACGGTGCGGACCTCGCGCGCCTGCAGGGTGATCGGGACCTCGAGGATCGGGATGCCCCAGTTCGTGTAGACCGTGGCGAGCACGTCCACCGGCTTCTCGGTGGCGTTGCCCACCGCGAAGAGGGTGGTCAGGCCGCCCTGGTTGGCGCCGTCCACCTCGAAGTAGGGCAGCAGCAGGTCGGAGCTCGGCACGTTCTGCGCCGCCGCCGTCCCGCAGACGGCCGCCGCCAGGAGCAGGCAGGCTGTCAGGATCTTCATTTTCATGTTCATGGCTCATCTCTCCTTGGAATGGATCTCTCCAGTTCAGCTCGGCTTCCGGAAGGGCAAGCGGCGTGCCTGCGGCGCCGGAAGCGCAAATTCAACCGGATGAGTGATTTACAGGAGAAGAGGAGGGAGGGGAGAAAGCTGCGTCAGGGGGAGCTGACAGTCCGCGGACACTGTCAGGGGACTGTCAGCTCCCGGGCTGCGGTCACTTCACGTGGGTCTCGAACAGCTTGAAGATCCGCCGGTATTCGTCGAGCCAGCTCGTGGGCTCGACGAAGCCGTGGCTCTCGACCGGATAGATCGCGGTCTCGAACATGTCCTTCTTGAGCTCGATCAGCTTCTGGGCCATGCGGACGGTGTCCTGGAAGAACACGTTCGAGTCCACCATGCCCGAGCACATGAGGAGCGGTTTCGAGAGCCCGGCGGCGAATTCGATCGGCGAGCTGCGCGCGTAGGCCTCGGGGTCGACCTCCGGGGTGTTGAGGATGTTCGAGGTGTATTCGTGGTTGTAGTGCGCCCAGTCGGCGACCGGCCGGAGCGCCGCGCCGGCCGCGAACAGGTCGGGTTTCGTGAACATCGCCATGAAGGTGAGGAAGCCGCCGTAGGACCCGCCGTAGTGGCCGATCCGCTGCGGATCGACGTTGCGGTTCTTCACCAGCCAGGCCACGCCGTCCTCCAGGTCCTCGACCTCGGGATGGCCCATCTGCCGGTAGATGGCGGTGCGCCAGTCGCGGCCGTAGCCGGCCGAGGCGCGGTAGTCCATGTCGAGGACCACGTAGCCGTGCCGGTTCAGGAAGGTGTGGAACATCGTCTCGCGGAAGTAGCTGGACCAGCCGGCATGGGCGTTCTGGAGATAACCGGCGCCGTGGCTGAAGACGACGGCCGGGTATTTGCGCGACGGATCGAAGTCCTTCGGGGTGAAGATCCGCGACCAGATCGGCTCCTTCCCGTGCGAGGACGGGATCGGGACGATCTCGGGCACCGTCCAGTCGATCGCCAGGTACTCGGCGCTGTGGGTCTGCGTGAGCTGGCGAGCCGTCTCGGAAGGCTGCGCCGGTTGGACGTAAAGCTCGCCATGACGGGTGCTGGTGGAGTGGAGCAGCAGGAGCCGGCTCTCGTCCGGCGAAAGCTGGAAATAGGTGTCGCCGCCGATCCGGGTGAGCTGCTCCGGTTTGCCGCCTGCGGCCGTGACGCGCCAGATGTCGTAGGTGCCGGGCTTCTCCGCGTTGGCGCGGTAGTAGAAGGCCTTGCCGTCGCGGCTCGGCATGACGTTCGTGACCTCGAACCTGCCGTCGACCAGCCGCCGGGCCTTGCCGTCCTTCATGGAGACGGTGTAGAGGTTGGACCAGCCGCTCTCCTCCGAGGTGTACCAGAGGGTCTCGTTGTCCGGCAGCCAGCCGACCTCGTTGAAGTCCCAGTTGATCCAGGCGGGATCGGCGAGGTGGTGGCGGGTGACCGGCTCCGGGTGCTCGCGCTCGACGGTGACGATCCAGCGGTCCTTGTTGTCCGGGGAGCGGAGCAGCAGGGCTGCGTAGCGCCCGTCGTCGGTCCAGAAGAGCCCCTGCACCTCGACGGGCCGCGGCTTCTTCTCCTCGTCTTTCTTGCTGTCCTTCTTGTCCTTGTCGTCCTTCTTGTCCTTGTCCTTCTTCTTCTCAGCCTTCTCGCGCAGCTCCTTGAGCGGGTCGTCGGTGATGCCCGGCAGCTTCGCGAGATCGACCTCGTGTTTCTCGTGGGTCTTGAGGTCGAGCAGGAGGATCTTGTGATCGGGCAGCGGCTCGGTGCCGACCTTGGAGCGCACCTCTTCGGACTTGAGATAGCCGTCCTCGGTGACGAAGCGGGCCATGAGGGAAGGTTTCTTCGGCAGGTCCTTGCCCTGGGTGATGACGATCATCCAGTCGGCGTCCGGCGAGATGTCGCTCCCGACGAGCGCCACGTCGTCGCCCAGGTACCAGGGGAGCGGAGCGCGGGTGGGATCGAGCTGGCGGGAGGAGCGGTCGCGCTCCCGGGCCTGCTCCTTCTTCTTCTTTCCTTCGCGGATGACGTCGAACAGGCGCTCCTGCTGCTCGTCGAGGTAGCCGGACTCCTTGTCCTCGGCGGGGTCCTTCTCCAGCTTCAGCTCGGTGGGCTGGAAGAGGGTGCCGGACACGAGGTCGTAGACGAACACCTGGTCGCCGCGTTGGAAGGCGATGCGGTTGTCTCCGGCCAGGAACCGCGGATCCTTCTCCTCCTCCTCGGTGCGGGTGATCTGCCGGAGCGTCCCGGTCTGGAGGTCCTTGAGGAAGACGTCGCCCTCGCGGGCATAGGTCTTCCAGCGCCGGTCGAGGCTGAGGTCGCCGCCGGGAGCGTCGGCCTTGCCGACGTCGCCGAGCCCGACCATGGCGGCCTCGCCGCTCTCCAGGTCGACCCGGACCAGGTCCTTCTGCTCCTCGCCGGTGCGCTTGTGCTCGTAGTAGACGGCGCGGCCGTCGTCGGCCCAGTAAGGGTCCTCGGGCGGATTCCCGAGCCAGTCCGGATGAGCCATGATCGTTTCGAGCGTCGGCTCGCCCGACCCGGAATCGGGCTGCGCCAGGGCGGCCGGCAATGGGAGCAGTGGGAGCAGAAGGAGAGCCAGGGCCGCGGCGGTGAGGCGTCGGTGCGGATGAAGCATATCGGTTTTCCTCGAAAAGGTCGGTGCCAGAAGCGGAAGGGTATCTCACCCTGTTGCCCGAACGCCCGTTCCGTGTAACATTCGCGCCCTATGGAGCCTGTGGCCTACTCCGACTCGCCGCAGACGTCGCCCTTGCGCATCCTGGTGGTCGAGGACGATCCCGAGAGCCTGCAGATGATGGGCGCCCTGCTCTCCCTGTGGGGGTATGCGCCGCGCCTCGTCGCGAGCGGTCAGGCCGCTCTCGACGCCGTCGACCAGGAGATGCCCGACGTGCTCCTGCTCGACCTCGGGCTGCCCGGCATGGACGGCTTCGAGGTCGCGCGCCGCCTCCGCGGACGGCCCGGCGGCGAACGGCTGTTCATCTCGGCGGTCACCGCCTACCGCGGCGACGAGCACCAGCGCCAGGCCCGGGAGGCCGGCTTCGACCGCTACCTCATGAAGCCGGTGGACATCGAGACGCTGCGGCAGGTCCTCACCAACGCCTCCCGCGGCGGCTTCGGGTCGCCGAGCTGATCCCCCAGGCCTTCCTGGTCGATCGGCAAGGCGCGGGGGTCCGCCTCGACGTGGCGGTCGTCCGGCACCTCGCCGGCGTGCCGGCTCTCACCCGGGCGCGGGTCCGCGGCTGGGTGGAGCAGGGGCTCGTGCGGGTCAACGGCCAGCCGGCCCGGCCGTCGCGGCGGCTGGTGGCGGGCGACGAGGTCGAGATCCTCGTCGAGCCGCCTCCGCCCCGGCCCGGACCCGTGCCGCTCGACCGGCCGCTCGCGGCGGTCTTCGAGGACGAGTGGCTCCTCGCCCTGGACAAGCCGCCGGGCGTGGTCGTCCATCCCGCGCCCGGCCACTGGGACGACACGCTCCTGCACGCGCTCCTCTGGCGGGCGCGGGACTGGGGCGACGGACGCCGGCCGCACCTCGCCGGCCGCCTGGACAAGGGGACCTCGGGCCTGCTCCTGGTCGCCAAGACGCCGGAGGTGCACACCGCGCTCAAGGCGGGACCGGCGGAGAAGGACTATCTCGCGCTGGTCTACGGCAGGACGGAAGGCGCCAAGGGCCGGGTCGACCTGGGCCTCCTCCGCGATCCCGTGGAGCCCCGGAGGATGACCACGTCGCGGACCGAAGGCAGCCCGAGCGCCACGCTCTGGGAGCGGATGGGCGAAGCCGCCGAAGGTGAGCCGCTCACCCTCCTGCGCTGCCGGCTGCTCACCGGCCGCATGCACCAGATCCGGGTCCATCTGAAGGCGGCGCGGCTGCCGATCGTCGGCGACCCGGTCTACGGCGTCCCGGGGTGGAAGGGGATCTCCGACCCCGCGCTGGCCGGGCTCTGCCGCGACTTCCCGCGCCAGGCGCTCCACGCCTGGAAGCTGTCCCTGACCCACCCCGTCACCGGGGAGCCCCTGGCCCTCTCCGTCCCGCCGCCGGCGGACCTCTCGGGTCTGCTCGCCGCCGCGGGCCTGCCTTCGTCCAGGCCGTTCTGAAACGCAGCTCAGGATTTTTTTCTGTCCACTGTCACGGTTTGGTCTCGCGGCCACACTTTCCGAACGTGCATCCGTGATTCGAGCAGTCCCAGCCAGGTCGGAACGCACGCTTCGTCGAGGCTGTTGATCTCCCGGGGATCCAATCCCGGACACCGGCGAGATTTTTTGTAACTTGTTTTTTCTGGAGGGACGGAACCATGGCCAAGAGCGTCGTGATTGTCGGTGGGGGGTCGTCGGGCTGGATGACGGCCAGCTATCTCAAGAAAGCCCTGAAGGGAGTCGACATCACCCTCGTCGAGGCGCCCCACATCAAGAGCATCGGGGTGGGCGAGGCGACCTTCAGCACCATCAAGCTCTTCTTCGACTATCTCGGCCTCGAAGAGCACGAGTGGATGCCGAGCTGCAACGCGGCCTACAAGCTCGCAATCAAATTCGTCAACTGGCGCAAGCAGGGTGGCCACTTCTACCACCCGTTCCAGCGCTATGAAATGGTCGACGGCTACAACGCCGCCGAGTGGTGGCTCAAGCTCAAGCGCGGCGAGGAGGCCTTCGACTACTCCTGCTTCACCATCCCCGCGATCTGCGACGCCAAGCGCTCCCCCCGCTATCTCGACGGCCGGGTCTTCGACGAGAAGGTCCAGAACTACTTCGCCGAGGGCGACCGCGTGCCGAACGCGTTCCTGGCGGAGCACGACGTCCAGTATCCCTACGCCTACCACTTCGACGCCGGCCTCCTCGCCAACTTCCTGGAGACGTACGCCACCCAGCGCGGCGTGCGCAAGGTCGAGGACGAGGTGATCCACGTCGAGCTTGCCGAGGACGGCAGCATCTCGCACCTCGTCACCAAGCAGCACGGGACGCTCTCGGCCGACCTGTTCGTCGACTGCTCCGGCTTCCGCGGCCTGCTGATCAACCAGGCCTTGAAGGAGCCCTTCATCTCCTTCAGCGACTGCCTGCTCAACGACAGCGCGGTGGCGCTCCAGGTGCCGGTGGACATCAAGTCCCGCGGCATGGAGCCGTTCACCTCCGCCACCGCCCTGAGCGCCGGCTGGGTGTGGAACATCCCGCTCTACGGCCGCATCGGCACGGGCTACGTCTACAGCAGCAAGTTCATCTCGAAGGACGAGGCCGAGGCGGAGTTCCGCCAGTACCTCGGACCCATGGCGGACAACTGCCGGGCCAACCACGTCAAGATGCGCATCGGCCGCAACCGCAACTCGTGGGTGAAGAACTGCGTCGCGATCGGCCTGTCGAGCGGCTTCGTGGAGCCCCTGGAGTCCACCGGGATCTTCTTCATCCAGCACGGCATCGAGGAGCTGGTCCGCCACTTCCCGGGCAACGAGATGGACGAGTCCGTGGTCGCGAGCTACAACCGGGCGGTGGCCCACGCCATCGACGGCGTGCGCGACTTCCTGGCCCTGCACTACTGCGTGACCGACCGGGACGACACCCCGTTCTGGCAGGCGGTCCGCAGCGAGCTCAAGGTCCCGGACACCGTGAAGGAGCGGCTGGAGCTCTGGAAGAACCGGCTGCCGAACAACAAGAGCATCAATTCCGACTACCACGGCTTCGAGTCGTACTCGTACTCGGTGATGATGCTCGGCCTGGGCCACGAGCCGACCCGGAGCCTGCCGGTCCTCGACCACATGGACGACCGCAATGCGCTGGAGATGTTCCGCAAGGTCAAGGAGCGCTCCCAGTACCTGGTCGCGACCCTGCCGTCCCAGTACGAGTACCTGACCCACGTGCGGCAGCGCGCCAGCCGCATGAACGAGCCGGTCGCGCCCTTCCTCTATGACGACGCCGGACAGCTCTGGAAGGAGCTGGTCGCTCTGAACCAGCCCGCCGTCTGATCCGTCCGCGCCCCCCGCCGGCCGCGCCGGCGGGGGGCCAGTCGTCCATCCCTGGCGTAACGCGGGCGTAATTTGGTACAGTGGCCGGGTGCACGGCCGCGGCGCCCCCATCAATCCGACCAACCGCTTCGAGCGCATCGCCGTCGAGCTGGAGATCCCCGGCCCGGACCGGGCCGAGACCCGGCTCCTGCCCGACGAGTCGCGCTCGGTCATCAGCCGCAACGACAGTCCGGACATCGGCTTCAACGCCTCGGTCAACCCGTACCGCGGGTGCGAGCACGGCTGCATCTACTGCTACGCCCGGCCCACGCACGAGTACCTCGGCTTTTCCGCCGGCATCGACTTCGAGAGCCGCATCCTGGTGAAGGAGGACGCGCCGGAGCTCCTGCGCCGCGAGCTGTCCTCCCCGAAGTGGAAGCCCGAGGAGCTGGTGATGAGCGGCGTCACCGATCCCTATCAGCCGGTGGAGCGCAGGCTGGAGATCACCCGCCGGTGCCTCGCGGTGCTGGCCGAGTTCCGCAACCCGGTCGGGGTGATCACGAAGAACGAGCTGATCACGCGCGACATCGATCACCTGTCGGAGCTGGCCTCCCACGGCGCCGCCGCGGCGTTCCTCTCGATCACCACGCTGGACGGCGAGCTGGCGCGGAGGATGGAGCCCCGGGCCTCGCACCCGCGCGAGAGGCTCAAGGCCATCGAGCGGCTCGCGGCGGCGGGCATTCCGGTCGGGGTGATGGTGGCGCCGGTGGTGCCGGCGATCACCGACCACGAGATCCCGAAGATCCTGGAGGCCGCGGCCGCGGCCGGAGCGCAGTCGGCGGGCTACGTGATGATGCGTCTCCCCGGCGCGGTGGCCGGTCTCTTCGAGGCCTGGCTCGAAGAGCATTTCCCGGACCGCAAGGACAAGGTCCTGAACCGCGTCCGGGATCTGCGCGGCGGCAAGCTTTACGATCCCCGCTTCGGCAGCCGCATGCGGGGAGAAGGCATCTTCGCCGACCAGGTGAAGGCGGTCTTCGAGACCTCCCGCCGCCGCTACGGTCTGGACCGGAAGAGGGTCGAGCTCTCCACGGCGGCCTTCCGGCGGCCCGGCCAGGCCGTGCAGCTCGGACTGTTCTGACCGTACGGGTCTCCCCTCGCACAGCCTTTGCACGTAGAGTCCGCAGGTGCAGGTGACGTGAGAGGAGGCGGAGCGGTGCCCGAGGACGACGAGCGGGACATTCTGGAGGAGAGCAGTCTGGGGCTCCGGGCCGAGCTGCGGCCCGGAGGACGGGTGAAGCAGACCGGAGAGGTGATGGAGGAGGCGGACTACCCCCGCTTCCGGCGGCTGACCTTCTTCAGCGTGCTCGCGGGGCTCTGTCCTCTGCTGCCCGTCCCCCTGCTGGACGACTGGGCCCTGGAGCGGGTCCAGCGCCGCATGGTGCGCGACCTGGGCGCGAGCCGCGATCTCGGGCTGACCGAGGAGGAGGTGCGTCTCCTCGCCGGCGCCGGCGAGCGCCGTCTCTGGCCCGGGTTCGTGAAAGGGACGGCCATGGCGGTCCGCTCCGGCACACGGCGCGTGCTCGGCAAGCTGTTCAAGTCGGCGCTCTACCTGCTCCTGATGCGCGACGGCGTCCACCGCGCCGTGGAGACGTTCGTCCAGGGCTACCTCTTCCTCTACGCCGCCCGGCTGCCCATGGGGCTGCGCTCGGCCGGCCGCACCGAGGCGCAGGTGCGGGCGGTGCGCGCCGCCGTGGTGGAGACCCTCCGGGAGGAGGACGTCGCGCCGATCCACCAGGCGGTCGGCCGCGCCTTCCGGAGGAGCTTCGACCTCGTGCTCGACGCCGCCGGCCGGCTCGGCTCGGTCTTCGGCCGGCTCCGCTCCGGCGAGGCCGCGGATGAAGGCGAGGCGATCCAGGAGGAGGAAGAGCTGCTGGAGGGCTTCGTCGACCGGCTGGCCGCCTCCCTCTGGGGCAACGAAGAGTACTTCGAACGCCTGGAGAGGTCGTTCGTGGACCGGCTCGCCCGCAAGTTGGCGGGCTGAAAAGAAAAGGACCCAAAGGACTGCAACTCACCGCGAAGTCGGTCCCGCGATAGGATGGAGGCCCTGATCCGAGCTATCGAGGAGACCGGCTTTGGCGATTCGTGAAGGCGCTTGGGACTGTCCGCACTGCGGCCGCAAGAGGAACCGCGGCCCGGAGAAGTTCTGCGGAGGCTGCGGCGCTCCGCGCGGAGACGACGTCCCGTTCTACCTGCCCGACGACGCCCGCGAGGTCACCGAGGCGGACGAGCTGCGGCGCGCCCAGGCCGGACCGGACTGGACCTGCGCATTCTGCGAGGCGGACAACCCTTCCGTCCATGCGTTCTGTTCGAGCTGCGGCGCGCCCCGCGACGGCAGCACGGCGCGGCCGGTGGTCGAGCACCGGGCGGACACCCCCCCGGTCGCCCCGCCCGTACCCCTGGCCTCGCAGACGCCTCCGCCACCGCCTCCGCCGGGCAGCTCCCGTTTCAAGCGCGGCTGCCAGATCGGCTGCCTGGGGCTGGTCGCCCTGGTCTTCCTGATCTGGCTGATCGGCCGGCCCAGGGAGCGGGTCCTGACCGTCACCGGCCACCGCTGGGAGCGGACCGTCGCCGTCGAGGAGCTCCGTACGGTGACCGAGGAGGGCTGGGAAGGGGAGCTTCCGGCCGGCGCCCGCAGCCTCTCCAGCCGCCGCGAGGTCCACCACCGGAACCGGGTCCGGATCGGCACGGAGAGGAAGACCCGCACCGTCAGCGAGCGCGTCCAGACCGGCACCGAGCGGGTCAAGGTGGGCACGCGCGACCTCGGCAACGGCTACTTCGAGGACGTCTACGAGGACCGCCCGGTCTACGAGGACCGCGAGCACGAGGAGGCCTACGACGAGCCGGTCTACCGCGAGGATCCGGTCTACCGGATGAAGCACCGTTACGAGATCGACAAGTGGATGCCCGCCCGCGATGCCCAGGCCGGCGCGTCCGATCTCTCGCCCGTCTGGCCGGATCCCGGGCTCGGTCCGAAGCAGCGCGAGGGCCAGCGCACCGAAGTCTATGAGGTCCTGTTCGACGACCGGGAGGGCGACAGCCGCGTCTACCGGGCGCGCGACGAGGTGGAGTGGAGAAGCTTCCAGCCCGGAGCCACCTACCGCGCCAAGGTCCGCTCCGGCGGTGAAGTCGTGGAGATACTCGGACCCGATTGAGGCAGATTTATGTTTCGCCCACCGGAAACATGCGCGCGCATTTTGGGCGCTCCCTGGAACCGAGGTTCCGGATGGAAGTGACTCCTTGGTGAAAGTTGTCGCGATCTTGCAGGGTGGTCCAGGGCCAGGCCGGACGGGGCTTCAGGAGATTTCCTCGCGATGTTCTCCACCGGAAAACAGGTTCGTCAGGAGTCCTCTTCCTTTCTGATCGAATCCACCATCTTCGGCTATCCGTTACCGCGGAAAGGAAAGACCGTGCTGCCGAGCAGTGATGCCGTCCTGCTTAGCAAAGAGCGAAAAGCCTTGAGCCACTGCAATTTAGCCGATCAATCCGCTACCATACTGAGCCGTTGAACCGGCGTTCAACCGGGCGGGCGCCTTCCGGCCCGGTCTTCGATCTCAGCGAGGCACTGCCGTATGAGCGATGTCGTCCAGAAACTCTGGGGCTTCTGTCACACCCTGCGCCACGACGGGATCGACTACGGTGACTACATCGAGCAGATCACCTATCTGCTGTTTCTGAAGATGGCGGACGAGCGGGGGCTGGACCTCAGCCGGACGCGCAACGGCATTGACGACCATGTCGTGGACTGCTCGTGGCGGGCGCTCGCCGCGAAGTCCGGCCCCGACCTGACGGTCCACTACCTCGCGGTCCTGTCGGCGCTCGCGGCGCAGAAGGGCCTGCTCGGCGACATCTTCAAGGAGGCGACGCCGCGCTTCAAGAGTGCCGACAACCTGAAGCACCTGATCGGGCTGATCGACGAGACCGCCTGGACCCGCCTGGAGGTGGACGTCAAGGCCGCCGCCTTCGAGGGTCTCCTGGAGAAGGCGGCGAGCGAGGGCAAGAAGGGCGCGGGCCAGTACTTCACGCCGCGCCTCCTGATCCAGTCGATCGTGCGCTGCATGCGCCCCGACCCGCGCCTGGCCGAGCTCGCGATCTGCGATCCGGCCTGCGGCACCGGCGGCTTCCTGGTCGTGGCCTACGAGTGGCTCCTGGACCAGCTCCGCGGCGGGCCCCTGCCGGCCGAGGTGGCCGAGCGCGTGCGGCGCCGCACCTACTACGGCCAGGAGCTGGTCACCCGGCCGCGGCGCCTGGCGCTCATGAACCTCTGCCTTCACGGCCTGGAGCCGGAGATCATGGACGGCGACTCCATCTACAGGGAGCCTGGCGACCGGCGGTATGACGTGGTGTTCACGAATCCGCCGTTCGGCACCCGCGGCGCCAACCAGATCCCGCCGCGGGACGACCTGGCGATCAAGACCTCGAACAAGCAGCTCAACTTCCTGCAGCACGTGCTGACGATCCTCAAGCCGGGCGGCCGCGCCGCGGTGGTGGTGCCGGACAACTGTCTGTTCGCCGACCAGGCGGGCGAGGTGTTCCGCATCCTCACGCAGGTCTGCGACCTCCACACCGTGCTGCGCCTGCCCAACGGCACCTTCACCCCGTACAGCCCCGGCACGAAGACCAACGTGGTGTTCTTCACCAAGGGCGCGCCGACCGAGAACGTCTGGGTCTACGATGCACGGACCAACGTGGCGCGGGTAACGAAGAAGGACCGTCCGCTGACCCCCGCCCACCTCGCCGCGTTCGAGACCTGCTTCGGCACCGATCCGAACGGCCGTTCGCGGCGCGACTCGCGCGACTCCTTCGACGGCCGCTGGCGCTCGTTCCCGATCGGCGAGGTGCAGGAGCGCGACTTCAAGATCGACGGCCTCAAGTGGCTCAAGGACGAGTCGATGGACGACGACGAGCTGCCATATCCCGAGGAGATCGCGGCCGACGTCATCGCGGAGCTGGAAGGCGCGGTGGGCGATCTCAACGAGATTCTGAGGCTGCTCGAAGGAGAGACGGAGCTCGAATCGCCGGTGATCCTGCGGAGGGCTGAATGACGAGCGCGTTCCACGATCCGGAACAGGCCGAGAGTGAGCTGCGGGAAGGTTGGACGGAAACGCCTCTGGAAGAGTTGGTGATCCATGCCCTCGGAGGCGAGTGGGGCGACCCGGCCGACGGCGACCTCCCGTCCGGCCACGTCCGCGTCAGCGTCCTGCGCGGCACCGAGTTCAGGGAGTGGGAGGAGGAACGCGGGCGGACCGCCGCCGAGCGCTCCGTCACCCGGGCGAGCCTCGAGCGGCGCGAGCTGCGGCCCGGCGACCTGGTGATCGAGATCTCCGGCGGCGGCCCCGACCAGCCGGTCGGCCGCACCCTGCTGATCGACGAGGCGGCGGTCCGGCAGGCCCGGCATCCGCTGATCTGCTCGAACTTCTGCCGGCAGATCCGGCTCCATCCGGAAGTGGACCCGGCCTACGTGGCGCTCGTGCTCCGCCATCGCTACGAGCGCGGCGACTTCGACGCGTGGCAGTCGCAGACCACGAACATCCGCAACCTCGACTTCCGGGCCTTCCTGGCCGGCGTCGCCCTGCCGCTGCCGCCGCTCGCGGAGCAGCGGCGCATCGTGGCCCGGGCCGGGGAGCTGCTGGCGCAGGCCCGGCAGGTGTGGGCGCGCCTCGCGAAGCTGCCGGCCTCCATCAAGCGTTTCCGGCAGTCGGTGCTCTCCGCCGCCTGCTCCGGCCGCCTCACCGAGGACTGGCGGGTGCGTCACCGCGAGCGCGAATCGCCCCGCTTCAGCGATGAGACCGAGTGGCAGGTGCCCGAGCCGCTGGAGGTCCCGGAGATCCCGGAGAGCTGGACTCTCGTGGGGCTGGACGATCTCGTGACCCGCGTCCAGTACGGCGCCTCCCATCGCGCGGACGGCGACGCGAAGAGCGGCCTGCCCGTCCTGCGCATGTCGAACATCCAGGAGGGCCGGGTCGACATGACCCACCTCAAGTACGTCGACCGGAGCCTGCGCGGCCTGGACTCGTTCCGGCTGGAGAGAGGCGACATCCTCTTCAACCGCACGAACAGCCCGGGCCTGGTCGGCAAGGCGGCCGTGTACGACGACGAGAGGGAGGCTGTCTTCGCCTCCTACCTGGTGCGCCTGGTCTGCGACGGCGGGCGGATGCTGAGCCCCTTCCTGTGCGCCTGGATCAACTCGCCCTGGGGCCGGCAGTGGGCGCGCACCGTCCGGCGCGACTGCGTGAGCCAGTCGAACATCAACTCGTCGAAGCTCCGGCGCATGCCGGTGCCCACGCCGCCCCTGGCCGAGCAGCGCGAGATCGTGCGCTGGATGGAGAAGCTCCTGCGCTTCGCGGACGCGGTCGAGGTGCGCGTGGCCGCGGCCATGGCGCAGGCGGACCGGCTTTCGCAGGCGGTCCTGGAGAAGGCCTTTCGCGGCGAGCTGGTGACGACCGAGTCCGAGCAGGCGCGCATGGAGAGCCGTTCGTACGAGCCCGCCTGGGTGCTGCTCAACCGGATCAAGGCCGGCCGCAAGCCGCGCGCCGGCCGCGCGGGCCGGACCTCGGAGGCGGTCTCGGCCCTGGACGAGCCGGCCCGCCGTGGCTCCCGCAGCCGCACCGTGGCCGTGTGGGACGCCGACCAGGTGCTGGTCGCCTTCCGGCAGGCCTGCTGGGGCGCGGGCGCGATGAGCGAGGAGGAGCTGATCCGCCGGGTGGCGGACCGGCTCGGCGTGGAGCGCCTGGGCCGGAAGGTGCGCAGCCGACTGGCCGAGCACCTCGCGACCGCGGTGGAGCGGCGCATCGTCGTCCGCCGCGGCGAGCGGCTCGAAGGAGCCACGCCCACGTTCGCGCGCTACGACGACGAGTTCTTGCTCAGGGTGGTCTGCACGGTCCTGCGCGCCGGCGTCGAGTACGACATCGCGGCCGTGGTGCGCGCCGTGGCGAGCCATCTCGGCTACGGCCAGGTGACCACGGCCGTGCGCAGCCGCATGGAGGGTCTCCTGCGCACCGGCGTGCGGCGCGGGATGCTCATCGTGCGCGAGGACAGGACCTGGAGAAGAGGCTGAGGACGCTTTTCTCCCTCTCCCCCGGCACGGGGGAGAGGGCCGGGGAGAGGGGGGACGGGATCAATTCGCCTCCTCAACCTTTCATCCACTCGAACATCTCGTAGTGCTCGCGGCTCATGCCGAGGCGCTCGTAGACGCGCTGGGCCGCCAGGTTGCGCCGGTCCACGTAGAGCCGGATGCCGCGCAGGTCGGGGGAGGCGAGCACGCGGTCGCGCAGGTGCTCGTACAGCCGGCGGTAGATCCCGCGCCCGCGCAGCGCCGGGACGACGTAGACCGACTGCACCCACAGCACCGTGCCGTCGCGCCAGTCGCTCCACTCGTAGGTTGTCAGCAGGGAGCCCACGAGGTGTGCGCCGGTCTCGGCAACCCAGTACTGTCCTTTCGTGGGGTCGTCGAGCACGGCCTGCACGCCGCGGGTCACGGTGTGGAGGTCGAGCTCCAGCTCTTCGGTTTCGAGAGCCATCCGGAGCTGGAACCCGACGATGGCCTCGGCGTCCCGGGGCAGCGCCGGCCGGACCTCGACGGCGTCATTGGCGGAGGCGTCCATGCCGCCGATTCTACGACCGTCTCTCGCTCAGAACACGATCCTCCGATACCGGGCCTGGAGGAAGGAGTACGCGCCGAACGCGATCAGGCCGAGCGCCACGAGGCCGAGCAGCCACGGCCCGGAAGGCTGGCGCGCCAGCGTTTCGAGCGCGCCGCCCAGCCCCCGGGCCTCGGACGGATCGAAGCGCAGCCCCGCCTGGATCAGGAACCAGCCGCTCACCAGAAACACGATCCCGCGCGCGGTCAGGCCCGCCTGGCCCGTGTGCATGGCGAGCCGCTCCTCCTCGGCGCTCATCTCCCGCAGCTTGAGCCGATCGCGGAATTTCTTCGACCAGGCGTCATAGAGCTGGTAGCAGCCCGACCCGATCACCGCGACGCCGATCAGGACCACCAGCCAGCGGCCGAACGGCTTCGACATCAGGTCCGCCGTGAACCCCTGCTGGCCGCCGCCGGACTTTCCTCCAGGGCCGCCCATGGCGAGCCGGGCCGCCGCGACCGCGAGCCCCGAGTAGACGACGCCGCCCGCGATCATCGAGCCGCGCTTCACGAGGCCCTTGGCGTCGCGCCCCTTGTTCTCCGGGTCGAGCCCGCCCTGCACGAAGCGCCACAGGGCATAGCCGGCGAGCCCGATCGCGACCAGAGCGAGCAGCAGCCGGCTCTGCTCGGCGATCCTCTGGAGCGCTCCCTGCGGCGTGGCCTGCTCCGCCAGGCCGCGGCTCCCGCGGCCACTGTACGCCGTCTGGACGGCCAGCAGCCCGATGACGGCATAGACCACGCCCCGGGCCGCGTACCCGAACCGGGCCAGGCGTTCCACCCACGGGTTGCGCGCCACACTGCGCACGCTGCGCTCCGCCTGGCGCCGGGCTCTCGCCATCGGTCCTTCGACGACTGTCCTCGCCATGCCGTCCACCTTTCCGGGAGCCTCCTGCGGGCGCACCCTGGCGGAAAGCTGAGCAAGGTATGTACCAGGAGGGAGTAAACTGTCGGGAACGAACCCTGGAGGTCCCACGATGATCCGTCGCCTGCGCGCTTCGATCGCGTTCCTGATGTCCTCGACGCTCGTACTGGGTGGCCTGGTGGGCGGCTGCTCGGTCAACCCGGCCACCGGCAGGAACCAGCTCAACTTCTTCGGCGAGGCGTCGGAGATCGAGATGGGCAGGGAGGCCGACGCCGAGATCGTCGACACCGTGGGCCTCTACGACGACCCGCTGCTCCAGGACTACGTCCACGATCTCGGCATGGAGATCGCCGAGGCCTCCGAGCGCCCGAACCTCCCCTGGAGCTTCAAGATCCTGGACGACCCGGCGGTCAACGCTTTCGCGCTGCCCGGTGGCTTCGTCTATGTGACCCGCGGCCTCATGACCCACCTCGGCTCCGAGGCCGAGCTGGTCGCCGTCCTCGGCCACGAGGCCGGCCACGTCACGGCGCGACACGGCGTCAACCAGATGAGCAAGCAGATCCTCGCCTCCGTCGGCCTGGGCGTGGCCGCGGTCCTGGACGACGACCTGGCGGACCTGGCGTTCCTCGGCGAGATCGGCCTGGGCCTCGTCTTCCTCAAGTACAGCCGCGACGACGAGCGCCAGGCCGACGACCTCGGTCTGCGCTACTCGGTCCGCACCGGCTACGACCCGCGCCAGATGCCCGAGGTCTTTCACGTTCTGGATGCCGTCTCCAAGGTGGAGGGCGTGGGCCGCCTGCCGAACTGGCTCTCGACCCACCCGGACCCCGGCGTGCGCGGCAAGCGCATTGAGGAGGAGGTGGCGGCGCTCGACGGCGACTTCTCGAATGCAAAGGTCGAACGCGACAGCTACCTGCAGCGGCTGGACGGCATGACCTTCGGCTCCAATCCCCGGGAAGGCTACTTCCAGGGCAACGCCTTCCTCCATCCCGATCTGCGCTTCCGCATCGACTTCCCCGAGGGCTGGGACACCTCCAACCAGAAGGCCGCGGTCACCGCGGCCGAGCCGGACGGCAAGGCGATGGTCCAGGTCTCGACGTCCGACAAGGATACCCGCGACGAAGCCGGGGAGGCGTTCTTCTCCGAGGCCGGCCTCACGCGCGGCAAGAGCTGGGAGAAGAAGGTCCACGGCCTGCCCGCGTCCTGGAGCCGCTTCGAGTTCAAGGACGAGGACAGCGATCTGCGCGGCACCGTCGCCTTCGTCGAGCACGGCGAAAGCGTGTTCCAGGTCCTCGCCCTGTCGGAGACCGCCGGCTGGAACGACCTTCAGGAGACCCTGGAGGAAACGATCGCCAGTTTCTCCAAGCTGGACGACCCCAAGGCTCTGCAGACCCGGCCGTACAAGATCCGGATCGTCCGGCTCGACAGCGACATGACGGTCGAGAGCTTCGCGAAGCGCTATCCCTCGGACGTGCCGCTGGAGACCGTGGCGCTGATCAACCACGTCGAGCCCGGCGGCACGCTGAGGAAGGGCCAGATCGCGAAGCGCGTGGTGACTGTGCCCTGACGCTATCGCGCCAGGTGCACCAGGATCATCGCGACGAGCGCCGGCAGGGCCTGGATCAGCAGGATTCTCCGGTTCACCGTGACCGCGCCGAAGACGCCGGCGACGATCACGCAGGAGAGGAAGAAGAGCTTGAGCGGGAAGCTCATCGCGCCCGCGACCACGGACCACACCAGGCCCGCGGCCAGGAAGCCGTTGTAGAGCCCCTGGTTCGCGGCCAGACCGGCGGACTGCTGCGCGAACTCGGGCGTGAGCCGGAAGATCTTCCGGCCCAGGGGCTTGTTCCACAGGAACATCTCGAGCGCCAGGAAATAGAGGTGCAGCAGCGCGACCACCAGGACGGCGACTTGGGCGGCGATGTTGATCATGCCGCCAGTCTATATCGAGGGGGACGCTACTCCACGACCTCCAGCCGGCCCGAGACCGGATGCCACTCCTTGTCGTTGGAGGCGAAGCCGTAGATCCGGTTCGTTTCGAGGTTCATCGCGACCGTCAGGGTGTAGCCGGACTCGGCCAGATAGGACACGAGCTGGACCTCGGGCGCGACCTCGAACGAGGCGTACTTCTTCTCGCGCGTCGGCTTGCCTTCCTTGTCACCACCCAGCTTGCGGAACGAGACGCTGCCGTCGGCGTCGAACGTGTGCTCGTAGGTCCCACCCGCCGTGGGGCCGTCCTCGAAGGTCCACCGGAAGGTCCGGCCGACGAGAGAATTCGTGGTTGTGGTTGCAGGCACGGTTGCCTCCTTTCACCCCGATTCCGGTGCAGGAGCCGTGCCGCCTCTACTCCTTGAGGCTCAGGACCCGGAAGAACTCCTCGGCCACCTCGGCGGGATCTCCGACCAGGGCTCCCGCGCCTTCGTCGGGCAGCCAGTCGGGCGGCAGATAGTGGCGGTAGGGGGCGGACAGGAACCGCTGGTCGAAGAGCGCGATCACGCCGGTGTCGTGCGGCGAGCGGATCAGGCGGCCCGCGGCCTGCACGACCCTCGTCATGCCGGGCACCACGAAGGAATACTCGAACCCGCGGTCGAAGCGCTCCTGGTAGTAGGTCTTGAGGAGCTCCTGCTCCAGGGTGAGCGCCGGCAGGCAGGGACCCACGACGGCCACGGCCTTCAGGACCTCGCCGGGATAGTCCACGCCTTCCGCGAACACGCCGCCCGCCACGGCCACCAGGAGGACATCTCCGAAGACCGCCGAGCGCAGGGTCTGGAGGATGAGCTCGCGCTCCTTGTCGCTGTCGGTCGGCCGCTGGATCAGGACCCGCTTGCCGCGCAGGCGGAGGCGGCCGGTCACCTCCGAAAGGAAGGCGTAGCTCGGAAAGAGCGCCAGGCAGTTGCCGGGCACCGAGTCCGCGAAGGCCGAGAGGCGGTCCGCGATGCGCTCGTAGTTCGACGGCCGCTCTTTCCACGTGGTCGCCACCGTGGCGTCGATCACCACGCGCCGGTTCTCGGCCGGGAACGGGTTCGGGATCTCCACGAAGGCGGTGCGGCCCGCTTCGAAACCCAGCAGGCCGCTGTAGAACTCCGGCGGCGAGAGGGTGGCCGACAGGCCGACCGCCGCGTGCGTGCGGGAGAGCACCGACCCCAGGAAGCGGCTCGGGTCCTTGCAGAGGATCTTGAGCCGCGCGTCTCCCCGGCGCACCTCGGCGTAGTGGCTGAACGCCTCGTCGGAGACCGCGAGGCCGTTCAGGAAGCGGAGGAAGTCGAAATAGAGGGCCACGAACGGGTCCTCGGGCTGGAACGTCTTCGTCTCCTTCTGGTGCTCCAGGTAGTCGATGAACGCGGCGTCGAGGTCCGGGCGGAGACGCCAGAAGCGGTCCTCCGGCATCGGGTACTCGACCGCCCGGTCGCCTCCCGGCCCCTCCTCCAGCGCGTCCTCGACGGTGCTCTCGATGAAGTGGGCCAGCTTGAGGCAGAGGTTCTCGATGCGGAAGTGGATGGACTGGCCCCAGCGGCCGATCCCCTCGGCGGCCCGGCGCGCGGCCGAGGCCGAAAGCTCCGGGCTGTAGTAGCCGCGGCCCCGGTCCACGAGGTTGTGCACCTCGTCGATGACCAGCACGGTGTCCGAGAGGTCCTGCTCCGGGCCGAAGGCGGTCAGGGCCACGTAGGGGTCGAAGGCGTAGTTGTAGTCGCAGATCGTGACCTGGACGCGTCCGCTCATCTCCAGGCTGACCTCGAACGGGCAGACCTCGTCCGCCCGCGCGGCCTGGAACACGGTGTCGGGGTCGAGCGACGGGTAGGAGTCGTAGAGCCTTCCGAGGAGGCCGGTGGTGGCGAGCTTGAGGCCGTAGTCCCTGGCGTAGCGGCAGTATTCCTCGTGGCAGAGGATCTGGTCGTTGGCGCACATCTTGGCCTTGGCCCGCAGGCGCAGCGAGCGGAACGCCGCGTCCTGGTTCAGGAGGTTCAGGACGGCGGTGGCCATCTCCTGCTGCGTGGTCTTCGCGGTCAGCACGAAGAGCCGCTTGTCGGTCGCCAGGCAGTAGCGCAGGGCGGGGTAGAGCGCGGCCACGGTCTTGCCGATGCCGGTGGCCGCCTGGAGCAGGAGGTGCTCGCGGTTGGCCACCGCGGTCTCGACCGCGGCGAGGATCAGCTCCTGGCCCGGCCGCGTCTCGGGGTAGGGGAAGCGGAGGCGCTCGGCCGCGGCCTTGCGCTCCGCGGACCGCTGGCGCTCGGCCTCCCAGCCATAGATCAGCGAGTTGAGCCGCCGGCGGACGGCGATGTCCAGGGCTTGGAGGTCCAGTTCCAGGAGCTCGCGCTCGACGTCGTCGCTGCCGATCGAGATCAGGACGAGCTCGGCGCGGACCGGCGCGTCTGCGGTGGTCCGGCCGAGGATCCAGGCGTAGAGGAGCGCCTGGCGCTGATACATCTCGCGCACCGACGGCGGCAGCGCGCCGCCGCGGCGCACCGACTTGATCTCCTCGACGATGAGCGAGCCGTCCGGATCGCGGCGCAGGCCGTCGAGCCGGCCATGGACGCGAACGGTCCAGCCGCGGTGCTCGAAGTCGCAGGCGACCACGACCTCGCGGCGGTAGGAGGGATCGCGAGTGAGAGCCTCCTCCTGATACTTCCCATGGATGGCCTGCCCGAGCCACATCCGCTCGTAGCCGCCGCGGCTGGAGAAACCGAGACTGCGCAACGGGCTCTCGAGGAGGTCGGCCACCGACAGGTCGATCGTCAGGGCCTCGGGATCGAATCGCGGCGCCATACAGGGCGTAAGTATAGCGAAAGGTAGGACAAAGGACCCAAGGGACTGCAGGGACCTCAAGGACCGAAGCCTTTGGTCCCTGAAGTCCCTGACTGTCCTTTGGGTCCTTCAGAACCCCCCTCTCCCGGCACGGGAGAGGGGGGCAGGGGGGTGAGGGAACGGGATCAACCCTACCGGCCGTCGCGGTCGGCGTCGCCCGGGAGGGCCCGCTCGACGTGGTGCCATCCGTCCTTGACGGCGTCCTTGGCCTCATGCCAGGTGCTGCGGGTCGCGCCCTTGGCCTTCTCCCAGCCGCGCTCGAGGTCGTTCTCGGCGCTGTTCCAGTCGCGGTCGCGGTTCAGGTAGCGCGACTCATAGCCGTAGCGGTAGGCCGGCTGAAGGTCCTCGTACTTGCGGCCCGAGGCATAGGGCTTGGTGGAGTAATTGTTGCGCCAGTAGTTGTCTTCCTGGGTGTTGAAGCGGTGCCGCGCGTCGACGCGGTTCCAGGCGTCCTGGGTGGCGTTGCGGGCGTTGTCCCAGGACAGGTTGGAGCCGGCGTGCCGCTCGTTCCACTCGCGGCCGAGATCGGTCTCGACGTCGCTCCAGTTGCGGTCCTCGTGGCGCGTGCGGGCCTCCCAGCCATAGCGGTAGGCGGGCTGGAGGTCCTCGTAGGTGCGGCCCGAAGAGTAGGGCCGGGTGCTGTAGTGGTCGCGCCAGAAGGCGTCCTCCTCGGTCGGGTTGACCGACTCGGAGATCCCCTTGCCGGCGAGGCCGCCGGCCACGCCGCCGACGGCGGCTCCGACCATGGCGCCCAGCGGGCCGCCGACCGCGCCGCCGATCACCGCTCCGACCGTGCCGCCGGTCGCGGCGCCGACGCCGGTGCCGACCGGATGGGCTCCGGCTTCGCCGGTCAGCGGGTCCGGATTCGCGTCGTGGTGCTCGGTTGTCGTCGTGGTGCCTGTGGTAGAGGCGCTTCGATTCAGGTCCTTCTCGTCATCTCGCATGCTTGTCCTCCTCATCGTGGGAGAAGAAATTCGTGAAACTCCGAGGTGCTTCGGAGGGACGAGCCAAACTGCCGGGAAAATGAAGTTGCAAGGCTGAGGCCAGCTCCGATCCTTGCCTTTCCCCGCCGCCTCGGTTAGCCTCCGCTCTTGCCGTGAAGCGAGAAAAGACGACGCCGCGCGCGCTTCTCCTGCTCCTGGGATGCCTGGGGCTCACGCTGGTGGCCTGCGCGCAGGGAGGCCGGTCCGCCCAGGATGCGGACCGCGTGCACGTCGGCATCGTGTTCGACGCCGGCGGCAAGGACGATCGTTCTTTCAACGCCGCCGCCTGGAGCGGTGTAAGTCGGGCCGCGAAGGACATGCCGATCGTCCTGCGCGACGCCGAGCCGGGCGACCCGAACTCGGTCGAGCCGGCGCTGCGCGCCTTCGCCGAGCGCGGCTACGACCTCGTGATCGGCGTCGGCTTCTCGCAGACGCCGATCGTCGAGCAGGTGGCCCGCGACTACCCGGGCCTGAACTTCGCGATCGTCGACGGCGTCAGCCAGCTCCCCAACGTCGCCTCGCTGATCTTCAAGGAGCACGAGGGGAGCTACCTCGTCGGCATGATCGCCGCCCGCGTTTCGAAGACCGGCGTGCTCGGCTTCGTCGGCGGCATGGACATCCCCCTGATCCACAAGTTCGAGGTCGGCTACGAGGAGGGCGCGCGGGCGGTGAACCCGAACGTCCGCGTCATCCAGAACTACGTCGGCGTGACCGACGCGGCCTGGAACAATCCGGGCAAGGGCAAGGAGCTGTCCGTCGCCCAGATCGGCAAGGGCGCCGACGTGCTCTTCGCCGCCGCCGGCAACTCCGGGCTCGGCGCGTTCGACGCCGCCGAGCAGTACGACAAGCTCGTGATCGGCGTCGATTCGAACCAGAACTGGGTCAAGCCCGGGCACGTGCTCACCAGCATGGTGAAGCGGGTCGACAACGCCGTCTACCAGATCGTGCGCGACCGGGTCGACGGCCGCTTCCAGGGCGGCATTCACGTCTACGGCCTCGAAAACGAGGGGATCGGCTACGCGATGGACGAGTACAACGCGAAGCTCATCCCGGCGGACGTGATCCGCGAGGTCGAAGCGGCCAAGCAGAAGATCATCCGCGGTGAGATCAAGGTCACCGACGCCATGGCCGCTCCCTCGGTATCCTCTGAATGATCGAGCTGCGCGACATCACCAAGCGCTTCGGCGACGTGGTGGCCAACAACCAGGTCAGCCTGCGCGTGGAGCCCGGCACGATTCACGCCGTGGTCGGCGAGAACGGCGCCGGCAAGTCCACGGCCATGCGGATCGCCTACGGTTTCTACACGGCCGACGAAGGCGAGATCCTGATCGACGGCAAGGTGGCCGAGATCCGCTCGCCCGAGCAGGCGATCGCGCACGGCATCGGCATGGTCCACCAGCACTTCATGCTCGTGGAGACCATGACCGTCGCCGAGAACATCGTCCTGGGCGCCGAGCCCGGCGGCGCGCTGTCGCTCGACCGCAAGGGCGCCGAGGCGCGGGTGCGGAGCCTGTCCGAGCAGCTCGGGCTGGCCGTCGATCCGCGCGCCACGATCGAGACGCTCTCGGTCGGCCAGCAGCAGCGCGTCGAGCTGCTCAAGGCGCTCTACCGCCAGGCGCGCCTGCTGATCCTCGACGAGCCCACGGCCGTGCTCACGCCCCAGGAAGTGACCGAGCTGTTCGCGATCCTGCGCCGGCTGCGCGAGCAGGGCACCACGATCGTCATCATCACGCACAAGCTCTCCGAGGTGCTGTCGCTTTCCGACGAGGTCACGGTGATGCGCGACGGCCGCGTCGTCGGCCGGCTCCACACCCGCGACACGAACGCCGCCGAGCTGGCCCGCCTGATGGTCGGCCGCGACGTGCTGCTGCGGGTGGAGAAGGCGCCCGCGAAACCGGACGCCGCCGTGCTCGCGGTGCGCGGTCTGAGCGTGACGGGAGAGGACGGCTCGCGCCGGCTCGACAACGTCTCGTTCGAGGTCCGCCGCGGCGAGATCGTCGGCATCGCCGGCGTGGAGGGCAACGGCCAGACCGAGCTGATCGAAGCGCTCGCCGGCCTCGTCCCGGCCTCGCACCTCGCCGGCTCGGTGTTGCTCGACGGCAAGGATCTCGCCGGCCTCGGCGCGGGCGAGCGCAAGAAGCTCGGCATCGCGCACGTGCCCGAGGACCGCCATCGGCGCGGCCTGCTGCTCGACTTCGACCTCTCCGAGAACTCAATCCTGGGCGTCCAGGACCGGCCGCCGGCCGCGACCGGCCCGGGCGGCGTCTGGTTCGACCGGCCGGCGGTCCGCGAGCGGGCCGCGAGGATCGTCCGGGATTTCGATGTCCGGCCGCCGAACCCGGACCTGCCGGCGCGCGCGCTGTCGGGAGGCAACCAGCAGAAGCTGATCCTCGGGCGCGAGCTCGACCTCCATCCGCGGCTGCTGCTCGTGGCGCAGCCGACCCGCGGCGTGGACATCGGCGCGATCGAGTTCATCCACCGCCAGCTCGTGGCGCTGCGCGACGCGGGCTGCGCCATTCTCCTGGTCTCCGCCGAGTTGGAGGAGGTCACCGCGCTGGCCGACCGCCTGCTGATCTTCCACTCCGGCAAGGTGGCCGGCGAGGTGGACCCCGCGACCACACCCCAGGAGAAGATCGGCCTCCTGATGACCGGCGGGCATCTGGCCGCCTAGCCGACGATCCCTCATGAGCCGACTGCGACCGCTGATCTTTCCTCTCCTCGCGATGGCCGCGGCGTTCGTCGTCGGCGCGGTCTTCATCCTGCTGCTCGGCGACTCCCCGATCGAAACCTATTCGTTGCTGATCGGCAGCGCCCTGTCCTGGCCGGACGGCATCGGCTACACGCTGTTCTACGCCACGCCGCTGATCTTCACCGGTCTCGCCGTGGCGCTCGCCTTCCGCTGCGGGCTGCTCAACATCGGCGCCGAGGGGCAGCTCGTCATGGGCGCCTTCGCGGCGGCCTGGGCGGGCATCACGTTCGCCGGCCTGCCGGCCCTGGCGCTCGTGCCGCTCTGCTTCCTGGCGGCCATGCTGATGGGCGGGTTCTGGGGCGCGGTGCCCGGAGTGCTGCGGGCGCGCTTCGGCGCTCACGAGGTCATCACCACCATCATGATGAACTTCATCGCGGTGGCGCTCGCGAGCTATTTCACGCAGTACCACTACAAGGAGGCGGGCGACGCCATCCTCCAGACCGCGCCGATCGGCGAGAGCGCGCGCATCGCGCGGCTCGGGAAATTCATACCGGGCCTGCCGGAGCGCATCCCGCTGAACGTCGCGTTCTTCGTCGCGCTCGCGGCCTGCGTGCTGGTCTGGCTCTTCCTCTGGAAGACGCGCTGGGGCTTCGCGATCCGCGCCACCGGCGCGAACCCGGCCGCGGCCGAGTACGGCGGCATCTCGACCGGCCGCCAGATCGTGCTCGCCATGGCGGTGTCGGGCGCGCTGGCCGGCATGGTCGGCATCAACGACGTGCTCGGCTACCGCTATCGCTATTACGACGGCTTCTCGGCCGGCTTCGGCTTCACGGGCATCGCGGTCGCGCTGCTCGGCCGCAACCATCCGGCCGGCGTGGCGCTCGCGGCGCTGCTCTTCGGGGCGTTCCTGCGCGGCGGCCTGTTCGTGGACATCTTCACGGAGCACGTGTCCAAGGATCTGGTGCTGGTGCTGCAGGCGGTGATCATCCTGTTCGTGGCGGCGGAGTCGATCTTCCGAGGCCGCCGCCAGGTCGCGAGCCGAAAGGTCTGACGATGGCGGACATCTTCAAGATCGCGCTCCTCTTCTCGACGATCCGCCTCGCGACGCCGCTGCTGCTCGCGGCGCTCGGCGGCCTCTACTCCGAGCGCTCGGGAGTGATCAACATCGGCCTCGAAGGGATGATGCTCGCCGGCGCGTTCACGGCCGCGGTGGTCACGCACTTCGCAGGCAACCCGTGGATCGGCCTGCTGGCGGCGATCGCGGTGGGCGCAGCCGTGGCGCTCGTCCACGCCTTCGTCTGCATCCAGTGTCGCGCCGACCAGGTGGTGACCGGCACCGCGATCAACATCCTCTTCCTGGCCCTGCCGGCGCTGCTGAGCGGCGCGATGTTCCAGTCGACCGGCGCCACGCCGCAGATCCCGCAGCAGGATCTGATGCCCGTGGCGCCGATCCTCCTGGCCTTCGCGATGGTGCCGATCACCTGGTACGTGCTGTCGGCCACGCCGTTCGGCCTGCGTCTGCGCGCCGTGGGCGAGAACCCGGAAGCGGCGGACACCGCGGGCATCCGGGTTCTGGCCATGCGCTACAAGGGGGTCGTGATCTCCGGCATGCTGGCCGCGATCGGCGGCGCGTATCTTTCGATCGGCCAGTCGTCGCTCTTCACCCGCAACATGACCGCCGGCCGCGGCTTCATCGCGCTGGCCGCGCTGATCTTCGGCAAGTGGCGGCCGGTTCAGACCATGCTCGCCTGCCTGCTGTTCGGCCTCGCCGAGGCGATCTCGATCCAGATGCAGGGCGTGGTGAACATCCCGGTCGAGTTCATCCAGATGGTTCCCTATGTGCTGACCATCGTGGTGCTGGCCGGCTTCATCGGCCGCTCCCGGCCGCCGCGGGCGCTCGGGATCCCGTACGAGAAGCGCTAAGCGCCCTGAGTTTCCTGTTCCTGCTCCAGAATCTCCTGGACACGCCGGAGCAGAGCTGGGACCTCATCCTTGATGGCGCTCCAGAGAATTTCGAGGTCCAGAGCGAAGTAGGCATGAGCGACGAAGTCGCGCAGGCCGGCAAGCTCGCGCCACGGGATGTCGGCGTGCTTCCGGCGCCAATCCTGAGGTAGGTTCTTGACCGCCTCTCCGATGATATGAAGGTTCCGGAGGATGGCGTCAAAGCGCATCTCGTCGGTAAACACCTCGTCGCGGGTCAACCCGGCGGTGTAAAGGATGATCTTGGCGCAGCTCTTCTCGATGTCCTCCAGAAACAGCAGGAGATCACGCGACACGGATGGCGTCTCTCTCGACGTAGGGCCGGACCCGGCTACGAAGACCGGTTTCTGTCACGAGATCGATTGAGACGCCCAGGAGGTCTTCGAGGAAGATGCGCAGCTTCATGTAGTCCGAGAAGGTCGGCGTGGACTCGAAAGCCACGAGGAGGTCCACGTCGCTGTCCGGACGCATCTCGTCCCGTGCGGTCGAGCCGAACAGCCGCAGGGACTTCACGCCGAGGCGGACGAGGTCGCCCCGGTGCGCTTTCAGTTTGGTCAGGACCTCGTCTCGCCTCATCGCATCCTCCAGGCTCTCCCGGGAAAGTATATCGCTCTTCTTTCGGTATACTGGACCTCAAGCGGTTGCGTCCCGCTGACCACCAAACCCCTAGCCGTTGGAGGAGTCCGTTGTCGTTTCGTAGCAAGACCGCCGTCCTGGCTCTGGCTTTTGTCGCTCTCCTCCTCGGCCCGGTCCGGGTCGAGACCGCTACGCCCACGCCGCTGCAGCAGGCGCTCGAGGTTGCGGTCGCGCAGGGCCTGCGCGTCACCTCGGCTCTGGGGGTCCACATCGTGGACCTCGACACGGGCGAGACCGTCTATGGCTACAACGCGGACGAGCCGCGGGTCATCGCCTCCAACACCAAGCTGTTCACCACCGCGGCGATCCTCGACGCGCTCGGGCCGGGCTACACGTTCGACACCCGGTTCGTCCTCAACGGCACGGTGCGCGACGGGGTGCTTCACGGGTCTCTCGGCGTGGTCGGGAGCGGCGACCCCCAGATCTCCGGACGCGACTACGGCGGCGACTCCTTCGCCGCGTTCCGGGTCTGGGCCCGGGCGCTGCGCGACCGCGGCGTGAGCCGGGTGGTCGGCGACATCTACCTGGACCACGGCCTTTATGAAGGCCCGAACATCCATCCGGACTGGCCGCGCGACCAGCTCACCCGCTGGTATGAGGCGCCGGTGGACGGCCTGTCGTTCAACGACAACTGCATCCTGGTGCGGGTCTGGCCGGGTTCCGCGGGCGGGTCGGCGCGCGTCGAGCTGGTGCCGGACGTGCCGGTCCTCAACCTGCGCAACACCGCCCGGACGATCGGCAAGGGCGGGCAGAGCGTCATCATCCATCGCGACGCCAACGAGCTGTACGTCAAGGGGACGATCCGCTCCAACTCCGGGCCGGTGGAGACCTGGGTCACGGTGCCCGATCCGGCGATCTATTTCGGCAAGGGGCTGGTGGCCGGCCTGGCCGAGGAGGGGATCGAGGTCCAGGGACAGCTCCGGTCCGTGAACCAACTGCCGGGCCTGGTCTGGGAGCGCGTGGCGGTCCATCACAGCGACCTGCTGTCGGCGATCCGGGTGACGAACAAGCGCAGCCAGAACTTCTACGCCGAGAGCCTCGCCAAGCACCTCGGCGCGCTGCGCTGCAAGCACGGGAGCTGGACGGAGGGGGTGCGCGCGGTGCGGGAGTTCGCGCAGGGCATCGGCATCCCGCGCGGCTCGTTCTCGATGTCGGACGGCTCGGGCATGAGCCGCGACAACCGTTTCGCGCCGCGGCACCTGACCATCCTGCTGCGCCACATGTTCTTCCATGAGGCCGGCACCGAGTTCGCCCAGTCGCTGCCTTACGCCGGCGAGGACATGGGCTCCTGGAAGCGGCGCATGGCGCAGCCGCCGTACCGCGGAAACGTTTTTGCCAAGACCGGCACCCTGGAAGGCGTGTCGGCGCTCTCCGGTTACGCGAAGGGGGTCTCGGGCAAGGCCTACGCCTTCTCGATCCTGCTCAACCGGGTGGCCGGCGACGCCCACGGCGCCCAGGATCGAATTGTCGAAGCCCTGATCGACAACGGGTAGAATCGGCGCCAGGCAAAGGAGACCGGTCTTGATCATGGAAGCCCGCCCGGTGAACTACCGGGGGTTGATGAAGAAGGTGGAGCAGGTCGTGGCGTCGCTCGACCGCCACGACGATCTCGGCGCGACCATCCACGACGTCGTCGAGACCATCATCGGGAACTTCCGCGACGAGCTCGGGATCTACGGTGGCCGCCTGTACCAGCGCCGCGGCGACAGCTACGTCCTCGAGGACGTGCTCGGCGAGGCCAAGGAGGTGCCGAGCGGGCTCAAGGTGCCGGTCTCCTACCGGCCGATCCAGATCGTGCTCGACCAGGGCGCGGTGTTCATGGGCGCCGACGATCCGGAGATCGACCGCGGCCTGGAGCAGCTCCTCGGCGTGCAGCAGTTCGCGGCCATCGAGGCCGGCGACGAGGAGTACATCATCGCCTTCGACGTGGCGCCGGGGGTCAACAGCGACGACATCCTCTTCTCGCTCGGCATCCTGCGCCACGGCATCAACCAGAAGATCCGCCGCGAGCGCATGGAGGGGATCTTCGCCCAGGCGCGGAAGATCCAGGCCTCGATCCTGCCGCGGCGGGCGCCCGCCTACGGCCAGTTCGATCTGGCCGGCCGCTCCGAGCCCATGGAGGAGGTCGGCGGCGACTTCTACGACTTCATCCCGGTGACCGACAAGATCCTCGGTCTCGCCATCGCGGACGTCTCCGGCCACGGCCTGCCGGCCGCGCTCCAGGTGCGCGACATCTACATGGGGCTGCGGATGGGCCTGGCGCGCGACTTCAAGATCGTGCGCACGGTGGAGCGGATGAACAACATCATCCACCGCAGCACGCTGACCAGCCGCTTCGTGTCGATGTTCTACGGCGAGCTGGAGCTCAACGGCGTCTTCATCTACGTGAACGCCGGGCATCCGCCGCCGTACCACGTGGCGGCCAACGGTCTGGTGCGCAGCATGGAGGAGGGCGGCCCGGTGCTCGGGCCGCTGCCGGAGGCCAGCTACGAGCGCGGCTTCGTGATCATGAAGCCGGGCGACATGCTGGTGTTCTACACCGACGGCATCTGCGAGACCCTGGGCCGCGAAGAGAACGGCGCTGCCGACGAGGAGTACGGTGTCGAGCGGCTGCTCAAGGTGGCCCGCGAGCATCTCGGCCGGTCCTCGCAGGAGGTGGTGGATGCCATCTTCGCGAGCGTCGAGACGTTCAGCGGCGACGCGTTCGCGGACGACGACCGCACGGTGATGGTGGTCACCTACCCGGTGGTCGACAAGGGCGGGAACAAGACGCAGGCCTTCCCGAGGCCCGTCGGTCTGCTCTAGACGATCGGGACGACGTCGATCTCCTGCCGCAGCTTGATCAGACTCTTCTCCGGATAGACGCCGGCCCGGAGCTGCACGCCCGGGTAGATCTGCGTGCCGCGTCCGACCACCACGCCAGGGTGGACGACACAGTTGCAGCCGGTCATCACGCCGTCTCCCAGGACCGCGCTCAGCTTGCGGCGCCCGGTCGGGATCACCTGACCGTCGTGCGGGATGCGGATCTCCCGGCCATCGTGGCGGAAGTTCGAGAGGATGGTCCCGGCGCCGAGATTCACGTCCGCGCCGAGGATCGAGTCGCCGACGTAGTTCAGGTGCGGCGCCTTGGCGTGCGGAAAGAGGATGGCTCGCTTGAGCTCGGTGCTCGCGCCGACCACGCAGCCGTCGCCGATCCAGCAGCCGCCCCGGATGTAGGCGCCCGGCCGGATCTCGACGTCCCGGCCGATGTAGACCGGGCCCTCGATCACCGCGCCCGGGCCGATCTTCGTGCCGGGGCCGATGACGACCTTGTCGCCGGCCAGGTGGACGTCCGGCGAGATCCGGATGCGGATGTCGTCGGACGGCAGACCGCCGAGGATCGCGTCGAGCGCGTCGCCGAGGAGAGCCCAGGGAGCGTCCGGATCGAGGTGCTCGGCGAACGGGTCCGGCAGCTCGACGAACAGCGGAGGCAGCGGGGTCGTCGAGGGTATGGGCACGGCGATCGATTCCACGGTCATGACCTCGGGGAGTATATCCTGCCGCGGTGAGCCGCCTCCGGCCTCTCCCTCTCTCGTTCTACCGCCGGCCCGCCGAGGAGGTGGCCCGCGATCTGCTCGGCCGTTGGCTGGTGCATGATCTGGCTGGCGAGCGTCTCGTGCTCCGGCTCGTGGAGGTCGAAGCGTACCTGGGAGCGCCCGACCGCGCGAGCCACGCCTGGGACGGCCGCCGAACGCCGCGCAACGAGAGCCTCTATCTGCCCGGCGGCCACGCCTACGTCTACTTCATCTACGGCATGCACTGGTGCCTGAACGCGGTCACCGGCGAGAAGGACATCGGCAGCGCCGTGCTGATCCGGGCGGGGGAGCCGGTCGAAGGAGAGGAGACGATGGCGCGGAACCGGGGTCGGGTGGGCAGGATCCGGCCCGGCGACCTGGCCGGAGGCCCGGGCAAGCTCTGCCAGGCGCTCGCGATCGACCGCGGCCTGGACGGCGTCCTTCTGGACCGGGAGCCGCTCCGGATCGTCAAGGGAGAGCCGGCGGAGCCGGGCGAGATCGTCGCCGGACCGCGCATCGGGGTCGACTACGCCGGAGAGGCCGCGGCGTGGCCGCTGCGCTTCGCGATCCGCGGCAACCGCCACGTGTCCCGGCCCTGGCCGGGATGACCCGGGGTGACGCCTACGCCCGCTTCTTGGCGGGTACGACCTTGATGTAGCCGCCCTTCTTGAGCTTCCAGAAGACCAGCAGGGCGTCGAGCTGGGGCATCGGCGTGATCTTGAGGATCGACTGGATGTCGTAGGTACCGTTCAGGCGGGTGAGCATGAAGCCCTCCTGCGGCGAGAGCTTCGCGCTGGTGAGTTGCTCGAAGCTGATGGCGAGCGACGGCACCGACGTCAGGGTGACGCCCGCGGTCTCGATGGCCTCGCGGATCGACTTCTCGCCCTGGGTGAGCGCGCCCTGGATGTCCTGGCTTTCCGGATCGAGGCTGCGGGCGGCCCGCAGGTGCCGGAGCGCGTGCTCGTAATCCTGCTCCTCCAGGTACTTCCGGCCCGCCTCCAGAAGGGTGTCGCCGGTCAGCGGTCCGTTCGGGGCGGCCTGGAAGGTGCCGGTCTGCTCCCGCCAGCGCGGCTTGATCACCTTGAGGCGGCCCTTCGACCACTGGTCGTAGAGCACCTTGCAGACGTGGAACTCGCTCGAATGGGTCTGGAGACGGATCTCCTCGACCGTGCGCTCGTCGTTCACCAGGTCGAGGATCTGTGTCGTGCCCGGGTCCGAATGCTTGAGCTCCCACTCGTAGATCTGGACCGGGATGGCGTCCTGGGTGGGGATGAGCTGGCGGATGCGCCGGAACTCGTCGACCCTCTGCACCCCCTCCATGAGGATGGCGGTGACGTCGAGCACCATCGGCACCATGGCATTGGCCGCCGGCAGCGCGTCGTCCAGGAAGCGGAACTCCCCCTCGGGCCAGGAGAAGATGTCGTAGATGCTCTCCTCGCTCTTGAGCTTGAGCATCTGATGGAGATCCGATTCCTTGAGGATCTCCTTGGTGACCAGGATCTTGCCCAGGAGCATGCCGGTGGCCTCCTGGAGCTCGATGGCCTTGGCGAGCGCGGTCTCGCTGATCAGGCCGTGGCTGACCAGGAAGTGGCCGAGGTACTCCTCGGGCCGCGTCGAGGCGGTCGCGACGATCTGGCCGTCGCGGAAGAAGACCTTCTTCTCGACCTTGTCGGTCTTGATTTCGAGCGTGCCTGTCTTGCGGCTCTGGGAGAGCCACTGGAGCAGCTCTTCGAGCTGCATCGTGCGCAGGTTGCCTACGATGCCCATGATGACGGCGCCGATTATAGATCTGTGGGCATACCCTGGAGCTTGGCCACCGTAGGTCGCGTACGCCGCCATGAGCGCTTCCTCATCTTCGGGCCGGAGTCGTCCCCCTCTGACCCTGGTAGTGACTGCTGGAGCCCGGCTCGCCGTAGGCGATCTCCGGCTCGGACTCCATGGAGATGAAGATGAGTTGTGCAATCCTCCTGCCCGCTTCCAGGATGAACGGGGAGGGACCGAGGTTCTGCAGCTCCAGGGTGATCTCGCCCTCGAAGCCGGGGTCGCACCAGCCGGCGAGCGAGTGGTTGATCCACAGGCGGCCGAGCGTGGACTTGAGCTTGAGGTCGCAGGCCACGTCGCGCGGGATCTTCACGTACTCCATGGTCGAGGCCAGCACGACCTCGCCCGGGAAGAGCTTGACGTGCGGCGCCCGGAATTCCTCGGGGTCGCGAGTCGGGCAGATCCAGTGGTCGCCCACTCGCACGTCGTAGCTCGCGGCGTTGACCTGACTCTCCTCGAACGGGGTGACGCCGCCGTCGCGGCCCCACTCCCGGATCCAACGATCGGGCTTGATCATCAGAGGAACCGGACCGGAGTTGTCGTCTGCTCGCGGTGGATGGTGTCCACGAAGCGGATGATGTTGCGTGACAGCGACATGAAGAGGGTCGAGGTGCGCGAGCCGCCGCCGAAGAAGCGGACGCCCCGCAGGAGCTCGCCGTCCGTGACGCCGGAGCAGCTCACGAGGAGCTCCTGGCCCGGGGCGAGCTCCTCGGTCTTGTAAATCTTGTTCACATCGGTGAAGCCGAGCTCCTTGAGGCGCGCCTCCTGCTCCTCGTTGGTCGCCTTGAGGCGGGCCTGGATCTCGCCCCCCAGGCAGCGCATGGCCGCCGCCGTGATCACGCCTTCGGGCGCGCCGCCGATGCCCATCACCGCGTGCACGCCGGTGCCGCGCACCGCCGCCGAGATGCCGGCCGAGAGGTCGCCGTCGCCGATCAGCCGGATGCGCGCTCCCGCGTCCCGGATGTCCTGGATGAGCTGCTGGTGGCGGTCGCGGTCGAGGACGACGACGGTCAGGTCGCTCACCTTGCGGCCGAAGGCGCCCGCGATGTTGCGCAGGTTCTCGGACACCGGCGCGTCGATGTGGATCGTGCCGCGGGCGGTCGGCCCGACGATGATCTTCTCCATGTAGACGTCCGGCGCGTAGAGCAGGCCGCCGCGCTCGGCCGCGGCGAGCACGGAGACCGCGTCGGGCGCGCCGGTCGCGCAGAGGTTCGTCCCTTCCAGGGGGTCGACCGCGATGTCCACCGCCGCGGCGCCGTCCTGGCGCTTCAGGCTGCCGACCTCCTCGCCGACGTAGAGCATGGGCGCCTTGTCGCGCTCGCCCTCGCCGATGACGATGCGGCCGTCCATCGGCAGGCTGTCCATCTCCTGGCGCATCGCCTCGACGGCGACCTGGTCGGAGTGGCGCCGGTCGCCGCGGCCCATGGTGCGGGCCGAGGCGATGGCCGCCTGCTCGGTGACGCGGATGAACTCCTGTTCCAGCAGATGATCGAGCGCCATCAGCGAGCCGCTCCAGCCGGGACCGGCTTTTCCTTTTTTTCCACGGGGATCGGGGCGTTGAAGGACTGGATGCCGGTGACCGCCTCGCCGATGATCAGGCCGTGGATGTCGTGGGTCCCTTCATAGGTGTAGACCGACTCGATGTTAAGCATGTGGCGGATGACCGGGTAGTCGTCCACGATGCCGTTGGCGCCGAGGATCTCGCGGGCGAGCTTCGCGCACTCGCGCGCCACCCAGACGTTGTTGCGCTTGCCCATGGAGATGTGGAAGTGCTTGAGGCGGTTGGCGTCCTTGAGGCGGCCGAGCTGGATCGAGAGGAGCTGCCCCTTGGAGATCTCGGTCACCATCCAGGCGAGCTTCTCCTGCACGAGCTGATGGCTGGCGATCGGCTGGCCGTTGAACTGGATCCGCTCCTTCGCGTACTCCAGGGCGGTGTAGTAGGTCTCCATGGCCGAGCCGATGCCGCCCCAGGCGATGCCGTAACGTGCCTGGTTCAGGCACATGAGCGCGTTCTTGAGGCCGGTGGTCTCCGGCAGGATGGCGTCGGCCGGGATGCGGCAGTCGTGGAAGCCGAGCTCCGAGGTGGTCGAGGCGCGCAGCGAGAACTTGCCGTGCTGGTCCGACGAGGTGAAGCCGGGCGTGCCCTTCTCGACCACGAAGCCCCGGATGCCGTCCTCGGTCTTGGCCCAGACCACGGCCACGTCGGCGAGCGTGCCGTTGGTGATCCACTGCTTGGAGCCGTTGAGCACCCACTCGTTGCCGACCTTCTTCGCGGTGGTGCGCATGCCGCCGGGGTTGGAGCCGAAG
>JBEQUE010000093.1:0-10897 GCA_040349255.1 Acidobacteriota bacterium | reverse complement strand
CCGGCCAGCTCCTCCACCGCGAGCTGGCGGACCTCGACGGCTCCGGCCAGACCGGCGCGCTCCACCTTGGCGCCGGCCACCCGGACCATCTCGGCCGAGGCGTCGGTCGCGAGCACGCGCACTCCCCGCTCGCCGAGATGGACCGCGTCCTCACCGGTGCCGCAGGCCAGCTCCAGCACGCGGCTGCCCGACGGGAAAAGGGCGTCCAGGCGGCTCCAGACCGCACGGCGGAAGCGCGTTCCAAGGTCGGTCCGGGTGAACCCGGCGTCGTACTCGGCGGCGAGGCGGTCGAAGGCGGCGCTCAACGGAGCGGAGCATAGCAGCAGGCCTGTCCCGCTTCCGATCCACCGGACACCAGTCCATATGGAACCCCATAACGCATTCCATCTCCGGGGAAGGAGAGAGCCATGAAGGCACGAGGAGGCAGGTTGTCCCTGGTCCTGGCCGCAGCGCTGCTCATTGGATCCGCCGCGCATGCCCAGAGTGTCTTGGAGAATCAGGCAGTGACGCAGAAGATCCATCCGTGGGTGATCGAGAACACCCGCGCCGGCGCCCAGGCCGAGTTCTTCGTCGTCCTGGCGCGGCAGGCGAACCTCGCCGCCGCGGCCCAGCTCAACACGAAGCTGAGCAAGGGCGAATACGTCTACCGGACGCTCTATCGGACCGCGCAGGAATCCCAGCGGGAGATCCTCGCCGAGCTCGACGCCCAGGGCGTCGAGTACCGGTCCTTCTACATCGTCAACGCGATCCTGGTCAAAGGCGACCGCCGCCTCGCGTTCAAGCTCGCCGCGCGGCCGGACGTGAAGCGGATCGACGGCAACCCCGAGATGCGCCAGGTCCTGCCCGAGCCGCAGGAGCCGGAGGCGCTCGAGTTCAACCCGGACTGGCCTGAAGGAGTGCTGACCGGCAACGCCATCACGGCGGTCGAGCCGGGCATCAGCTACGTGCGCGCGCCGCAGATCTGGAGTCTGGGTTACACCGGCCAGGGCGTGGTCGTGGGCGCCGCCGACACCGGCTATCGTTGGACCCACGCCGCGCTCAAGAACGCCTACCGCGGCTGGAACGGCACCACCGCGAGCCACGACTACAACTGGCACGACTCCATCCACACCTCCGGCGGGAGTTGCGCCGCCAACTCGACCGCGCCCTGCGACGACCAGGGCCACGGCTCCCACACCATGGGCACCATCCTCGGCCTCGACGGCGCCAACCAGGTCGGCATGGCGCCGGGCGCGAAGTGGATCGGCTGCCGCAACATGAAGTCGGGCGCCGGCACGCCGGCGAGCTACATCGAGTGCATGGAGTTCTTCCTCGCGCCCTACCCCGTCGGCGGCACCACCGCCCAGGGCGATCCGAGCAAGGCGCCGCACGTGACCAACAACTCCTGGGGTTGCAACGCGGCCGAGGGCTGCACCACGCCGAACATCCTGCTGACCGCGGTCTCCAACACCCGCGCGGCCGGCATCCTCATGGAGGTCTCGGCCGGCAACTCGGGCTCGTCCTGCTCGACCGTGGTCGATCCGCCGAGCTTCTACGACCCGTCGTTCACCACCGGCGCGCTCAACACCGGCACCGACACCGTGGCCAGCTTCAGCAGCCGCGGCCCGGTGACCGCCGACGGCAGCAACCGCATCAAGCCCGACATCATGGCTCCGGGCACCAGCACCCGCTCCTCCTACAACACCAGCGATACGACCTACACCTCGCTTTCCGGCACCTCGATGGCCGGGCCGCATGTGGTCGGCGGCGTGGCGCTCCTGCTCTCGGCGTTCCCGTCGCTGATCGGCAACCCCGACGCGATCGAGAGCCGCCTCACCTCCTCGGCCAAGCACATTACGCTGTCCTCGACCACCTGCGGCAGCGCGGCCGGAGCGGTGCCGAACAACGTCTACGGCTACGGCCGGCTCGACGTCGGCTGCGCCATCCCGGGCAACGTCTCGGGCTCGACCTCGGTCTGCTCCGGCAGCCCGGCCACCCTGAGCGTCGCCCTGGTCGGCACCGGCCCGTGGACGCTCACCTGGTCCGACGGCTTCGTCCAGAGCGGCGTCTCCACGAGCCCGGCGACCCGTTCGGTCTCCCCCACCAGCACCACCACCTACACGGTGACCAGCGTCTCGAGCAGCACCTGCAACCAGCCGGCCGCGGGCAGCGCGGTGGTGAGCATGGCGGCGCCGCTTTCGAACGTGACCATCTCGGTCGCGGGCAGCACGACGATCGGCAGCCCGTGCCTCGGCGGCACCGGCACGGTGACCGATACCGGCGGCGGCACGTCCAGCCACCAGTGGGGCTACCGGACCACCTCGGGCGGAACGATCACCAACATCTCGGGCGCGACCGGCGCGAGCTACCAGCTCAACTGCGCGAACTTCCCGGCCGCCGGCAGCTACTTCCTGGTGGAGCGGACCACGCCGGGCTGCGGCTCGACCCTGATCTCGAACGAGATCCCGGTCACCGTGACCAGCGTGTCGAGCCCGGTGACCGTCACCTTCAACTCGGTCGCCTCGCAGGACGGCCGCATCTGGGAGGTCGGAGAGACCTCGAACGTCGGCGGCGGCGGCAACTCGACCGACAATACGACCGCGGCGATCCGGGTCGGCGACACCGACGCGGACGAGCAGTACAAGTCGATCGTCTCCTTCGACACCTCCTCGATCCCGGACACGGCGACGATCACCTCGGCGACCCTGCGCCTCGTGCGCGGCACGTCCTCGGGCACGAACCCCTTCACCACCCACGGCTCGTGCACGGTGGACGTCTCGAACGGCGGCTTCGGCGGCTCGGCCACCTTCGCCTTCGCCGACTGGCAGGCCGCGGCCACCGCGACCAACGTGACCACGATGTCCAACCCGACCGCGAACGGCTCGGCCTCGACCGGCAGCCTGAGCGCCGCCGGCCTGGCCGCGATCAGCAAGACCGGCACCACCCAGTTCCGGCTCACCTTCACCCTCGACGACAACGACGATCTGGGCTTCGACTACATCGGCTTCTACGCCGGAGAGAACGCGACCACGAGCAACAAGCCGCAGCTCACGGTCGTCTACCAGCCCTGATCCGCCTCTCCGGGTGCCGGTCCGCGCGGCCGGCACCCTTTATAATCGCCTCATGAAGATCACGATGGAGGAGTTCATCCGGCGCGGGCAGGCGGTCTACGGGCAGGAGAATTTCAACGGCGTCGAGAACATGATGGAGCTCGGCACCAAGCGGTGGGGCAAGGACTTCGAGAAACACGGGTTCATGCACCAGACCGACCACCAGGCCGCGTTGCGGGTGGTCCTCGGCCGCGAGCCCACCTGGCTGGAGGTCCAGGACTCCTGGAACCAGGGCGGCGCGAACATCTGGCGGGCCCGGAAGCTCACGGACACCGGCCCGGACCCCGACTGGCCCCCGGAGACGCTCCGCCTCTACAACCTGATCAACAAGTGGGGGCCGGAGAAGGGCCAGCGGATCTTCGCCGGCAAGGAGCCGGACCCCGATGCGGGAAAGCCTCCGGAAACGACGCCCACGACCCCGACGACTCCGACAACGCCTCCGCCTTCGGACCTCTCGCCGGCGCCGCAGCGCGCCGAGGAGCTGGCGACGCTCATCCGGCCGGTGTACGAGAAGTTCGCGGCCGCGCCGCCGTGGTTCGCACAATGGATGTTCCCGTCCTGGGACACGCTGTGGCCGGCGCTCAAGCCGCTGGTCGTCGAAGCCGTGCTCGCGTCGAGGCGGGCGGCGGCGCGCCGGCCCTGAGTCAGCCCGCTGGCTGGCCGAGTTGCTCGACCAGCCAGCCGTTGCAGCCGTCGATCATCCAGATCCGGGGGCCGCGCCGCAGGGGACGATAGAGCTCCAGCGCGTCCTCTGGCTCGGTGCCGGGCGGCAGGCGGTTGACCAGGGTCACCCGGCAGGGATCGGGGCTCACGGCTCCTCGCCGGAAGAGCATGCGAAGGAAGAGACGCGACTCGCGGTCCGCGTCCACGCTCTGGCGCAGGAACTTGAAGTCCGGTGCGGGCACCACCTCGATCTCCGGGTCCCGGCTGGCGATCTCCCAGAGCCTTCCGGGAAGGCCGCGATACTCGGCCTGCTCGGGCCAGATCGCGCGGACCGGCAGCCACAGCGCGAGCGCCGCGAGGCTGGCTGCCGCGAGCGCCGCCCGGAACGCCTTGCGCTCCGAGATCTCCTGCGCGCTCACGGCCAGCAGCAGGGCGATCCCGGGGTAGCTCAGATAGGCGTACCAGGCCAGCTTGCTGGCCGACGCCGTGGCCAGGACCGGCGCCGCCAGCGCCCAGACTGCGAGACCGGTCATTTCCCGGTGGTTCCGGCGCGAGGCGAGCCACGCGATCGGCAGCAGCAGGAGCGGTCCGAAGTCCCGCAGAAGGCTCTCCAGGTAGAACCAGGGGCCTTCAAGCACGCCCACCTTGCCCTCGATCCGTTGGGCGTACTGCTGGATCAGGAGGCGCTTGCCCACCGCGTCCGTGGACGTCGCCGAGCTGAGCACGCCGAGCCAGAGGAGCCAGGCCAGGAGCCAGGCGCCGGCGGCCAGCCCGATCGTGAGCGCGAGCCGTGGCGTGCCCCGGCCGGCGCGGCGGGCGGGCAGCTCTGTGACCAGCAGGTAGACCCCGAAGACGGCGAGGGAGAACGGCGACTTGACCCATGCGCTCGCGGCCAGGCAGACCACCAGGCAGGCGAGCATCCAGGGCCGCCGGCGACGGCGCCAGAATTCGAGCCCGATGATCGCGCAGGTGACGAGCAGGATCTCCAGCGCGTCGGGAGTGGCGCTGCGCAGGCCGTGCAGCTTCAGGATGCCGGGCGTGAACGCGAAGATCAGCGCCGCGAGGATGCCCGCCATCTCGCCAAACACGGCAGCGCCGAAGCCGTAGAGCACCACGGCCGTGCCGGCGGCGGCCAGCACGCTCGGCAGCCGGGCCGCGAAGGGGCTCGGGCCGAGCGCCTCGAACGACAGCCGCATCATCCAGAGGCTGAGCGGCGGCTTGTTGAGGAACAGCGCGCCGTTGCCCTGCACCGGGAACACGGTCTCCTGGACCATGGACTCCAGCACGCAGCTCATGTACGTGATCTCGTCCGTGTGGAGCCCCGGATGGTCCAGGCGGACGGACAGCGCCAGCGCGATCCCGACGGCCAGGACGACGGCTGTGGCGATTCGGCGGCGGGAAATCAACCGGCGCTCGGCCCCATCATCGCCCTAGTCTATCGGCATCCGGGCCGCGAAGTAGTCGAGCAGGTGCGAGGCCGCCGGCGGATCCAGGTTGCTGAGGCCGACCAGCACGTACCCGGTCTCCGGGAAGATGCGGAGGTCGCCGTTGATCCCGGGCGCGCCGCCGTTGTGGCCGTAGCTCCGCAGCCGCCCCTCGTCCTGGATCATGAAGCCGTACCCATACCACTCCGAACGCGCCGTCACCGCCTCGGCGAACGTGGCCTTGGAGATCAGCTTGCCCGATTCCAGCGCCTGCGCGAACCGCAGCAGGTCGCCGACCGTCGAGTATCCGCCGCCCGCCGAGGTGCCGCTCCAGGGGAGGGTCTCGGCGTTCGACACCCACCCCGTCTCCCCCCGCGTGTATCCGGCGGCGCGGTTCGGCACGGACTCGGATTCGGGCAGGGAGTCGGTGGACGCCATGCCGGCCGGCTGGAAGACCCGGCTGCGCACAGAGTCGAAGTAGGACATGCCGCTCACCCGCTCGAGGATCGCGCCGAGCAGGATGAAGCCGTAGTTCGAATACTCGAAGCGCGTGCCCGGCTCGTAGGCGGGGGCGCGCGATCCGAACAGCTTCACATAGTCGCCGTGCTGGCGCAGCGTCAGCCGGTTCTCCATGAACTCCGGACCGAAGATGTCGCCGGTGCCGCCGGTGTGGGTGAGGAGATGCCGGATGGTGACCTTCGAGGCGGTCTCCTTGTTCGGGTAGTCCGTCAGGTATTTGCCGATGGGCTCGTCCAGCGCGAGCTTGCCCGCCTCGACGAGCTGCAGGGTGGCGACCGAGGTGAACATCTTGTTCATCGAGCCGATGCGGAACTGCGTGTCGAGCGTGACCGGGGCGCCGGTCTCCCGGTTCGCGCGGCCCCAGGCCTTCTGGAAGAGCACCTTGCCGTGCCGGGCGACGAGCAGGGTGCCGGAGAACTGGTCGTTCTTCACCAGTTGGTCGGCGTAGGTCGAGAGCGCCGCGAGCGCCTCCTCTCCCTTCATCCTCGGCACCGTGAGCGTCCCGTTCACGACTCCCGGAGGCTCCGTGGAGCTGGCCGGGAGCTCGGCGCGGGCGTCCGCGTCCAGCGGTTCCAGGCGGATCTCATCCACCCCGATGCGGAACGGGCCGGTGTTGTCGGCGCCGGCGAGGCGGAGGCGGACCGTCTTCCCGGCCAGCGCCGAGAGATCGGCCTCGACGGCGGTCGGCTCGCGACGGGCGGGATCGCCGGGCGAGGTATGGAAGACGTTGAGCAGCACGTCGCTGTCCGCCATGGAGTCGACCGGCGAGGCGGGAGGCATGAGGTCGATCCGGAACTGCTGGTTGCGCTCGAGCAGGTTGAAGTCGAGCGTCTTCGGGCTGGCGAGCTCGCCGGCGATGTTGACGTAGAACACGGTCAGGCGGAGCCGGAAGCGGCCGTCGAGCTTCAGGTCCCGGTAGAGGATCCGGGTGCCGCCGCCTTGCATGTCGGTCACCGCCGCGAACTTGCCCTGGGGCGGATTCGGGACGTCGAACGGGACGCTCGGATCGGTCCTGGAGGGATCGGGAGGGGTCTTGCCGTCGGAGTAGACGAACCAGTCCCCGGAGCCGCCGTGGGCCGTTCTCCAGCCGGCGAGCTTGCCGGACTCGAAGTCGTCGACCACGACCGCCTTCGGCGGCGTGCACTCGCTCACGCACGGGACCAGGGTGGACAGCAACAGCGCTCCGAGCAGGGCTCTTCCTCCGCGTTTTTGGACGCGCATTCGAACTCCTTTCGATCCGATCGGCCGGTTCGAAGCCTTAGACGGCGGGAAGAGGCAAAAGTTCCCGGGAGCGGACAGGCGGCCGGAGGTCTCCGGCCGCCTGGGGAGGGACGGGTCAGGCGGCGGGGGTGGCGTCGGGGATGCGGAGACGCTGGCCCGGGTAGATCTCGTCCGGGTCCTTGAGCATCGGCCGGTTGGCCTCGAAGATCTTGTGGTACTTGTTGGCGTCGCCGTAGAAATGCTTGGAAATCTTGGACAGGTTGTCGCCCGGCTTGACCTCGTAGAAGGTGGCCTCGGGCGCCGCCTGGGCGGCCGTCATCTTGTCGTCCACGCTGCCGATGCCCTCGACGTTGCCGACCAGCAGGGCGATCTTCTCCCGGTCCTCCTGGCTCTTCGCCTGGCCGGTGAGGGTCACCTTGTCGCCGTCCACCCGGACGCCCAGCTCATCGACGTGGAAGCCCATGTCCTGCACGAGCTTGACCAGCGCCGCGGCCCTGCGGCGGTCGTGCAGCTCCTGCACCTGCTGCGGGGTCGGCGGGGCGGGGTGCGCGCCTGCCTGCGGCCCCTGGCCCTGCACCTTCTTGTCGTCGTCGTCGCCCAGCCCCAGCTTCCGCCCCACGTTCTTGGCGAACTCGATCAGACCCATATCTTCGCTCCTTTCTCGGTGCTGCCTGGAATGCTCGTTGGCTTGAGGATGGCCCGGAGGCCAGGCCATAAACTATCTGCAAAAGAGCTGCCGCACAAAGGACCCTTTATGTCCTTGCCCGCACCGCCTCGGCCATGGCCTCCACGACCTGGTCGACGACCAGGTCGGAGGTGTCCACCAGGGTGTAGGTCTCGTCGTGGGTCAGAGGCGAGTCCTCGCGGGTGCGGTCGCGGTGGTCGCGGCGCTCGATCTCTTCGAGGACCTGCTCGTAGGGCAGGTCGCGGCCGGCGGCGAGCAGTTCCTCGTAGCGGCGGCGGACCCGTACGTCCAGCCGGGCGTCGAGGAAGAACTTGTGCGGGGTGTCGGGGAAGACCCGGGTGCCGATGTCCCGGCCTTCCAGCACGCCTCCCCAGTGCCGCGCCGCGTCCTGCTGGAGCGCCACCAGGCGGCGGCGGACCCCGGGATGGGTCGAGATCGCCGAGGCCGCCTCCCCCACCTCCGGCGCGCGGATGAAGGATTCGACCGGCTCGCCCTCCAGGAAAACCTCGAACCGGCCGTCGTCATGGCGGTGCAGCTCGACCTCGGTCTCCGAAGCGAGCGCCTCGACCGCCGCGCGGTCGGCGGGGTCCAGGCGGCTCCGCAGGGTCTTGAGCGCGATGGCCCGGTACATGGCTCCGGTGTCCAGGAAGGGGATGCCGAGCCTCTTCGCCAGCCGGCGGGCGGCGGTGCTCTTCCCGACCCCGGACGGACCGTCGATCGCCACGATCAGGGGCGCCGTCATCGGGAGGCCTTCCTCGCCGGTTTTTTGGCCGCCGGGCCCCGGACGCCGGCAGGCTTGGGCGCCGGTCTCTTCGGAGCCTTGACCTTCTCGCCCGAGCTCCGGAGGAGCGCCTGGACCTCCTTCGGGGTCAGCTCGCGCACCGAGCCGAGCGGCAGGTCGGGGTCGCGCAGCGGACCGATCGAGACCCGGCGCAGCTTGTGAACGGGGTGGCCGATGTGCAGGAACATCTCGCGGATCTGGCGCGTCCGGCCCTCGGTGAGCTGGACCACCCACCAGGTGTTCTCGCCTCCTTCGTCGTCGTCCCGTTGGCGGCGGTGCGCCACGGGCGACGGCCGCGAGGAGATCTTCGCCGGCGCGGTCTTCCTGCCTTCGAGCGTGATGCCGGCCCGCAGCCGGTCGAGCGCGGCGTCGGACGGGCGGCCCTTCACCTTGACCTCGTAGGTCTTCACGCTGCCGTAGCGCGGATGGGCCACGCGCTGCGCGAACTCGCCGTCGTCGGTGAGCAGGAGCAGCCCCTCGGTGTAGTAGTCGAGGCGGCCGACCGGGACCAGCGCCTTGCGCAGCGTCGGCGGGATGAACTCCATCACCGTCGGCCGGCCCTCCGGGTCGGACAGCGTGGACATCACGCCCTTCGGCTTGTTGAGGAGCAGGTAGTGGTGCTCGCCGGTGTGGGGCTGGATGCGCCGGCCCTCGACCTTGATCGCGTCTTTCGCGGGGTCGGCCTTGTCGCCGATCCCGGCCACCTGGCCGTTCACGGTGACCAGCCCCTGCCGGATCATCTCCTCCACCTTGCGGCGCGAGGCCACGCCGGCCCGGGCCAGGATCTTCTGCAGTCGCTCCTCCATCCTCCCTCCTCTCTACTCCGGCTCCGAGTCCGAAGAGGCCTCTTCGAGGGCCGCCACCTCGCGCTGGAAGGTCTCCTCGCGATCCTCCGGCCGGGCCCCTTCGGCAGCCATCGCCATCATCTCCTCCTCGGTGGGCTCGGCCGGCGGCAGGAAGGCCTCCAGCGTGTTGGCGCTCACCTCGATCCCTCCGACCCCGGCGCCTCCGCCGGCCGCGCCGAAGGTCTCCTCGAACTCCTCCAGCGGCGGCAGGTCCTTGAGCGTGTTGAGGCCGAAGTGGACCAGGAACTCCTTGGTGGTGCCGTAGAGGAACGGCTTGCCCACGACCTCCTTGCGGCCGGTGATGCGCACGAGCCGGCGCTCCAGGAGCGTCTTGAGGACGCCCGCGGCGCTGACGCCGCGCAGCTCCTGGATCTCGGGAGCGGTGACCGGCTGGCGGTAGGCGATGATCGCCATGGTCTCCAGCGCGGCCATGGAGAGCTTGCTGCCGCCGGAGACGTCGAAGAAGCGGCGCAGCCAGCCCGCCACCTCGGGACGGGTGGCGAGGCGCACGCCGCCGGCCACGTCCTCGACGAGGATGCCGCGGCCTTCCGTCGACTCCTCCGCGCCCTCCCCGGAGCTGCCGCCCCCGTAGCCGGCATAGCGGGCGAGCACGGCCTCCAGGGCCTCGGCGACCTGCGGCCGGTCCTCCTCGTCGAACAGCTCCATCAGCTTGGTCCGCGGCACCGGCTCGGAGGAGACGAAGAGGATCGCCTCCAGCACCGCTTCCATTTCCCGTCTCTCGATCATCCCGAGATCGCCTCCCGATCCAGCGTGCTCAGATCCCGCGTGGTGCGATAGAGAAGGATGTCGCCGCTCTCCGTCTGGTGGACGCGCACCAGATTCAGGCGGGCCAGCTCCAGCACGGCGAGGAAGGCGGAGACGGCCTCGGACCGGCAGGAGCGGGTGCGCAGGTCGTCGACGAGGTCGAACGGCCGCGCCGCGTCGAGCAGGCCGAGCAGGCGGTCGAACTGGCTGCGGACCGAGAACGCCTCCAGGGTGAGCTGGAGCGGCGGCGGATGCTCCCGATCGTAGCGCACCAGCGCCTGGCGCAGCGCGCCGACGAGGTCGAAGAGCGAGATGTCGCCCAGCTCGATCGTCCCCTCTTCCTCGGGAGCCTGGGGCAGCGGCTGCGGCTTGCGCGTCCAGATGCCCATGCGCAGGCGGTCGACCTCGGCGAACGACTGCGCGATCTCCTTGAGCCGGCGGTATTCGAGGAGGCGCTGGACCAGCTCCTGCCGCGGATCCTCCTCGGGCTCGCCCTCGGCCTTGGCCGGCCGGGGCAGCAGCATCTTGGACTTGAGGTGGATGAGGAGCGCCGCCTCGTAGATGTACTCGCCGGCCACGTCCAGGTTCAGCTCGCCCATCAGCGCCAGATACGCGTGGAACTGTTCGCAGATGGTCGCCACCGGGATGTCGGTGATCTCCACCCGGTTCATCTTGATCATGTGGAGCAGCAGGTCGAGCGGCCCCTCGAAGACCGGCAGGAGGACGCGCCAGGCGTCGGGCAGGAGCGCCGAGACCTCAGGACTCTCCGGCGCGTCCGGGTTGCCCGTCCCTTCAGGCGGCGCTTCCGGCTTCCTGGGTCTGCTCATGCTCCGACCTTCTGCAGGGCCTTGCGGTAGTCCAGCCCCATGGCTTCGCGGACCCTCTGCATGGTCTCCCCGGCCTGC
>JBEQUE010000072.1:0-53077 GCA_040349255.1 Acidobacteriota bacterium | reverse complement strand
GTGCACGCCGAGGATCGCGAGCGCGAGCTTCGGCCCGACGCCGGTCGCGGTGATGAGCGCTTCGAACGTGTCGCGCTCGTCGCGGGTCGGGAAGCCGAACAGGATCATGGCGTCTTCGCGCACATGCAGGTGCGTGAAGAGGAACGCGGTGTCGCCCGGCGAGAGCTTCACGAGCGCGCCGACCGGAACCGACGCGCGGTAGCCGACGCCGCCGACCTCGACGAGCACCTCGCCGCTCGGCGTGCGTTCGAGCACGGTGCCGCGGATCGAGCCGATCATCGGGCGTCCTTCGCGATCGCCGCGGCGATCGCCGACTGCAGGCGCGAGGGCGCGCCCTCGACCGGCGCGCGGTCGTCGGCCGGGACCTGGTAGAGGCGGTCGCGGCGCTCCGCGAGCCCGGCTCGGACGGCGCGGTCGCGGCGTCGACGTCGGTCGCATTCCTCTTTCCGGGCCAGGGTGCGCAGCGCGTCCGCATGGCCGAGGGCCTCTATCGCTCGGAGCCGGTCTTCCGGGCGGAGATCGACCGCGCCGCGGAAATCCTGCGCCAGCCTCTCGGTCTCGACCTGCGCGAGCTGCTGTTTCCGGCCGCGGGCCGGGAGGACGAGGCGGCCCGGCAGCTGGAGCGGACGGAGCTCACCCAGCCGGCCCTGTTCGCCGTCGAGCACGCGCTGGCGCGGCTCTGGATGTTCTGGGGCATCCGGCCGGCGGCCATGCTCGGCCACAGCGTCGGCGAGTACGTGGCCGCCTGCCTCTCCGGGGTCTTCTCCCTGGAGGACGCCCTGATGCTCGTGGCCGAGCGCGGCCGGCTGATGGGCGAGCTGCCGCCCGGCGCCATGCTCGCCGTGCCGTTGCCGGAGGCGGAGGTCCGGGCGCGCCTGGCGCCGGGCCTCGCCCTCGCCGCGGTGAACGGCGCGGCCTCGTGCATGGTGGCGGGAGAGCCCGAAGCGGTCGCGGCCCTGCGCGACCGGCTGCTCGCCGAGGGTATCGAGGGCAAGCCCCTGCGCGTCTCGCACGCCTTCCACTCGCCGATGATGGACCCGGTCCTCGACCGCTTCGCCGCGGCCGTCGCCCGGGTCGCCCGGCTCGGGCACGGGGTTCCGTCGCTCCCCTGGATCTCGAACGTCACCGGGACCTGGATGCGGAAAGAGGACGCGGTCGATCCCGCCTACTGGGCGCGCCACCTGCGGGCCACGGTGCGCTTCGCCGACGGCCTCGCGGCTCTGTTGGAAGAACCGGGCAGGGTCCTGCTGGAGGTCGGCCCCGGAGAGGCGCTCACCCGGTTCGCGAGACGGGCCGCGGCCGGCCGGACCGCCGTGGCCTCTCTGGCGCGGCAGGACGGCGAGGATCTCGGCTCGGTGCTGGAGGCGCTCGGACGGCTCTGGACGGCGGGCGTGGAGCCGGATTGGTCGGCCTTCCACACCGGCGAGCGCCGCCGCCGCGTGCCGCTGCCGACCTATCCCTTCGAGCGGCAGCGGTACTGGATCGAAGGGGCCGATCCGCGGCCGCCGGCCCTCCCTGCTTCCGCGGGCGCGTCGGTCGTCGTCCTCGCCGTGCCACCCGGAGGCTCGCCGGCGGTTCCGTCCGGGTGGATCGCCCGGCCGCTGGCAGGACCGCTGCCGCCCGAGCTCCTGGCCGCCTTCCCGGCGGCTCCGGACGGGTCCACGTTCGTTCTCCTCAGCCCGGCGCCGCCGGACCACCCGGCCGAGCCGCCTTCCGCGGCCGCGGGCGAGGACGCGCCCCGGGATGAGATCGAGAGCGCCCTCGCCGGCATCTGGCAGGAGGCGTTCGGCATCGCGCGCATCGGTATCCACGACGGCTTTTTCCAGATCGGGGGGGATTCCCTCCTGGCCACGCAGATCGTCGCCCGGGTGCGCGCCGCCCTGGGCCGCGAGATCGCGCTCTCCACCTTCCTGGAGGCGCAGACGATCGCGCAGCTGGCCGACGCCTGCCGCGAGGTTGCCGCCGCGCCGCCGCAGACCGACCTGGGCGAGCTGATGGCCGGCCTGGAGAGACTTTCCACCGAAGAGCTGGAGGCGCTCCTCGCCGCCCAGATGTCCGAGAACGAGATGAACGACGGGGGCCTGCGATGAGCGCCGAGGCGAGAAAGAGAGAGTTGATCGAGGCGCTTCTGCGCCAGCGGGGGCTGGACCCCGCCAGCCTGCCCATCACGCCGCGATCGGGGGACGCCGGACCCGCGCCGCTCTCCTTCGCCCAGGAGCGGCTCTGGATCCTGGAGCGGTTCGCGCCCGGCCGGCCCACCTACAACGAGGCCTACGAGGTCCGGCTCACCGGCCGGCTCGATCCCGCCGCCCTGGGGGCCACGCTGCACGAGCTGTCGCGCCGCCATGCGGCCCTGCGCACCACCTTCGAAGCCGGGGGTGGTACGGCGGTCCAGCGGGTCGGCGACGCGGGCCTGCCCATGCCTGTCGTGGACCTTTCGGCGCTGCCCGGAGGCCCGCGGTCGGCCGAAGCCGACCGGCGCGGCCGGGAGGTGGCGGAGCTCCCCTTCGGCCTGGAGCGCGGGCCGGTGGCCCGGGCGGCCCTGCTTCGCCTGGGAGCGGAGGAGCACCGTCTTCTCCTGGTTCTCCACCACATCGTCTCCGACGCCACCTCGATCGAGATCCTCGTCTCCGAGCTGGTCGCGATCGAGCGGGCGTTCGCCCGCGGCGAACCCTCGCCCCTGCCCGAGCCCCGGCTCCAGTACGCGGACTTCGCGCAGTGGCAGAGGGAGAAGCTGGCCTCCGCCCTGGAAGCGCAGCTCGCCGACTGGAAGGAGCGGCTCGCCGGAGCTCCCACGGTCCTGACCCTGCCCTCCGACCGTCCTCGATCCGAGCAGCCCCGCGGCCGCGGCGCGTCCCTGTCGGCGGCCCTTTCCCGGGATCTCTCCGACTCCGTGCGGGAGCTCGCGCGGACGCAGGGAGCCACGCTGTTCATGACGCTCCTGTCCGCCTTCGACGCGCTCCTCCATCGCCATACGGGACGCCAGGATTTCCTGGTGGGCACTCCGATCGCGGGCCGCACCCGCGCGGAGGTGGAGGGGATTGTGGGCTTCTTCGTCAACACCCTGGTCCTGCGGGCCGACCTGGCCGGCGACCCCGCGTTCGCGGAGATCCTGGCCCGCAACCGGCGCTCGGTCCTCGCCGCCTACGATCGGCAGGACGCGCCGTTCGGCCGCCTGGTCGAAGAGCTGCGGCCGGAGCGCTCGGCGAGCCACGCGCCGCTGGTCCAGGTGATGTTCCTCCTCCACAAGCCGGGTGTGCCGATCGAGGAGCGGGACGGGCTCGGCCTGGAGATGCGGCGCATCGAGACCGGCACCGCGAAGTTCGACCTCACCTTCGTGGCCCGTGACGCCGCCGAAGGCATCGTCTGCGGCGTCGAGTACGACTCGGACCTCTTCCTGCCCACCACCATGGCCCGGCTCCTGGCGCACTTCCGGACGATCCTGGAGGCCGCGGCCGCCGAGCCCTCGACAAGGCTGTCGGAGCTCCCGGTCCTCACCGCGCCCGAGCGGCAGCAGGTCCTCGTGGAGTGGAACGACGCCGCCCTGGCGCGGCCGCGGGGAGCCTGCATCCACGAGCTCTTCGCCGCCCGGGCGGCGGCCTCCCCGGACGCGCCGGCCCTGATCTTCGAGGGCCGGACGACGAGCTACGGCGAGCTCGACGCGCAGGCCAACCGGCTCGCCCGGCGGCTGCGCGGCCTGGGCCTGCGCCTCGACGACCTGGTCGGCATCTGCCTGGAGCCCTCGCCCGACCTGATGGTGGCGGTGCTCGGCATCCTCAAGGCCGGCGGCGCCTACGTTCCGCTCGACCCGGGGCAGCCCGCGGAGCGGCTCGGCTGGCTGCTGGAGGACACCGGCCTGCGCATCGTCCTCACCGCCAGCGCCCTGGCGGGCCGTCTGCCGCATCTTCCCGATACCCATGCGCGGGTGCTGCGGGTGCTGCGCCTCGACGAGGAGCGCGAGGCGCTGGCGGCCCTGAGCCCGGAGGCACCGGAGCCCTGGGCCCTGCCGGAGAGCCTCGCCTACCAGATCTACACCTCGGGCTCGACCGGCCGGCCCAAGGGCGTCATGGTGCCGCACGCCGGCCTGGTCAACCTCGCGCTGTCCTTCGCCGAGAACTGGCGGCTCGGTCCGGGCGACCGCATGCTGATGCTCCTCTCCCTGGCCTTCGACGCCTCGGTGGGAGACCTGTTCCCGCCGCTTGTGAGCGGCGCGACCCTGGTGCTCCACAGGAACCCGCAGGCGCTGCTGGGCCGAGACCTGGATCTCTACCTGGAGACGCAGGGCGTCACGTGCATCGAGCTTGCCGCGGCCTTCTGGCAGCAGTGGGCCGAGGACCTGGCCGCCCGCGGCCAGGCGCCGCCGTCCACCCTGCGCACCCTGGTCGTCGGCGGCGAGAGCGTGACCCCGGACAAGATCCAGACCTGGTACCGCCTGCTGGCCGGCCGGCCGTTCCGGCTCCTCAACCACTATGGGCCCACCGAGGCCACGGTCTGCGCCAGCTATTTCCGGATCGACGAGGGCGGCGAGGACCTCGGATATGCGCGGCTGCCCATCGGCCGGCCGCTCGCCAACGTGCGGCTCCACCTGCTCGACTTCGATCTCCAGGCGGTCCCCGCCGGCGTCCCCGGGGAGCTCTGCATCGGCGGGATCGGCGTGGCGCGGGGGTATCTCGGGCGGCCGGACGTGACCGCGGAGAGGTTCATCCCCGATCCCTTCGCGCCGGCGGGGGAGGAGGGCGCGCGCCTCTACCGCACCGGCGACCTGGCCCGCCATCTGCCGGACGGCAACCTGGAGTTCCTGGGGCGCGTCGACCACCAGGTCAAGATCCGCGGCTACCGCATCGAGCCCGGCGAGATCGAGGCCGCGCTGGCCGAGCACCCGGCGGTCCGCGAGGCGGCGGTGCTGGCGCGCGCCGACGAGCCCGGGCCGAAGCGCCTCGTGGCCTACGTGGCGGCGGCCAGCGAGCCGGCTTCGGACGCCGCGTCCCTGCGCGCCTTCCTCAAGGGCAAGCTGCCGGCGCACATGGTGCCCGAGGCCTTCGTCGTCCTCGACCGCCTGCCGCTCAACGCCAACGGCAAAGTGGACCGCAAGGCCCTGCCGCGCCCGGTGTTCGAGGCGGGCGGCGACGGCGAGACGGTGCCGCCGGAGACCGAGCTGCAGCGCCGGATCGCGGAGGTCTGGTGCGAGCTCCTGCAGCGCGGGACGGTGGGCCTGCACGACAACTTCTTCGACCTCGGCGGCAACTCCCTGCTGCTCATCCGCATGGAGGGGATGCTGCGCGACGCCCTCGGCGCCCTCGGTCGTCCGGTCGAGGTGATCGACCTCTTCCGCCATCCCACGGTCGCCGCGCTCGCCGAGCATCTGGAAGGAGCCGCCGCCACCGCGGCTCCCCCGTGGACCGCTCCACCGGCCGCGCGGCCCCTCGGACGCGAGATCGCCATCGTCGGCATGACCGGCCGCTTCCCCGGAGCCTCGGGCGTCGGCGAGCTCTGGCGCAACCTGCGCGACGGCGTGGAGTCGATCCGCGTCTTCACCGAGGAAGAGATGCGGGCGGCCGGCGTGTCCGAAGAGCTGCTCGCCGATCCCTTCTACATCCGGGCCAAGGGCGTCCTCGACGACGTCGAAGGCTTCGACGCCAAGTTCTTCGGCTTCAGCCCGCGGGAGGCGGAGATCCTCGACCCCCAGCACCGGATCTTCCTGGAGTGCGCCTGGGAGGCCCTGGAGTCCTCCGGCTACGACCCGGAACGCCATGCCGGTCCCATCGGCGTGTTCACGGGCGTCGGCCGCAACAGCTACTTCACGAGCAACCTGCTGCGCAATCCGGAGTCGGTGAGCCGATCCGGGGTCATCCAGACCATGCTCGGCAACGACCGCGATTTCCTTCCGACCCGGGTGTCCTACAAGCTGAACCTCAAGGGCCCGAGCCTGGTCGTCCAGACGGCGTGCTCCAGCTCGCTCGTCGCCGTTCACCTGGCCTGCCGCAGCCTGCTCGAAGGCGAGTGCGACATGGCGCTGGCCGGCGGCGCGACCGTGCCCGTGCCCCAGGTCACCGGGTACTTCCACGAAGAGGGCGGCATCTTCTCGAACGACGGGCACTGCCGCGCCTTCGACAGCAAGGCCAAGGGCACCGTGCCGGGGAGCGGCGTCGCCATCGTGGCCCTCAAGCGCCTCGAGGACGCGCTGGCCGACGGAGACCAGATCCATGCCGTCCTCAAGGCGACGGCGATCAACAACGACGGCAACGTCAAGATCGGCTACACCGCGCCGAGCCCGGAGGGGCAGATCCGCGTCATCCGGGAGGCCATCGCCCGCGCCGCGGTGGAGGCCGAGAGCATCACCTACGTGGAGACCCACGGCACCGGCACGCTGCTCGGCGACCTGGTGGAGGTCACGGCGCTCAAGGAGGCCTACCGGCCGCTCACGCGGAAGACCGGCTTCTGCGCCCTCGGCTCCCTCAAGACCAACGTCGGGCACATGGACACGGCCGCCGGCGTCGGCGGGCTGATCAAGGCGACGCTCGCCCTGGCCCACCGCCAGATCCCGCCCAGCCTCCACTTCCGGGAGGCGAACCCGAAGCTCGACATGGGAGGGAGCCCGTTCTACGTCAACTCCGCGCTGCGGGACTGGACGGCCGACGGCCCGCTGCGCGCCGCCGTCAGCTCCTTCGGGATCGGCGGCACCAACGCGCACGCCATCCTGGAGGAGGCGCCCGCGCCGCGGCCGACCACGCCGGGCCGCCTCTGGCAGCTCTTCACCCTCTCGGCGCGCTCGGCGCACGCCCTCGACCGCGCGGTCCAGCGCCTGGCCGACCATCTGGAGAGCAGCCCCGGGCTCGACCCGGCCGACGTCGCCTACACGCTGCAGGTGGGCCGCCGCTCCTTCGAGCACCGCGCCGCCTTCGTCGGGCAAGACTCTCAAGAGGCCGTCGCCACCCTCCAGGGCGCGGGCGGTCTGGCCCAGGGGTTCGCCGACGGGCCCGAGCCGCAGGTCGTCTTCCTCTTCCCGGGCTCGGGCAGCCAGCGGCCCGGCATGGCTTCCGACCTCTATCGCCACGAGCCGGTCTTCCGCGCCGCTCTCGATCGCACGCTGGATCTGCTGCTCCCGCTCCTCGGGACGGACCTGCGGGAGCTGCTCTTCCCGCGGCCCGGCGCCGAGGCGGAGGCGGAGGCCCGGCTCCGGCAGCCCTCGCTCAACAACGCGTTCCTGTTCGCCTTCTGCCACGCTCTCGCCGAGCTCTGGATGTCCTGGGGCGTCCGCCCGCAGGCGATGATCGGCCACAGCCTCGGCGAGTACGTCGCGGCGTGCATCGCGGGCGTCCTGCCGCTCGAAGCGGCGGTGGTCCTGGTGGCCGAGCGCGGACGCCTCCTCGACGCGCTGCCGCCCGGAGCCATGCTGAGCGTCCCGCTGCCCGAAGCGGAGCTCGCCGGCCTGCTGGGCGACGAGCTGTCGCTCGCCGCGGTCAACGGCCCCCACTTCACGGTCGCTTCCGGTCCGGTGGCAGCCGTCGACGAGTTGGAGCGCACCCTGGCGGCCCGCGGCCTCGAATGCCGCCGCATCCCCATCGCTTTCGCCGGGCACTCGCGGATGCTCGATCCCATGCTCGACGCGTTCCGCCGGGTCGTGGAGGGCCTTCCGCTGCAACGGCCCGAGCGGCCCTACGTCTCCACGGCCACCGGCACCTGGATCACCGGCGAAGAGGCGACCGACCCGCAGTACTGGGTCCGGCATCTGCGCCAGACCGTCCGCTTCGCCGAGGGGATGGCCGAGCTGCGCCGGGAACCGGGGAGGATCTTCCTCGAGGTCGGTCCCGGCAAGACCCTGTTCAGCCTGCTGCGCGGACAGGAGAAGGCCGCCGGCTCGCCGGCCTTCGCCTCGCTGCTGGGCGCCGCCGAGCTGGGCTCGGACCTGGCCGCGATGCTGCGCACCCTCGGCGGGCTCTGGCTGCACGGCGTCCGTCCGGACTGGGCGGGCGTGCACTCGGGCGAGTCGCGCCGCCGCGTCGCGCTGCCCACCTATCCCTTCGAGCACCAGCGGTTCTGGATCGACGCGCTGCCGGAGACGGCCGTCGCGGCGGCCGATCCCTGGCAGCGCCGGCCCGACCCAGGCGACTGGTTCTGGGTCTCCTCCTGGCGGCGTGTGCCCCTGGGCCGGCGCCGCCCCGCGGATCCGTCCGGCGCGTTCATCCTGCTCTCCGGTCCGGACGAGCCTCTCGCCGACCGTCTGGCCTCCCTGGGTGGGACGGTGGACAGGGCGGCCTCCGTGCAGGAGCTGGAGAGCCGGGACCTCGCGTCGCGGCACCTGGTCTGGCTCCATCCGGCCGGCGCGGACGCCGGCGCCGACCGGGAGGCTCTCGTCGGGCTTGCCGGTCTCGGCGACCGCCTGGCGAAGCTGTCGGCGCTCACCCTGGTGTTGAGCGGCGCCCGCGAGGTCACCGGCGGCGAGGAGCTGCGGCCGGGCCGGGCCGCCCTGGCCGGCGCCGTCCGGAGCCTGGGGGAGCGGGGGCTCCGGGCGCGGGTCCTCGATCTCGGGCCGGATGTCGCTGTCGAGCGCGTGGTGGAGGAGCTTCTCGCCTCTCCGGACGATCCCGAGGTCGCCTTCCGGGCCGCACACCGCTGGGTGCGCGGCGACGAGCGCCTGCGCGTCGATCCGGAGCCGGAAGCCGGGCTTCTGCGGCCGGAGAGCTCCGCCCTGCTGGTGGGAGGAGATGGCGAGATCCGCCGCCTGCTGGAGAACGCCCTCGGCTCCACCGGCGTCCGCCTCGTCCTGATCGATCCGTCCGACCTTCCTGCGGAGGCCTCCCGATTGCGCGAGCGCCTCGGCCGCCCGGACGCCGTGATCTACGCCGCCGGGGACGGGGAGGACGTCGGCGAGGAAGAGGCCCGGCTCGCCGGGCTCGGCCTCCTGGCCGGCGAGCTGGGCGCGGCGGCCGCGCTGGCGGTGGTCCCGCTGGCGGGCTCCGGCCCACGCCGGGACCTTGCGGCCGCCTGGATCCAGGAGCAGGGGAGCCCATGGCGGGGTGCCGCCCTCGAGAACCTGCCGCCGGCGCGCGGCGAGGCGTGGCGCCCGCCCGCCCCGGCCGAGCTGACCGAGGCGCTGCGCCGCCTGGCCTCGCTGGAGCTGGGGAGCTGGGTGACCGTGTCCACGGGCGACCTGCCCGGCCGGCTCGCCGCCTGGACGGCCGCCGCCTCGGCGACGGAAGAGGCGCCGGCGGCGCGGCCCGCGGCGTCGGCGCTGCACCCGCGCCCGTCCCTCGATTCACCCTACGTGCCGCCGCGCAACAAGGTCGAGCGCGACCTGGTGGAGCTCTGGCAGGATTACCTCGGGATCGAGAAGATCGGCGTCCTCGACAACTTCTTCGACCTGGGCGGCGACTCGGTGACCAGCATCCAGATCGTCTCGCGGGCGAACAAGGCCGGCTACAAGCTGACGCAGCGCAAGGCGTTCCACCACCCGACGATCGAGGAGCTCGCCAGGACGGCCCTGCTCGACTCCAGGATCCACGCCCAGCAGAGCGCCGTGGAGGGGCCGGTCCACCTGATCCCCATCCAGCGGTGGTTCTTCGAGCAGGATTTTGCCCACGCGCACCAGTGGAACATCTCCGCGCTCCTGAAAGCGGAGCCCCCCCTCCGTCCGGCGCCGCTGGAGGCGGCGGTCCGCGCCGTGCTGGAGCACCACGACGCCCTGCGCCTGCGCTTCCACCGGGCGGACGGCGCCTGGCGGCAGACCAGCCCCGCTCCCGGCGTGGGGCCGGGCTCCTTCTCCTGCGTCGACCTCGGAGATCTGCCGGAGCCGGCGCGGACCGCGGCGCTCGAAGCCGCCGCGGCGGACGTGCAGGGGAGCCTCGACCTGACGGAGGGTCCGCTCGCGCGCTTCGTCCTGTTCCGGCGCGCCGGCGATACTGGCGATACCGGGGACCGCCTGCTCGCCGTCCTCCACCACCTGGTGATGGACATCCCCTCGTGGGGCATCCTGTTCGAGGACCTGGAGGCCGCCTACGGGCAGGCCCTGCGCGGCGAGGCGCCGGCGCTGCCCTCGAAGTCGTCCTCCTACAAGCACTGGGCGATCACCCTGCGCGAGCACTCCCGCTCCGGAGCCCTCGACGGCGAGATCCCGCTCTGGCTCGACGAACGGCGCGACCGGATCGATCCGCTCCCGGTCGACCTGCCGGGCCGCAACGACTCCGCGTCCTCCCGCACCCTCACCTTCACCCTGCCGGCGGAGGAGGCGCAGATCCTCACGCAGAAGGTGACGCGGGCGCTCCGGTCCGACGTCCAGGAGATCCTCCTCACCGCTCTCGGCCAGGCCCTCGCCTGGTGGACCGGCGGGCGGAGGTTCCTGATCGACGTCGAGGGGCTCGGCCGGGAGCCGCTGCGCGACGACGTCGACCTGTCGCGGACCGTGGGCTGGTTCACCAGCTCCTACCCGCTGCTGCTGGAGCTGCCGGAGACGGCGGACCCCGCGGTCGGGCTGGAGAGCGTCCGCGACGCGATGCGCGCCGTGCCCGCGCGCGGCCTCGGCTATGGCATGCTGCGCTACATGGCGGGGCTGGAGGACGTCGCGGCGCGCCTCCGCGCCCAGCCGCAGCCGGAGCTCGCCGTCGTCTACCTCGGCCAGGCCGCAGACGGCCCGGCGGAGGCCGGCCGCTTCCAGCCGGCCCCCGAGGCGGCGGGGCCGGCGCGCCATCCGCGCGGGGTGCGCGGGCGCCTGCTGAGCCTCTCGGTCCAGACCGGCCGCGAGGGCCTTCAGCTCGCGGTGTCCTACAGCGAAAACCTGCACCGGCGGGCGACCATCGAGACGCTCGCGCAAACCTTCTTCTCCAAGCTGCGCCGCCTGGCCGAAGCCGCCCGGGCGGTGGAGGAGGGCGCCGATCCGGCGGCCCTGGTCCCCGGGACCCCTGCCCGCGAGCTGCCGGAGAGCGGCCCCCTCTCCTGAAGGGGACGGCCTGAACGAATCACCATCCACGGAGGAGTCATGGAGCCATCGACCGAAGCAAAGAACTGGCGGGCGTTCATCACGATCTGGATCGGCCAGATCATCTCGATGTTCGGCTCCGGCCTGACCAATTTCGGACTGGGCGTCTGGGTCTACGAGAAGACCGGCTCGGCGACCGATTTCACCCTGATCTACGTCTGCGGCGTCCTCCCCTCGCTGGTGCTCGCGCCGTTCGTGGGCGTCGTGGTCGACCGCTGGGACCGGCGGAAGGTCCTGCTGATGTCGTACCTCGGAGCGGCGACCGCGATGGTCACCCTGGTCACCCTGGTGGCGCTGAACAGGCTGGAGGTCTGGCACGTCTACGGCATCGTCGCCTTCGGCTCGATCTTCCTCGCCTTCCAGTTCCCCACCTACGGCGCCGTGGCGACCCTGCTGGTGCCCAAGAAGCACTTCGGCCGGGCGAGCGGCATGGTGCAGTTCGGCTCCTCCTCGGCGCGCATCCTGGCGCCCCTGCTCGCCGGCATCCTGATGCCGATCATCAAGCTGGAGGGGCTGGTGGTGGTCGACGTGGTGACCTTCTTCATCGGCGCGGTGACGCTGCTCCTGGTCAGCATCCCGCGGCCGGAGCGCAGCGCGGTGGGCCAGGCCGCCAAGGGCTCGGTGTTCCGCGAGGCCGGCTTCGGCTGGGCCTACCTGAAGTCGCGGCCGGCCCTCCTCTCGCTGCTCGGCTTCTTCGCCCTGCTCAACCTGTTCTTCGCGATGAGCCAGGTCCTCGTCACGCCGCTCGTCCTGTCGGGCGCCGGCGAGACGCAGCTCGGTTTCGTCCTCGCGTTCGGCAGCGTCGGCGCCCTCGCCGGCGGGCTCCTGATGAGCGCCTGGGGCGGACCCGCCAAGCGGATCTGGGGCATTCTCGGCTTCAGCCCGCTCCTCGGCCTCGCCATGCTGGTGATCGGCGTCAGCTCCTGGGTCCCGCTGATCGCCACGGGCGTGTTCCTGCTCTTCTTCCTGGTGCCGATCATCAACGGCAGCGACCAGGCGATCTGGCAGAGCAAGGTGGAGCCCGACGTCCAGGGGCGCGTCTTCGCCACCCGCCAGCTCCTGTCCCAGTTCACCACGCCGATCGCCTTCCTGGCGGCGGGTCCGCTCGCCGACCGCGTCTTCGGGCCGCTGCTCGAGACCGGCGGGCGGCTCGCCGGCTCCCTCGGGCCTGTGTTCGGCGTCGGAGAGGGCCGCGGCATCGGCCTGCAGTTCGCCGTCATGGGCTGCCTGCTGACGCTCACCGCCCTCGCCGGTCTGGCCTACCCGAAGCTCCGCGGGCTCGACGAGGAGGTCCCCGACGCGGTCCCGGAGCAGGCGGCGGTCGGAGCTTGAGCCCGATGATCCAACGCAACGGGGACCCCATGATGACGACTCGTCCACTGCTTCTCGCCGGGCTGCTGTCGATGAGCCTGCTCGGCCTGGCCGGCTGCGGCGACCGCGCCGCGGCGCCGGCGCCGGCCACCTCCCGGCTGGTCGACGTCTTCCGGCCGGAGATGGTGACTCCCCGGCGCGCCGCCGCCGGAGACGCCTCGGTCGGGGCGGACTGGCGTTTCGACCGGCCCTATCCCGGCGCCGGTCCGCACGCGGCGACGCACGGCTTCGAGGCCGGCCCCGGCGTCGAGGGGCTCGCCGTCAGCGGCGGCGTGCTCACCGGGAGGTCCACGACGGACTTCCCGCTCCTGCACCTCGCGACCACTCCGCCGGCCGAGCCGGACGTGCTGCACGCCCTGGAGGTGACCCTGAGCGCGTCGGCGGGGAGCAACCTCTCCGTCCAGTTCGTGCCGTCCGAGGAGCCGATCCATCTCGACGAGCAGCTCGGCCGCGCCCGGATGATGCCCTGGCGCATCAGCACCCCCCTGGTCGCCGACGGCAAGATGCGGACCTACGTCCTGTCGAGCCCGTACACGACCGAGGCGGTGGAGACCCGGCACATCCTCCTGCGCCCGACCGACGCCCCCGGCGCGACCTTCCGGATCCAGTCGGTTCGCGTCGTCCTGCGCCGGGACCACTTCGCCGCCGTGCCGGCGGGCGTGAGCTGGCAGGGGCTCGGCGAGATCTACCGCGAGACCCTCGTCTCCCGGGCTCCCGACGTGGTGCGCCTGCCGGTCCGGCTGGGCGGACGCCCGTGGCTGGACCTCGCCGTGGGGACGGTGGAGGAGAAGCCGGTCACCTTCCGCGTCGCGGTCGAGACCGGTGATGGCGGCAGGGACGGCAAGGGCGAAGAGGTCCTCGAACGGACGGTCACCTCCTTCAACCGCTGGGAGCCGCTGCGCATCGACCTCGCCCGCTGGGCCGGCCGCGACGTCACCCTGGCCTTGAGCCTCGGCGGCTCCGGCGACGGGGCGCTCGGCTTCTGGGGCGCGCCCGTCGTGCGCGACGCCGTCGATCTGGCCCAGGGGGATCAACCGGATCAACCCGAGGACGGCCGCCCGCAGGGCGTGATCTTCATCGTCACCGACACCCTGCGCCGGGACCACCTGGACGCCTACGGCTACGGCCGCGACACCGCGCCGAACCTGACCCGCCTCGCCAAGGAGGGGGCGCTGTTCCGCGACTGCCTGAGCGAGGCGACCTGGACCAAGGTCGCCATGCCGTCCCTGCTCACCTCGCTCTACCCGGGCTCGCACGGGGTGATCGACTTCGGCGACCGCCTGCCGTCCTCGGCGCACACCATCGCCGAGGCCTACCGCGGCGCCGGCTATGCCACGCTGGGGCTCTCGTCGGTCTTCTTCACCGGCCGGCTGAGCAACCTCCACCAGGGCTTCGAGGAGCTCCACGAGTCGGCCTCGCTGGTCACGAAGCCGTCGAGCAAGACGGGAAGGGAGTACGTCGACCGCCTGCTGCCCTGGCTCGACACGCACCGCGACGTGCCGTTCTTCGTCTTCCTCCACGTGCTCGATCCGCACTTCCCCTACGAGACCTACCGGCCCTACGACACCTGGTGGGCCGACCCGGCGAAGAAGGCGCAGTACCAGGAGCAGATCGGCGCGGTCCGGCCGCACATCGGCGAGCCGCTGCTGCGGATGATCGGCATGCCGAACAGCTCCGAGCTCGCCGCCGCCGGCGTCGACGCCGCCTCCTTCACCCAGCAGAACCTGGACTGGTACGACGGCTCGATCCGCAGCCTCGACGCCGAGATCGGACGGCTGGTCACCCATCTCCGGAGCCTCGGGCTCGACAAGCGCACCCTGATCGCCGTGGTCGCCGACCACGGCGAGGAGTTCCTCGACCACGGCAAGATGTTCCACGGCCAGAGCGTCTACGGCGAGCTGACCAACGTCCCGCTCCTGCTCTGGGACCCGGGGCGGATCCCGGCCGGCACCGTGGTCGAGCAGACGGTCCAGAACATCGACCTGATGCCGACGCTGCTCGACCTGAGCGGGGTCGCGGCGCCGAAGGAGGCGCAGGGGACGAGCCTCGTCTCCCTGCTCGGCCCGGGCGTCGCGAAGGGCGGGGAGCCGAAGCCCTGGCGCGAGCGGCCGGCCTTCTCCGAGAAGTCCGCGACCGTCGACGTGCTCGGACCGCCGCCGCGCGACACGCAGTCGTTCGCCGTGACCTACGAAGGCTGGAAGCTGATCTTCAACGAGAAGAGAGGCCCCGGAGTGCCGGAGTACGAGCTCTACGACCACCGCCGCGATCCGCTGGACCGCAACGACGTCGCGGCCCGGAACCCGGAGCGCGTGCAGCAGCTCGCCCGCCTGATCGACGGCTGGCGCCGCAAGGTCCGTTCGGAACGCCTGCCGAGCGACGCGGAGGCGGGCAAGAGCCTCGGCAACGAGGAGCTCGAGAGGCTGCGCAGCCTGGGCTATATCCAGTAGGCGGATTTGAAGAATACGAGGTGATGGCTTGGAAACCCTGAAGCAGGATCTCAGCTACGCGTTCCGCACCCTCTTCCGCAAGCCGGGGTTCGCGCTCTCGGCCGTGCTCTCGCTCGCGCTCGGCATCGGCGCCAACACGATGATCTTCACCGTGGTCAACGCGGCCTTCCTGGCGCCGCTGCCCGTGCGGGAGCAGGACCGGCTGGTCGCGGTGTTCACCAACGACGTGACCTATCCGGGCCACCTGCCGGTCTCCTACCCGAACTTCGAGGAATTCCGCGACCACAACGAGGTCGTCTCCAATCTCGTCGCCGTCCAGTTCCTCAGCATGAACCTGAGCGGCGGCGAGGTCCCCGAACGGGTCTTCGGACAGATGGTTTCCGGCGGCTACTTCGACCTCCTGGGCGTGCGCGCGGCTCTCGGCCGGACCTTCCTGCCGGAGGACGACGGCGCGCCCGGCAAGAGCCCCGTCCTGGTGATGAGCCACGGCCTCTGGCAGCGCCGCTACGGCTCGGATCCGAAGCTGGTGGGGAGCAAGATCCGCCTGAACGGCCAGGAATTCACGGTGATCGGCGTCACCCCCAGGGGGTTCTCCGGCACCGACCGCATCACCGCCAGCGACGTCTGGGTGCCGATGAGCATGTACACCCAGGTGTCGCGCTTCCGCGACTCGTTCCAGGACCGGTCGTTCCGCATGTTCGACATGGTCGGCCGCCTCAAGCCGGGGGTCTCCGTGAGCCAGGCCGATGCCGCCTTCCGCACGCTCGGAAAGCGCCTCGAACAGTCCTACCCGGACGCCAACAAGGGCCTGGGCGCCACCGCCATGCCCCTGTCCGAGGCCTCCCTCGACATCGCCAACCGGCACCTGTACGTGCGCGGCAGCCTGTTCCTCACGATCGTCGTCGGGCTGCTCCTGCTCATCACCTGCGCCAACCTGGCCAGCCTGCTGCTCGCCCGCGCCGAGACCCGGCGGCGGGAGATGGGGATCCGCCTGGCCATCGGAGCGGGCCGCGGACGCCTCATCCGCCAGCTCCTGACGGAGAGCCTCGTCCTCTCCCTGCTCGGCGGCGCCGCCGCCCTCTTCGTCTCCTATCTGGGAAGCAAGGCGATCTGGCGTCTGCGGCCGCCCTTCCTCACCGACAACACCCCGCTCGTCCTCAGCCTCGACGGCCGGGTGCTCGCGTTCACCCTGCTCGTCTCCCTGCTCACCGGCGTCCTCTTCGGCCTCGCCCCGGCCCTGCGGTCGGCGCGGACCGACCTGGCGGCGATGCTCGGCGTCAACGCGCCCGTGCGGGGCGGGCGCCGGAAGCTCGGCGTCCTCGACGCCCTCGCCGCCGTCCAGGTCGGGCTCGCCCTCGTCTCGCTGGTCGGCGCCGGCCTGTTCCTGCGCAGCCTCGGCAACGTGCACCGGATCGACGTCGGGTTCAAGGCCGACGAGCTGGCGGTGCTGTCGTTCGACGTGACCACCCTGGGTTACGACGAGGCGCGCGGCCGGCAGCTCTACCGCCGCGTCCTCGAGCGGGCCAGCGCCGTGCCGGGAGTGGATGCGGCGACCCTGGGCTCCCATCGGCCGCTGTCGCGGGTCGGCGTGCTCCTGCCCGTGCGCGCGGAGGGCCAGGACCTCACCGAGCGCGCGGCCTCGGTGCGGGCGGACACGGTCGGGCTCGGCTACTTCGAGACGCTCGGCATCCCCATCCTCAAGGGGCGCGGCTTCGAGCCCTTCGACCGCGAAGGCTCGTCCCGGGTGGCGATCGTCAACGAGACCATGGCGGGCCACTACTGGCCCGGACAGGACGCGGTCGGCAAGCGCTTCCAGTTCGGGGAGAGCGAGGACTTCGTGCAGGTGGTGGGAGTGGCGCGCGACTCGAAGTACGTCGACGTCGGAGAGCCGCCGCAGTCCTATTTCTACCTGCCCCTGGAGCAGAACTACGCGCCGACCATGACCCTCTGGGTCCGCACCGCCCATCCGGACAATCTCGTGGAGCCCGTCCGCCGCGAGGTCCAGGCGCTCGCGCCGGATCTCCCCCTCACCGACGTGCAGACCGCGATGGACCGGCTGAACGGCTCGCTCTGGGCGCCGCGCCTGGGCGCCTCCCTGCTGACCGGCTTCGGCGCGCTGGCGCTCGCCCTGGCCTCGATCGGCATCTACGGCGTCACCGCCTACGCCGTCACGCAACGCCGCCGCGAGATCGGGATCCGGCTCGCGCTGGGCTCCCAGCGCGGCGAGATCCTCGGGATGGTGATCCGCCAGGCCCTGGTCATGATCGGCCTGGGAATGGCCCTCGGCGTCGCCATGGCGCTGTCCGGAGGAAAACTGGTTTCCAGCATGCTGTTCGGGGTCAGCCCGACCGACCTCACCACGCTCGCCTTGGTCTGCGCCTTCTTTGCCGCGGTCGCCTTCGTCGCCAGCTTCCTGCCGGCGAACCGGGCCACGCGGACCGACGTCCTCAAGGTGCTGCGCACCGATTGAGCGGGGGGCATGCCCCTGACCCTGCGATATCATCCCGGCCCATGAAGGCCGCCATCCTCGCGGTCGGTTCCGAGCTTCTCGGGACCGACCGGCTCGACACCAACTCCCTCAAGCTCACCGGCATCCTCGAACGCTACGGCGTCGAGCTGCGCCGCAAGGGGGTGGTGGGCGATTCGGTCGAGGAGATGGCCGGCGAGCTGCGCGCGCTCCTCGCCCGGCACGAGCTCGGGCTGGTGACCGGCGGCCTCGGGCCCACCGCGGACGACGTCACCCGCGAGGCCGTGGCGCTGGCGCTCGGCCGCGGGCTCCGGCTCGACGAGGAGGTTCTCGCGACGATCGAGCGCCGCTTCCGCGAGCACGGCCGCGTCATGCCCTCGGTCAACCGCAAGCAGGCCGAGGTGATCGAGGGCGCCGTCCTCATCCCGAACGCCCGCGGCACCGCGCCGGGCATGCGGATCGAGGGCGCTGGCTCCGATACCTCGACCCTGTTCCTGTTCCCGGGCGTCCCCTTCGAGCTCGACGGCATGATCGAGTCCGACCTGATCCCCTGGCTGGCCGAGCGCTCCGGCGGCGTCGCCCGGGAGACCGCGACGCTCAAGGTCGCCTGCCTGCCCGAGTCCGTGGTGGAGGAGCGCATCGCGCCCGCCTACGACGAGCTCGGCCGCGAATGGATCACCATCCTCGCGAGCCCCGGCGAGATCCGGCTGCGCGCCACCGCCGAAGGCCCCGCGCCCGAGCGGCGCCGGCGCCTCGACGCCATGACGGCCCGCCTGCGCGAGCTGGCCGGCGACGCCGTCTACGCCTCGCGCGAGGAGGACACCCTGGAGTCCGTGGTCGGCGAGCTGCTCCGGAAGGCCGGCGCCACCTTGACCGTCGCCGAGTCCTGCACCGGCGGCCTGCTCGCCGAGCGCCTCACCCGCGTGGCCGGCAGCAGCGACTATTTCCTCGGCGGCGCCGTCACCTACACCAACGCGCTCAAGACCCAGGTCCTCGGCGTGCCGATCGAGATGCTCGCCGGGCACGGCGCGGTCTCCGAGCCCGTGGCCCGGGCCATGGCGGAAGGCGTGCGCCGGGTCTTCCACAGCGACTATGGGGTCGGCATCACCGGCGTCGCCGGGCCCGGCGGCGGCAGCGAGGACAAGCCGGTCGGCACCGTCCATATCGCCATCGCCGGACCGGCCGGACGGCTGGAGCACCGCAAGGTCCGCTTCCCGGGCGACCGCGAGCGCGTGCGGGCGCAGTCGGCCCAGCTTGCGCTCGACCTCCTGCGAAGGATGCTCCTCGCGCCATGAGGCTCTTCGTCGCCCTAGAAGTCCCCGAGGCCGTGCGGCGCGAGCTGGCCCGGCGCGTGGCCGGCCTGCGCGAACGGTTGCCGCGGGCGCGCTGGGTGGACCCCGAAATGGTCCACCTGACCCTGCTCTTTCTCGGCGAGACTCCGGCCGACAAGGTCCCGGCCCTCTCCGCGAAGCTTCGCGAAGCTTTCGCGAACCACCCGCCCATGACCCTGCGGCTCTCCGGCGGCGGCACGTTTCCTCCGAAGCGGCCGGCCCGGGTCGCCTGGGTGGGACTCGACGCGCCGGAGGAGCTCGCGGCCGTGCAGGCCGATGCGGTGGCCGCGGCGGTGGAGGCGGTCGGCTTCGAGCCCGAGGACCGGCCGTTCAAGTCCCACGTCACCCTCGCCCGCTGCGAGCCCAACTGGCCGCGCGACGCGGCCGAGAAGTTCGCGGCGGCCTTTCCGGGCGAGGTCGGGCCGCCGTTCCGGGTCGACCGCGGCGTCCTCATGGAGAGCAAGCTGAGCCCGCGCGGCGCCCGCTACAGCGTGGTCGAGGCCTTTCCCCTGGAGCGGCTGGAGGGTGAGGAGGAATGAAGCCTGGACTGATGGCGGGAATCGTCGTCCTGGCCTACCTGATCGGCTCCATCCCGTTCAGCTTCCTGATCGTCAAGCTGGTCGCGCACAAGGACGTGCGCCGGGTGGGGAGCGGCAACGTGGGCGCCACCAACGCCATGCGGGCCGCGGGCAAGGCCGCGGGCGTGGCGGCGCTCCTCCTCGACGTCGCCAAGGGCGTGGCCGCGGTGCTCCTCGCGCGGCGGCTCGGCGCCACCCCAGGGGTTGTGGGCGCGGCGGCGGTGGCGGGCGTGCTCGGCCACTGCTATCCGGTCTGGCTCGGGTTCCGCGGCGGCAAGGGCGTGGCCACCTCGGCCGGCGCCATGGGCGCCTTGGCGCCGCCGGCCATGGCCCTGACCCTGATCGCCTTCCTGGTGATCGTGTCCTGGAAGCGCTACGTTTCGCTGGGCTCGATCGTCGCGGCCGCGCTCTTCCCTCTGTTCATCTACGCCTCGCAGCGCCTCGGCTGGGAAGACCCCGATCCCAGACTGCTCCTGGCGGGCGTGCTCATTGGCCTGATCGTCGTCGTGAAGCACCGGTCCAACCTGGAACGTCTCCGGCAGGGCGTCGAGCCGCGGCTGGGGGAGAGGAGAACGGGATGAACGGCGTGCCCAAGGAGATCGCAGTCCTCGGCGCGGGCTCGTGGGGGACGGCCCTGGCCGTCCACTTCGCGGGCGCCGGAGGCCACCGCGTCAAGCTCTGGGCGCGCGACGCGGAGCTGGCCGAGCGCATGGCCCGCGACCGCGTCAACCCCGACTACCTGCCGGACGTCGAGCTGCCGCCGCTCCTCGCGCCGACCTCCGACCTCGAAGCGCTCACGGACTGCGAATTCGTCCTCCTGGTGGTCCCCTCGCACGGCTTCCGCGAGGTCCTCCGCCAGCTCCTCCAGGCCTGGCCGAAGGACCGGCGGGTCTCGCTGATCTCGGGCACCAAGGGGATCGAGATCGAGACCCTCGCCCGCATGAGCCAGGTCTCGTTCGAAGAGGGGATGGCCGCGGACCGCGAGTCGCGCTTCGCCGTGCTCTCCGGCCCGACCTTCGCCGCGGAGCTGGCGCGCAACGTGCCCTCGGCCGCGGTGATCGCCTCGGACGACTCCCACTACGCCACCGAGGTCCGCGAGTGCCTCGCCACCCGCTACCTGCGCCTCTACTCGTCGTCCGACGTGGCCGGCGTCGAGCTGGGCGGCACGGTCAAGAACGTGATCGCCGTCGCCGCCGGAGTGCTGAGCGGCCTGGGCCTCGGCCACAACACCCTGGCGGCCCTGATCACCCGCGGCCTGCACGAGATCACGCGGCTCGGCATCGCCTACGGCGGCCAGCCGCGCACCTTCGCCGGCCTCGCCGGGCTCGGCGACCTCGTCCTCACCTGCACCGGCGGCCTGTCGCGCAACCGACGGACCGGCATGGACCTGGCCGCGGGCAAGACGCTGGAGCAGATCACCTCCGGCACCCACCTGGTCTCCGAGGGCATCCGCAACTCGCTCGCCGTCTCCCGGCTCGCCGCGGTCCGCGGCGTCGAGATGCCCATCACCCAGCAGATGGCCGCCGTCATGTACGAAGGCAAGGACCCGCGCCGCGCCGTCGAGGAGCTGATGACCCGCGAGCTGAAATCCGAGAGCGAATTATGACCGACCATCAGACCGTCTTCATCCTGGACTTCGGAAGCCAGTTCACCCAGCTCATCGCGCGCCGCGTGCGCGAGAACCGGGTCTACTGCGAGGTCCATCCGTTCGACCTTTCCCTCGACGAGATCCGCCGTCGTCAGCCCCTCGGCATCATCCTCTCCGGCGGCCCGCAGAGCGTCTATGAAGATGGAGCCCCCAACGCGCCGGCCGAGCTGTTCGGGCTCGGCATCCCGGTGCTCGGCATCTGCTACGGCATGTACGTCATGGCGGACCGGCTGGGCGGCAACGTCGAGGGCTCCAGCCATCGCGAGTACGGCCGGGCCGACGTCACGGTCGTCGAGCCGGGCCGGCTGTTCGAGGGGCTCTCGTCCACCGAGACCGTGTGGATGAGCCACGGCGACCGCGTCTGTGGCGTGCCGCCGGGCTTCCGGGTCTCGGCAAGCACCACGAACGCGCCGATCGTGGCCTTCGAGGACGCTGGACGCCGCCTGTACGGCATTCAGTTCCACCCCGAGGTCTCGCACACCGTCAACGGCGGCGAGCTGCTGCGCAACTTCCTCTACGGCGTCTGCGGCGCCCGCGGCGACTGGCGCATGGCCTCCTACCTGGAGGAAGCCGTGAGCACCGTCCGCGAGAGAGTGGGGGAGGGGCGCGTGATCTGCGCGCTCTCGGGCGGCGTCGACTCCTCGGTCGTGGCGGCCCTCCTCACCCGCGCCGTCGGCGACCGCTCGACCGCCGTCTTCGTCGACAACGGCGTCCTGCGCAAGGACGAGGCCCTGCAGGTCGTCCACAGCCTGCGCGACGGCCTGGGCATCCCGATCCTCGCCGTGGACGCGCGCGAGCGCTTCCTCAAGGAGCTGGCCGGCGTCGAGGAGCCGGAGCTCAAGAGGAAGACCATCGGCCGCGTCTTCATCGACGTCTTCAAGGATGAAGCCCGGCGGCTCCAGGGCGTCGAATACCTCGCCCAGGGCACCCTCTATCCGGACGTCATCGAGTCGGTCTCCGTGAAAGGCCCGTCGGCGGTCATCAAGACCCACCACAACGTCGGCGGCCTGCCGAAAGAGCTGGGCTTCGAGCTGGTCGAGCCGCTGCGCTTCCTGTTCAAGGACGAGGTCCGCCAGCTCGGCCGCGAGCTGGGCCTGCCGGAGCAGCTCATCGGCCGCCATCCATTCCCGGGCCCCGGCCTCGCGGTGCGCATCCTGGGCGAGGTCACCGAGCAGCGCGTGCGGCTCCTCCAGGAGGCCGATGCCATCTTCATCCAGGAGCTGCGGGAGAGCGGCTGGTACGACAAGGTGAGCCAGGCTTTCGCGGTGCTCCTGCCGGTCAAGAGCGTGGGCGTGATGGGTGACTACCGCACCTACGAGAGCGTGATCGCGCTGCGCTCCGTCGAGACCCACGACTTCATGACCGCCGACTGGAGCCCCCTCCCGTACGACCTCCTGGGCCGCGTGGCCAACCGCATCGTCAACGAGGTCAAGGGCGTCAACCGCGTCGTGTATGACGTGACCAGCAAGCCCCCGGCGACGATCGAGTGGGAGTGAGAGCTGCTGCCAAAGCAGCAGCCTGCCGGGGAGCTGGCCGCACAGCCCCCCGGCGTCCTGCTGTGAATCGATTGTCAAAGAACCCTTCGCAGTCCGTTGCCGGCCCTCGGCCGGTCCTGGCCCGCGTCCGGCAAGCCCTGGCGGACATTCCGCCAGTGTCTACCGGTATCCGGCCGGGACCGGCGGACTGACCGCCAGCGCCCGGCACCTCTCCGCATCCTTTTGCCGTCCGCCGCCAGACCCTGGCAGCCCTTCCGCCAACTCAGGCCGGAGACCCGCAACGGTCTGCCGGCAATCCGCGGCTCCTGGCCGGAACCCCGCCGGCCTCAGCGGATCCTCCGCGAGCTCCGGCCGATCTCCCGCGCCAGAGGAAGTATGCTGCATACCCCACGAAATTTCAATGCCACCCCTTGACAAGTATGCGGGTGCATGAGATGGTATGCGCACTGAGACGGTGCTCAGGGGATCATGGTGGTCCTCGGGAAGAGCCGTCCGGAAAGGAGAAGAGACCATGCCCTCTTCGTATGCGGATTTCGTGAAGGACTGGGAGTCACTGTTGGAGGCGGTGCGGGAAAACCAGGACCAGTTGCCGAACGTCGACGTGAACCTGATCGAGCTCAGCGACCTGCTCGACCAGGTCAAGCACGCCAAGACCCGGCAGGAGCTTCATGCCGGCGCCCGGCAGAAGGCCACGCAGGATGTCGGTCTCCTGCTGTACCTGGGGAAGGAGTCCGCGGTGAAGCTGCGCGGCTTCGTGAAGGCGAAGCTCGGTCCGAAGAACGAGCTGCTGGTGCGCTTCGGCATCGCGCCGGTGCGCACCCGGTTCCGCCGGACCCAGAAACCGACTCCGCCTCCGCCGCCGACCGAGTAGCGCTGTCGTCGTAGCCGTAGGGAGGAGCGCGCCGTCTGCGCGCTCCTCCCGCTGTTCTTACGCAGAGAGATGCCGCACCGAAAGCCCTGCGTCATGAGGGCTTCCGGAAGAGCTCTTTGACAATCTGCTGGAATGGTGGCCACCGAGCCCAAGGCCGCCACCGTTCCGCCTCGGAGACCCGCCTGCCGTGGGGCGGCGGCTGCGGGTCTTTGCCGGAGGTGTGCGGAGGCTGGGATGCTCCGCACACCTCGGGACCGGGGTTTTGCTGAATCGAAACCATCCCTGAAATTCATTCTGATCCGTACACGGCACAGCGCAGGAGAGAGTTTCTTACCTGAACCTGCAGTTGCGTCGCCCTCCCTCTGTTCGGGCAGCGAAACAGAAGCCAGCCGCGATGAAGAAGGTTTGTCAGCAGAGTTTCCTTGTCTTTCATCAGCTCCAGCCAGGGGACCGCTGCCAGTAGCGCCGTTCTCGAGGTACTGCTGGACCTGAAGGGAAGCTCCAGAAACAGTCCACATTTGAGCGGCCGCTCGAAGCCCGCCCGCAAGAGGTCCCTCATCGAAAGGGGCTCGACGCCGAGGCTCCACTTGGGATCAAACAGTTCGTCGGAGCTCTGGACATAGGGAATGCGATTCCAGACCGACACCAGGCGGTCCAGCGGCGCACTCTCGACTTCCGAACGCAGGTTTTCTGCCGCAGCCCTGCCGAGGAAGCGCTGCACGGTACGCTGGACCTCGGCCCGCACGAAAGGCTCCCGGTCCCCGAACCACTCCGGCACGTGGCGAAGGATCACTCTTGCTGCCATGGACGCTCTTTGAAGTAGGCCAGGTGAAACTTGGGTGCCTCGGTCATCCGGCTTCTCTCCTTCACCGGGCCGCGACCCGTACCACTTCGAGGGCCGCATTGCAGGCGGCATCCTGGAAGATGAACGAGGCCAGTCGCTCGTCGCCAGCCGCGACGAGGAGCCCGACCTGGAGGAGCAGTCGCGCCGAATCCTCCTGGCCCAGAGCATTGGCTTTCTCGGCGCAGGCGACCACCTCGAGGACGAGGCTCGTTCGTTGGGGAGGCCCGCCCTGGAGGTGCTTCGCCAGGATGCCCCGAAGCTCGTGGATATCCTTCTCGGCCTCTTCGCTTCGATTGACTGGAGCGGCATATTCACCGAGCACCGACTCCAGAGACATGACCAGTTCCAGGAATCCCACGATGCCCGCGCGAGTCTCGGGAGGCAACGCTTCAATCCTGGCAAACAATCTGTCACGATCAATGTCCTTTTTCTTCTTCACCGGCGTCCCCTCTCTGATATAGGCAGGCTCAATCCCATGACGGCTTCGATGTACGCCTTGTGAGCTTCAAGCGCTGCATCAAAGAGCTTTTCGAAGGGCTGCGAGCCCAGGTTGCGCCGGGCTTCGGCACGGAGTAGCTCCTCGGCGATTTCCGCCTCCAAAACGCCACGCGACAGCCGGCCTGCCAGATAGAAAAAGTTGAGCGGCTCTACTCCAAGGACGTCCAGAAGCCGCGCGAGGCTGCCCAGCTTTGGCAGCTCTTTTCCAAGCTCGTATTTGGAGAGTTGGCTTTTGCCTGTCGAAGACAGCACTGCGAGCCCGGCACTGGTGAGGCCCCGCTTTTCCCGAAACAGCCGAAGCGCGGGCCCAACCTGCTGGAAGGCCGCCATTGCACCCGCCACCTCTCCAGGCTCAGACTTCGACGAAGACAATCCGCTCATCCTTTTCTTTGTTGACCACGCGAAGCTCCCGCGAGTCGTTCTCCGGCCGGCTCATGTCTTCATCCAGCTTCAGCCAGGTGCAGAACCAACGGCCGTGCATGTAGAAGACCTTCAGATCACTTTGTTCCGGAGTGAATGCCGGCGTCAGGATCTCCCATGGGTCCCCGGACGGGTGCGGGCGGAAGAACCTCCACACGGCGAGATCCTGGATTTGCCGGGCCGTGGCCGGGTCTTCCCTGCCGAGGTCGAGGTCCCTCGGCATCAGGAGGTCGTCGAGGATCGCATCCGCTTCGCGCAACGAGGACCAGAGGAATTCACGCAGTTTGTTGTCCTCGTCAGCCGTTGGAGGATCCGAGTCCTTGCGTACCTGAAGCGGAGGAGCATCTTCAGGAGAGTTTCATGCAATTCGAACATCTCCTCCTGCACTACGTTTCTCTCACTCATCCCTGGGCACCTCGTCCTTGCAAGAGCGGGTTTGTACAGTCGCGGAAGCGCAGGAAGCCGGGCTCGCCTTCCTCGATCGTGATCCATTGCCAGCGTGTCTCCACCGGCTGGACGAGCGGTTCTTCCAGGCGAGTCCAGGCCGCATGCCTCCGGGCCCTCCTCTCCATATATGTCCCAGAACCGTTCCGCCTCGGCCGACAGGTCGGCCAGGATCGCGGGTACTGCGATGTGGTCCAAACGGGCTACCGAAAGCTGCTTCATGGTTGTCCGCCAATCCTGAAGAGCACACACTTCGACCGCAGGGATGCCCGAGCGCGGCAATGTCGCCACGAAAACGGCACCCCTGAAGGGAGAAGCTATGCTGAGAATCGTTGCGCTGCTCGTGTCTGTGACGCACCTCTTCCTCGCCGCCGACCTGGGAACCGAGGCACCAACCTCCGACCAGGGAAGCGGATGGGACCCATGGGGTTAGCCGTGTAGTCCGGGGCCGCCGGTCTTCCCGGCGGCCGTCTTTTTTCGTATAGTACGTGCCGTTCATTTCACGATGCGCTTACTTATGCTGCGTCTATGCTCTGTGAGGAAGAGGGCGCTAAAATGAGGGCGGATGGACATCCTCCGCGCCAACAGTGGTCGGTGCTGACTCTTCAATCTCCATGATTCCGAAAGAAGATGGAAGGCTCTACATGTTCGCGGAGAGCATCCGGGTCGATGCACTCATTACAACCGGGCGCACGCAAGAGGCATCGGCCCGTTTCGATTCGCTCACGTTCCTCTATGACCAGTTCGGCGATCCTTTCGTTCAACTCAGGCGGCGATTTACGGCCGGCCGATTGCTCGAAGCCATCGGCAGGTTCGACGATGCCGATGCATTGTTCGCGGAGGTCGTCGCTGCCGACTTGGAGCAGAGATCGAATAAAAGTTACTTCCTGGATCAGGTCTATATGGTAGGTTCCTTCTTCCGCCGAGGGGATCTGTCCCGTGCCGCCGAGGTCTGTCGACAATCGTTGGACGCGTTGTCGGTCATGGAGCTCGATGAGGCTTCGGAAGCACAGATGCGAAAACTGTGGGCCAGCATTGCGGCGAAGCTCGCGGGCGACCGCATTACGCTCTCCGCGCTCACCGCCGCCCGGCAATATGTGAAAACTCAGTGGAGGGTGGTAGGTGGAGATGCGCTGCTTGTGAAGGAATCTGCGGTGTAGTTTCGTGCTGCCAGAAGACATGCCGGAAAAGCCGCCCGGAGCCTCTCGGAGGCCTCCCGTGAGAATCGCCTGACCCTTCTCCCGGGAGGTTCCATGCCCTCGGGCCCGCGCCGTCTACTCGACCTTTTCGACCCGACCGCTCCAGCCGTCGTAGTAGGCCCTGAAGATGGTGAGGCGGCCGGCCTGCTTGCAGGCGTTGAGCAGCGCGCTCTGCGCGGTGAGCTGATCGGCCACGTAGCGGACGTTGTTCTCGGTCGCCGCCTTGAGCTCGGCGGCGGTCGGTTTGTCGGTGCGGAGGTTGCCGATGCCCTTGCGCAACTGCGTCACCAGCGCCTGGAGCGCGGGCGTCGGCGGATCGGTGGTCGCCAGCGCCGCTTTGATCGCGCCGCAGTCGCTGTGGCCCATGACGACGATGACGCTCGTCCAGCCGTTGGCGACGGCGAACTCGAGGCCCGCGAGGTCGATGTCGCCCATGGTGTTGCCGGCCACGCGGACGACGAAGAGCTCGCCGATCGTGCGATCGAAGGTGACCTCGGGCAGGACGCGGCTGTCGACGCAGGAGAGGATGCCGACCGGCGGCCGCTGGTGGTCAAAGGTCGCCCGCCGCAAGGCGCGTAGCGCGGTGAAGCTCACTTCGCCGTCGACGAAGACCTGGTTGCCCTTCATGAGCTCCGCCCACAGCTCGTCGGCGTTCTGTGGTGGATCGGGAGGAAGCGGGCACTCCACCTGTGCAGCGGTTACGGCAACAGCGACGGCGGGAAGAGCAAGGCTGAGGAGCAGGAGACCCCGACAGACGACCGAGACCCGGCGCATCGGACACCCCTTTCGCAAGCAAGGCGCAAGTTTACGCTGAAGGTAGCGTAGTCAGTCCGCCGCCCGGCGTCAACGCGGTGGTGCGTCGGCGAGTGGCCGCAGCACCGGCATCGCTGCCCATGGTCCGTCGCCGGGCCTGTGGGGCGACCGCGTCGTGTATGATCTGACCAGCAAGCCCCGGCGACGATCGAATGGGAGTGAGCGTCCTCCGCAGAGGACGTTTTTGGAGGTCCCTCCGCCTGCGGAGGCATGGCATCCCCCTTGCGATGACCGGGGTCAGACGCTGTTGAACCCAAGGAGACCATCATGAGGATGAGATTTCGGGCGTTGAGCTTCGCGTGTGTCCTGGCGGCGCTCGCTCCCCTGACGCTTGCCGCCCAGGAGATCCAGGTCAAGGACCTCGACACGGACGAGATCATCGAGACCGTCGGACCCGGCGGCACGATCACGCTGTCCGAGGGTGACCATGTGCGCCTCATCATGACCGTTCAGGCCAAGGGCCGGACCTACTACCCGCAGACCGAGTACTGGGAAGGCCAGAAGAACGGCGGCGCCGTGCGGATCACCCGGGCGAGCGTCGAGAACGCCAACGCGACCGTCGAGGCCGTATCCCCGGGCCGTTCCGAGACCATCGGCTACCGCATCCTGGAGGACGTCCGCGCCCGCACGGAGGGCTCGGTGACGATCCGGGTCGAGTCCGAGGCCGCCTCGGGCCCCGCTCCGTCGCCGGGCGGTTACGGGGATTGGGCGCGGGAGATCACCAACACGCTCTATCAGGCCATCCTGATGCGCGACATGGACGCGGAGGGCGGCCGGGGCTACAGCGACCGCATCCGGCGCGGTGGCTACTCGACCGTGGTCCAGGTGGCCCAGGAGATGGCTCGCAGCGAGGAGAGCCGGGTCCGCATCTACGAGCGCCAGATCAACAACCGCCAGCGCCTCGAAGCGCTCTACGAGAACCTGCTGGGCCTCGACGCGGACGACGTCGACGACGAGGACTGGACCGCCGACCTGCGCCGCCTGAACGACGGCCGGATCGCCGACGTGGTCTCCGACATGGTCCGCTCGTCCCGGTTCCGCGAGTACCAGGACCTCTGAGAGATTGATCCCGTTCCCCCTCTCCCCCGGCACCGGGGGAGAGGGGGCCGGTGGGGCGTCTGGCATCCATCCTGCAACTACCTCCTTGCGTACACGACGCCACGGTGGCGTTCCCGCAAGGAGGTTTTCCATGAAGACGACATATCGAGCTTTGGGCCTGGTGGCCGTGCTCTTGCTGCTCAGCCCGTTCGCCGTCTCCGCGCAGAAGAGCGCGAGGGCCCAGGGGCCCTACCATGACGTGGAGATCGTGGTGAAGGACCTTTCGACCGGCCAGGAGATCGGCGTGGTCCGGCCGGGCGGCAGCGTCACCCTGACCGAAGGCCAGAAGGTGCGCCTGATCATGACCGCGATCCATCCGGGCCAGGGCAAGGGCCCCTACTACCCCGAGACCGTGTTCACCGAGACCGAGCCCGGCCGCGGCTGGGTGCGGGTGACCCGGACGAGCCAGGAGAACTCCAGCGCCACGGTGGAGATCCTCCGGCCGGGCAACAACAACCGGAACATGACCGAGGCGCTCAACTACCGGATCACCGAGAACGCCGGCATTCCGAACGACCTGCGGCAGGGCAGCATCCTGATCCGCGTCGAGCCACTGTCGGCCTCCTCGACCTATCCGCCAGTCACCTCGGGGGACTACAGCGCCCAGGACCTCACGAATCTGCTCTACCGCGCCATCCTGCTGCGCGACATGGACCCCTCGGGCCAGCCGTACGTCGATCGCATCGCCCGCGGCGGCTACCCCGAGTTGATCAAGGTCGCCGACGAGATGGCCAAGAGCTCGGAGAGCCGGATCCAGATCTACGAGCGTGGCGCGACGCGCGAGCAGCGCCTGCTCGCCCTCTACCAGAACCTGCTGGGGTTGAATTCCAGGCAGGTCGACCAGACCCAGTGGAACCGGGACCTCGACCGACTCCGCGACGGGCAGATCGCCGAGATCGTGAGCGACATGGTGCGCTCGGAGCGCTTCCAGGACGTCCACGACCTGAGCTACGACCGGACGGCGATCCGGTATTAGTTGATCCCGTCCCTCTCTCCAGCCCTCTCCTCCGCCTGGGGGAGAGGGCTTTTGCTGACATCACTGCAATATGCATTAAAATCGCCAAGGGCTTCAGGCCTTTTTCGGCATGGATCCAACCGTAAACGATCGCTTCCTCGAGGAGCCGCCAGACCCGGATGGCGGCTCCGAGGTTGAGATCCGCCTGGCGATCGTCGATACCCATTGTCTCTTCCGGGAGTGTCTGGCTTCGGCTCTCGCCGAGGAGAACGGATTCCGGATCGAAGGTCTCGCGGCGACGGGTGGCGACCTGCTCTCCAGCCTTCGTCCCGGGGGAATGGACGTTCTGCTCCTCGGCGTCAACGGCTGCTGGGAAGAGGCCGCAGCGCTGATCGGCGAGGTTCGGGAGCGCTGTCCGGAGGGCAAGGCGCTGGTCCTCGGCCCCAGGGAGGTGGACAGCCGCATCCTCGGATGCTTCGAAGCCGGGGCCCGGGGCTACCTCTTCCGGGACCAGTCGCTGGGGGAGCTGAGGTCGTCAATCCTCGCGGTGGCCCGGGGAGAGACGGTCTGTCCGCCACGCATCGCCCAGCTCCTGTTCTCACGGCTCGCCGATCTCGGATGCGCGCGCCGCCGGCGTGACCGGCTGGACAGCCTGCACCTGACGGCGCGCGAGCTGGAGATCGTGCGGCTGATCTCCGACGACCTGAGCAACCAGGAGATCGCCCGGCGCCTCCACCTCTCGGTCCACACGGTCAAGAATCACATCCACAAGGTTCTCGAGACCCTGAAGGTGGAAAGCCGGCGGCAGGCGGTGAGGTACGCCGTGGAGAAAGGCTGGCTGCCGGACCGGCACCGTTCCTGAAAAGTCATGCAGCGCCCCCTGTCTCTCCTGATCCTGAGCCCCGACCATCTCTTCCAGGAAGCGGTCGCGGTCTCTCTGGCGCGCCAACTGGATCTGGTCCTGGTGGCGGAGAAGGAGCTGGAGGCTCCCGGCTGTTCCGTCGACATCCTGCTCGTCGATGCCTCCGGGAACGCCGGCAAGGCCCTGGAACGCCTCTGGGAGCTCCGCGAACGGCTTGGCGATGCCAGACCCATCGTCCTCGGACTCGAGCCGGAAGACGAGGAGCTGCTGCTCGATTTCATCGAGGCCGGGGCGCGCGGCTATGTCCTGCGGAGCGCTTCGCCGGCCAGGCTGGCCGAGGTGATCCGGTCCGTCCACCTTGGGGAGACCCCGTGCTCTCCCAGGATCGTGGCGTCGGTGGTGGAGAGGATCTCCTGCCTGGCACGCCAGAGAGAGGCTCCGGACGGCCCGGAACCCGGAGCGCTCACCGCGCGCGAGCGGGAGATCCTGGCCTTGATGGCCAAGGGGCTCAGGAACAAGGAGATCGGCCGGCAGCTCCGGATCACGGCGCAGACCGTCAAGAATCACGTGCACAGCATCCTCGAGAAGCTCCACGTGCACCGGAGGCGCGAAGCCGTGCGGCTGGCCTGCGAGCGCGGCGTCCTCTCCGACTTGGATCTCTTTTGAACCATTCCGTTTCTTGCTGTCTGGACCCGCGGCCCTTACCATCAGTCAGGGGGGATCATGGAAACCGAGGAGATCCGCGCCAGGATCAAGGCCATCATCGCCAGGGTCACGGGCCTGGACCCCACGCGAATCGCAGACGACACCACGCTGCGGGAAGGGTTGAGCATCGATTCCCTGTCCATGCTCGAGATCGGAGTCGACGTCGACATGGCGTTCTCGCTGGCGCTTCCGGACGAGCGTTACAAGGAGATCGACAGCGTGCCGGACATGGTGGCGCTGGTTCATCAACGCCTCCTGGAGCTGGCGGCGCCTCCACGGGTGAATCATGAGCACGGTGCTGCTCCTGAGCCCGGATGACAGTGTGACCGCCGCGATCGCAGCCCGGCTGGCTGCGGACGGCGAGGTGGTGCGCGAGCCTCGCGAAGGTGTGGACGCGGCGGTCTACCGTCCTCGTCACCGCTCCCGGAAGCTCGGTCTGCCCGACCTGCAGGAGGCCGAGACACGGCTCCGGGACTGCGTCGCCGCCAGGCCGGCGAAGGTCGTCCTGATCTCCAGCGCGGCCGTCCACTCTCCCCGTCACGACCATCCCGGGAACGTGGCGGAGACGCTTCGGGGCTCTTTCCGGAACCCCTTCTCCCGGGCCTGGATCGAGCTGGAGGAGCTTGCGCAGCGCCTGCTCCCGCCGGATTCGGGGATCGAGCTGACGGTCCTCCGGCCGGTGCCCGTCCTGGCCCGCGACAGCCCGGACTACCTGAGCCGCCTCCTGCACGGCAGGCTCGCCTTCACCCTCGCCGGGCACGACCCTTCGGTCCAACTCCTGAGTCCCGAGCCTCTTGCCGAGGCCGTGGCCCGCGCGGTGGAGCACGGGCGGCCGGGCGTCTATCACGTGGCGCCGGACGGGGCCGTGCCTCTCCGCGCCGCTCTCCGCCAGGCCGGCGTGCGCCGCGTGCCGCTTCCCCTCGGAGTGCAGCGGCTGGCCCGGGCGGTGGGGGGGAGGCTCGGCTGGGCGGACCCGGCCGGGCAGCTCGACGTCATCCGCTACTCCTCGACCGTCTCCAACCGGAAGATCAAGGACGAGCTGGGTCTTGCGCCGGGCCCGGCCGATTCCTCCTTCGATCCCTACGGCATGGACAAGGCCTACATCGCCGCTTACGGGCGAACGCTCTTCCGTTTCCTCCACCGGGTCTGGTGGCGCGTCGAGACCCGGGGGCTCGAGCACGTGCCGCCGCAGGGGAGGGCCCTGCTGGTGGGCGTGCACCGGGGCTTTCAGCCCTGGGACGGCGTCATGACCCTGCACACGATCGTGACCCGCCTGGGCCGCCATCCGCGATTCCTGATCCATCCCGGGCTGATCAAGTTCCCGTTCCTGGCCAACTACATGACCAAGCTGGGCGGCATCGTGGCCTGCCAGGAGAATGCGGACTGGGTGCTCGGCAACGACGAGCTGCTCGGGTTCTATCCCGAGGGCATCCGCGGGGCGTTCTCGATGTACCGGGACGCCTACCGGCTGAAGAAGTTCGGGCGTGACGAATTCGTGAAGATGGCGCTGCGCAACCAGGCGCCCATCGTGCCGTTCGTGACCCTGGGAAGCGCCGAGATCTTCCCCATCCTCGGCAGGATCGAATGGCGCTGGTTCAAGAGGTACACCGAGTGGCCGTTCCTGCCGATCGCGCCCCCGTTCGTCGTTCCGCTGCCCTCGAAGTGGCACATGCGCTTTCTGGAGCCGCTGCCGGTCCATCTGCATCATCCACCCGAGGCGGCCGACGATCCTGCCGTCGTGCGGGAGATCAGCCTGGAGGTGAGGCGGCGGATGGAAGAGGCGCTCCAGGAGATGCTGCGCAAGCGGAAGTCGATCTTCTGGGGCTCGGTGTTCGAAGGCGAAGCGGAACCGGACGGGGCGGACGGGAGAGTGGCGACGTGAGGTCCGCCTGGCTCAACGTCCGGCGCGTGGGCTGGATTGTCAGGGTGCTGGCCTCGCACATGATCGCCAACCTGCTGGGGGCTCGGTTGGAGCGCTGGCCCTGGCTGGCGCGCCGCCTGCCGCCGGGGGTGCTCCCCGAGCCCGAGCGGCTGCGGATGATCTTCGAAGATCTCGGCGGCACGTTCCTCAAGTTCGGCCAGATGCTGGCGCTGCAGCCGGATATCCTCTCTCTCGAGTACTGCAACGCTCTGTTCAACCTCATGGACCGGGTGGCGCCCTTCCCCTGGGAGGAGGCCGACAGGATCGTGCGGGAGGAGCTGGGGGCGGGGACCGGCGAGCTCTTCGACGCCTTCGACCGCCGGCCGCTCGCCACGGCCTCGATCGGCCAGGTGCACGCGGCATCTCTCGGCGGCCGGGCGCTCGCGGTCAAGGTGCAGCGGCCGAGCGTGGAGGCCGAGTTTCACGGCGACATTCGGCTGATGGTCGCAGGGCTCCGGCTGATCCGCAGGCTGCGCATTCGGAAGCTGGAATGGCTGATCGAGCCGTTGAGCGAGTTTATTTCCTGGACACGCGAGGAGCTCGACTACCGCTACGAGGCGCGCTACATGGAGCGGCTGCGCGCCAATGCCCGCCAGAACGACCGCGAGCACATCCCCGCCGTCCTGCCCGAGCGCTCCGGCCGACGGGTGCTGACGGCCGAGCTCCTCTTCGGCACCACGGTCCTCGACTACCTGCGGGCCCTTGACGCGGGCGACGAGGTGACGCTGGCGCGAATGCGGGCCGGCGGCTTCGAGCCCGACGTGTTCGCGCGCAACATCATCGACAACTTTCTCGGTGACGCCTTCCAGCACGGCATGTTCCATGCCGACCTGCATCCGGCGAACCTCATGATCCTGCCGGACAACGTTGTCGGCTACATCGACTTCGGCATCACGGCGGTGCTTTCGACCTATTCGCGCCGCAATCTCGTGGCAATGACGTTTGCCTACACCCGGGGCGACCTCGATGGCATGTGCGAGGCCTTCTTCAAGGTCTCGGCCTTTCACGCCGGCTCGGACCCGAAAACCTTCCGCGACGGGCTATCGAAGCTGGCCCTCGACTGGTACGAGCGGGACGGCGAACAGGTGCGGCTCAAGAAGAACTTCACCCTCATGATGCTCGACATGCTTACGCTGTCGCGCGCCACAGGCATCCTGCCCGAGCGCGACGTGGTCAAGTACATCCGTTCGGCGATTGCGATCGACGGCCTGATCACTCGCTTCGCGCCCGAGTTCGACGTTGGCTTCTATCTCGAGTGGGTGTGCGACCGTCTCATTCGTACGGAGGCGCAGCGCTCGCTCTTCACGTTTGACCGTCTGGCCGTCTGGTCCGCAGCTGGCTTTCACCTCGCCTCCGACGGACCGGTGCGGAGCGTGGAGCTCCTGCGCCGCCTGGCGTCGGGCGATCTGCCGGTGGAGGGCATCCTGTCCCTGCCACGGCGGCGGAGCGGAGCATGGGAGGCGGCCGGGCGGAGAGCGGTGCAGCAGGGGGCCCTGCTCCTTGCTTTGGCTGTGTCCATCGCGCTCGCCGAAGGCGGGCTCCGGCTGGGGGTCAATCTCTTCACCGCTCAGATACTGCTCTTCACGGCTACCCTGGTTGAGGTGTTGAGGACAGTGACCCGGATGACCTGATGCCAGAAAGGAAAGCCATGCGTGAATTCACCAAAGGAATGCTGAGCCTCTCGTGGGCAATGTCCCTTTTCGGCCTCAAGCAGATGGCCGACCTGTTCGTCTCCGGGAGCAACACGACTGCCTCCTTCGAGGCCGTCACCCGCTGCACCGAGGGCCAGCTCGGAGCGACGACCCGCTCGGTTTTCCGGACGGGCGACACCTTGCAGCGAGGATTCGTCGATCTCACCTTCATGTTCCTCACCTTCGGCCTCTGGCAGCCACGCTCGGGACGGGGCGGCTGGGTAGGCCAGGGTGGCCCGCGCCAGGGCGGCTCGTCCGGAATGAGCTCCGGTTGCTCGACCTGCTCGTCCACGACGGGCACGACGGGATCGAGCGTCTCCGGCGCGATGCAGGCGGCCAGCGATCTGACCGCCCAGGCCATGGGCGCGAGCATGGACATGATGCAGCAGGGCGTCAATATGGCCTACCAGGTATTCGGCGGGAGCTCGCGACAGCGGCAGCCCCAGGACACCGGCTGGGGGCCTGTGCCACCGCCGTCGGGTGGTGGATGGCAGACCTCCGGGGAGCCCGGCGACTGATTGCCGTGACCTTATGATCGAGTCGGCTCAGGGAAAGACCTCGCGCACGACCCGCGCCGCGGCTCAGGCTCGACGACGGGAAGTGGAGCGTTGCCTTTCCGGAATGGGGCTTGCCGACGGCCCGAGGGGGATCGCCGGGGAGACCATCCCGCCACACTTCGACGGCAGCGCCAGCCACCGGCTGCGCATCGCCCTGGAGAGCCTGGGGCCGGTCTTCGGATCATTTGGCCGCTATCTCGGTTCCCGGCCCGACCTGCTGCCCCTCACCGATTGTCTCGAGCTGCGCCAGACTGCGGAGCCGGTGGAGCCTCTGCCCACGACCGCCGTCCATGCCCTGATCGAGCTTGAGATCGGCCGGCCTTTCGGGGAGGTCTTCGAGGCGGTCGATACCGTCCCGCTGCGTTGCGGGCTGGTGACCCAGACGCACTGCGCCCGACTCCCGGGCGACCGGAGCATCTTGCTGCGGCTCGTGCGGCCAGACCTAAGCGAGCGGCTGGAGCGGGATCTGTCTGATCTGCCGCTGCTCGCGGTCGCCCTGGCCCGTAAAGATCGCCCGCTGGACGTGGACGCCGCGATCTCCGGTTTCCAGCAGGCCTTGGCCGCCCGGGCCGACCTCCAGGCCGAGGCAGACGCACTCCGCGCCCTTAGCGCCGAATCCCTGCGCCTCGGCTCCCTGCGGCTTCCGCGCATCGCCCTGACCACTCCGCGGCTGCTCTGCCTCGAGCTGCTGGAGGGTACGGACCTCGGAGGTCTTCAGCCCTCGCTCGCGCCGTCGGCCGAGCTGGCCGACCTCGCGCGCCGCCTCTGGCTCGCTTGGCTCTATCACGCGCTGCGCGGCAGGGTCTTCCCCGTGGAGCTTGACTCGCGCGACCTCCTGGTGCTGGCGGACGGCTCGATCGGCCTCCAGCGGAGCACCTTCGCGGGCCTGCCCCTGGAAAGTCAGAAGAACCTCCTCGGCTATCTGGTAGCCGGCGCGGCCGGAGACCCGGACGAGGCCTGCTTGCGCCTGATCCGCGAGATGGAGCCCACGTCGGAGGGCGAGGAGAAGGAATTACGGCAGCGCTTCCGCCAGGCGGTCGCCTTCCGCGACGGAGGCTGGGGCACGGCCTGGGATGGACACAGCCTGGCCGAGCAGCTCTTCGTGCAGTGGCGTCTGGCCGGGCGCCAAGGCCTCCGGCCGCGATCCCACCTGGTACACTTCTTCTGCGGCTTGTTCGACGTCGCCGTGGCCCTCCGGCCGCTCGCTCCGCCCGAGCGCGACCCGTTGCGGGAGGCGCTGGAGAACCTGCGCATGCTCGCCGCGTTCGACCAGGTCAGGCGGATGGCGGACCCCGCTCGACTGCGCCGCAGCTTCGAGAGCTACGGCGCCGCCCTCGCCGAGCTGCCGACGGCGCTCGACGGAGCCCTGAGCCAATGGGCCGAGGGCAGGCCACGGCTGCGCGTCGAAGCAGAGGGCTGGCGGGAAGGCCGTGAACGGCCGCGGGGCGTTTCGGCCCGTTCGATCGCCCTGTCCCTGTCCCTCGCCGCAGTCGCGCTGGTAACGGCGCGCCTGAGCACGATCCCGCAGGTGGGTCTCTGGGTCCAGGCGGTGGGTGCCACCGTCTTCTCAATCCTGGGCTGGCTGTTGCTGTGGCTCTTCAGGCGCGAGGAATAAGGCAAGGAAAGGAGAGGCAGAGGATGGACTTCATGAATCGACTCCTCTGGATGCCGCTGACGGCCTTCGTCTACACCCTCGACATCATGTCCAGGACCATGCAGGGCATGCAGCAGACGGCTCAGCAGATCCGCGACTCGAGCTACGGCTCCCCGTCCTCCGGCGGGCCGGACCGATCGAACAACCTCCGTGGCACCGTCCAAGGGGGGGCCACGAATACTTCCAAGGAGGCAGGAGAGATGAGTCAGGATTGCGGCAGAGATCAATGCGGAAATGACTCTTGCGAGATCAAGCTTTACGAATACTACATCCTTTCGGTCAAACCCGACCACGAGCGGGTCGTCGTCGGTCCGAGACATGTCGTTATCACAAGCGAAATGAGCAACGAGTCCTTTGCCGCCTACGTCATTGCGACGTTCTACCAGGAGCAGGGGCACGAGGAGCTGAAGCACGACGAGAAGAAGTATCTGCGCGTCTGTTCCCGGATCGCCTGCACCCTCCCGAAGGAGAGGCCGAAGTACCAGAGGGATCAAGTGTCGATCCTGGCCGATATCCGCGACATTCTCGGTGGAAAGCCGTACACCGTGGCCGCGACCTAGGCCGACCTGGGGAAGGACGGTCGGTGTGAAGCCCTGCTCCCGGCATGTCTGCTGGTGGCTGGCATTTCGAATGAAGCTGCCTGGTACCGCAGCCCGGCAGCTCCGGCTCGAGAGGAGAAGGCCATGAAAAATCCCGAGAGCGCAGACACCATCGTCGGTCTGCTCCAGCGGATCGCGGCGAACATTCCGCCGAACGCGCTGCCGAACCTGCCCCCGCTCGAGACGAAGGGGCTATGGATGGAGGAGGTGATCCTCGTCTATTGCGTGGGCGAGGGGACCTTCAGCGACGACACCTCGGAGGAGCGCAGCTACATCAATCTCATGATGGACATGTACGACTTTCATGGCAAATGGATCGGCTTTCAGCAGGGCGTGCACCTTTCCCTCACTCCGACCCCCGTCCTGTTCAGGACGCCGCCGCCCCCGCCGCCTCCATTCAACCAGCCGAGCCTGGTCCCTACCCAGGACGTCTTGGAGTGGACGAAAGGGCTGTGGACGTTTGCCGACGGTAGCGCCGTCTATGCTGTGGGGCCGGCGCAGAGCCACCTCATCCCCTTCAAGGACGGCTCCTTCCTCTTCATGGTCACCACCGGCCAGACGCTCGCCGGAGGGACCGGCCGCTACGAGGGGTGCATCGGGATCAAGAGCGCTACCGGCACCGCCTTCGTCCCGCCCGGACTGCTGCAAAGCGGTCAGTTCCCCAGGCCAGGCCTCAAGTTCCAGGCCCGTACGATCGAGACCTTCCGCATCGCTACGAAGCAGTACGTTCAACAGCCGCCCACTGGCGGCGGTGGTCAGGGCTCCAAGAAAGAGGGGGCAGGAGGTAAGAAGAATGAACAGTAATGACAACACGGTGATGGGAGCGCTCCAGGCCATCGCCGACAAACTCGGCGGCGGGCTGCCGCTGGTCCCGAAAAGTGCGTATACCGATCCACGCGAGGAGCTCCTGGTCCTCTACAGCACCTGCATCGGTACCTTCAACCCGGGGCCGGTGATCACCATCCGCGGCGACCTCTTCAGCCTGGACGGCAAGAAGGTCGGCCGCTGGGAAGGGGTCGATCAGCCTGCCGGACCGGACAGCCTGCCGGCGGCCTTCCAGCAACCGCCGCAACCCCCAGGGCCGTTCAATACGCCGAACAACACCCAGGTTCCCCAGGTCAAGGTCCTCTCCTGGTCCAAGGGGATCTGGTACTTCGACGATGGCAGCTCGATCACCGCCCTGGGTCCGGCCCAGCTCCGGGCCATGATCTGGACCACCGGCAATGGTCAGCTCTGGGTTTCGGGCGAGCAGATCGTAACCGGCGGCACTGGCAGGTACGCCGGAGTCCAGGGCGTGAAGACGGTGTCGGGATCCTCTTGGATCCCTCCAGGCCCCGGCGGCTCACCGCCGGACTTCCAGAAGCTGGGAGACTTCCCGGCCCGGGTGATCGATGTCTTCCGCCTGGTGCGCGCCGAAAACATCGGTCCTCTTCCACCGTTGCCGCCGAGCTGAGCGACGCCACTCCAGGTGATCCTATGATCCACGATCCCCAAGTGGCGCCAGCGATGGCAGCATCACCTCCGGGAGGAAGCGGCCTTCCACCGGGGCTGCTCCCGCCGACCTTCCCGCAGGGAGTGGACCCCACGACCTACAAGATCGCCGAGGTCACGGAGCTGCTCAAGGCCGCTGCCTACTTCCCGATCTTCAACGTGCCCGATCCGGCCGTGCGGCCCGATCCGGTCTATCTTTTTCCGTCCCTGCGGGACATCCCGGTCCTCAATCAGCTCTGGATCGCGGTGAGGGTCCACGAGCAGCTCCATCGCTTCGAGGTGATCGTGGAGCCGCCGATCGAAGGCCGGGGACTGACCGCGATCAACCGGTTCGGGGAACCGGTGGCCCTGGTCCATATCCGCTTCACGCCAATCCCGGAGGACTTCCAGGCGGCGCCCAATGTCCTGCCGCCGGTGCCCCAGGTTCTCAATCCGTACCGCTCTCAGCGGGTCTGCATGCTGGATGGGCAGCTCGATTTCCAGGACGCGGCCCACAGCGGCATCCGGGCGTTCGGCTGCGGGCGCACGTTCCCCGGCGTCGTGGGCGGACAGCCGGTGCTCTATCTCGGCGCCGTCATCGACGTGCTCGAGGGGCTGGGCGAGCTCGCCGGGCTGCCGGGTGCCACGTTCCCGGGCGCCACCATGGTGATCAACGGCTACATCCAGCCCCAGCAGGGCAACCTCCGCCTCAACCTGTTGATCCGCATCATGGACCCTCGGGGGAAGCTCACAGCGACCGGCCCCCTGAGACCGCTCCAGCCGATCCCCGACCCCGATCCGAGCGCGGTGTTCATGTACTTCCTGGGTGAGCCCGACCCCAGCCATCCGGTGGAGCTCATCACCGGGTCGGACGGCTTGCCGGTCGGCTCGCGAGTCTTCGAGAAGCTGCGCCTGATCCGCATCGATTTCAATATCGGAGCGTCTCAGGGCCTGCGCAGTGTCAGCGAGGAGGGCCCGGTGGTCGGCACGGTCAGCGCCGTGCTCCACTTCAGCCCTCTCAATCCGCAGCCGGTCCAGCCTATCCAAACGACGGATGGCGTGTTCACCTTCTCCGACCTGGAAGGGAGACAGCTCGGCACGGTGCAGGCGAACATGGTCGAAGGCCGAGCCTTCCGGACGAATCTGCCGGGCGCGCCGTTGCCGGTCTTCCGCTTCGGCGGCTTCGGCCCGATCCTGGACGGCACCGGCGAGTTCGCGAACGCCGTCGGCATGATGAGCATGAATTCGGCGATCAGCGTCTTCCCGCGCACGCTGTCGAATCTCTACGTCCTGCGCTTCGAGGACCCGGCCGGGAGCCTCAGGGCTCGCCTTGCCGGCAGCGGGCTGGTGCAGATGGATTGAGTCACCGCTCATGATCACGGACCGGTTCTCGCAATCCACCTTCGGCCAGGAAGTGGACGGGACCACGCTCGACCAGCGCGACCTCGCCATCCTCGCCAACGTGCCGCCATCGCTGGCAAACGGTCTGCGGGCGCTGGAGTGGTGGCGCGGCGTCGAGCGCGGTCAGGTGCCGGTCCAGCGCTTCCCCCTCGTGCGGACGTTCAACCCCGCCGACGTGGCCTTCGGCTACTTCGGCGAGCTCCCTCTCCCGGACCGCCGCCTGCCGGTCATGGGCGTCTTCCAGGAGATGTTCTACGACCGGCCGAAGGGAGACGGAGTCCTGGGCTACCGCGACCAGCTCCGGGAGTTTGTGCTTCGCTACTTCATGCGAGTGAGCGATTTCAAGCGGCCCGAGGCCTGGGTGCCCGGGCAGCGCACCTCCGACGAAACTTGCCTGCCGCTGCTGAGCTGGTGCCCCGATCCCGGCGACCCCCGGGCCGGCTTCGGCTACTCGCAGCTCTACTACAAGCTGGCCGCCTCGGGCGAGATCGGCAAGTTCCCGCCGGAGCGGCGCTCGCGGATCGTCGACCTGCGCCAGATCGGGCCGGTCTACGAGTGGATCGTCGTCGAGGTCGAGATCTTTGCGTTCAATCTCACCTTCCAGCCGCTCGGCTCAAACCTTCCGTACGTCGAGCTGCCAATGCGGGAGAAGACGCTCGTCATCCTGAGCCGCGAGCTCATCCGGGACAGTGGTTCCTCGGCGGACCACGGGTCAGGGCTGCTCGGCCGCTATGGCCTGGGCTACGCCCTGCTCCGCGACCCGACCGCGGGTCTGCTCGCCTACGGGCCCGGGCAGTTCGATGTCGGCTGCCAGCTCATCGATTTCAAGATCTTCGAGGATGGACGGATCCAGGCCTGCCTGACCTTCGTGGTCAACCGGCCGCAGCAAATCCTCAACCTGTCGCTGAATCCGCTGAGCTGGGGTGTGGACCTGGCGGACCTGATGTCCATGGGCATGGCGTCACGCCTTTTCGCGCCGCTGCGGCAGGCGATGCGCCCGTCGGGCCAGCCGGACGGGTTCGACCCGATCTTCACCTTCATCGCCCTGGCCAACCTCCTGAGCGGCGGACGCGCCGCCCAGGACCTCTGCATCTCGCGCGACCGGCTCGAGATGGACATGCTGCTCCAGCACTTTCAGCAGCACTATGACCTCATCTCGGGCTCGCTGATGACCTGGAGGAGCGTGGGCGACTGGCTCGACCGCTCGGCCATTCCGGACTGGATCCTGCAGGGGAGGCTGGTGTGACCCCGGGCAACGGCCGAGACACGGCGATCGTTCTATCCGGCGGAGGCGCCAAGGGCGCCTATGAGCTCGGCGTGATGAGGGCACTGTTCGAGGGAGCCTCGCCGGCTTCGGGCCACCGGCCCGTAGAGGCGCAGATCTTCACGGGGACCTCGGTCGGCGGCTATAACGCCAGCTTCCTGGCGTCGCAGGGCGGCGTCGCTTCCATCGCCGCCCTCGACCGGTTGGAGGGAATCTGGCGCAAGCGCATCGCCAAGACGCCTGAAACCTGCGGCAACGGCATCTACCGCGTCCGGGGGCTACCTCTCCAGGGCCTCGATCCTGGCTGCCTGGAACGGCCTCTCGATACCCTTCTGGAGTGGGCCAACGACGGCCTCTTCTTCGCCAACTATGCGGTCGTCCGCGGGCTCAACCTGCTCAGCTCGCAGGCTCCCCTGCGGGCCCGGCTCGCCGAGGCCATCGATGTCTCGGCCTTCTTCTCGACCCGGCCGTTCGAGTCGCTGATCACAAAGACCATCGATCTCGATGCGCTCCGGGTCTCGGATAAGCAACTCGTCATCGCGGCCTCGAACTGGCTGGCTGGCACCCTGCGGCTCTTCTCCAAGGAAGAGATCGCGAGCCCTCTCGGCCATCTGAGGATCGAGGCCTCGGCGTCCATCCCCGGAATGTTCCCGCCTGTAGTCATCGAGGGAGTCCCCTATGCCGACGGAGGGGTGCTGCTGAACACGCCGCTACGGCCAGCGATCCGCCTTGGCGCCGAGGTCATTCATGTCATCTATCTCGATCCCCTGATCGAGAAAATCCCCTTCCCTCAGCTCCCCAATACGTTCGACACGCTCTACCGCCTCTATGCCATCGGCCTGGCTGCCAATATGAAGAACGACATCCTCACGGCCCAGGAGATCAACGCATCCCTGCAACTGGCGCAAGGGGGCGCCGAGCGCGAGGAGCCGGACCGCGGCATCCGGCTGGCACACCGCGTCGTCGAGCGAGCGCGGCAGGGCCGGCCCTACAAGTGGGTGGAGGTCCACCGCTACCGTCCGACGACCGATCTGGGCGGCGGCGGCGGACTGCTCGACTTCCGCTCGGACTTCATCGATCAGACCATCCGGCTCGGCTACCAGAATGCGGCCAACCACGACTGCGGCGCCGCCGGTTGCCTGCTCCTCGACCGTCCGCCAGCCCGGCACATGCTCTGGAGCGAGGAGGAGCGGCAGACCGTCACCATGCAGGCTCCCGGCGGCGGGCGTAGGAGCTGACCCTTGGACACTTCGCTCTCCCGCCCGGTTGGCGAGATCGATTCACGTCCGCGCGCCCGCACCGCACACCCGCGCCGCAGGGCCGCGCTCGCGCTGGCTCTGATCCTCGTCCTCGCACTGATGTCGACCCTGGCCTTCCGCCATTCCTATCCAGGCATGGCGAGCGGTATGTGGAACCAGATGCGCTACGGCACTGTCCAGGAGAACCGCAACCTTTGGGCCTGCATCAGCTATTGGCTCGGCTTCATGGAGAAGCTCCGCCTCGACCCGCAGACCGGCATCTACAACTTCCGTCTCACCCCGGACAGGGGCCTGAACGACTTCGACGCCGGGCTCCTCGCCTTCCATCGCGGCCAGTTCGGGCGCGCCAGCACCCTGTTCGAACGACATCTGCACGATGCCGGCGAGTCCGAGGAAGTGCTCTTCTGGCTCGCCATGTCGTCCATGCGCGAGGCCGAGGCGGTGAACTGCCTCGAGCCGCTCCGCGAGTCCGGCAGCCACCAGGGCCTGCACGGCATGGCCCACGACCATGCGCTCTTCTGCTCGCTGCCGCTGCGGAAGACCCACGACCGCAAGCAGTTCTCGCGCCACGCCGCGGTCCAGTTCGAAAGAATCCTCGACCGCCACAGCCCGAGCGCGTCGGACGCCCGCCTGTACCGCTGGCTCCTCAACTTCTCCGCCATGACAGTCGACGGCTTTCCCGGGGAGGTGCCGGCCCGCTACCGCATCGAGGGTCCGTTTCTCGATGCTTTCTATGGCGAGCGGGCGGAGCGCGCCCGTCGCGAATTCTCCTGGCTCCGCTTCGAGGACCGGGCGCGCGACCTCGGCGTAGAGAACTTCGGCAATGGCCGCGGTGTCGCGGTCGAGGACTTCGACAACGACGGCGACCTCGACCTCGTTACGGTGGGGCAGGGGAACCGGGTCCACTACTACCGCAACGAAGCCGGCGTCCGCTTCATCGACCTGACCGACCGGGTGGGGCTGACCGGCGCAACCCAGCCCTTCACCATGGCGGCGGCCGACTACGACGGCGATGGCTGGATGGACCTCTTCGTCTCCCGGCCCTTCACCCACTACCAGCTTTTCCGCAACCGGGGCGGCACGTTCGAGGATGTCACGGCCGCCTCGGGTCTCCTGGATGCGAAGCCCGAAGGCACCATCGCGGCTACCTGGGTGGCCGGCTGGGGGGACGTGGACAACGACGGCGACCTCGACCTCTTCCTCTCCCAGTGGGCGTTCAAGCTGCCGCTGGTCAAGGGAATCATGTCCGTTCCGCGGATGGACTCGAAGCTCTTCGTCAACCAGGGCGGCCGCTTCCGCGACGCCACCGCGGGCTTCGGCCTGGCCGAGTTTCTGGCTGACCGCTACTTCATCGGCGCGGCGTTCGGCGATTATGACGGCGACGGCTGGGCCGACCTCTACATCTCAAGTCCCCTGCGTGGCACCACCGCGCTGCTCCATAATGAGGGCGGACGGCGCTTCGCGTCGGTCCATCTCTTCGATCGTAGCGAGCCCGGGTTCACCGGCTCCTTCGTCGACTACGACCAGGACGGTCGGCTCGACCTCTTTCACGCCGGCTTCGGCGACGCGCGCACTGCAGTTGAGCAGGCCGTGTTCGCACAGAACCGGGAGGGCTACAAAACTGGGCACAGCACGTTCCTGCTGCAGCGCGACGGCCGCTTCGAGGAGCACAACGAATTCTTCGACGGCGGCGACATGCCGATGAGCACCATGGGCGCCAACTACGGCGACCTCGACAACGACGGCTGCCTCGACGTCTATCTGGGGACCGGCAACCCCGAGCCCTGGTTCATCCTGCCCAACCTGATGTACCTGGGCGAGCAGGTGGACGGCCGCTGCACGCTGCGCCTGCGCAACATCTCGATGCTCGACGGCTTCGGCAATGTACAGAAGGGACACGGCATCGTCTTCTTCGACTTCGACGGCGACGGTGACCAGGACGTCTACTCCAGCCTGGGTGGCATGTGGCCCTCCGATCCATGGCTGAGCCAGATGTTCGTCAACGAGAGCGCGACCGCCAACCGCTGGGTCAAGGTCCGGCTTCGCGGCCGGCGCAGCAACCGCTTCGGTGTGGGATCGATGATCGAGATCCACGCCAAGGCGGCGGACGGCCGGCGCTTCGTCCACACCTACCACATGGACAGCAAGACCGGCTTCGGCAGCGCGCCCTACCTCGCGCACGTCGGGCTGGGCCGGGCGTCGGAGATCGAAGGCGTGCGGGTGACCTGGCTCGGCTCGGGCTGCGCCGGGACCTACCCCGCGAAGATCGACGCGCTCAACGTGCTCGACGAGGCGGACTGTCTGAAGGCGGCTACCGGTAGCCCATCCGCCGCTTCACGTCCGCGATCGCCTCGTCGTTCCCCTCGACGCTGAGCTTCCCGCGGTCCTCCCCCCTGCCCGGAGGGTAGACGCTCCCGCGGTACAGGGGGAAGCACTCGGTGCGGGGATGGCCGAGGTTCTGGTGGCCCCTGCGCACTGCGCGCTCGTGGCGCAGGGCGCCGACGTCGACCGGCGCCACCACGATCTTCTCGCCGGGACCGGGATCGGCCTGGGCGAGGATGCGGCCGTCGAAGTCGACCACCATGCTGCCTCCGGGCCAGGAGAAGGGCGGATAGTGGGAGAGGCTCGCCGCCTGGTTCGAGGCCACCACGTAGGCGACGTTTTCGAGGGCGCGGCAGCGGTTCACCACCGTCCACCAGTCCATCGGCGCCGTGGCTCCCCAGGGGTCCATGTAGGCCGAGACCCGGATCAGCACCTCGGCGCCGTTCGCGGTGAGCTGCCGCAGCACCTCGGGGAAGAGCCAGTCGTAGCAGATCGCCACGCCGAGGTTGCCGATCGGCGTCTTCGCCACCGGGAACATCTCCTCCTGGTAGTCCGGCAGGTCATGCGGGCTCGCGTGTACCTCCCACGGGATCCACGGGTTCACCTTGCGGTACTTCGTCAGGATCCCCTCGGGACCGATCAGGCAGGTGGCGTTGAACACCACGCCGGGGTAGCGGTCGTCCCGCTCCAGGAAGGTCCCGGTCTGGATCCAGACGCCGTACTCCTTCGCCTTCTGGACGTAGCGCTCGGTGTGCTCGTTGGGGATCGGAACCGCCAGCCGGTTCAGCAGCTCGCGCGCCGTGGGGTAGACCGGCGCCGCATGAGCGAACTCCGGGAAGACGACGAGCCTCACAGGCAGGAAGGGCGCGTAGCCCTCCACCGCCTGCGAGATCATCTCGATCATCCGGTCCGTGTGGGGCTTGATCCCGGCGCGGTCCGCCGGGTTCGGGAAGTCCACCTGGCACGCGGCCGCGGCATAGCGCAGGATCTCTCCATCCATGCAGGGTCTATGCTTGCCTCAAAGCTTGCGCCAGTAGCCGACCATGACGAAGTAGTCGGCGAAGGCCGCGTCGCCGTGACGCCCCGGGACCATCCGATCGGGGACGCTGCGCTGGCGGTCCCGGAGGACGGCGATCGGGACGGCCAGCGAGAAAGTATGAGCGCCCCGCGAGTAGCTCAGGCCGGGCTCGACCGAGAGCGCATAGCCTGGACGCCGGAAGCCGTCGCTGTCGCCGATCAGGTCCTCCACCGGAACCCCTTCGATGCGGCCGCCCAGGCTCATGCCGAACCCCTTCCAGGCCGCGCCCGAGTAGCTGACGCCGGCGCGGGCCAGGTACTGGTCCGCGATCGACATCACCTCCTCACCCAGGCTGCCGCGGAACGTGGGTACGCCGTTCGTGCCCTCGGGGTTGATCAGATAGCTCCCGGAACCGTAGATCGTGGCGCCGGAGCTCCGGATGCGCTGGTAGGCCTGGAAGTCCAGCACCGCCCCCCAGCCGCCGTCGCCCGGCTGGATCGACTGGTCGACGCTCTCGTAGGTGTAGACGCGCTGCCCGTTGACCAGCCTCGCGCGGTTGTCGTAGACGTCGTCCTTGCCGGTCGGGAACTTGACTCCCAGGCCCAGCGAGACGTTGCTGCCCGGGTGCTCCCGCGGTTTGAAGAGGAGGCGCCGCGCGGTCAGCACGATGTCGCCCAGCTCCTGGGCCTCGACGATGCTGCGGTCGACCACCCGGCGGCTCGAATCGCGGATGGGGCTCGACCGCTCGGCCGAGAAGTAGGGGATGCCGAGCGAGAAGCTCAGCCGGTCGCTGGCGTTGTAGCGGATGCCGAGCTCCACGAGGTTGATCGTATTGATGACCTCGCTCCCCTCCTGCTGCCGCTCCGCCTGCTCCTCGGTGCCCCGGAAGTGCCGGTCGGAGCGCTGGTATCTCCAACTCGTGGAGACCTCCCAGCGGCTGGGTGCGGCTTCATTGGCCTGACTGGCTTGCGCGCCAAGCACGGGCGCGTCCAGGCGTGCGACCACTCAGCCCTGGGCCCAGGCATGCCTGGGCCCGGCGAGCATGACCAGGAAGAGACCCGCGGGAATCCATGTTCGGGAGCGGAGAGGCATGACGATTGACTCCTGAGGAAATCGGCAACCAGGACCGGCAATTGAGGTAATTCTACTCCGTATGGAGGGGCTCGAAGGCCGCAGACCTTCTCTGGACCTCTTTTGGTCCCGCCTTCCTACATTCCTGGGAGCTTCGGCCCTACTTAATTTAGACTAGAGTCGAAAGGCCGCGCGCCCGGAGCCATTCCATGAAGCTGCGCAAGCCGAAGCCGCTCTTCTTCAGCCTCGTACTGGTGCCGGTGTTCCTCGTCGGCGGCGCCCTCACCACCTTCGATCGCTTCGAGAGACAGGGGCGGGCGTTCTTCGAGACCGGCCGCGGCGCCGTCGAGACGCTCGCCGGCCTCGCCCACGCCCTGAAGGCGCGCGACCTGGACGCGGCCGGGCGATTCTACAGTCCCGATTTCCGGGGCTCCTCCCTCGGTCTCACCCGCCTGCGCCGGGTCGGGACGAAGGAGGGCGTCGAAGCCCTCCGCTTCGTGCCGGACGGGGTCGCCCTGGACCGCGGCGACGCGCTCGCGGAATGGCGCTCGTACCTGGACGGCTTCGCGTCGATCGAGGAGATCGGCCTGCACGTGCACCGGGTTGAGTCGTGGGAGGAGACGGGCGAGATCGCGGCGCAGGTCCGCTTCGAGGTGATCGGCACGCCGCGCGGCCGGCCGCGGCCGGGCATCGACCGCGGGCTCTTCCGCGCGCGGTTCGTGCCCTCGCCGGAAGGTCTCCGACTGGCCGAGGCAGGCACGCTCGAAGGCGAGCGCCTGGTGAGCGACCGGCCGCAGTTCACGGAGGTGGGCGCCGCGGCCGGGATCGCCTTCGTGAACCGGTACTATCCGCGCTTCCTCACCGAGCGCCTGCGCTTCGGCATGATCCGCCACGGGCCCGGCGGCATCAGCGCCGCGGACGTGGACAACGACGGCTTCTACGACCTCTTCGTCCCGGACGGCGTCGAGTCCCGGCTGTTCCACAACCGGCGCGACGGCACGTTCGAGGACGTCACCGCCGCCGCCGGCCTCTCCGGCCTCGACGGCGTGTCGGTGGGCGTGTTCGCGGACTACGACAACGACGGCTGGAAGGACCTGTTCGTCAGCCGTACGTTCCAGCCCAACCAGCTCTTCCACAACGAAGGTCCGGACGGGCGGGGAGGGGTGGTCTTCACGGACGCGACGGCGCGCTCCGGCATCGGGGCCGACTGCTGCACCACGGTCGCCTCCTGGGCGGACTACGACAACGACGGCGATCTCGACCTCTACGTCGGCCGCTACCTCGATCCGCGCAAGGACATTCCCACCACCTTCTACGCCCGCAACGGCGAGCCCAACCAGCTCTACCGCAACGAGGGCGGAGGACGCTTCACCAACGTCACGGAGGAAGCCGGCGTGGGGGAGACCGGGCTCTGCCTGGGCACCGTGTTCGGGGACTACGACGACGACGGCGATGCCGACCTCTACATCGCCAACGACTTCGGGCGCAAGACGCTCTACCGCAACGAGGGCGACGGCACGTTCACGGACGTCACCGTGGACACCGGCACCCTGGCCTACGGCGCCGGCATGAGCGCCTCCTTCGGCGACTACGACAACGACGGCCGGCTCGACATCTACGTGGCCAACATCCGCTCCGAGCACGGCTGGTTCGCCGAGGCGCCGACCGTCTGGCGCTACATGGCCAACTCCTGGCGCCAGGGGGTCTGGCGCACCGACATGCCGCTCTACTTCGAGATCTTCCGCCAGTCCGGCATGCAGTTCGTCCCGGTCTTCCAGCAGATGGCCTCGGGCAACAACCTGCTGCGCAACCGGGGGGACGGCGCCTTCGACGACGTGACCTGGCAGACCCACACCAACCCGGTCGGCTGGTTCTGGGGCTCCGCCTTCGCCGATTTCGACAACGACGGCTGGCAGGACCTCTACACCACCGACGGCTGGGTCTACGGCGACCGCGACAGCGAGATCGAGCTGGAGTTCCTGAACAACGTCGTGGGCGACCAGAAGGGCTACAAGAGCGGCCGCTTCTTCGACCCGAAGCACTTCGGCCGCCGCTCCTGGCACGGCTGGGAGCGCAACCGCCACCTGCACAACGAGGGCGGCAGGGACTTCGTCGAGATCGGCCGCCCCGCCGGCACCGACCTGCTGACCAACAGCCGCGGCATCGCGGTCGCGGACTTCTGGAACCGCGGCGTGCTGGACATCGCGGTCGCCGCCTCGGCCGACCGCCACGCTCTGCTCCGCAACGAGCTCGCCGGCCGCCACGGCTGGCTCGGCGTCGAGCTCGTCGGCACGAAATCGAACCGCGATGCCGTAGGCGCCCGCGTCACGATCCACAGCGGTGGCATGGTCCAGACGCGCGAGGTCGTGGCGGGCGACGGCTATGCCCAGCAGAGCGCGCTGCGCCTCCACTTCGGCCTCGGCGGCTCCGGGGCGAGGGCTGCTAAAATCGACGAGATGGAGGTGCGCTGGCCGGCTTCGGGGATCGTGCAGCGCTTCCGGGACGTTCCCGTCAACCGCATCGTGGAGATCACCGAAGGGGGACGGCTGGTGGAGAAGCGCTACGGAGCCGGGCAGGAGTGAGGGCTGGAAGGGGAGCCGCGACCGTCACCGTCGCGCTGCTGGCCTCGGCAGCCCTCGCTGCCGGCGGCGACAGGCCGGAGCGCTGGTTCGAGGACGTCACCGCCCGCGCCGGCGTGGCCGCGAAGCACACGAACCGCGTCTTCCACAATCCCTATGCCGAAATCATGGCGGGCTACACCGCCCTGGGCGCCGCCGCAGACGTGGCGGACTATGACGGCGACGGCTTCGAGGACCTCTTCGTCACCGATTCCGCGGAGACCGGCAGGAACCATCTCTATCGCAACAATCGGGACTTCACCTTCACCGACGTGGCGCGCGAGGCCGGCGTGGCCGACGGCAACGACGCCGCCGACGCCTCGGCCGACGCGCTCTGGCTCGACTACGACAACGACGGCCGGCCCGACCTCTTCGTGGTCCGTTTCGGCAGGAGCCAGCTCTTCCACAACCTCGGCGGACGCGGGTTCCGCCGCAGGTTCCGAGATGTCACCCGCGAGGCCGGCCTCGACCGCCATGCCAACGCCATCACCGCCATCGCCTTCGACTACGACCGCGACGGCGATCTCGACCTCTTCGTAGGCAGCTACTTCCAACCGGTCGACGTCTTCAACCCCTCGACGCCGCGCTTCTTCCCCGAGAGCTTCGAGACCGCGAACAACGGCGGCGGCATGACCGTCTGGCGCAACGAGGGCAACGGCCGCTTCTCCGACGCGACGCGGCAGGCCGGGTTCAATGTCTCCGGTTGGTCCGGCTGGACCCTCGACCTCGGCCACGGCGACGCCGACAACGACGGCGACGACGACCTCTACGTGGCCTGCGACTTCGGCAGCGACCGCTTCTTCGTCAACAACGGCGACGGCACGTTCGCCGACCGCACCCGCGAGGCCATCGGGATCGATACCAAGAAGGGCATGAACGCCGAGTGGGGAGACTTCGACGGCGACGGCTGGCTCGACATCTACGTCACCAACATCACCGACGACTACATGCGGGAAGGCAACTTCCTGTGGCACAACAACGGCGACCTGACGTTCACGGACGTGGCGCGCGAGACCGGCACCTACGACACCGGCTGGGGCTGGGGGGGCAAGTTCCTCGACTACGACAACGACGGCTGGCTCGACCTCTATGTGGTCAACGGCTGGGTCTCGGCCGGCCCCGAGAGCTACGTGCCCGACATCTTCGCGATGGTCACCCGGCCGGACGTGGACTTCACCGACGCACGCAACTGGCCCCCGATGGGAGGCAAGAGCCTGTCCGGCTACCAGAAGAAGAGGCTCTTCCACAGCCAGGGCGGGCAGCTCTTCAAGGACGAGGCGGCGCGCCACGGCCTCGACTCGACCCGCGACGGCCGCGGCATCGCCGTGGCCGACTTCGACAACGACGGCCGGCAGGACCTGTTCGTGGCCAACGCCAACGCGGCGCCCTTCCTCGACCGCAACATCGCTCCCGCCGGCCGCTGGATCTCGTTCCAGATGGAGGGGCGCCGCTCGAACCGCGACGCCGTGGGCGCCCGGCTCCGGCTCACCGCCGCCGGCCGTACCCGGCTGCGCTTCGTGGACGGCGGCAACGGCTTCGCGGGGCAGAGCAGCCGGCGGGTCCACTTCGGCCTGGGGAGCGCGGCGGGGCCCGTGAAGCTGGAGGTATCCTGGCCTTCGGGTGCGAAGCAGACGTTCGAGGGCCCCATGCCCGGGCACGCCTATCGCATCGTGGAAGGGGAGACCCCGAGGAGACAGCCATGACGCGACCCGCAGCAGCCCTTCTCATCCTCCTGGCCTGGCCCGCCTCGGCCGCCCCCTCTGATACCCCCACCCTGCCGCAGCTCGAGGCCGCGCTCGCCGCCGACCCGAACGACATCCGCGCCGCCAACGACTACCGCAGGGCGGTGATCCAGGCCGGCGAGTACGACCGGGCGATCGCGTTCTTCAAGAAGCTGGTGGCCGACCACCCCAGGGCGCCCTACGCCTGGCTCAACTACGGCTACGCCTACGTCGACAAGATCCCGGCCGCGGGCTCGATCACGCAGGTGATCCTGGCCAACAACGCGCTCACCAACTTCACGAAATCGATCGAGCTCGAGCGCAGCTGGATCGCGCTCTACACGCGTGGCAACAGCTATCTCTACTGGCCCAGGGTCTTCGGCCGCGGCCCGCTCGCCGTCGCCGATCTCGAGGAGGCGGTGGCGGTGTCGAAGAAGGCGCCGCAGAAGAAGGTCTATGTCCGGGCCTGGATCGCGCTCGGCGACGCTTACTGGCGGACCGACCAGCCGGACAAGGCGAAGGCCGCCTGGCGGGAGGCGCTGGCGCTCTTCCCGGGAGACCCGCAGCTCGAGGCCCGCCTTGCCCGAGACGGAGAGGAGCTGGAGAAGTACATCTATGACCAGCTCGATCCCGCCAAGCGCGTGGACACCAACCTGTCGCCACTCTGGGAGGGGCCGTGAGGCGCCTCGCCCTGCTCCTCCTGGCCGCCGTTGTCCTGGCCTCGGCGGCTCCGGCGGGCCCGCCGGGCCTGCGTTTCGAGGAGATCGGCGAGAAGGCGGGCGCCCGCGTGCGGCACCACACCCGAACCTTCCCGGGGCCGCACGGGGACGTGCTCGGCATGTTCACCTCGGGCGGCGCCACGGCGGCCGTGGGCGACTACGACGGCGACGGCGACGAGGACCTCTACGTCACCGACTCGGCGGCCGGCACGTCCGGCCACCTGCTGCGCAACCAGCTCCGGGAGACTGGCCGGCTGGCGTTTGTCGACGTCACGGCCGAGGCCGGCGTGGGCGGCGGCAACGACGCGCGCTCGATCGTCTCCGACGCCCTCTGGCTCGACGCCGACGACGACGGCGCGCTCGACCTCCTCCTGGCCCGCTTCGGTACGCCGGTGCTTTACCGCAACGAGGGCAAGGGGCGGTTCCGGGACGTCTCCGCGGCCTCGGGGCTCGACCGCTTCGCGAACACCATCGCGGCCATCGCCTTCGATTACGACAACGACGGCCGGCTCGACCTGCTGTTCGGCAACTACTTCCCGCCCGTGAGCCTGATCGACCTGCCCACCCCGCACGTGCTGCCGAACAACCTCGACCAGGCGGACAACGGTGGCGGCGCGAGCCTGTGGCGCAACGTGACCGAAAAGGGCCCCAAGGGAAATCAGATCCGGTTCGTCGAGACCACGGAGAAGGCGGGCCTCGCGCGCCACACCGGCTGGACCCTGGACGCCGGCCACGCCGACCTCGACAACGACGGCTGGCAGGACCTCTACCTG
>JBEQUE010000107.1:0-7494 GCA_040349255.1 Acidobacteriota bacterium | reverse complement strand
AATCGCGACTCTGTGGTCATCACGGACGAGGACTACATCGGTTTCGTGCAGCGCATGTCCGACAAGGATCCGAAAAATCCGGTGCCCGAGACGGTGCGCTTCCGTCTGAGGCGATGGCCCATCCTGTTCGTGGGATACAGCCTGCGTGATTACAACCTCCGCCTGCTGATCCGCACCCTGCGCTGGCGGGTGGACGAGGCGAACGTGCCGACGGCGTACGCGGTAGACCCGTTTCCCGACCCCCTGATTCTGAGGGTATGGCAGGACTCGCGGCGCTTCGTAACCTTTTTCGCCGAAAACCTCTGGACCTTCGTTCCCTGGCTCTACCGGGAGGTCACCGGCCAGGACTTCCCCGCGGATGAGCGACCCGTCGCTGGCTGACCTGCCGGCGGTCCCGTACCCCGGGATCGAGCCGTTCTCGTACGCCGAGCGCGAGGTGTTCTTCGCCCGCTCGGCGGAATCGCGCAAGCTGATCCGGCTGATCACTCTCTATCGCGGTGTGCTGCTCTACGCGACCTCGGGGCTGGGCAAGTCGTCGCTGGTCAACGCCGGGCTGATCCCGCGCGCGATCGACGAGGGCTATCAGCCGGAGAGGCTGCGCGTGCAGTCCCGCCCGGGCGAGGAGATCCTGGCAGAGCCGATCCACGTCGGCGGGGACGGCGCGGCCTTCCTGCCGTCGATCCTGTGCGAGGGAGGCCGGCCGGCGGTGCTCTCGGTCGAAGCCTTCCTGGAGACGCTCCGCGGCCGGGCTGCCGAGGCACGCCCGCTTCTCATCTTCGATCAGTTCGAGGAGTGGGCGACGCTGTTCGACAGGGAGCCCGCGTGCCGGACGAGGATCGTCGACATGCTGGCCTCGCTCCTCAACGATCCGCAGCTCCCAGTCAAGATCCTGATCGTCCTGCGCGAGGACTATCTCGCGAGCCTGCAGCCGCTCTTCGAGCGCTGGCCCAACCTGCCGGATTACTACGTGCGGCTCAAGGCTCTCGAGGGCGAGGGACTCCGCCGCGCGATCCGCGGTCCCTTCGAGGACCATCCGGGGGTCTACGCGCCGGAGATCGGGCCCGATCTCGCAGCGCGGGTCCAGGAACAGCTCGCCAGCCGCGCGGAGGGCGGTGTCGTGCCGCTGACCGAGGTCCAGATCGTCTGCCGCAGCCTGTTCGAGGCGGGGCGGGACGGCCGGGACACGGCGCGGCTGTTCGAGGAGCGCGGCGTCCAGGGCCTCCTGGAGGACTCCCTGGAGGGCGCCCTGTCCGCGCTCGGCCGCCGGTTTCAGGACCCCGCCGTCGCGCTCCTGGGCCGGATGATTACCAGCGCAAACACGCGCAACGTGATCGCCCAGGACGATCTTCTCGACCTGGCGCAGGAGGACGGCTTCTCCCGCGAGAGCCTGGCCGCGGCGCTGGACCTCCTGGAGCGCAGGACCCGCCTGGTGTCGAAGGAGCTGCGCCGAGAAGTCTACTTCTACGAGATCGTCAGCGAGTTCCTGGTGCCCTGGATCCTCCGCAAGAAGGAGCGCCTGCGGCTCGCCCGGGAGGAGCGCGCCCGGCGCCGCTGGCGGCGGATCGCCGCCGGCCTCGCCGCGATGGTCCTGGCGGTCGCCGCCCTCGCCGTCTTCGCCGGCCTCAAGTACCGGGAGGCCGAACGGCAGAAGCAGTTGCGGATCTCCCAGCTCCTGGCCGAGGAGTCGGGCGATGCCCTGATTTTCAACGTTCCCAGGGCGCTTCTTCTGGCGGTCGAGTCGATCCGCCGGGCACGCCGGGGTGGGGGCGTTCCTTCCGCGGAGTCGGAGGAAAGTTTGCGCAGCGCCCTGGCCCATGCTCCCGGCCACGCGCTCGGCAGCGGCGGAAAGCCGGCGTTCGACACCGCGCTCAGCCCGGATGGCCTTTGGCTGGCAGGGACCGGCAAGGGCGGTCGGCTGTATCTCTGGCCGGCAACTCGGGAGGGCCTGGCGGGACCGGCCGAGGAGCTCGCCGGCTACGAAGGCGGGCTCCAAGCCCTCGCCGTCAGCCCCGACGCTCGCTGGGTGGCGGCGGCGAACGAAGGGAGGGTCACCTTCCTATGGCGCCGTTCAGAGGACGACCGTCCCCGTCGCCTCCCGACGGACGTGGAAACCGATTCCCTCCTGTTCAGCGCCGGAAGCGATTGGCTGATCGCCTTCGGCGAGGATGGCGTCCCCCGGTTTTACAGCCTCGAAGCGGGTTCGGAGAGCTGGAGCCTGGAGCTTTCCCGGAGGGAATGCACGCCAACTCATTGGAGCCACGGCCCAAGTGCGCTCTGGCTGGCCATCGGCTGCGACGACGGCGCCGTCGTCGCCTGGGACCTGAGTGGAGCCCGGCCCCGGGAGCTTCAGCTTCAATCCTCTTCTCCTGAAGCGGTCTCAGCCCTGGCCTTCAGCACGGACGAAAGCCGCCTCGCGACCGGTCATCTGGATGGAAGCGTACAGCTCTGGGATCTCTCCAGCCGCGGCGCTCCACTTCGCCTCAACGACCTGGCTTCTGATGACCAGGAGGTTACCGCCCTGGCCTTCCACCCGGACGGGCACCGGCTCGCAGCCGGCAAAACCAGTGGCGGCGTCCGCCTCTGGACTCTCGTTGCGGGACAGGCACAATCGCCGAAGCCTGCCGTCTCCGGGGGACAGCGCGCCGAGTTGACGTGGAGCCGCGACGGGCGCTGGATTTTCGCTCGCGGTCCCGATGGCACATTCCTCCTCTGGTCACTGGCTCCGTCCGGGCAACTGGTTCCCGATCGGCAATTCCCCGCCGGGGTCGTCGCGGGCGCTTTCAGCCAGGACGGCCGCTGGCTTGCGGCCGGCGACAGAGAAGGCAATCTGTTCCAGATTGATCTGCTTCAGCCCGGCGAGGCTCATCGCGTCGAGAGAGCTTTCGAGCCGGAGATCCGATCCTTGGCTTTCGGCCGCGGAGGCCTGCTCTTCACCCGCAGCCTTGAAGGTCCCCCACGGCTCTGGGACTTCGACGGCCGAAATCCTGCCGGGGGCGACGAGCCCCGGATTTCGAGAGCGCCCGTCACGGCCCTCGTTCCGGAGCCGGCCACCACTCGCTCTTCCAGCGGCTGGCGGATCGAGGCGGCAAGCGATATACCTCGCCTGTGGTCCCCGCAAGAACCCCGGAAGGCCATCATCCTGCGCCGCCACGACGGCGGAGTCACGGCAAGGAGGTTCAGCGCCGACGGGAAATGGCTTCTGACCGGCAGCGCGGACGGCGTCGCGCATCTCTGGAGCCTGGATCGCATCCGCCGCCTCGTTCTGGTGAAGGAGGAGCCGGATCCGGTCAAGACCACGCAGCATCAGGGAGCCGTGACGGAGGCGGTGTTCAGCCCGGACGGCCGTTGGCTGCTGACCGTGGGAGGCTCCGCCGTTCTCTGGCGTCTGGGCGAGAACGTTTCGCTCCAGGGAATCTCCGGACACCCGGGCCGGATCGGCGCCGGCGCCATCAGCTCCGACAGCCGCTGGCTGGCCACGGCCGACGATCGGGGCACCGTGCGACTCTGGGACTTGGCGCAGCCGTCGCTCCGGAGCGTGGACCTGCCAGGGCACGGCACCCGGAACGTTACGCGGCTGTGGTTCGACCGGGCCACGGTCCAGGCGGTCGACGGGCAGGGCCTTCTACGGCGCTGGCGGACGGACCTGGGAGAGCTGATCGATCTCGCCTGCCGGACGGTGGGCAGGGGCTTCACGAGCGAGGAATGGGACCAAGTCCTGGCGGGTGAGGACTACGACGGTCTGACGTGCCCGGACTTCCCGGTACAATCGCCGTCCTCATGACGGCGGAACGCTGCAAGGTGTCCTCCCAGCAGGGCCGGAATTTTCCCAAGGTGTCCTTGACAAAAGGACACCTTGTCGAGCAAGGTAGGTTTCATGCCTCTTCATCCGGTGCTGCTCGAGAAGCTCAATACCGCAGCCGGGCCGGCTTCTCCCCCGCCGGTCACCCGGCGTGACGCCAGCCTTCCGGCGGTGCCGGGAAAGGTGCATGCGGTCATCGGCATGCGCCGGGCAGGCAAGACCACCTTCCTGCGCCAGTTGCAGGTCGCGCGTCGAGAGGGCCTGCCACCGGAACGCGCGGTCTTCGTGAGCTTCGACGACGACCGACTCGCCGAGGTGGGAGTGGATCAGCTCGCGCTCCTGCTCGAGGAGTACTACCGCCGGTATCCGGAGCTGCGAGGCCGCGAGACCGTGTCCTGGTTCCTCGACGAGATCCAACTCGTCGAGGATTGGGAACGCTTCGTGCGCCGGGTCATGGACTCCGAGAAGATCGAAGTCGTCGTCTCCGGCTCTTCGGCCCGGATGCTCTCGCGCGAGGTCCACACGTCGCTGCGCGGGCGCGGCATGGCCACGGTCATCCACCCGTTCAGCTTCCGCGAGTTTCTCCGGCATCGCGGCGAGGAGCCGGAGCGGGAGGCGGCGCAATGGACGGCCGCGGAGCGGTCCCGGGTGGAGAAGCGATTCCACGAATACCTGGTCGAAGGCGGCTTCCCCGAGGCACAGGGCCTCGCACCCGCGCTTCGTATCGAGCTCCTGCAAAGCTATGTGGATACGGTGCTCTTCCGCGACATCGTGGAGCGCTACGGTGTCTCGCAGGTGGCGGCGTTGCGCTGGCTCGTACGCCAATGCCTGCGCAATCCCGCCGGAAGCTTCAGCGTGCATCGGCTCCACCAGGACCTCAAGGCCCAGGGGCACGGCGTGGCAAAGGACGCCGTGCATGCCATGCTCGGCCATCTGTTGGATGCCTTCCTGCTCAGCTCCGTGCCGTTGGCAACCGAATCGGAGCGGCGGCGCAACTCGAATCCGCGCAAGCTCTACCCCGTGGACCCCGGCCTGATCCGCGCCTACGACACGAGCGGCCGATCGAACCTCGGCCACGCTCTGGAGACCGCGGTGCTGAACGAGCTCGAACGCCGCAAGGCCGAAGTGGCCTACGTGAAAACCGAGGAACGCTTCGAGGTGGATTTTCACGTCCGCTACCTCGCCGGTGCCGAGGAGCTGATCCAGGTCTGTGCCGACCCCTCGGCCCCCGCGACGATCGACCGCGAGCTGCGCGCGCTCACCCAGGCCGCACCTGCCGGTCCGCGCACAGTCCGGCGCCTGCTTGTGTTGACCCGCGATCAGGCAATCCCCATCGAGGCGTCCGGGATCAGCGCGCAGCCTGCCTACGAGTGGCTGCTGGACGAACGCAGGAATGCCTGAAGACCATCTATTGCAGCACAGAAGCTTAGAAGCTTGCTTTGCGGCATAGAACCTTCTATCGGCCCATAGAACGTTCCGTCGGCCCGCAGAACGTTCCGTCAGCCCGTAGAACGTTCCGTCGGCCCGCAGAACGTTCCGTCAGCCCGTAGAACGTTCCGTCGGCCCGTAGAACGTTCCGTCGGCCCGTAGAACGTTCCGTCAGCCCATAGAACGTTCCGCCGGCCCATAGAACGTTCCGTCGGCCCGTAGAACGTTCCGTCGGCTCGTAGAACGTTCCGTCAGCCCGCAGAACGTTCCGTCGGCCCGTAGAACGTTCCGCCGGCCCATAGAACGTTCCGTCAGCCCGTAGAACGTTCCGTCGGCTCATAGAACGTTCCGTTGAGCCATAGAAGGTTCCGTCGGCTCGTAGAAGGTTACATCGCCGAGTAGAACCTTCCGTTGCGACACAGAACCTTACCCCGTCAGGCAGGTACAATCTGCGTCCTCATGGAGACTTCGTACCCAACCCCCTACGTCTGTCCCGAATGCCGCGGCCCGCTGTCTTCCTCGGCCGCGGCTTTGGCCTGTCCGGCCTGCGGCCTCGACTATCCGGTCGAGATGGGCATCGCCGACTTCGCCCGCGGCGTCTACTACGACAGCTACGCCGCTGGCCAGGAGCTGCCTCCCGGCCATCTCGAAGGGCTGGAGAACGAGGTCGGCGGCACGCGGTCGCGGATCGAAGGCTATTACCTGCCGCTCCTCCATCGCCTGGCGCGGCGCCTCGGACTGCCGCCCGGCGAGGTGCGGGTCCTCGACTGCGGCTGCGGCAACGGACTCTCCATCGACCTCCTGCGCGAGGCCGGCTTCTCAGCCTGGGGCAACGACCTTTCCGCTCTCCGCAAATGGCAATGGCGCGAGCGCGCGCACCGTGACCGCCTCGCCGTGGCCGACGCGCGCAGGCTGCCTTTCCCGGACGGCTTCTTCCATGCCGTCCTCTCCTCCGGCGTGATCGAGCACATCGGGGTCGAGGAGACCGGCGGCGAGACCTACACGGTCAAGCCGCTGCCGGACCGGGACGCGCAGCGGGTCCGCTTCCTCGGCGAGCTGCTGCGCGTCGTGGCGCCCCGGGGCGAGTTGTGGCTCGACTTCCCGAACGGCGCCTTCCCGATCGACTTCTGGCATGGACCGCGCGCCGGCGGCGCACGCGTCCACCCGCTCGACGAGGGGTTCCTGCCGACCGTCCGCGACGTGCGCGGCTATCTCTCCGGGGTCGGGCCGGACTGGAAAGTCCGCCCCCTGAGCCCGCACGGCCGCCTCGCCTGCCGGCAGGTCCGACGGCACTGGTACGGCCGGCTGCTCTATCTGCCGGCCGCGGCGTTCCTGTGGAGCACGCGGCTGCCCGGGCTGAGGCGGCTCGCGGGCAGCCCGCTCAACCCCTACCTGGTCCTGGCGATCGGACGAAAGACCTGACGAACGTTCAGCCGGCGGCGACCGTCTCGGGCGCGCCGGCCAGATCCCGGGCTCTCGCGAGCCGGGACTTGTCCACGTAGATCGTAGCCACCCGATCGCCGGGAGCGCCGGTCCCGGGACGGTCGTCCCGCGGCAACAGTCCGAGCGACTCCTCGCTCTGCACGAACCAAGCGATCCCGGCCTCTTCCAGGAGGTTGGTCACGCGCGCGAACGGCTCCACTTCGGTGGTCTCCAGGAGGGGCAGGTACTCGATCTCGGACTCCCCGCCCTCCACCAGCTCCACCTCGCAGCTCTCACACCAGACCGAGTCCTCTTCGTACTCCGCTAGACAGTTTGGACAGAACAAGGTGAGACCCTTCCCGCCTTCGGCGATCCGACAGCCCGACTTCGGCGTAGCGTTCCGTACTACATTCCAAGGTGTCGCAGCCGGGCCTACCCGAGACACGTCCGGCCGGGAGAAGGGACCCTCTCTAGGCATGCCCCTCGAAGCTTCCAGGCGAGCCCCGACGTGGTCGTCACGCCGCAGATCTCACCCTTGGCGTTCACGCCGTCGCAGTTGATCGTGCCCCACAGGTGCTCCCGGCGGATCAGCCCCTCGTCCGCCATCCGGAGCGCCGCCTGGAAACCCGCCTCGCGATCACCGCCGGAGCCTCCCCGAAAAGAGTCCCGGGAGCGGCGGAGGCCAAGCCGGCCGCCGCGCCGGCAATCAGAAGCTCACGACGGTTCATCGTGTCGGTCATCCTCGGCCCTCCGCGTCTCGGCTTCGATGTGGGGCCCGATCTTAGCATCGGCCCGGGCGAGAAGCCCGAGTCCCGATTTGCCGGGAAAGCCGCACTAGGGGGAAG
>JBEQUE010000015.1:0-56745 GCA_040349255.1 Acidobacteriota bacterium | reverse complement strand
ACCGGCGGCGGCGGCCCTCTCCAGGGAGACGGCGAGCTCGCTCCGCACCTCGCCGACGACGTCCTCGAAGCGGATGCCGGTCTGCATCGAGGAGATCTCGCCGCGGCTGTGCATGAGGACGACGGGACAGCCGGCGCCCGAGACCGCCGCGGCCAGGCGCGGGTCGGCCAGAGCGCTGACGTCGTTGATCAGGTCGGCCCCCGCGGCGAGCGCCGCCTCGGCGACCTCGCCCTTCCGGGTATCGACGGAGATCGGCGCGTCGGTGGCGCGGCGCACGGCTTCGAGCACGGGCAGGAGGCGCGCGATCTCCTCGCCGGCCGCGATGGTCTCGGCGCCGGAACCGTAGACGCCGCCGCCCGGACGGGTGGATTCGGCGCCTAAGTCGAGGGCGTCGGCCCCCTCTTCCAGCATGCGCAGCGCGTGATCGACGGCGCGGGGGAGGTCGGTCCAGAAACCGCCGTCGCTGAAGGAGTCGGGGGTGAGGTTCAGGATGCCCAGAACCTTCGGCCGGCCGCCGAGGGAGAGAGCGCGTCCACGAGGAAGGCGGAGAGTCCAGTTCGTGGGGGGCGTGGTCGGTCGGGCGTTCTCCATGAGTGCGGAAATCTTGTGGCTCGTTTTCTAGTCTATAACGCCTGCAACAAAAAACCCGGCTGTTTTCAGCCGGGTTTTGATCGAAGCAGGACTCCCGAACTCCCTCTCCCCCGACACGGGGGAGAGGGCTGGGGAGAGGGGGAATGGGATCAACTCCCTTACGCAGGCTCGGGCTCGGGCTCCCGGTCCGGAGGCACGAGGCGCGGCTGCATCACCGGCTCCGGCACTTCGTGGCCGCCGATGATCAGCCCCTCGCCCGGCGCGACCGGACGGGTCGGCGCCGGGCCGTGGCCGGTCAGCTCGCGCAGGATGCGGTAGACCTCCTCGCCGTCGAGCGACTCGCGCTCGAGGAGGTCGCTCGCGATGCGGTCGAGGACCGGCCGGTTCTCGGCGAGGATGTGGGTCGCGCGCTCGTAGCCGCCCTGGACGATGCGGGAGACCTCGCGGTCGATCTGCACCGCGGTGTCCTGGCTGTAGTCCGCGCGCTGCGCGAACTCGCGGCCGAGGAAGACCGGCTCGTCCTTGGCGCCATAGGCCAGCGGTCCGAGGTCCGACATGCCCCACTCGCAGACCATGCGGCGCGCCATGTCCGTGGCGCGCTCGATGTCGTTGCCGGCGCCGGTGGTGATGTCGTCCTGGGTCAGCTCCTCGGCCACGCGGCCGCCCATGAGGATGGAGATCTGGGCCTCCACGTACTGCTTCTTGTACGTGTACTTGTCCTCGGTCGGGAGCTGCATGGTGAGGCCGAGAGCGCGTCCGCGCGGGATGATCGTCACCTTGTGGAGAGGGTCGGCGCCCGGGGTCATGGCCGCGACGATGGCGTGCCCCGCCTCGTGGTAGGCGGTGACGCGCTTCTCCTCGTCGGTCAGCATCATGGTCTTCCTCTCGACGCCCATCAGGACCTTGTCCTTGGCGTACTCGAAGTCCTCCATGTCGACCTTCTTCTTGTTGCGGCGGGCGGCGATCAGAGCGGCCTCGTTGACCAGGTTCGACAGGTCCGCGCCGGCGAAGCCCGGGGTGCCGCGGGCGATGCGCGACAAGTCCACGTTCTCCGACAGCGGGATGTTGCGCGTGTGGACCTTGAGGATGCCGTGGCGGCCGTGCATGTCCGGCCGGTCGACGACCACGCGGCGGTCGAAGCGGCCGGGGCGCAGGAGAGCCGGGTCGAGCACGTCGGGGCGGTTCGTGGCGGCGATGAGGATGACCCCCTCGTTCGACTCGAAGCCGTCCATCTCGACCAGGAGCTGGTTGAGCGTCTGCTCGCGCTCGTCGTGGCCGCCGCCCAAACCCGCGCCGCGATGGCGGCCGACGGCGTCGATCTCGTCGATGAAGATGATGCAGGGGGCGTTCTTCTTGCCCTGCTCGAACAGGTCGCGGACGCGCGAGGCGCCGACGCCGACGAACATCTCGACGAAGTCCGAGCCGGAGATCGAGAAGAAGGGCACGTTGGCCTCGCCGGCGATGGCGCGGGCGAGGAGCGTCTTGCCGGTGCCCGGGGGGCCCATGAGGAGCACGCCCTTGGGGATGCGGCCGCCCAGCTTCTGGAACTTCTGCGGCTCCTTCAGGAACTCGACGATCTCCTGCAGCTCCTCCTTGGCTTCCTCGACGCCGGCCACGTCCTTGAACGTGACCTTCTTGCCGGACGTGTTCAGGAGCTTGGCCTTGCTCTTCCCGAAGGAGAGCGCCTTGTTGCCCCCGGTCTGCATCTGGCGCATGAAGAGGATCCAGAGGACCACGATGAGCAGGATGGGGGCCCAGGTGAAGAGGATGGCGATCAGCGGGTTCTCGCGCGGCTCCTCGACCTTGATCTCGACATTGGCGGGGCGCAGGTCGTGCTCGACGACCGGATACTCGGGCGGAATCTGCGTGGTGAACTCCTCGCCCTCGTTGTACTCGGCGCCGCCGCGGAACTTGCCGCTGAGCTGCTGGCCCCGGATGGTGACCTCGGCCACCTTGCCCTTCTGGACCACTTCCAGGAACTGGGTGAAGGAGAGCTCCTGCCGGTTGGCCTTCCCGCCCTGGAACGTCTGCCAGAGCAGGATGACCACCACGAAGATCGCCATCCACAGAAACAGGGTCTTGACGGTAGAATTCAAGGCTCGGCTACCTCATGCAGGATGCTGGCAAAAAACGGGACAGTGCGTCCCTTCACTGTGTCAACCCGGAGACCGGCTGGAGGATTCCCGCGGCTCACGGGGCCTCCCGGAGCCGGCCGACGTACGGCAGGTTGCCGAAGCGCGCGTCCTGCTTGAGCCCGTAGCCCACGAGGACGCCCTGGCGGCCGGTGCGGAAGGCGGCGTAGCTGACCTGGAAGGCGGTCTTGCGCTCGTCCGGGATGTCGATCAGGGCGGCGAAGCGGACCTCTTTCGCGCCGTGGGCGCGGAGCTGCTGCTCCAGGTAGGGCTCGGTCACGCCCGAGGACACCACGTCCTTGAGCACCAGCACGCTCTGGCCGGCGAGGTCGAGCGGCAGGGGATAGCGGATCTGGGTCACGCCCGAATCGGTGATCTCGGGGGTCTCGGCGGGCGCGCCTTCGACCTGGCCGACCTGGATGAACTCGAAGCGGACCGGCCGCTCGATGGCGCGCACCAGGTCGGCGAGGAAGATGATGGAGCCGCCCAGGAGGGCGACGAGCAGCAGGTCGTCGCCGGCCAGCTCGTCGTTGATGCGCCGGCCGAGGTCGCGGATGCTCGCGCTCAGGGCCTCGGCGTCGAAGACCGGTTCTATCTCGTTTCGGTTGATTGCGCTCATGTCGTCTCGGTGATCTCGGATAGCCAGACGGTCGACTCTCCGGTGATTCGGAACCGCTGGTCGATGGCGACGCCTGGCACCCAGGCGATGGTCTCTCCGGCTTCTCCCACGCAGATCAGCGGCAACCGTTCCCTTTCCCGCCGCGGCACCCGGCGATCGATCAGGAGGTCTTTCAACTTCCGGCTGCCGGCCGCTCCCAGGGGGTGAATGCGGTCCCCGGGCCGGCGGTTGCGAACCGTGATGCGGTCTCCCGCCGCCAGAGGCAGCGCGAGGCCCGCGCGACGGGCGGAGCCCTCGACGAACATCCAGGGCTCCACGGGCCGGCGGGAAAGCCCGACCCGGACGGCGATCTCCGGGATCTCCACCCCACCCGGAATCGGAACAGTATATGAGAAATGCGGCACCGGCTCCTCTCCCGGAACGGGCCGGCGCAGGACGAGCCGGCCTCCGTCGTCTTCCCAACGCCATCCGCCGCCGCAGTCGCACGCCACGCGGGCCCCTCCCCGAACCTGCCGCAGGAGCTCGGACCGGGCCGCGCCGCCGGCGGGATACGGAGCGCCCGCCCGGCGGTGGAGCCAGGCGAGGGCGAAGGCGAGGACCTCCGGCGGCAGCCTCTCCAGGCCCGCCACGGCGATCCCGTCCTCCACCTCCTCTACGTTCAGGTGCGCGGAAAGATGACGGCCGAGCCGCTCCGAGGCGCCGCGGGCGCGTTCGGCGACCCGGGCGAGGAGATCCGCGGCAGCCAGCCCGGGCAGGATCCGGTGGCGGATGCGGTTCCTCGGCACCGCCAGATCCAGGTTCGTCGGGTCCCGGACCGGCGCGAGCCCGGCCTCCTCGACGACCTTCAGGAGATCCTCCCTCGGGACGTCGAGGAGCGGGCGGACCACGGAGCCCCGGACCGGCCGGATGCCGCCGAGCCCCTCCCAGCCGCTGCCGAAGAGGAGGCGCAGGAGGACGGTCTCGGCCTGATCGTCGCGGTGGTGCGCGGTGGCGATCCAGCGGGCGCCCTCGCGGAGACGGACCTCTTCGAGGAAGCCGTAGCGCACCCGGCGGGCCGCCGCCTCGAGGCTTTCGGACGGCAGGCGGACGACCTCCCGGCGCTCGCCGACGAAACGGACGCCGAGCTGATCCGCCAGGCGCGAGGCGGCTTCGGCGCGGTCCGCGGAGCCCGGGTCCAGGCCATGGTCGAGATGGGCGGCCGTCACGCGGAAACCAGGCAGGCCGAGCCGGACCAGGGAGAGGAGCAGCGCGGTCGAGTCGGGGCCGCCCGAGAAGGCGACGACCACGCGCTCGGCGGGACCGAAGACATTCTTCAGCTTCTGAGAGATAATGGTGGCGGTGACGGGACTCGAACCCATGACCTAGCGATTATGAGTCGCTCGCTCTAACCAACTGAGCTACACCGCCGGCAGGCACCAAGGAGAGGATGGCAGGTGGGGAAGGTCAGGCAGCCTCAGCGACCTCGACATCCTCGGAAGCGAGCGCGGATTGTACCGCGCCCGCGGCAGAATGCAAGAGGGCAGGATACCCGGGGCGCCCCCTCATCCCATGCGGGGGCGCCCCGGACGCTGGATGCGCGAGCCCGGCCGGCTCAGCGCATCACTTCCTGGCAGCTCCGGAACTGGCCGAAGAACTCCTGCATCGAGGTCGAGAGCGCGGGCTCGTTCAGACGGTAGATCACGTTCTGGCCCTGGCGCTGATCCACCACGAGGTCGGCCTCCTTGAGGACCGACAGATGCCGGGAGATGGTCGGCTGCGAGAGATTGAAGTTGCCAACGATCTCACCGACCGTGCGCTGCCGCCCCTCGAGCAGCCGCAGGATCTCCTGGCGGGTGCCGTCCGACAGCGCTTTGAAGACCTTGGTCAGGTGCCGCTCCTCCCTCCGGAACAAGTGGGTGCCGCGGTCGATGTTTGCCATGGCGTTCTTTTCTCTCCTCTCGGTGCTCGGAATGAAATCAGCCCCGTTTCGTTAGGATCTATTCTAAAGGGATCATACTTGAACATGGCTTGGAAGTGAGCGTTTGAGGATACATCCCCATGCTCATTTCCTGAGCAGGTACTTGCAAACTTCTCTATAACCAAAATTTAGAGCTATTCAGCTATACGCTGGGCGGGCCGGAACGGATGAGGAACGGAAGAGGGAAGACCGGGAGGGAAGGGGGCGGGGCGCAGGGTAGAGCCCGCGCCCCGGGAGACGGGAAGCTCTAGCCGCGGGCGCGGCCGAGCCGGTCGCTGACCGCCTGCCAGTTGATGGTGTTCCACCAGGCGGCGAGGTAGTCCGGGCGGCGGTTCTGGTACTTCAGGTAGTAGGCGTGCTCCCAGACGTCCACGCCGAGGAGCGGCGTCTTGCCGTCCATGAGCGGGCTGTCCTGGTTCGGCTTCGCGACGACGTCGAGCTTGCCGCCGTCCCAGACGAGCCAGCCCCAGCCGGAGCCGAACTGGTTGGCCGCGGCGTTGGTGAGCTTCTCCTTGAAGGTCGAGAAGCCGCCGAGGTCGCGCGAGATGGCGTCGGCGACGTCTCCGGTGGGCTCGCCGCCGCCGTTCGGGCCCATGATCTCCCAGAACAGGCTGTGGTTGTGGTGGCCGCCGCCGTGGTTGCGGACGGCGCCGCGGATCGACTCGGGCACCTCGTTGATGCCGCGCAGGAGCTCCTCCAAGGACTTGCCGGCGAGGCCGGGCTCCTTGTCGAGGGCCTCGTTCAGCTTCGTGACGTAGGTGGCGTGATGCTTGTCATGATGGATCTGCATCGTCTGCGCGTCGATGTGGGGCTCCAGCGCATCGAAGGCATAGGGCAGCGGGGGCAATTCGTGCTTGGCCATGCGTGTCCTCCTCTCTCAAGGCGTCGGATTCTTTCACGAGGGCTGAAAACACGAAAGCCCCCGCCAGGGCGGGGGCTTCGCGGACGACCGGCGGAGAGAGGGCTTAGCGCAGCTTCTCTTCGACGAACTCGACGTGCTTGCGGACCTTGGGGTCGTACTTCTTCAGCCGCAGCTTCTCGGTCGAGAGCTTCTTGTTCTTGTCGGTGGTGTAGAAGTAGCCGGTGCCGGCCGTGGATACCAGTTTGATCTTGTCGCGCATCGTCTCGTCTCTTTTTTGATGATTGGCGGGGCCGACGGGGCTCGAACCCGCGACCTCCGGCGTGACAGGCCGGCGTTCTAACCAACTGAACTACAGCCCCGCATTGTGCTGCCGTCTTCCCCGCGGCCGGCTCACCTCTTTGGTGGGAGGTGAGGGATTTGAACCCGCGACCCCCTGCGTGTAAGGCAGGTGCTCTGACCGCTGAGCTAACCTCCCCGCCGCGCGGAAGGATGCAGATAGTACGCAGGGACGGGGCGGGTGTCAAGAGGGTTGATCCCGTTCCCTCACCCCCCGGCCCCCTCTCCCGGCACGGGAGAGGGGGCGACTTATTTCTTGGGCGAGACGTAGCCGAGCGCTTCGAGCTGCTTGCGCGTCTCCTCGTCCAGGTCCTGCTCCTTCGCCCGGCTTTTCAGGCCCGCGAAGCGCTGGCGGATCAGGCTCGCCAGGTCGGTCACCCGCGCCGGCTGGGACCCGGCAAGGTTGTTCTTCTCCTCCGGGTCCCTGGAGAGGTCGTAGAGCTCCTCGCGGCCGATCGGGTAGTGGCCGGGCGGCGCGTCCGGGATGCAGACCGGCGCGAAGCCGGCCGGATTGTGGACCAGCTTCCAGCCGTCCCGCACCACGGTGTGGATCGGCGCCGAGCCGTACTCCGCGAAGGCCGGCTTGCCCGCGCCGGCCGCGTCCGGCCTTTCCAGGTAGGGCACCAGCGAGCGGCCGTGCTGCTCCTCGGGCGCGTCCACCCCGAGCAGCGAGAGCAGGGTGGGCAGGACGTCGATCAGCTCGACCGTCTGGGCCACCCGTGCGCCGGTCGGGATCAGGCCCGGAGCCGAGATCCCCAGCGGCACGTGGAGGCCGGTCTGGTAGACCGAGCAGGCATGGTAGAGGTAGCCGTTGTGGTCGTAGAGCTCCTCGCCGTGGTCGGCGGTCACGATCACCACGGTCTTCTCCAGCTTTCCGGCGGCGCGCAGGCCGTCGAGGAGCGAACCGGAGAGGCGGTCGCTGCCGATCACCGCCGCGTCGTAGAGCGCATCCAGGTGGCGGACGTCGCGGTCGGAGAGCGGGATCTTTTCGGTCATGATCCGGTTGAGCTGCCACTTCTTCGTGCCGAGCGGACCCTGGTAGCCCGGGTCGAGCTCGCGGTCGGCCAGGTCGCCGCCGTTGTAGTAAGGCCCGTGGGCGCCGAAGAGGTGGACCCAGAGGAAGAACGGCTTGCGGCCATCCTTGTGCGTCTCCATCCAGTCGAGAGCGCCCTGGACCGCCTTGCCGTCCCGGCCGCCGGAGCAGGAGAAGTCGTCCCACCCCTGGTGATTGGCGTCGCACATGTTGGAGAGGAAGGCGCCGGTCCGGTAGCCCTCGTGGTGGAGGATTTTCGGCAGGGTGGGCAGGTCGTCCGGAAAGCCGTAGCCGTTCTCCACCACGCCGTGGCCGCTGGGATAGAGGCCGGTCAGGAGCGAGCCCAGGGAGGGCCAGGTCTCGGACCGCTGGGACATCGCCTGCTCGAACAGGACCCCCGAGCCGAGCTGCGCGTCGAGCGCGGGGCTCGGCGGATGGCCCGGCCAGCCCTTGTAACCGTAGGCGCCGAGGCGGTCGGCCCGCAGGGTGTCCACCGAGATCAGGACGACGTTCCATCCCTTGGCGGCGCCGTCCAGGCGGACCCTCTCCGGCTTCGGGGCGGCCGGCTTCTCGCCGCCGCAGGCGGTGAGAGCCAGGAGAAGAAGGACGGCGGGTCGTCTCGGCACGGGGCGATTCTAGCCAGTGACCAGCCGCCCGCAAAGCAGGCCCAGCGCGCCGGCCAGCAGGCAGCCGATCACGGTGGCGCCGAGGTTCGCCGCGGCGAGGAGCCAGGCGTCGTCGCGCATCAGTTGGAGCGTCTCGTAGTTGAAGGTCGAGTAGGTGGTGAAGCCGCCCATGACCCCGGTGGTGAGCGCGAGGCGCAGGGTGGGGGAGATCAGGTCCGTGGTGAGCGCCACCTGCAGGATCGCGCCGAGCAGGAACGAGCCCAGGGCGTTGACCGCGAAGGTGCCCCACGGGAAGCCGGAGCCGGTGCGGTCTGCGATCCAGCCGCCGAGCAGGTATCGGGCCCCGGTGCCGACGGCCCCGCCCACGCAGATCCAGAGGAAGCGGCTCATGAGAAGGCAGGGTACAGGAAGAAGGGAGGCCCTTGCAGTCCTTTGTGTCCTTGAGCTATAAATTCCCCACCCTTCGCACTGCCCGGGCTCCCGGCCCGGTCGTCTTCCGTCCATCCGCCATCTCCGCTCCCTTTCCCGAAAGGAGCGGAACGTGGTCCACGAGACCGGATGGGAAGCCTACGTCGTCCCCTTCGAGGCCTGGCTGCGCAAGCGGGTGTGCCGCATCATGAAGCGGGCCGGGCTGCGGCCCGAGCCCGAGCACGTCGGCGAGCTGATCCAGGACATCTACTGCCGGCTGCTGGAAGGCGGGCCGAAGCGGCTGGAGCAGCTCCAGGCGCTCCAGCTCCGCGGCACGCTCAGCTATCTGACCCGGGTGGCCCGGAGCACCGTGCTCGACCAGGTGCGGGCCGCGCGCTCGGCCAAGCGCAGCGCCGGCGGGCGGCACCGGGGCCGCCAGGTGCGCCTCCGCCTGGAGCACATCCCCGATCCCGCGCCGACGCCGGACCACGCGTTCCTGATCTCCGAGGGCCGGCGCCGCATCCTGCGCCATTTCCGGTCCATGGGCGGGCCCGGGTCGGGCGAGCGCAACGCCCGGCTCCTCTGGCTCGCGCTCGTCGAGGGGTGGGAGAGCCGCGAGCTCGGCCGCGCCTTCGCGCTCGCGCCGCGCAGCGTGGACACGCTGGTCCACCGCCTCCGGCAGCGCTTCGCCGGCGAAGGACTGGACCTGCGGCGGCGGAGGAGGAGGGTATGATCTTCCGCCATGCGCGTCTTCACCGACCCCCGCTGCCTCGACCACCGCGCTCCGCGCGGCTTTCCGGAGCGGCCCGAGCGGCTCTCCGGCATCGCCGGCCACCTCCGGCAGCGCGGCTGGGACCTCGCCGAAGGCTCCTCCTGGGAGGGGGGGCGCGATCGGGCTGCCGAAGCCGTCGCCGCCGTCCATGAAGAGAGATACGTGGAGCGCTTCGGGCGCGCCGTGGAGCGCGGCGACTCGCTGCTCGACTCGGCCGACAACCCGCTCTCCGAAGGGACCTGGGAGGCCTCCTGGGCGGCGGTCGAGACCATCCTGGCCGCCGCCGACCACGCAATGTCGGGTGGCGGCAACCGGGCCTTCGCCGCGGCGCGCCCGCCCGGCCATCACGCCGAGCGGGCGATCGCCATGGGCTTCTGCTTCTTCAACGGCGTCGCCGTCGCCGCCGAGCACCTGCTCCGCCGCCATGGCGCGGAGCGGGTGGCGATCTTCGACTGGGACGTCCACCACGGCAACGGCACCCAGCACCTGTTCGAGAGCCGGGCCGACGTCTTCTACGCCAGCACCCATCAGTACCCGTTCTACCCCGGCACCGGCGCCGCCTCCGAGACCGGCATCGGAGAGGGAGAAGGCGCGACGCTCAACGTCCCCCTGCCGGCCGGCACCGGGGACGAGCGCTACGAGGAGGCGATCCGGGGACGGGTGATCCCGGCGATCCGCGACTTCCGGCCGGACGTCCTCCTGGTCTCCGCCGGCTACGACGCCTGGAAGCACGACCCCCTGGGCGGCATGGAGGTGACCGAGGAGGGCTTCCGCAACTGGGGCGCCTGGATGCGGGAGCTCGCCGACGAGGTCTGCGGCGGCCGGCTGCTCGCCGTCCTCGAAGGCGGCTACGACCTCGCCAGTCTGCCCCTCCTGGTGGAAGCCAGCCTCGAAGGGATGATGAAGTAGGGCTTGCTCCCATTGACTTTCATCTATGATTCCCTTTACAATTCCCCAAAGTTCACGTAATACTTGAGGGATCAGCGGCTTTCGTTCGATTCCGGCGGGGTGTGTCGCCGGCCGTGAGGAGAAGACGACGATGAAGCGCAATGTCATCCTGGGAATCGTGTTGCTGGCTTTCGCGGCGGGCTCCGCGCAGGCGGCGAAGCCGTTCGGCCAGTTCGGAGGCATCGTGGGCGGCGGCAACTCCGGCACCGGGCTCATCCCGCTGCACGGCTGGGCGCTCGACGACAACGGCATCGAGGCCGTGGACTTCTACGTCGACGGCCTGCCGTCCGCCCGCGCGAACTATGGCCGGGCGCGGCCGGGGGTGACGCAGAAGTATCCCAACTACCCGGACTCGGAGCTGCCCGGCTTCGCGTTCCAGCTCGACAGCACCCGCTACCTGAACGGCAACCACAAGGTCGAGGCGCGGGTGCGCAGCAAGTCGGGCGAGGTGGTCACGCTCAACCCGCGCATCATCGAGTTCATCAACAACCCGGCGACCCTGCTGCCGTTCGGCCGCATCGAGTTCCCGGCTCACCAGGCGGAGCTGCGCGGCAACTGCAACCTGTCGGACGCGGCCCGGCGCTACAGCGTCATCACCGGCTACGCCATGGACCTCGGCCTGACCGACGAGGACACCGGCGTGGGCTACGTCGAGCTGCTCATCGACGGCGCGCTCTATTCCAACTCGCAGGTGGACTGCCGGTACTCCGTCCCCGAGGGCGGCCTGTCCGACTGCTACGGCCTGCGCCGCACCGACCTCGAGCCGATCTTCCCCTACGTCAAGGACGCTCCGCACAGCGGTTTCCGCTTCGTGCTCGACGTCGGCGTGCTGATGAGCTTCTTCGGCTACACGCCGGGCTCCCACAAGCTCACCATCCGGGCCGGCGACCACGCCGACCAGGTGGTCAACATCGACGACATCTTCGTGACCTTCTCGTGCGACGAGGACATCCTCAACGAGGAGGGCTTCGGCGACATCTACGGCCCGAAGAACGGCCTGACCTACGCCGGCGTCATCACCACCCAGGGCTGGGCGCTCGACTGGGAAGGGGTCGGTCAGGTGCTGATCCTGATCGACGGCGAGATCACGGCCCAGGCCACCTACGGCCTGTCGCGGCCGGGCGTCTCCGCGCTCTTCCCGGGCTACCCGGACAGCGCCGCGCCGGGCTGGTCCGCCCTGATCGATACGACGAAGCTCGCCGACGGCAAGCACGACATGGAGATCCTCGTCCGCGACGACGTCGGCGGCGAGAGCTACATCGGCAAGCGCACCTTCACGGTGTACAACCCGTAGCGCGCGCCCCGCGCCTCCAGGCTCCTCGGCGCCCCGCAGCGCCCCGTCACTGGCGGGGCGCTTTGCCTTTCCGGGTGCTATTGTTCGCGGCCATGGCCGGTTCTCCCATCGAGCGCCCCATCGAGCGAATCATTTTCTTCGGCACGCCGGAGTTCGCCGTGCCGACGCTCGCCGCCCTGGTCGAAGCCGGGAGGAGCCCGCTCCGCGTCGTGACCCAGCCGGCCCGGCCGGTCGGGAGAGGACACCGTCTCCAGGACCCGCCCGTCGCCGCCTGGGCGCGCGAGCGCGGCCTGCCGGTGGCGCAGCCGGAGAAGGTCCGCGACCCCGCCTTCCTCGACGAGATGCGCGAGCTCGCGCCGGACGTGGCGGTGGTGGTGGCGTTCGGCCAGATCTTCCCGCGCGACCTGCTCGCCCTGCCGCGGCTCGGCTGCGTCAACGTCCACGCCTCGCTCCTGCCGCGCTGGCGCGGCGCCGCGCCGATCCAGGCCGCGATCTCTGCTGGCGACGCCCGCACCGGCGTCACCACCATGCTCATGGAGGCCGGGCTCGACACCGGGCCGATGCTGCTCGACGAGGAGGCGGAGATCGGGCCGGAGGAGACCGCGGGCGAGCTGTCTCTGCGCCTGGCGGACATGGGCGGCCGGCTCCTGGTCCGCACCCTGGAGCGGCTGGAGGCGGGCGATCTCGCACCCCGTCCCCAGGAGGCGGACGCGGCCACCTACGCGCCGCGCCTGACGCGCGACAGCGGGCGGGTGGACTGGACGCGGCCGGCGCCGGAGATCGCCGCCCGGCTGCGCGCGTTCACGCCCTGGCCCGGCCTTTCGGCGATGCTCGACGGCGAGCCCTTGAAGCTGGTGCGGGTGGGAGTCTTGCAGGAGACGACGCAGGCCGCGCCCGGCACGTTCCTCGGGATGAGGGACGGGCGACTGGCGGTCGCCTGCGGCGAGGGCTCGGTGCTCGGGCTCGCGGAGCTGCAGCGGCCCGGCCGCAAGCCGCTCCGGGGATCGGACTTCGCGAACGGCGAGCGCTCGCTGGCGGCCGGCGTCACTCTCTTTTCCTGACGGAGGCGGCGTGCGGGGGGACATGAAGAAGAAAGAGCCAGCGCCCCAGCTCGGCAACATCAAGAGCCGCAAGCTCACGCCGCGGCGCACGCCGCAGGACAACGTGCGCGCCGCCGCCGGCTGGGTGCTGGAGCGCACGCTCCAATCCATGGCTCCCGCCGAGTCCTTCCTCGGCACGGCGCTCGACCGCTTCGACGAGCGCGACCAGGGGCTGCTGCGCGAGCTGGTGATGGGCAGCCTGCGCTGGCTGCGCCGCCTCGACCACGTCATCGCCACGGCGAGCAGCCGGCGCTTCGACCAGATCGAGGCGCCGCTCCACTCGCCGCTGCGCATCGCCGTCTACCAGCTCCTGTTCCTCGACCGCGTGCCGCCGCACGCCGCGGTGCACGAGGCGGTCGAGCAGGCCCACCAGCTCACCCACCGCGGCGGCGCGAGCTTCGTCAACGGCGTGCTGCGGCGCGTCGCCCGCGACCCGCGCCCCGAGGCCTGGCCGGTGCAGGAGGCCGACCCGGTCCGCAGGCTGGGGATCGAGCGCAGCCATCCGGACTTCCTGGTGAAGCGCTGGCTGGACCGCCTCGGCCGCGAGCGCGCGCTCGACCTGATGGACGCCAACAACCGGCCGAAGCCGATGCAGCTCCTCGCCTTCCGCGACCGCGGCGGGCGCGAGCTGCTCGCCGAGTCGCTGATCGACGAGGGTCTGGAAGTCGAGCCCGCGACGCTCTCGCCGCTCGGCCTGACCGTGCGGCGGGGCAACCCTCTCGGCACGGTGGCCTTCCGGCGCGGCGACTTCTACATCCAGGACGAGGCGAGCCAGGCGGCGGCGCTGATGCCCCCGCCGAGGCCGGGCGAGACGGTCTTCGACGCCGCCGCGGCGCCGGGCGGCAAGAGCTTCGCGCTCCTGGCGCGCGAGCCCGAGGTGCGGATCGTGGCCGGCGATGTGTCGCTCGCCCGGGCCTCGACGCTGCTCGCCAACCTGAAGCGGTTGCACCGCGCGCTGCCGCTGGTCCTGGGCGATGCCGGCCTGCCGGCGGTGCGCGGCCCGTTCGACCGCGTGATCCTCGACCTGCCGTGCAGCGGCACGGGCACGCTGCGCCGGCATCCGGAGCTCAAGTGGCGGATCAGCGAGGGCGAGATCGGCCGCCTCACCCACCAGGCGCTGCGGCTGTTCGGCGGCGCGTCGCCGCTGGTGGCGCCCGGCGGCCTGCTGGTGGCGATCACCTGCTCGCTCGAACGGGAGGAGAACGAGGACGTGGTGGCGCGCTTCCTCTCGACCTCTTCCTCTTTCTCCCTGGAGCCTCTCGACGACGCGCTGGAGGCGCCGCTCGCGGCCGGCCTCCTGGGGCCGGGCGCGTGGCGCACGCTGACCGGCGGGGACCACGACGGCTTCACCGTCCACGTGCTCCGGAAAGCCCGTATTTAAACGGCTCCGGCGCGTTTTTCTTATTGACAGCCCCCCCCGGTTGCCATATCGTTTCGGCCGGTCACTTTCGCCCAAAAGGCACGTAAGGAGGAGAGGAGATGGCTGGCAAGGCTGACTTGGTCAATGGAATTGTGGATCGCGTGGAGGGCATCACCCGGCGCCAGGCCGCGGAGGCCTTCGAAGCGGTGTTCGACTCGATCGTCGCGGCCCTCCGCGCCGGCGAGGGCGCGAAGGTCCCCGGATTCGGCAGCTTCTCGATGTCCGAGCGCGCCGCGCGCAAGGGTCGCAACCCCGCCACCGGCGAGTCGATCAATATCAAGGCCAGCAAGACGGTCCGCTTCAAGGTCGGCAAGGAGCTGAAGGAGGCCGTCAACAAGAAGAAGCGTTCGAAGTAAGGGCTGATCCATCCCCTCCGGCCCGCGGGATCCGAGCCCTGTGGCTGGCCAGCCGCCACAGGGCTTTGCTGTCTTCAGCGGATATGGCGGTAGAGCCGCGCCAGCCGGTGCGGCGAAACGCCGAGCGCGAACAGCAGCCAGATCAGCCAGTTCGTCAGCACGGTGCGGACGGGGCCCTGGCGCGCGAAGCGCCGGGCCGAGGTGATCACCGGGTCCGGCAGCACGGCGAGCCGCCGGCGACTGCAGATGCGGCGCATCCGCCGGGCGAAGTCCAGGTCCTCCAGGATCGGCCACTCGCGGTAGCCGCCGAGCCCGCGGAAGGTCTCGCGCGTGGCGAACAGGGCCTGGTCGCCGAGCGCTGCGAACGCCAGCCGCGTGCGCAGGTTCACGACCCGGCCGCCCAGCCGATAGAGGAACCCGTCGGCGTCGAAGCGGATGAGGAAGGCGCCGCCGTCCGCGCCGCCCGCCACGGCCTCGCGCACCGCGCGGCCGGCCCCGTCCGGGAGGATCGTGTCGGCGTGGAGGAAGAGGAGGACGCCGGCTCCCGCGTCGAGAGCGGCCGCGGCGCCCCGGTTGAGCTGGCCGCCGCGGTTCGCGGGGCCCGCAACGACGCGCGCGCCGAGCTCGCGCGCGATCGCCAGGGTCCCGTCCGCGCTGCCGCCGTCCGAGACCACGACCTCGTCCGCCATCGCCATCGCGAGCGCCAGGGTGCTGCGCAGCGCCGGCTCCTCGTTCAACGTCGGGATCACGATCGCCAGTCTCATCCGGGGCTGGTAGCATAGCGCCGCATGTCAGGATCCTTCAGTCATCTCGATCAGCACGGCAACGCCCACATGGTGGACGTGTCCGAGAAGCCCGTCACCCGCCGGGTGGCCGAGGCCTCGTGCCGCGTCCTCCTGTCCGCCCAGACCCTGATCCGGCTCGCCAACCTGCCCAAGGGCGACGCCTTCGCCGTGGCCCGCCTCGCCGGCATCCAGGCCGCCAAGCGGACCTCCGAATTGATCCCTCTCGCCCATCCGCTCTTCCTGGAGCAGGTGGAGGTCGAGATCCACCCGATCCCCGAGGGGGTCGAGATCCGTAGCCACGTCGTGGTCACCGCCAAGACCGGCGCCGAGATGGAGGCCATGGTCGCGTGCTCGACCGCGGCGCTCGCGCTCTACGACATGGTCAAGGCGATCGAGCGCGGCGTGGTCGTCACCGACCTGCGACTCGAAGCCAAGAGCGGCGGCCGCAGCGGCCCCTATCGTCGATAGCGGAGGACTTGATGGACTCGATGGTTCGCACCGGTCTCGACCGGCTCCTCGCCGACCCGTCCCGCCTCGCCGGACGGCGTTACGGCATCCTGGCCCATGGCGCCTCGATCGATTCGCGGGCGCGCCCGATCCACCTCGCCCTCGCCCGGAGCCCGGCCGGAACGCCGAAGGCGCTCTTCGGGCCCGAGCACGGCTACTACGGCATCGAGCAGGACATGGTGGCCTCCGAAGGCGGCACCGATCCGTGGACCGGCGCGCCGCTGGTCTCGCTCTACGGCGATTCGGAGCACTCGCTCAAGCCGTGCCCCTGCTCCTTCAACGGGCTCGACCTGCTGGTGGTCGACCTCCAGGACGTGGGCTCGCGCTACTACACCTACGTCGCCACCGGGATCTGGGCGGCCGAGGCCGCGTTCGCCCAGGGCTGCGAAGTCTGGTTCCTCGACCGGCCGAACCCGATCGGCGGCGCCGAGGTGGAGGGCGACCTGCCGCGCCCCGGCTACGAGTCGTTCGTCGGCGCCTTCCGCATCCCGGTCCGCCACGGCCTGACGCTCGGCGAGCTGGTGCGGCTGGAGGCGCGCCGCCGCGGCTGGGACGGGCCGTTCGAGATCTGGGAGATGGAGGGCTGGCGCCGCGGCATGACCTGGCGGGAGACCGGCCTGCCCTGGGTCGCGCCGTCGCCGAACATGCCCACTCCCTTGACCGCCCTGATCTACCCGGGCGGCTGCCTGGTGGAGGCCACGCAGCTCTCCGAGGGCCGCGGCACCACCCGGCCCTTCCATCTCACCGGCGCGCCGCACCTCGATCCGGTCGCCCTGGCCAACGCCCTGGCCGGGCGCGGCCTGCCCGGCGTCACCTTCGTCCCGACCTGGTTCCGGCCGCAGTTCCAGAAGCACGCGAAGCAGGTCTGCGGCGGCGTGGAGCTGGTGGTGACCGACCCCGGCGCGTTCCGCCCCTACCGCACCGGCGTCGAGCTGCTCGACACCGCGCGGCGCCTCGATCCGGAGGGCTTCGAGTGGCGGCACGAGCCCTACGAGTTCGTGACCGACCGGCCGGCCATCGACCTGCTGACCGGCGGGCCCGAGTGCCGCGACGCCATGGAGTCCGGCGGAGGACACGGCGGCGGCCTGGCCGACTGGATCGCGTCCTGGCAGGCGGACCAGCGCGAGTTCCGCGAGGAGCGGCGGGAGATCCTCCTGTATCCCGAGGACGCTCGTTGAAGGTCCCGCACCTCCTGCGGGTCTCCGAGTCTCCCGAGCGCTTCGCGTCCCTGATCGAGGCGGCCCGCGCCGAGGGCCTGCGGGTCGGCTGGCTGGAGCTGGAAGGGGAGGTGGTTCCGGTGCCGGAGAGCCTGGAATCCGCCGCGGGTTTGGGCGCCCTGCGGGCGGTCGCGGTGGGCGCCGGCCGGACCGTGTCGGTCAAGCCCCTGCGCGGCGCGCCGGTGCTGCGCGACCTGCTCCGCGAGCACTTCCGCGGCTGCGCGCTGGTCCTGGTGCGCGGCGAGGTGGACGCGCCGGCCCTGCGGCCCGAGGGGGCGGCCTGGGTGGTGGAGGTGCGCGGCTTTGCGGCGCAGGCGTTCGACACGGCCGAGCTGCTCAAGGCCTTCCGAAGTCCGAAGAGCCTGCAAGGGACCTAAAGGACTGCAGGGGCTGCAAGGACTCAGGACTTTGGTCCTTGCAGCCCCTGCAGTCCTTTCCCGTCCTTTCCTGGAACTCCCGCCCCGCCGCGCCGTAGTACCCTCCATGAACGACCTCCGCCTCGCCTTGCGGCTGCTCGCGAAGAGCCCCGGCTTCGCCCTTGTCGCCATCCTGACCCTGGCCGTGGGGCTGGGGGCCAACACCACCGTGCTGAGCTGGGTGCGGGGCATCCTGGTGGAGCCGCTGCCGGGCGTGCCGGACCAGGAGCGCGTGCGCGTCCTCTGGGGCAAGAGCCGGTCGGGCGACGACCGCTCGATGTCCGTCCCCGACCTGCGAAGCCTCGCGGACGATCCGGCTCTGCGCGACGTCATCCAGGTCACGGGCTTCGACCTGATGACCGTGAGCCTGGCCTCCGGCGACCGGCCGGAGAAGGTCTGGGGCTCGATCGTCACCGGCAACCACTTCGACGTCCTCGGCGTGCCGGCGGCCCTGGGCCGGACTTTCTCGAAGGAGGAGGACGGCGCACCCGGCGCGCATCCTGTGGTGGTCCTCTCCCACGACTTCTGGACCGGCCGCTTCGGCGCCGACCGCGGCATCGTCGGCAGGATGATCCTCCTCAACCGCCACCCCTTCACCGTGATCGGCGTGGCCGCGCCCGACTTCCGGGGACCGATGACGGGCCTCCGGTCCGACCTGTACGTGCCGCTGGCCATGCAGGAGACGGTCGTCCCCGGCGGCAGCCGGCTGGAGGAGCGGGGGAGCCACTGGATGCAGGCCCTGGCGCGGCTCCGGCCCGGGGTGACGCCGGAGCGGGCCCAGGCCGCGCTGGACTCCCTCGCCGCCAACCTCGGCAAGGAGTACCCGGACACCAACGACGGCCTGCGCTTCGTCCTGTTCCCGTTCTGGAACGCGCCGTCGGGGCCGTCGCGCTTCCTGATGCCGGTGCTCGCCGTGCTGGCGGCGATGGCGGCGCTCGTCCTGCTCCTCGCCTGCGCGAACGTGGCGAACCTGCTGCTCGTGCGGGCGCTGGGCCGGCGGCGCGAGATCGCGGTGCGCTCGGCGATCGGCGCGGGCCGGGCGCGGCTGGTCCGGCAGCTCCTCACGGAGAGCCTGCTCCTGGCCGTGCCGGCGGGCGTCCTGGGCACCGTCCTGGCCTTGGGCGGGGTGCGGCTCCTGACCGCCTTCGTGCCGCCGCTGGACGCGCCCGTGATCCCGTTCTTCGGCCTGGACAGCCAGGTGCTCGTTCTGACCGCGGTCCTGACCGTGCTGACGGGCCTCCTCTTCGGCCTGGCGCCGGCGCTCCAGACCTCGCCTCGGCGCATCGCCCCGGTGCTGCGCGACGAGAGCTCCTCCACGCTCGGCGGCCGCAAGGGACGGGCGCGGAGCGCGCTGGTCGTCGCCCAGATCGCGCTCTCCTGCCTGCTGCTGGTCGCGGCCGGCCTGTTCGTCCGCAGCCTGCGCAAAGGCGGCGAGATCGATCCCGGCTTCCGCACGCGCAACGCGCTGCTGGCGTCGGTCGACCTGTTCCCGAACGGCTACGACGAGGCGCGCGGCCGGGTCTTCTACCGCGAGGCGCTGCGCCGGCTCGCGGCGCTGCCCGGCGTGGAGTCCGCATCGGTGGCCACCTACCTGCCGCTCGACCTCGGCGGCTCGTCCTCGACGAACGTCGAGATCGACGGCTACGTGCCGCAGCCCAAGGAGGAGGTCGTGGTCGAGTACAACGTCGTCGGCCCGGACTACTTCCGCACGCTCGGCATCCCCCTGGTGGCCGGGCGCGACTTCGGGCTCCAGGACGACGAGACCGCCGGCTGCACGGTGGCGGTCAACGAGGCCATGGTCCATCGGTACTGGAAGGTGGAGAGGACCGGAGACGCCCTGGGCGGCCGGGTGAAGGTCTCGGGCCGGGACTGCATCGTGACGGCGGTCGTGAAGGACGGCAAGTACCACCAGCTCGGCGAATCGCCGCTGCCGTTCTTCTTCCAGTCCATCCTGCACAGGTACCAGTCCGGCGCGGTGATCCACGTGCGGACGGCCGGAGATCCCCTGGCGCTGGTCCCGGCGCTGCGCGGCGAGATGCGGGAGATGGACCCCTACCTGCCGCTCTCGGCGGTGAAGTCGCTGCGCGAGCACCTGAAGATCTCGGTCTTCGCGCAGCGCCTGGCCGCGAGCTTCCTCGGCGCCTTCGGCCTGCTGGCCCTGGTGCTGGCGACCGTGGGCCTCTACAGCGTGATCCGCTACGCCGTGTCGCAGCGCACCCGGGAGATGGGAGTCCGCGCGGCCCTCGGAGCCCAGGCGGGAGACATCACCCGCCTGGTGGTGAAGGAGGGGATGGTCCTGGCCGGGGCCGGCCTGGGGCTGGGCCTCCTGGCTTCGGTGGGGATCACCCGTTTCCTGGAGAGCCTGCTCCTGGGAGTGAGCGCCACCGATCCGGCCGTCTTCGTGAGCGTCGCGGCGCTCCTCGCGGCCGTGTGCGCGGCCGCCTGCTGGCTGCCCGCGCGCCAGGCGGCCGCGGTCGATCCCATGGTGGCCCTGCGCGCCGACTAGGCAGGCAACACCGCCGGAGGCGCCGGCAACGCCGCTGGAGGCTCCGGCAACACGACAGCCGCCTCCTGCAACGTTGCGGACGACGATTCCAGCGTTGCCGGAGACCCGGATGCGTCGCAGGGAGCCTCCATTGCGTTGCAGCTCGCCTCCGACGGGCCGTCTGGCGTTGCAGCCGCGTTGCGCGAAGGCGCGGTTGCGTCTCAGGGGACGTCCGTCGCGTTGCGCGGACCCGCGGCGGGAGACGCGGAAGGCTCCCGAACGTAGACCGTCGGGACGCGTCCGCTGCCGTACCTCTCCACGCGCAGCCGGCCCGACTCCTCGAGCTCCCGCAGCACGCGGAAGAGGGAAGCGCGGTCGGGCGGATCGGAAAGGACCTTCCCCACGTCGTCCTTCGTGAAGACCTCCGGCAGCCCGGGCAGGACCGCGAGCACCTCCTGCAGCAGCTCGCCGGGCCCGCGGCGCCTGGGTCTGCTGCGCTCGGGTGCGGGCAGGGCGGCGGGGCCGGGAGGCGTGGCGCCGCCGTCCGTGGAGGTCTTCCACAGGAGGTCCAGCGCCTGCAACTGAGCCTGGTGTCCCGCCTTCAGCAGCTCCAGGGCCGCGCGCAGCTCCTCGTCGAGCCGGCGCCGCCGCGCCTCATACTCGTCCCGGGTCATTCGTCGCCCTCCGTTTCGTTGCAACGGATTGCAACACGAGGCGGGTTGCAACGCAAGCGGGGTAGACGGCCGGTCGGAAGGAGCCCCCAAAGGGGGCGATGGCATGAAGCCCGGGGTTTCAACTCCGGGCGCAGGCAGGGTCCAGGTGACTGCCGCGATCTGCGATACCATCTTGCTCCCGGCCGCTGAGCGGCAATCGACTGCGAGGTCCCCTTGACTGAAAAGATCCAGTTCTTCCTGCCCGGTCCCAGCTACGTGACCGAGGCTGCCCGCCAGGCCATGACGAAGCCGATGGTCGGCCATCGCTCGGCCCCGTTCAAGAAGTTCTTCCTGTCGCTCTCCGAACGCCTGCCGAAGGTGCTGCGCACCGCGGGCGACGGCATGATCGCCACCGGCAGCTCCACCCTCGTCATGGAGAGTGCGGTGGTCTCCTGCGCCTCGTCCGACGTGCTCAACCTGGTCAACGGCGCCTTCTCGGAGCGCTGGCACGGCATCTCCCTCTCCACGGGCCGCTCGGCCGACAAGGTCGCGTTTCCCTGGGGCGAGGCGATCGATCCCGACGTGGTCCGCTCCGCCCTCAAGCGCAAGCGGTACGAGGCCGTCACGGTGGTCCACAACGAGACCTCGACCGGCGTCATGAGCCCGCTCGCCGACATCGCGAAGGCGATCCGCGAGGAGAGCGACGCGCTCATCCTGGTGGACACGGTCTCGTCGCTCGGCGGCGCCCCGATCGAAACGGATGACTGGGGGCTCGACGTGGTCCTCGCCGGCACCCAGAAGGCCCTCGCCCTGCCGCCCGGACTCACCGTGTTCACCCTGTCCGAGCGCGCCGCCGAGCGCGCCGCCCACGTCCGCAACCGCGGCTTCTACACCGACCTGCTGCGCTACCGCGACAAGCACCGCGAGGGCGGCAACATCACCACCCCGGCGATCCCGCTGTTCTACGCGCTCGACGTCCAGCTCGATGCCATGCTGGCCGAGGGCATGGAGGCGCGCTGGGCGCGCCACGAGGCGCTCCGGGACCGCACCGCCGCCTGGGCCGCGGACCGCGGCATCGAGTACGCCTCGGCGCCCGGCGCCCGGTCGGTCACCGTGAGCTGCCTCAAGCCGCCCGCGGGCGTCGATCCGCAGGCGATCGTCAAGCAGCTCGCCGAGCGCGGCTGGACCATCGGCGGCGGCTACGGCGACTGGAAGCCCTCCACCTTCCGCATCGGCCACATGGGCGAGGTCCGCATGTCCGACCTCGACGCCCTGCTCGCCGAGATCGACCAGGTCCTCGACGGGATCCGGGGATAGCCCCGATGAACCGCATCCTGATCGCCGACGAGCTCGACCCGTCCGGCCTCGAGCTGCTCCGGCAGGACCCGGAGATCGAGATCCGCCAGCTCCAGAAGGACGAGCGCCCGCGCCTGCCCGAGATCCTGGCCGACTTCGACGCGCTCGTCGTGCGCAGCGCCACCAAGGTCACCGCCGAGCTGCTCCAGGCCGGCAAGCGCCTCAAGGTCGTGGGCCGCGCCGGGATCGGCGTCGACAACGTCGACGTGCCCGCCGCCACCCGGCTCGGCATCCTGGTGGTCAACGCGCCCACGGCCAACCTGATGTCGGCCACCGAGCACACCTTCGCGCTCCTCCTGTCGCTCGCCCGCCGGGTGCCCGAGGCCGACGCCAGCATGAAGTCGGGCCAGTGGGACCGCAAGCTCACCGGCGTCGAGCTGCAGGGCAAGACGCTCGGCGTGGTCGGCTTCGGCCGCATCGGCCAGCGCGTGGCGGCGCGGGCCCGCGGCTTCGAGATGCAGGTCGTGGCCTTCGACCCGTTCCTGGACCCGGCCGTGGCCCGCCGCATGGAGGTCGAGCTGCTGCCGCTCGACGACGTGCTCCGCCGCGCCGACATGATCACCCTGCACACGCCGTACAGCCCGGAGACCCGCAACCTGATCAGCCGCGAGCGGCTCGCCCTGATGAAGAAGGGCGCGCTGCTGGTCAACTGCGCCCGCGGCGGCATTCTGGATGAAGAGGCGCTGCTCGACGCGCTGGAGTCCGGCCATCTCGGCGGCGCGGCGCTCGACGTGTTCGCCGAGGAGCCGCCGACCGACCTGCGCCTGGTCCGCCATCCGAAGGTGGTGGCGACGCCGCACCTCGGCGCCCAGACCCAGGAGGCCCAGGAGCGGATCTCCAAGGAGACCGCGGAGATGGTCCTCGCCGCGCTCGCCGGTTCCATGGCGGTCGCGGCCGTGAACCTGCCGTTCCGGCCGGCCGGCGGCAAGATGGATCCCTACCTCTCCCTGGGAGAAAAACTGGGCCTCCTGGCCGTCCTGCTCCTCGGCACGCCGCCGCAGAAGCTGGAGGTCAACACCTGGGGGATCGACGAGGCCTTCCGCGTGCCGGTGTCGGTGGCCGCGGTCAAGGGCGTGCTGCAGCCGTCGGCCGGCGACGAGGTGAACTACGTCAACGCCGAGCTGATCGCCGAGTCGCGCGGCATCGAGGTGGTGCGCTCCATCCACAGCGCCCAGGAGGACTATCCGAACCTGGTCGGGGTCTGCCTGAGCGGCGGCGGCCGGAGCGTGGAGATCGACGGCACGCTGTTCGGCGAGCGCGACCTGCGCATCGTCCGCTTCGGCGGCTATCCGCTGGAGTTCCGGCCCGAGGGCAAGCTGCTGTTCATCGAGAACCGGGACGTGCCGGGCGCGGTGGGGAAGATCGGCACGCTTCTGGCACGATACGAGGTCAACATCGCGGACATCCATCTCGCCCGCCGGCCGGTCGGGGACCAGGGCGAGCTGGAGGCGCTCGCGGTGCTGCGGCTGGACCAGGACGCCGGCGACGAGGTGATGAAGGAGCTCGCGGAGCTGCCGGTGGTGCGCAGCGTCCGCAGGGTGGACCTGGGCTAGGACGAGAGGAAAGGAGCAGGCATGGCCCACGTAGGCGTCATTTTCGGAGGCCGCAGCGTCGAGCACCAGGTCTCGATCCGGTCCGCCCGCACGGTGGTCCAGGGGCTGCGCGCCGCCGGCCACCAGGTCACCCCGCTCGGCATCGCCCAGGACGGCTGCTGGATCGACTCCGAGGCGTCCGAGGCGGTCCTCTCCGGCGGCATCGCCGCGATCGCGCCGCTGGAGATGCCGATCGCGCCGACGCTGCGCCACCTGCTCGCCTCGGGCGTCGAGGCGCTGTTCCCGATCGTCCACGGCACCTGGGGAGAGGACGGCACGCTCCAGGGCCTGTGCGAGATGCTCGACGTGGCCTATGTCGGCCCCGGGGTGACGGCGAGCGCGCTCGCCATGGACAAGCTGCTGTTCAAGCGCCAGATGGTCGCCGCCGGCGTGCCGGTGGTGGAGTACGCGGCCGTCCGGCGCTCCGACTTCGAGCGCGACGCCTCGTCGTTCCTGGAGGAGGCGCGCCGCCTGCCGTTCCCGGTCTTCGTGAAGCCGAGCGTCGGCGGGTCGAGCGTGGGCGTGAAGAAGGTGCCGGGCCCGGAGTGCCTGGAGTCCGGCGTCCGCTTCGCCCTCCAGTTCGACGAGACGGTGATCGTGGAGCGGGGGGTGAAGGGCCGCGAGCTGGAGTGCGCGGTGCTCGGCTACCAGACCATCGAGGCCTCGGCGGTCGGCGAGATCGTGCCCGGCAACGACTTCTACGACTACGCGGACAAGTACCTCCAGGACACCGCCCAGCTCATCGCCCCGGCCGAGCTGCGGGAGGACCTGGCGGCACGGCTGCGCGAGCTCGCCGTGCGCGCCTTCGAGGCGATCGGCGGCGTGGGCCTCGCCCGGGTCGACTTCCTGGTCGAGGGCGAAGGGATCTACGTCAACGAGATCAACACCCTGCCCGGCTTCACCAGCATCTCGATGTACCCGCGCCTGTGGGAGCTTTCGGGAGTGCCGCTTCCGAAGCTGGTGGACCGGCTGGTGCGGATCGCCCTGGAGCGCCACCGCGACCGGCGGCGGCTGGACCAGGGAATCAAGGAGTTCCTGGGGAACCTTTAGTCCTCGCGGGTGGGAATCCCCAGGGCTTTCATATAGCGGTGGAAGGTCGTCTTGGTAAGCCCCAGGCTTTCCCGGGCGGCCTTCACGCTGCCGTGCCGCTCCAGCCTTGCCAGGATCAGCTCGCGCTTGAAGGTGCGGGCGGCCTCTTCCAGGGAGACTCCGTCCCAGAGCAGCGGACCGGCCAGCGCGTTGGGCTCGCCGTGCAGGGCCTCGGGGTAGCAGCGCTCGATCAGGCCGCGGTCGATCTGCGCGCCCGGCCGGGCGTGGATCACGAACAGCGAGCAGACCCGCGACACCTCGCGCACGTTGCCCGGCCAGGCATGGGAGACCAGGGCCCGCAGCGCCTCATGGGTGAAGCCGAGGGTGCGCTTGCGGTGCCTGTTCTCGTGATGCCGCCGGAAGTGCTCCAGGAGGAGCGGGATGTCCCAGGGCCGCTCGCGCAACGGCAGGAGCCGGACCGCCAGGGCGCGGAAGCGGTCGTGGAAGTCGGCCCGGAGCGCGCCCTCGCGGACCGCCTCGTCGAGGTCGAGGTTGGTGGCCAGGACGATGGCGACGTCGATCGGGATCTCGCGCGTTTGGCCCACGGGCGTGACCCGGTGGTTCTCCAGGACGCGGAGCAGGTGGGCCTGGGCGCGCAGAGACAGCTCGGCCACCTCATCGAGGAAGAGCACCCCGCGGTCGGCCGCCCGGAAGTAGCCGGGCTCGTCGGAGAGCGCGCCGGTGAAGGAGCCCTTGCGGTGGCCGAAGAAGCGGGAGGCCGCGAGCTCGTCGGTGATCTCGGCGCAGTTGACGGTCACCAGGGGCCGGTTTCGCCGCGAGCTGTAGGCGTGCAGATAGCGGGCGATCAGGTCCTTGCCCGTGCCGCGCTCGCCGAGGATCAGGACCGGCTCAGGGTTTTCGGCGTCGAGCGCGGGGATGTAGATCTCGTGCAGGTCGCGCCGGAGCGCCTGGGTGTGGGCCGAATCGCCGAGAATTTCCGGAGCGGCCGGCGCCGCGGGATCGGCGGTCTCCAGGAGCGCGCGCAGCTCCCGCGCCTGGCGCTCCTGGCGGAACCAGAAGCCGAACAGGCGGCCGGCGGCCGTGGCGTACTTGTCGAGCCAGGCGCGGTCCTCCGGGTCGTAGGCCTCGGTCAGCCCGCGGTTCTGGAGGTAGATCACGGCGAGCACGGCTTCGCGGATCGGATCCCGGATCGGCGCGCACAGAACACTGTAAGGGCCGCCCGCGAGCGACGGGGTCCGCGAGGCGTCGGCCTTCAGGCGCGGATCCTCGATCAGCTCCGGGGTTCCGCTGCGGACGACCTGTTGAATGACGGATGGACTGACCCCCTGGACCGATTCCCCCCGCTCGCACGCCCGGACCTGCTCGGCCGTCAGGTTGCCGACCACGTGGATGCCGCGCAGGAGGAGCGGGTCGGGCTCCTCGACCAGGAGCAGCAGCGCCTTGTCCGCGCCGAACCCGCGGGCGACCGCCTCGAAGGACGCCCGCAGCGCCGCCGCCTCGTCGCCGTCGCTCGACAGCACGGCGAGGAGCTCGTTCATGGCCTCCAGGAGCTGGACGTAGTCGCGGCGCTGGGTGGAGGGGATCGTAAACGGCATGATAATGGACCGTCGTTTGGGGGCATTCGAAGATAGCATGGGGCTTCTCGTCGGCGGGAAATACCGGTTGGAGGAGCGCCTCGGCGAAGGCGCCCTCGGAGTCGTCTATCGCGCGGTCCACCTCGGACTGGAGAAGCCGTTCGCGGTCAAGCTCCTGAAGACCGCCGGAGCTCCGGCTTCCGCCCTGCTGGCCCGCTTCCGCACGGAGTCGGTGGCGCTCGGACGCCTCCGGCACCCCCACATCGTCACCGTCACGGACTCGGGGATCGAGGAAGGCGCGCCTTACCTCGTCATGGAGATCCTCGACGGGGTGCCGCTGTCCGGGCCGCTGCCCGTGGACCGGGCGCTGCCGATCCTCGAGGAGATCGCCGAGGCCGTCGACGCCGCGCACGCCGCGGGCATCCTGCACTGCGATCTCAAGCCCGGCAACGTCCTGCTCTGCGCGGACGGCGCCAAGGTCCTCGACTTCGGCCTCGCGGAGCTGCTCAACGCGCCGGAGTCGGACGAGCGGATGCTGGGCACGCCGCTCTACGCGGCCCCCGAGCTGGTCCGGGGCGAAAAGGCCGGTCCGGCTTCGGACGTCTATTCGTTCGGAGTCCTCGCCTACGAGATCCTCGGCGGCCGTCCGCCGTTCGAAGGGACCGTGGCCGAGGTGCTGCGCGGACACCTCGAATGCGAGCCGTCGCCGCCCGATCTTCCGGAGGAGGTCTGGCTCGCCCTGCGCGAGGCCCTGGAAAAGGACCCGGCCCGCCGGCCTTCCAGCGCGGGCGAGGTCGTGCGCCGGCTGCGGGAAGGGGCTGCCCGGGCGGAGCGGCGGCGCTGGCGGTCGTCCGAGGTTCCGCGGCGGATCGGGATCGCCGCCCTCCTGGCGTTGGCGATGGGGGCCGCGGGGCTCGTCCTTCCGGCTCTTCCCGCAGCCGAGCGATGGATCGACGATCTCCGCTTCCTGGCTGCTCCCGCGAAGGCTCCCGACCCGCGCATCCTCCTGGTCACGATCGACGAGGAGAGCCTTCAGGGCAGCTCGCTGGAGGACCGGGCCGACGAGATCGGACTCGTCGTCTCCAGGATCTTCGACGCCGGAGCGCGTCACGTGGCGCTCGACCTCCTGCCGCCGGCCACCTGGAGCTCGTCGACGGCTTTCGCGGACATGGTCGTCCTCCATCCCGGGGACCTGACGCTGGCCGCCTTCTCCAACCACGAGGGCCGGCTGGTGGGGACCGACTGCCTGGACCCGCTGACTCGCGTGGCCCTGGGTCCTCGGCGGGCGGCCGGCCTGTTCGGCTTCGCCAATCTGGACCAGGACCCGGACGGTGTCGTCCGCCGCGGACGCACCCGCTACCGGGACCGTTCCGGAGTCGAGAGGCCGTCCTGGGCCGCGCACGCCGCGGGGACCCGCCCGGCCGAGCGCGATTTCCGGATCGACGCCCGGATCGACTGGAACCGGTACGCGCGGATCTCCTGGAAGGACGTGCCCACGGCCCTCGACCGCGATCCGGACCTCTTCAAGGCTCGCCTCGTCCTGGTCGGAGGAGGCGAGCTCCGCGGCTCGGGCGACGACTACAACCGCATCCAGACCGGCGAGGTTTCAGGCCTCGTGCTCCAGGCGTTGATGGTGGACACGATCGGCGCCGGCCTGCCCGTACAGGAGGCCCCGGCTCTGCCCATCCTGGCCGTCGTGGTCCTGGCAACCGGCTGCGCCATGGCGGGTCTCCTCTGCGCGCGCCGGTCCGGCCGGGTTCTCGTCTGGAGCGCCGCGGGCGCGGGTCTCTACCTGGCCGTCTCCGTACCCGTCTTCGGCTGGACCGGCCTGATGCTGCCGGGGACGGCTCCCTGTCTCGTGCTCCTTCTCGGTCTTCTCCTCGCCCTCGCCGCAAGGCGTGTTCTCCCTGAGGTCCCTTCCTGATGAAGCTCGTTCCGATCCTGAGTCTCGTCCTCCTGGCGGTCGCGAGGCCCCCGGGGCCCGTGGCCCTCGTCTACTCGCTGACCGGGACCGCCACGGTCGCGGACCGGCCCCTGCACCGGCTCGACCGTCTGCCTGCGGGAGCGACCGTCCAGGTCGGTCCGGCCTCGCACCTGGCGCTCGCCTTTGCCAGCGGCGTTCGCTACGAGCTGGGCGAGGGTGCCCGGGTGACGATCGGAAAGACCGACCTCGCCGCGCGCGCCGGTCTCGTGAAAGCGCTGCCCCGGGTGCCGCCGGACCTGATCCTGGCCGCCATCTCCAAGGAGGACCGGCCCGGCGCCAGGGCGGGCGCGGTGCGCATCCGCGCGGGGGAGGAGATCGACTGCGTGAGCCCGCGGGACGGCGCCGCCACGCTCGCCGCCGCCACCGTCCTGCGCTTCCGGCCCGCCGACGGCGCCAGCCGGCACGAGGTAGCGGTCGAGGACAGCCAGGGCAATGTCGTCTTTGAGACCGTGACCGAGTCGCCGTCGGTCAGCGTCCCTCCCGGGACGCTCAAGCCCGGTGCGCGTTATCGCTGGACCGTGAAGGCCCTGGACAAGCCCGGCCCGGTGATCCGGGGAGGAGCCGACTTCGTCACTCTCTCCCTGGAGGCGGCTGCGGCTCGCGAGCGGTTGAAAGAAGCCGTAAGAGGAGAAGAGAACGGCCAGGAGCTGCTCGACGAGGTCGATCGAGCGCTCGGCATGGAGGAGCCTTCTGCCGAACGGCTCCGTACCGAGGCCGGGCTTCTGGAACGGCGCGGTGACTGGGATGGGGCCGTCGCACTCCTGCAGAGGGCACTGGAGCTCGACCGCCGTTCCGGCTCGCCCAGCCTGTCCGAAGCGAAGACGATCAACAACCTCGGCGTCACGGCCGCGAAACGCGGCGACTATGCCTCCGCCGAGAGTTTTCTGAAGCAGGCACTGGAGATCCGTGAAGCCCTGGCTCCCGAGACCGCCGAGATCACCGGGAGCCTCAACAACCTGGCGAATGTCGCCCGCCACAGGGGAGATCTCGACGCGGCTGAGGCGTATCTCTCTCGCGCCGAGCAGCTCCAGAGCCGCTTGGCGCCGGAGAGCGGCGACCATGCCCTGATCCTCCAGAACCTCGGCAACCTCGCCACGGAACGCGGAGACCTGGACATGGCGGAAAGCTCCTTCCGCCGTGCGCTGGCCCTCTTCGAGAAAACCGAGCCTCTGGGTGACGGAGTTTCGGACTGCCTTCGGAACCTCGGAAATGTCGCCATGGTGCGGGGAGATCTCGCGTCGGCCGAGGCCCTGTTCCGGCACTCCCTGGCTGTTCCGGGGCCGGAACAGGTCGATGAGCTGTCGTTTTCGTTGATCTGGATCGACCTGGGCAACATCGCCGCCCGCCGCGGCGATCTGGATGAAGCGGAAGGCTACCTCCGGAAAGCCCTGGCGATCCAGGAACAGCTCGCCCCGAACGGCTGGGAGGCCACGGCCAGCCTCACGAACCTGGGAAGGATCCTGGCCCGCAAGGGTGACCGCGCCGCCGCCCGCACCTTCCTGCGGCGCTCACTGGAGATTGAAGAGATGTTGTCGCCGGATCGGCTGGCCTCCGCGGAGACTCTGGCCGATCTTGCCCGGCTGGAGATGGAGGGCGGCGATCTCGCCGTATCGGAAGAGCTGCTCCGGCAAGCGTTGGCGGTCCTCGAGAAGCAGGCGCCGGAGAGCCTGGGCGTCGTGGAGGTGCTCCGGCACTTGGGAGAGCTCGACGCGCGTCGCGGACGCTTCCAGGATGCCGTCACGCTCCACCGTCGGGCCCTGGATCTCCAGCGCAGGGTCGCTCCGGAGACGACCGGCGAGGCCGAGGCCCTTCACGCCCTGGGTCTGGCCGAGCGCCTTGGGGGACGCCGGGACGAGGCAGCCCGCGACCTCTGTCGGGCCGCCGACGTCCTCGACCTTCAGCGGCCCCGGATCGGGGGAACTCAGGAGGCGAAGGCCTCGTTCGAGGCGAGCTTCGGTGACTACTACCAGGCCTGCCTGGAGGGGCTCGTCGATCTCGGCCGGCCTGCCGAGGCGTTTCACGTCCTGGAGAGGAGCCGCGCCCGGTCGTTTCTCGCTCTCCTCAGCGAACGGGATCTCCATCTGCCCGGCCTCTCTCCGGAGCTGGATCGCGAGCGCCGGCGCGCCTATGCCGACTACGATCGGGTCCAGGCGCAGCTTGCCGACCTGAGCGCCGGCCGGGACGACGCCGAGATCGAGCGTCTCACCGGCGAGCTGCGCGACCTGCGCAGCCGCCAGGAGGCGATCGCTGCCAGGATCCGCCGCGAGTCGCCCCGCTCCGCCGCGATCGAGTACCCGGATCTGCTCGATCTCGCCGGAGCCCGCGCGGCCCTGGATCCCGGCACCGTGCTCCTCGAATATGCGGTGGGAGAGGAAGCGACCTGGCTGTTCGTCGTGCAGTCCGGCCTGTCGGTCCACCGAATCCCCGTCGGTGCGAAGACCTTGCGGGCAGAGGTGGAGCGCTTCCTCCGGCTCGTGGAGCACCCAGGCTCCGATCGCGCGGATCTTCAGGTCCGGGGTCGGCGTCTGTACGACCTGCTGGTCCGGCCCGCCGAAAGACAGATCGCCCAGGCACGGCGGGTGCTCGTCTCCCCGGATGGACCGCTGCACACCCTGCCCTTCGCGGCCCTTCAGCGCCATGGCCGCTATCTTGTGGAGTGGAAGCCGCTCCACACCGTGCTCTCCACCACCGTCTATGCGGAGCTGCGGGCGCGTCCGGTCCGGCGGGAATCGGGAGAGGGACGGCTCGCCGCTTTCGGAGATCCGATCTACCCGCCTGCGGCGACCGACCCGGAGGTCCGCGAGGCGGTCGAGCGGGGGCTGGCGCTCGATCCTCTCCCGGCGTCGCGGGCGGAGTTGGAGGCCATTGCCTCTCTGTACCCCGGGGCCGCTCTCTATCTCGGACGGGACGCCACGGAAGAGCGGGCGAAGTCCCTGGGACCTGGGGATCGCTTTGTCCACTTCGCCTGCCACGGGCTGATCGACGAGCGGTTCCCCCTCAACTCCGCGCTCGCGCTGACTCTTCCTGAATCTGCGGAGGAGGGGCGGAACAACGGTCTGCTCCAGGCCTGGGAGATCTTCGAGCAGGTGCGGCTCGACGCGGACCTGGTCACCCTGTCGGCCTGCGACACCGGCCTCGGCAAGGAGATGGGAGGCGAGGGTCTCGTGGGCTTGGTCCGCGCCTTCCAGTACGCCGGTGCCCGCTCCGTCCTCGCCTCGTCATGGAGCGTCTCCGACGCCTCCACCGCCGACCTCATGAAGCGCTTCTACGGTCATCTGCGCCAGGGAAAGAGCAAGGACGAAGCGCTCCGCTTGGCCCAGATGGACCTCCTCCGTGGCAAGGCGTTCGCCCATCCCTACTACTGGGCCGCCTTCCAACTCACCGGCGACTGGCGATAGCCGTTCCAGATTCGGAACGGAGCCCTTCCGAAGGCGGCCCGGAGTTGGGACCGGGACGCCCGGGCTCCCGTCTCAAGCCATTGATTCCACAAAGCCGATGCGGAGCTGGTGGCCCTGGAACAGCCCTTGCCCCCTGGCTGGCCGGCCAGGCGATCCAGCCGGGCCACTCAAGAAAGGATCACGGATGTTCCGCAAGCTGATTGGAGCTCTTGGATTCGCAGCCCTGTTGGCCGGTTCTTCGAGCCTCAACGCGCAGGTGTGGTCGGTCCCCGCTACGGCCGGGGCCATCGAGTCCGCCTCGCTCCTCAACTACTATGCATCCCAGACGTCTCTGGCTTTCCAGGCGACGGCGACCGGCACCGTCGGAGCCATCTACGGTGTGACCACTCCCATGGATTCGTCCACCAATCCAGCCTGGACGACCATGGAGTTCACCGCCAGGAACCCCGGCGGCAGCCCCGCCACCTTCGCCCAGGCCATCCTTTACCGGATACCGAAGAATTCCGCCTCCGGCGGAGGCTCCGTCTGCATCGCGCAGGCGCCGGCAACGGGCGCGGTCTCGACCACGACCTGCTTCCTCTCCTCGGCGATCGACTTCAACAACTATCGCTATTACGTCCGGGTGCTTCTCTCGCGCGATTCGACCGCCTCGATCGTGGCGGCGTACGAGATCCGGATCCACTGACGGGCGGTCCGCTGAAAATCGTGCGCGCCGGCTTCGTCGCCATTGCCGACAGGACCCGTGAAGTGGACGGCTTTCTGATCGACAATGGGAGATGACACGGAGGGGCGCGCATGTCCTCGCTGGTGATGCTGATCCTGGGTCTGCTGGTTCCCACGCCTGGTTTCTTCCATGACGCCGGGGATGGCGAAGCCGACTTCGTGACCCTCTCCCGCCAGGCGGCGGCCCGCGAGAGGCTGGCCGGGGTCGTGGTCGAAAGCGTGGCGCCGGGCTCGCCGGGCGAGAGGGCGGGGCTGCAAGCGGGAGACGAGATCCTCTCCTGGTCCTGTGAGGCCTTTCCTCCCGCCCTTCTTCAGCCTGCCAGCGGTTTCGTGCGCTCTCCCTACGACCTGCTGCCGCTCGAGATCGAGGAGGCTCCGCGGCGGCCCGTCACCCTGCACGGGAGGCGCGGCGGCGATCAGGAGAGAGCCTGGACGCTCACCGCGGGGGAGTGGCGGGTCGAAACGCGGCCCGGCTTCCCAGCCGACCTGGCGGCTTTGTATTTCGAAGGGAAGGCGAGCATCGCGGCAGGTGACCTCGCTGCGGCCGAGCGGAGCTGGCGGTCCGCGGCGGCATCCGCACGGACCGCCGGAGACGGCCGGCTCGCGGCCTGGTTTCTGGACCGGCTTGCGAAGGCGCTGTTCGAGGCCGGGAAGAGGCCCGAGGCGGATGCCGCCTACGGCGAGGCCGTGGAGGTTCTGGAGCAGGGGTCCCAGCCTTCGGCGGCAGCCCAGCTCCTCCACGATTGGGGGCATACATTGGGGCGCCTCGAAAGCTGGGACGCAGCGATGGATCGTTTCCAGAAAGCCCTGGCGCTCGTTCGTGCGGCGACCCCGCGGGGCTTGGCCGAAGCGCGCGCGATCAACGACGTAGGCGTCGCCTTCGCGAACAAGGGCGACCTCTCTGCCGCCGAAACCCTTCTGCGGCAGGCCCTGGCTCTCTGGGAAGAGCTGGCACCCGGGACGGTCCAGGTCACGACAAGCCTCAACAACCTGGGACTTCTCGCCCACATGCGCGGCGATCTCGACGCGGCAGAGGATTCCCTCACGCGCGCCGAAGAGCTGCAGCGCCGTCTCGCTCCAAACACGGCCGACCACGCCCTCTTCTTCCAGAACCTCGGTAACCTGGCCCGGGAGCGCGGAGACCTGGAGAAATCGGCAGGTCTTTACCGGCAGGCGCTCGCGATCTTCGAGAAAGACGACCCCGACGGCGACGGCCTGACGGACTGCCTGAACGGCCTCGCGGACGTCATGATCCGGCGCGGCGACCTCGCCATGGCCGACGGCCTGCTCCAGCGCGCCCTGGAATTGGACCAACGGAAGGCAGGCAAAGAGTTACAGATCTCCAGAACCCTGCTCAATCTGGGCAACCTGGCCGAGCGCCGCGGCGACCTGGCAGCGGCCGAGGCCTACAATCGGCGTGCCGTCGAGATGCAGGAGAAAGTCTCCCCGGACGTGCCGTCCTACGGCGCTCTGACCAATCTGGGGATTTTGGCGGCTCAGCGCGGCGACTTCGCCGCGGGGCGGAGCTACCTGAAGCGCGAGCTGGCAGCGCACGAGAGGGCATCGCCAGGATCTGTCGACGTGGCGACGACCCTCGAGTACCTCGGGCGCCTGGAGATGGCCAGCGGCGACCTCACCACGGCGGCAGAGTACCTCCGCAGATCGCTCACGATCTACAAAGGAAAAGCGCCCGAGAGCCTCTGGATCTCCGACGTGCTGCGCGACCTGGGCGAGGTCGCCGCCCGGCGTGGGCGCCGAATGGAAGCCCTTGCGCTCCACCGCCGCGTCCTGGAGCTCCAACGCAGGCTCGCTCCGGGAACGACCGGCGAGGCCGAGGCGCTCCATTTCCTGGGCCGCGCCGAGCGCCGGGCCGGCCGGAACGAAGAAGGCACCCGCGACCTCTGCCAGGCCATCGACGTCCTCGACCGCCAGCGGACCAGGCTCGGCGGCACCCCGGAAGCGCGGACCTTCTTCGAAGCCGCCATCGGCGACTACTATTCCGCCTGCCTGGAAGGTCTGGTCCAGCTCGGGCGGCCCGCCGAGGCGTTCCACGCTCTGGAGCGCGGCCGCGCCCGCTCCTTCCTGGCGATCCTCGCCGAACGGGATCTCGGCCTCTCGGACCTGACGCCGGAGCTCGCCGCCGAACGCCGGCATGCCGACGCCGACTACGACCGCATTCAATCGCAGCTCGCCAGTCTGAGCGCCGGCCGGGACGACGCGGAGATCGAGCGGCTCACGGGTGAATTGCGTGACCTGCGCGCCCGCCAGGAGGAGATCGTCGCCAGGATCCGGCGGGAGTCGCCCCGTTCCGCCGCGGTCGCGTATCCGGAGCCGCTCGGTCTCGCCGGAGCCCGCGCCGCCCTGGACCCCGGCACCGTGCTCCTCGAGTACGCGGTAGGAGAGGAGACGACCCTCCTCTTCGTGGTCGAATCCGGGGGCGCGGGCCTGTCGGTCCACCGCATCGCCGTCGGCGCCAAGGACCTCCGCGAGGAGGTGGAAAAGTTCCGCCGCCTGCTGGCACGCCCCGGCTCCGGCCGCACGGAGCTCCAGGCCCGCGGCCGGAGTCTGTACGACCTGCTGGTCCGCCCTGCCGAGAGCCGGATCGCGGGCGCGCGGCGAGTGCTCGTCTCTCCGGACGGACCGCTGCACATCCTGCCGTTCGCCGCGCTCCAGCGCCATGGCCTCTACTTCGCGGAGTGGAAGCCGACCCACACCGTGCTCTCCGCCACCGTCTACGCGGAGCTGACGCGGTCGCGCCCGGTCCGGCGGGAGCCGGGAGAGGAGCGGCTCGTCGCCTTCGGAGACCCGGTCTACCCGCCGTCGGCGACCGATCCGCACGTCCGCGAGCTCGTCCAGCGCGGCCTCGACCTCGGGCCCATCCCCGCTTCCCGCGCGGAAGTCGAGGCCATCGCCAGCCTGTATCCCGGGTCCGAGCTCTACCTCGGCCGGGATGCGACGGAAGAGCGGGCCAAGTCCGTGGGACCGGGAGCGCGCCTCGTTCATTTCGCCTGCCACGGTCTGCTCGACGAGCGCTTCCCCCTCAACTCGGCGCTCGCCCTGACGCTTCCGGAGCCTCCCGAGGAGGGCCGGGACAACGGTCTGCTCCAGGCCTGGGAGATCTTCGAGGAGGTGCGGCTCGACGCAGACCTCGTCACCCTCTCGGCCTGCGACACCGGGCTGGGCAAGGAGGCGGGAGGGGAGGGTCTGATCGGTCTCGTCCGCGCCTTTCAGTTCGCCGGCGCCCGTTCGGTCCTCGCCTCGCAATGGAGCGTCGCCGACGACGCCACCGCGGAGCTGATGAAGCGCTTCTACGGCCATCTCCGGGCCGGGAAGAGCAAGGACGAGGCGCTGCGGTCGGCCCAGTCCGACCTGATTCACGGCAAGGATTTCTCCCACCCCTACTCCTGGGCGGCGTTCCAGCTCACCGGCGACTGGCGGTAGGCGTTCCAGATTCGGAACGACCTCCTCCTCCGGACGGTCCGGAGATGGAACCGGAACGTGGGGAGTGGTCTCCCCGGCCCTCTCAAATTCATGATTCCAAAAGGGTTTGATGACTCCTTGCCGGGTTGGAACGACCCTTGCCCTCTGGACCTGCCGGCCAGACGGTCTCGCGCTATGCGTGGAGGGCAACCCGTCCTCTCTAAAAGGAGTTTCGAGATGCATGTTCAATGTCGCACCCGTTCGCGTCGCTTCGCCGCGTTTCTGCTCTTTGTCCTGTCGTTGACCTTTGCGATACCGACACTGCTTTCGGCGCAGGAGCCGGATGCTCCGATCGGCCTCAAGAGCGTGACCACGGAGTTGACGACCAGTCCCACGGAGCCCATCAAGAGGGACGGCAACAAACGGTATTTCAACTACGGAGGCCAGACGGTCGCCTTGGTAGGCATCTCCGGCGAGACCATTCCGCACCTGATCTTGACGGGCAACTATCCTCCCGACCCCAACGCCCCCACAAAACCCTCTACGAATCCCCGCTCGAGCTACTGCGTCTTCAACTTCCTCCCGGGGAGCACGACGAAGAGGAAATACCAGGAGTGCCTGGACAAGATGGCCGCAGACGGCTTGAACCTGCTCCGTCTCTGGGTCAGCTTCAACCAGAAGCCGACACCGGTCTCCGGACCCAACCACCACCCGTTCAAATATTACGACGGCACGAACGGGGCCGTTTGCCCGAACAACCCCGCGCGGACTGGATGGAACCTCGAGGAGAAGAACACCAATTTCTTCGCCAACCTCCGGCAGGTGGTTAGCGAGGCGCAGAACCGCGGTGTCATCGTCGAGGTGACGCTGTTCGTTCCAAACGACGACAACATGGATGCGATGGGAGGTCCCTGGTGGTCTACCAACAACTGCCAGCGCAAGGGTTTCCACAATCCCTCTACGTTCGCCGAGGACGCCGCCAGCTATTTCCATCAAGCGGACAACTCGACGAACAATCCGTTCACGGCCGCCAATCTCGATCAGAACCCGGACAACCAGTACATGCGGAACACCGAGATACGGGTCATGCAGTGGCTCGTCGACGAGCTCTTCCCGTTCAACAACGTCTACTTCGAGCTGGCGAACGAGCCGGACCTCGGCGGCACATCCCTGGGCTCGCTCCCTCCGCTGATCAACTGGCACCACTATATGGCTCGACGGCTTTATGATTACGAGACTGCCAAGGGTGGGGGCGCGAGACGTCACCTGATCGCCGCCAACGTGAGCGTCAAGAACGTCATCGAAGCCCTGCTGACCAACCCGAAGATCGACATCGTCAGCAGCCACTATGTGAAGCTGATCGGCACCCGGCCGCCAGGAATTACGGAGGACAGACGGCACTCCGCCATCAAGCTGCTCAACAACTACAACGGCTACGCTAGCGACGGCAGCCAGAATTCGAACAATGCGGCGATCTGGGGGTTCAACGAGACGCACATCACCGGGCTCCCCGGCGATCCCGACGACCCCGACAACCCCTTCAAGGCGATACCCGACAGCACCCGTGCCGAAGCCTGGCAATTCATGACCGACGGCGGCGGTCAATATGATCACCTCAGCTACTGCTGGGGTAACGCGGCCTCCATCTCCGGGGCACAGGGGGACTGCCCGACGACCGGCGCCGACGATCCTGATTCCCTGGCAGCCCGCCGCCAGTTGGGGTATCTGAGCCGGTTCCTGGGCACTCTCCCGCTCACCAGCATGCACCGTTCGAAGAGCGACCAAGCCTCATTCTGGTTGAACACGCCGGACCGCGACGAGACGGGCTGCGACATCACGGGCTCGAACTTCTGCTGGGCCGCGATGGAGGGTGGGGTCCGGGTGGCCTACTTCCATCACAGCGGGATCTCGCCGAATGGAGCCTTCCGGCGCTACCAGCCGATAAAGAGGTCCTGCTATCGGGAAAACATCACGGTGAAGAACCTGGGCAATTTCGGGGCCTGCACAACCGCAACCTTCAAGGCGGAGTGGTTCACCCCCGACGGCACCTACAAGGATGCCGCGGGCAACCTGACGCCCATTCCGGGCGCGACGTTTCCGTTCAACGTGACGGGGTCGGGGCAACAGGTTGCACTGCCGGCCTCGCCTTGCCACGCCTACGACCTCGTGCTCAAGGTTACCCAGACGGCGATCAGCAACTCCACCTGCGTACCGCCAGTGCCGCGCTTCACCTTCACCTGCTCCGGCCTGTCGTGTTCCTTCGACGCCAGCGGCTCGACGGACGACCAGGGGATCGCCTCCTATTCCTGGAGCTTCGGCGATTCGACTTCCGGCTCCGGAGTGACCACCAGCCACACTTTTCCGAATACCGGCGCGTACGCGGTGGCGCTCACGGTTACCGACACCAGCGGGTTGCAAGCATCCACGAGCAAGAAGGTTTCAGTGACGAACGAGATACCAGTGGCGGCCGAAAGCTTCTTCACAGTGCCCCCGTGCCGCATCGCCGACACCCAGGCTACGACCCCGCTGACCAACGGAGTGCAGCGGACGTTCCAGGTTGCCGGCCTGTGCGGCATTCCGGCGTCGGCCAAGGCGGTGTCATTCAACGTCACTGTCGTCTCTCCTACTGGCTCGGGCCATCTCATCTTCTTCCCCGGCAACCAGACCTCCGGGCCCTTCACACACGCGACCATCAACTTCGATCCGGCCAATTCTCCGCGCGCCAACAACGCGATTCTACGCCTGGCCACCAATGGAGCAGGCTCGATCAACCTTCTCCCCGGCGTCGCCGCTTCGCCCGGCCAAGTCCATGTCATCCTGGACGTCTACGGCTACTTCAGCGAGGACGCCGCGCCAGCGCCGGGAGCCCAGGGACCGTTCGGTTTCCAGACCCTGACCCCGTGCCGGATCGCCGATACTCGCACCGGTGCGCCGATCGCGGCCAACACCTCGCGCAACTTCACCGTCCAGGGGGTCTGCGGAGTGCCGGCAGGCGCCGCGGCAGCGCCACTCAACCTCACCGTCATCGGGCCGACGGCGGGCGGGCAGGCCACTCTCTACCAGACGGGGCCTCTTCCTCCGGTGTCGACGATCAGTTTCAACGCCGGGGCGGTGCTTACCAACGGCGCACGGATCCGGCTGGCGCCCGCGACGCCGGACGTCTCGGTGAACTACTTCTCGCCAGGCGGGAGCTCGACGCACGCCGTGATCGACGTCTATGGGTACTTCAAGACCGACGCGCCGCTCAAGTACCGGCCGATCACTCCATGCCGCGCCGTCGACACCCGCTTCACCGACCAGGGTGGACCGATACTCGGAGCTCCAGGCAACCGCAATTTCCAGATCCGGGGCAACTGTGGCGTGCCGCTGGGCGCCAAGGCCGTGGCGGTCAATATCACGACGGTCAACGCGGCCGGAGGGGGATACCTGGCCGCCTATCCGTCGAGCATTGCCTTGCCGTTAGCCTCGTACCTCACCTTCGATCCCGGCCAGGGTGCCCTGGGCAACGGCGGAATCGTGGCGCTCTCCACACTGCCGGATGACCTTGCCGTTACGACTGCAAACAGCACCCACGTCATCATCGACGTGTTCGGATACTTCCAGTAGCGGTGTGGCCCCTCGGCCTTAACGGCTGACCGGCTCCACTTCGGTGACCTCGACGCGCGCGGTCCCCGCGCCCACCATCCGGATCTCCCGCGCCGCGGCGTAGGAGAGGTCGATCATCCGGCGGCGGGCGTGGGGGCCGCGGTCGTTGATCTTCACTACCACGGAGCGGCCGTTGTCGAGGTTCTTCACCCGTGCGTAGCTGCCGAGCGGCAGCGTGGGATGAGCGGCAGTCAGGGCGTTCATGTCGAACGGCTCGCCGCTCGCGGTGGGCGAGCCCTGGAATTCCGGGCCGTACCAGGAGGCCCTCCCGAGAGAGGAGGCCGCCGCCGGAGCGACCGCGGCCGCCACCACGGACGTGGTAGGCCTCAGCGCGATCCGGATCGGCCGGAGCGACCGCATCGGGGCGGCCGCCTGGCCGGGCTCGGAGACGACCATGCCGCCGTAGACCAGGAAGGCCACGGCGGCGAAGGCGAGGCCCCAGGGGCGGCGGGACGGCGCGGGTGCGTTGACAGAGCTGTAGCGTCTCTTCGCCATGTCCGGTCTCCTGCTTTCGCTGCGTCCGCACCTTGCAACAGGATGCGGCGCCAGGGGATTCCCCAGGCGGATCAGCGGGTCGCCAGCACCACCGAGGAGAGCCCCATCACCGCCAGCTCGCGGCGGAGCGCCTCCGCCTGGTCGCGGTCGGTGAAGAGGCCGACCTGCACCCGGTTCCAGGTGCCGTCCGAATGGACGAACACCTCCGGGTAGATGCGGGAGATCTCGCGATGCAGCTCGACCGCCCGGCCGGCGTCGCTGAAGGCGCCCACCTGCACGGTGTAGTGCGGCGGCGGACCCTCGTCGGGCGCCAGGCCGGCGAACACGGCCATCGGGGCCGGCGGCGGCGTCTCGTCGCGGCGGGCGGCCGAGGCCGGGTAGAGCTCCACGACGGCGGTGCCGGGTCCGTACACCCCGACCTCCTTGGCCGCCGCGAAGGACAGGTCGAGGATGCGGCTCTTCGAGAACGGGCCGCGGTCGTTCACTCGCACCACCACCATCTTGCCGGTGCGCACGTTGCGCACGGCGAGGCGGGTGCCGAAGGGCAGGCTGGGATGCGCCGCGGTCATGTCGTACATGTTGTACTTCTCGCCGCTCGCCGTGCGGCGGCCCTGGAAGCCGGGCCCGTACCAGGAGGCGACCCCGCTCTCCAGAGGCCGGCCGAGACCCGGAACCCCGTCGTCCGGACGCCGGTTGACGGAGCAGGCCACCGTGAGGAGAAGAGGAAGGGTGGCGATCAACAGTCGGGACGTTTTTGCGGCCGGGCTCAAGTTGTTTGCATGGCGCATGGGCTTGCCGTTCTCCGTAAGGTGGTTGGAGCCATCTTCGTGAGAGCTCTAGGCTCAGTGAGCGCTGAAACAGCTTGCGCTGACGGAATATCTTAGCACATCGAAAAAACTCACCGAGTCAAACCCGCGGCGCCTCCACCGACATGGCCTCGAACCCGGCCAGCGCCGGCTCCGCCACCTCGGCCAGGAACTCGTCCACCTGAGCTGCCGAGCGCCCGGTGAAGCCGACCGGATCGAGCCAGGGCTCGACCTCCTCGCTCGTCAGGCGGAAATCGGGGTCCGCGACGATGCGCTCGATGAGCGGGTTGCCGCCGCCCTTGGCCAGGCTCTCCTGGGCGTCCAGGCTGTAGCCCCGGATGCGCTCGTGCAGCTCCTGGCGGTCGCCGCCCCGGAGCGCGGCCTCCATGAGCAGCGTCTCCGTGGCCATGAACGGCAGCTCGCGAGCCACGCGGGCGGCGACCATCTCCTCCCGCACCGTCAGGCCGGCCGCGACGTGCGCGGCGAGCCCGAGGATGGCGTCGGCGCAGAGGAAGGCGTCCGGCAGCACCAGGCGCCGGTTCGCCGAGTCGTCCAGGCTGCGCTCCAGCCACTGGGTCGCGGTGTTGAGCGGACCGTTGAGCGAGTCGGTCATCAGCTTCCGGGCCAGGCCGCACATGCGCTCGGCCCGCACGGGGTTCCGCTTGTAGGCCATGGCCGACGATCCCACCTGCTCGGCGTCGAACGGCTCGGACAGCTCGCCCACCCCCTGGAGCAGCCGCAGGTCCGTGCCGTACTTGTGGCACGACTCGGCGATCCCGGCGAGCACCTGGAGCATCTGCGTGTCCTGCTTGCGCGAGTAGGTCTGGCCGGTCACCGGGAAGCTTTCGGCGAACCCGAAGCGCCTGGCCAACCGCCGGTCGAGCTCGCGGACCTTCTCATGATCCCCGGCGAAGAGCGTAAGGAAGCTCGCCTGCGTGCCGGTCGTCCCCTTGACCCCGCGGCAACGCAGGGTCGAGAGCCGGTGCCGGATCTCGGCGAGGTCCATCAGGAAGTCCTGCAGCCAGAGACAGGCGCGCTTGCCCACGGTGGTGAGCTGCGCCGGCTGGAAGTGGGTGTAGGCGAGGCAGGGGATCGAGCGCGTGCGCCGCGCGAAGCCCGAGAGCTCGCGGCCGGCCGCGGCCAGCCGGCCGGCGATCAGCTCCAGCGCCTCGCGGAACAGGAGCACGTCCGTGTTGTCCGTGATGAAGGCGCTCGTCGCGCCCAGGTGCAGGATGCCGCCGGCCCCGGGATGGACCCGGTCGGCCTGCTCGGCGAAGTGGCGCAGGTGGGCGACCACGTCGTGGCGGGTGCGCCGCTCGAGCTCCGCGACCCGCTCGAGGTCCACGTCGCCGGCGGTCTGCTTCAGGGCGTCGACCTGCTCGCCGGTGATCGGCAGGCCGAGCTCGCGCTGGATCTCCGCGAGGGCGATCCACAGCTCGCGCCAGTGGCCGAAGCGGTGGCGGGCCGAGAAGATCCGCGCCATCTCGCGCGAGGCGTAGCGTTCGTAGAGCGGGTTCTGCGGGGTGTCCGGCGGGGTGGTGAGGGAGTCGGCCATGGCGGGGCGGATTCTATCGCCCGCGTCCGGGTCTGGTACAATCCGCCGCCGCCAGCCCGCCGCGCCCGCCACCGGGCCCCACCGGGCCCCACCGGAACAAACCCTCTTCGGGAGTCATCATGACGTTGCGAGTCGACTCGGAAATCGGACGCCTGCGCCGCGTCCTGGTCCATAGACCGGGGCGCGAGATCGACTGGATGGTCCCCGACATGATGGGGAGCCTGCTCTTCGACGACATCCTCGACGGCGACGAGGCGCGCGAGGAGCACGCCGGCTTCCAGGAGGTTCTGAAGCAGGCGGGCGTCGAGGTGCTCGACGTCCAGGACATGCTCGCCGAGGTGGTCGGCGACGGGGCGGTCCGCAAGCGCCTGCTGGACGAGCTGGAGGCCGAGTACGGCGTCCCCTACAGCCTGGTGCGCCAGCTCTACGAGCTGCCGGACCGCGAGCTGGCCTGCACCCTCGTCGAAGGCATCCGCGCGCCGAGCGAGGTCTCGGACGTCGACCGCCAGCGCTTCTTCGACGTCTACCCGGTGCCGAACTACTTCTTCCAGCGCGACCCGCAGGTGGTGATCGGCAACCGGGTGGTGATCTCGTCCATGGCCACCGCGGCGCGCGAGCGCGAGCCGCTCCTGGCGCGCACGATCTTCGAGAACCATCCGGCGGCGGCCTCGGGTCTGGCCGCGGTGTTCGAGATCGACGTGCCGCCGTCGGGCGCGCCGCAGCACAACCCCCACTTCCCGTACCCGTCGCTGGAGGGTGGAGACGTGCTGGTGGCGAGCCCGGAGATCGTGCTGGTGGGGCTGACCGAGCGCACGAACCGGCGCGGCATCGAGGTGCTCGCCGAGTACCTGCGGCGCGAGACCCCGTTCCGGCACCTGATCATGGTGGAGCTGCCCCGCAAGCGCTCCTACATGCACCTCGACACCGTCTTCACCCTCATCGACCGCAGCCTCTGCCTGGCCTACCTGCCGGTGATCCAGCCGGGCGGGACCGAGTCGGCCCACATCTACCACGTGGACCTGACGGCGAAGCGGCTCACCTTCACCCTGAAGGACTCGCTGCTCAAGGAGCTGGCCGAGCTCGGGATGGAGCTGGAGGTGGTGCCCTGCGGCGGCGCGATGGGAGCGATCGACCAGCAGCGCGAGCAGTGGACCGACGGCGCCAACGCCTTTGCCATCGCGCCGGGGCTGATCCTGCTCTACCGGCGCAACCGCAAGACCCTGGAGGAGCTGGCGAAGCGCGGCTGGCGGGTGCTCGACGAGCGCGAGGCCGCGGAAGGCAGGCACGACCTCCTCGGCGGCGGCCCGGCGGTGGTGGCCCTGGACTGCAGCGAGCTGTCGCGGGCCCGGGGCGGCCCGCGTTGCATGACGATGCCCCTGGAGCGCGATTCTCTCTAAGACCCTTCCCATCCGGAGACCGATATGACCCGTCATCTGATCTCGATCCACGACCTGTCCGCCGCGGAGGTGGCCGGCCTCTACCGCCTGGCCGCCGACGTCAAGGCCAACCCCGGCAAGTACGCCGAGGCCCTGAAGCAGAAGAGCCTCGGCATGATCTTCGAGAAGTCCTCGACCCGCACGCGGGTGAGCTTCGAGGTCGGCATGGTGCAGATGGGCGGCCACGCCCTGTTCCTGTCGAGCCGCGACATCCAGCTCGGCCGCGGCGAGCCGATCTCGGACACCGCGCAGGTGCTCTCGCGCTACGTGGACGGCATCATGGCGCGCACCTTCGCGCACCAGACCGTGACCGACCTGGCGAAGTACGGCACCGTGCCGGTGGTCAACGGCCTGACCGACGACCTTCACCCCTGCCAGGGTCTGACCGACTACTTCACGTTGATGGAGGTCTTCGGCAGCCTGGACGCGCTCAAGGGCCGCAAGCTGGCCTACATCGGCGACGGCAACAACATGGCGCACTCGCTGATGTTCGGCGGCGCCAAGGTGGGGATGGACGTGGCGATCGCCTCGCCCAGGGGTTACGAGGTGAAGGCCCACTACGCGGAGCTGGCGCGCCAGGATCATGAGGCCGCGGGCACGAAGCTGACCCTCACGAACGACCCGCGCGAGGCGGCGGAGGGGGCGTCCTGCGTCTATACCGATGTCTGGGCCTCGATGGGCCAGGAGGCGGAGCAGCAGGAGCGCCTCAAGGCCTTCCACGGCTTCCAGGTGGACGGCGCGCTGATGAAGGGAGCGCAGGGGGACGCGGTCTTCCTCCACTGTCTGCCCGCGCACCGCGGCGAGGAGGTCTCGGCCGAGGTCGCGGACGGTCCGCAGAGCCGCATCTACGACGAGGCGGAGAACCGTCTCCACGTGCAGAAGGCCATCCTCCTCTGGGCGATGGCCGGCCACGACATCGCCTGAGACTGCCTGAGCCGACCGGCCGGCGCGCACGGGTTTGCCGCCCGTGCGCACCGGTGCGCGGCCGCCGGGACCTCGTGCGCGGCGCGTGAGACGTCGTGCCCGGCGCGTGAGAACAGGAGCGCAGCGCGTGAGACCGTGTTCTCACCGCGCGGGAACACGAGACCGTCGCGTGAGAACACGAGCCCGTCGCAGGAGAACCGGTGCGCGGCTGGTGAGACCTTGTGCGCAGCGCAGGAGAACCCGTGCCCACCGCGTGGGAACGCGTGTGCGGCCCCCGCAACCTCGGAATCCCGCGGTGGCCGGAGGCACGCCGATTGCTGCGGTATCTCCCAGCCCGCGCTTGTCGGGCGGGCCGCAACGTGAGGAGGTGCCTGAATGAGCCTGCTTCCCAGGAACGAGATCGAGCCGCTTCTCCGGACCTCCGGAGGGCCTTGTGTGTCCATCTTCCTGCCCACGTTCCGCGCCGGCGGCGAACGGCAGCAGAACCCGATCCGCCTCAAGAACGTGGTGCGCGACGTCGCCGGGCGGCTGGAGGGCGACTGGGGCCTGCGCGGCCCGGCCGCCGACGAGCTGCTCGAGCCCATCCGGCGGCTCGTGGACGACAACTCGTTCTGGCTTCACCAGCAGGACGGCCTGATGCTGTTCCGCTCCCCGGCGCTCTTCAAGAGCTTCCAGGTGCCGATGACACTCAACGAGCTGGCGGTCGTGGAGCACCGCTTCCACGTCAAGCCGCTCCTGCCGCTGCTCTCGGGCGACGGGGACGGTCATTTCTACATCCTGAGCCTGAGCCGCAAGAACATCCGGCTGCTGAGCGGCTCCCGATTCCGGATCGACGAGATCGACCTCGACTCCAAGGGCGTCCCGAACAGCTTCACCGAGGCGCTCGGCGAGCTCGAACGGCGCCCGACCCAGTTCCAGGGCGGCAGCTCCAAGACGCCGCACCGCTTCTCGATGGGCAAGAAGGGCTCGCCCACCTTCGCCGGCCACGGCACGGCCGAGGACAACCTCGGGGCCGAGCTGCGCAACTTCTTCGAGCGCTTCGACGACGCCCTGGCGAAGATCGACATCGACCGCAAGGCGCCCGTGGTGCTCGCCGGAGTGGAATACCTGCTGCCCATCTACCGCGACGCGGCGACCACCTTCCAGAACATCTGCGAGGACGCCCTGACCGGAAACATGGAAGGCGAGAAGGCGGAGGACCTGCACGCCGCGGCCTGGGAGATCGTGGAGCCGCTCTTCCTGGAGGACCGCCGCAAGGCCGCCGAGCGCTTCGGCGACCTCAAAGGCTCCGGCCGCTCGTCCAGCGACCTCGCCGAGATCCTGCCGGCTGCGCACGACGGCCGGGTGGACACCCTGTTCGTCGCCCGCGGCGTCCGGGTCTGGGGCGCCTACGACGGCGAGAAGCGGAAGATGAAGCCCCAGTCCGACCCGAGCTCCCGGCCGGTCAACGGCAACGAAGACCTCCTCGATCTCGCCGCGCTCCAGACCTACATGAACAGCGGCAGGGTCTTCGTGGTCGATCCGCAGGAGGTGCCGGACAGCAAGCAGGCGGCGGCGATCTTCCGGTATTGATCCCGGGGGGCGGAGGGCCGACAGGCGTTCAGCGGCCCGCCGCCCCCGTCCACCCCGGCCCCCGCAGCACCCTGCCGGGCAGGGCGCCGGTCATCTTCCCTCCGTCGATCACCGGCACGCCGTTGACCAGCACCCAGTCCATGCCCGCGGCGAGCTGGTTCGGGTTCTCGAAGGTCGCGAGATCGCGCACGGTCTCCGGGTCGAAGACTACGACGTCGGCCCACATCCCGGCCTTGAGCACGCCGCGGTCGGCGAGGCGCATGCGCTGCGCGGGCAGGGCGGTGAACTTCCGGATGGCGTCCTCCAGGGTCAGCTTCTTCTCCTCCCGGACGTACTTGCGGAGGATGCGCGGGAAGGTGCCGTAGGCCCGCGGATGCGGATGGCCCTGGCCCAGCAGGCCCTCGGGCGAGGTACCTTCGGAGTCGTTGTCGATCGAGACCCAGGGCTGCACCAGGGCGAGCGAGACGTCGGGCTCGGACATGCCGAAGACCGCCACGGCGGTGTAGGCGTTGTCCTCCACCAGGATGTCGAACAGGGTGTCGATCGGGTCCTTGCCGCGCTCCTTCGCGACGTCCGCGAGCGTCTTGCCGACCAGCGGGCGGAGCGCCGGGTTCTGTACGGTGCAGAGGATCACGGCCTCGGGGCCCGGGATCTCCTGCCACTCGTTGTCCCAGGAGGTCGAAGGGGTCTCCATCTCCTTGCGGATGCGCGCCCTCGTGGCCGGGTCGCGCAGGCGCTCGACGAGCTTCTTCGAGCCGCCGTCGTGCGCCCAGGGCGGCACGAAGGCGGAGAAGCTGTTGTACCAGGCGGTGTAGGCGTAGGTGTCGGCGGTCACATCCACGCCCGAGCGCCGCGCCTCCTCGATCTTCGCCACCACCTCGGCCATGCGGCCCCAGCTCGGCTTGCCCGCGGCCTTGAGATGCCAGATCTCGACCGGGATGCGCGCCTCGCGGCCGATCCGCACCGCCTCGTCGAGGGCGGAGAGGATCCCTTCGCCTTCGCTCCGCATGTGGGTGGCGTAGATGCCGCCCTGGCGCGCGGCCTCGGCGGCGAGCGCGATCAGCTCCTCGGTGCGGGCGTAGGGCGCGGGCGGGTACTGGAGAGAGGTCGAGACGCCGACCGCGCCCTGCTCCATGGCCTCGCGCACCAGGGCGCGCATGCGGTCGAGGTCGGCGGCCGAAGGCTGGCGGTCCGCGTCGCCCAGGACCAGCCGCCGCACCTGGGTGGCGCCGACGTAGGTCGCGAAGTTGATCCCGATCTTCTGCCTCTCCAGGCGGGCGAAGTACTCGCCGATCGTCCGCCAGTCCGGGGTGACGCCGTACTGCTCGTAGCCGGTCCGGTCGGCGGCGAGCATGGCGTCGTCGAGCGGCGCGATCGAGCCGCCCTCGCCGGTGATCTCGGTGGTGATCCCCTGATGGATCTTCGACGGCAGGCGCGGATCGACCAGGATGCTCAGCTCGGACTGGCCGAGCATGTCGATGAAGCCGGGCGCGACCACCTTGCCGGCCGCGTCGATCGTCCGGCGGGCCTGGACATCTCCGAGATGGCCGATCGCGGTGATCCGCCCGTCGCGGATGCCCACGTCGCCCGAATACCAGGGCGAGCCCGTGCCATCCACGATCCTGCCGTTGCGGATCACGACGTCATAGGGAGGGTCGGCCAGGACGGGGGTGGCGAGGAGCGCCGCCAGGCACCAGATCGCGGTCTTCATGGATGTCTCTCCGGTCTTATCTCAGGGAGGATACGAGCCGGCCGGCCCTCTGCCAGCGCTGGCGCAGCTCCTGCCAGGCCTGGCGGACCTCGGCGCTCGGCTGGGTCTTGGCGATCAGGGCGTCCACGCGGGCGCCGCGGTCGGCGAGGTCCTTGGCCCGCTTGCCGAGCTGCGGGCCGGCCTCCTTGTCGCTCCGTTTGCGCAGCTTCGCCAGGAAGCCGCCGCCCTGGATCTGCTTGTTGAACCTTTCGGCCGAGCCGGCGAACGACTCGATGAGCTCTTCGAGCTCCTCGTCGTCGTCGGTGATCTCGCCACCGCCGTTCTCCTTCTGCTCCAGGAAGGCCTGGTAGGTCTCGAAGAAGCGGGCGCTGGAGCTCTCGATGTCGGCTCCGAGCTGCCGCAGCTCCTCGATCGGCGCCGCGGGCAGCTCGTCCTGGGTCGTCGGGCTCGGCTCCGGGCCGGAAGGCTGATAGGGAGCGGTGGTCTCCGCGAGCGCCTCGGTCTCTTCGGCCTCCTCGGCGACGGTCGGCTCCGGCGAAGGGACGGGCCGGGGCCTGGACGGTGGCAGCGGAGACGAGGTCGCCGGCTTGGGATCGGTGGATGAAGGGGTGATCACCACCGCGGGCTCCGGCGTCTCGACGACCTCGAAGGTCGTGCCGCCGTCCGGGGTCGGCTCGGGCTCGGGGCTGGTGGCGGCCGCGGCCGGGGTCTCCTGGGGCTGGTCGTCGTCCGTGGAGAGGACCAGGCCGACGCCGGTGAGCACGGCGACCACCGCGGCGGCGCCGACAGCAACCTTCCAGCCGAGGCCCGGGCGCCGCGGGGCCTGGTAGAGGGCCACGTCCGTGCTGACCGGCGGCGCGCCGGAGGCCATGGTCGGCAGGGGAGGCCGCGCGTCCGCGCCGGGTGGAGCCGGGCGGACGGACGGAAAGGTCGGGATCGGAGGGAGAGGAGGAAGCGGGGGAGGCGTCGCCTGAGATTGCCGCGGCGGTGTGACGATCGTCGGCAGCTCCTCGATGTCCTCGGGCAGGAGGGAGACCGGGCGGGCCTCCTCCTCCACGATCTCCTCCGCTCCGCGGGTGTCGAGGAAACGCTTCAGGGCCTCGACGCTCTGGAAGCGGTCGGCCGGCTTCTTGGCCAGGGCGCGCAGCACGGCGCGGTCGAGCCACTCCGGGATGCCCGGGCCCGGCGCGGCGGTGCTCGGCGGCGACGGCATGTCCTCGATCTGGGCCTTGAGGATGGCGTAGTCGCTCTTGCCTTCGAAGGCCGGGCGGCCGGTGAGCATCTGGAAGAGGACGGCGCCGAGCGAATAGATGTCCGAGCGGGCGTCGGCCTCCTCGCCCTGGATCTGCTCGGGCGCCATGTAGCGCAGCGTGCCGACCATGAGGCCGGTGCGCGTCAGGTGGCCGCTGCCGGCCATGCGGGCGATGCCGAAGTCCGTGACCTTGACCGTGCCGGCTTCGGTGATCATCAGGTTGTCGGGCTTGAGGTCGCGATGGATGATCCCGGCCCGGTGCGCCTCGCCGATGCCGTCGAGGGCCAGGCCGAGCAGCCGCACCGCCCGGTCCCAGGGGAGAGCGCCCTCGGCTTCGAGGACCTTCGAGAGGCTCCGGCCGCGCACGTACTCCATGGCCAGGAAGAGGTCGCCCTTATTCTGGGAATCGTCCTGGAAGAAGCTGTAGACGCCCGCGATCGCCGGGTGGCTCACCCGGGCCAGCGTGCGCGCCTCGGCGCGGAAGCGCTCGACCATCTCGGGCTCGCGGGCCAGCTCGGGCTTGATCGCCTTGATCGCCACGTCCCGCTCGAGCATGAGGTCCACCGCCCGGTAGACCGAGCCCATGCCGCCCTCGCCGACCTTCTCGACGATGCGGTAGCTGTTGGCGAGGACGCGCTCGATCATGCAGGGCCCGATTCTATCAAGACGCGGGCAATTCCACCGTGAACACCGTGCCCTGCGGCTGGTTGTCCTCGACCCGGATCGTGCCGTGGTGGTCGGTGACGATCCGGTGGACGATCGCGAGCCCCAGGCCGGTGCCGCGCCCCTTGGTGGAGTAATAAGGAAGGAAGAGCTTCTCGCGCGAGCCCGGCGGCAGGCCGCGGCCGGTGTCGGCCACCCGGATCTCCAGGTGGTTGTTCTCCCTTCTTGCCGAGACCGTGACCCGGCCGGGCGCGTCCGTGGCCTCGACCGCGTTGTCGAGCAGGTTGATCAGCGCCCGCCGCACCTGCTCGGCGTCGAGCACGGCGTTGGCGGCGTCCTCCTCGATCCGCGACTCGACCTCGACGCCGGGCTTCAAGTCGCGGTAGAGGCCGAGCGTGTCGCCGACCAGCCGCGCGAGGTCGACCGGGGCCGGGCGCGGCCGGGGCATGCGGGCGTAGCGCGAGAACTCGTCGACCATCTCCTTGAGGTGCTCGACCTCGCGCACGATGATCTCCACCCCTTCGTCGATCGCCTGGCCGAGGCCGGGGTCGCCCTGGTCCTTCCGGACCTGCATGCGCTCGGCGGCGAGGCGGATCGGCGTCAGCGGGTTCTTGATCTCGTGCGCGATGCGCCGCGCCGCCTCGTTCCAGGCCGCGAGGCGGTTCGCCTCCATCAGCTCCTCGTTGCTGCGCTCCAGCTCCTCCTTGTTGCTGGCCAGCTCGGCGGTCATCCGGTTGAACGAGTCCACCAGGACCCCGAGCTCGTCGTCGGCCTCGACCTTCACCCGGTAGCCGAGGTCGCCGCCGGTGATGATCCGCGTGCCTTCGGCGAGCGCCTGGATCGGCACCGTGACCCGCTTGGCGAGGTAGAGGCCGGCCCAGGACGAGCCCAGGAGGATGAGCAGCGTGACCATCAGGAAGAGCAGCAGGTGGCTCGCCCGCAGGTCGTCCTTCTGGACCTCGAGCTGGCGGTAGGCCTGGAAGTCGCGCACGAGCTGGTCGGTCTGCTCGGCGACCAGCGGGTCGAGCAGCGTGCCGGCCACCACCGTGACCCCGCCCTGGGGTCCTTGAGAGACGCCGGCCAGCACGAGCCGCCCCGCGGCGCCAGCAGGGACCCCCATGCGCACGGCCTTGCCGATCCGCGCCGTCTCGCCGAGGAAGTCGCGGCCGGGCTCCGGCAGGTCCGCGATGCCCGACTGCGAGTCGAGCACCGCGTGCACGAACTCGGTCCCCTCGTAGACCGCCAGCACGTCCAGGCCCAGCTCGGCGAGCAGCTCCTGGAGCCGGCGGGTGAGCCGGGGCCGGTCCTCGGCGCGCTCCAGGTCGATGCCCTGGATCCCGCGCAACGCGATCGCGGCGTCGCGCAGCGACGTGCTCTCCACCCGGTCGTAGAACGCCTGGGCCACGGCGTTGCCGCGCGCCAGCACCGGCGCGAGCGGCGTGTTGAACCAGCGGTCGATCGATCCCTGGAGCAGCTCGGTGGCGATGAAGAAGAGCGCCAGCACCGGGATCAGCGACAGGCCGACGTAGGTGGCGACGAGCTTGAACTTGAACGTCGAGCCCAGGATGCGGTGGCGGCGCTCGACCAGCAGCTTGATCAGGTTGCGCAGCAGGACGAAGACGACGACCAGGATCAGGATGACGTTGACGTACCAGAGGACGAACAGCAGCACCCGGTTCGCGACCAGGGCGGCCGGCAGGTCGCGGCCCCGCTGGGAGAGATAGAAGAACGAGGTGAAGATGAGGAGCAGCGCGGCCAGGCCGCCGAAGAGGATCCGGTGGTTGCGCAGCAGGCGCTCGATTCGCACGCGCACTTTCATCGGCGCATCATCGGATATAGCGGAACTTGTTGGAGTCCTTCCACTCCGTGTGGATCGCCACCGGGATGAACGACAGCAGGTTGCGCGTGCCGAGGTGGGCGCGGACCTTGACGATCAGCCGCCCCTCGGGCGTGTCCTCGCCGAGCGTGAAAACCGGCATGCGCTCGATGCGGGTCATGGCGGCCTCCAGGGCCTCGCGGTCGCGCACCGTGCGGCTCTCGACCAGCTCGCCGTCGAGCTTGAAGTGGATGTTGTAGGCCCGGGCCACGGCGTCGTGGACCGCCACGACCTCCAGGGTGGTGCGGTCGATCCGGTTGTCGTACCAGCGCTTGCGGTCCTTGTGCAGCTCGACCTCGTAGGTGATGGAGGTGGGGAGGCCGCTGTCGATGCGCCGGGCGAGCGGGTCGTCGAACGCGCCGGTCAGGGCGAAGCTGGCCACGACGCGGTTGCTGTCGAGGCTGACCTGGAGACCGTGGATCGCCGCGTCGGCCCGGGCCTGGGAGGCCAGCAGGAGCCCGAGAAGGGCCAGGACGGTTCTCATAGACGCGAAAAGTCTAGCAGCAGGAGAGGCTGATAGACTTCCGGGCATGGCGACGAAGGTGGCTCCACCCAAAACCAAGGAACCGGTGAAGCGGGTTCTCGCTTCCAACCGGCGGGCGACGCACGACTACCAGGTCGTGGAGACCGAGGAGGCGGGCATCGCGCTGTCCGGCACCGAGGTCAAGGCGGCCCGCAACGGCAAGGTGCAGCTCAAGGACAGCTTCGTCGAGTTCCGCAACGGCCAGGCCTGGCTGGTCGGGGCGCACATCAGCCCGTACAGCCACGGCAACCGGGAGAACCACCCGCCGGAGCGCGACCGCCGGCTCCTGCTGCGGCGCCGGCAGATCGAGCGCTTCTTCGGCCGCACCCTGACCAAGGGCTTCACGGTGGTGCCGCTGTCGATCTATCTCAAGGGCAACTGGATCAAGGTGGAGATCGCGCTGGCGCAGGGCAAGAAGCTCTACGACAAGCGCCAGGCGGAGCGCGAGAAGGAGCTCGACCGGGAGGTCGAGGCGGCGGTCAAGAGCGGCGGCCGCTGGTAGGGCCGGATCAATTGCCTTCCCCGGCCCGCTTGCGCCGGCCGCCGGTGTCCTGGATCCGTTCGAGCGCGGTCTGGCCGCCGTACTTCGCCACGATGCGGTCGTCGTAGTCGTCGGCCACCTCGGCCACCGAGGTGATCGCCCGCAGCAGGTCGCGCGGCTCCAGGCTGTTGCCGTAGAGCGAGTGGGCGAAGAAGATGTCGTTGCCCACCAGCGAGAAGGCGCCGCAGACCATCTGGTGGTTCAGCTCCAGGAGGCCGAGCAGGAGGTCCTCCTCCAGCTCCACGTCCTGGACGCAGTAGGACATGATGTTGACCACGGACTCCTCGGACCCGTAGGGCTCCACCGAGATCTCCAGGACGGTCGTGCCGTACCGGACATAGAAATGGTCGTTGTCGGGGTCGTGGTAGGGCTCCTCGAAGAGCTCCCCGAGATACTCCTTGACCTTCGCGAAGGTCTCCTCCTGCACGGCGTGCTCGGACATGAACGTCACCTCCGCGCGGAGTCTAGCAGCTTCCGCCCTGCCCGTTCGGGCCTCCCCGCCGGACATTGACACCCTGCTGCGCTTGGGACTAACGTTGCCGTCGATCTTTTTTAAGGAGGAGATAAGGATGCGTAGGCGAGGACGTATTTTCGGGACTGCGGCTGCGGCCCTGATCGCAGCTCTGTCGGCAGCCCCCGTACACGCGGCCGGTTTCAGCATCTTCGAACATGGCTCCAAGGCCATGGGCATGGCGGGCGCCTTCACGGCCCAGGCGGACGACCCGTCGCTGCTGTTCCACAACGCCGGCGGCCTGGCGTTCGTCGAGGAGCGCCAGATCTCCACCGGCGTGACCTGGATCACCAGCACCGAGGCCGAGCTCCACGGCGCCAACCCGTTCCCGGGCGACGGCTACACGGCCAACCAGAAGGACCTGTCCGAGTTCCCGCCGCACCTCTACTGGCTGCAGCCGCTCACCGAAACCTGGAAGTTCGGCCTCGGCATCAACTCGCCGTTCGGCCTGACCACCGAGTGGGAGAACCCGGACCAGTTCCGCGGCCGCTTCCTGAGCACCAAGGCCGCCCTGCGGGCGATCGACGTCAACCCGACCCTCGGCTGGCAGATCTCGCCGAGCTTCGGCCTCGGCCTCGGCGCCATCGCGCGCTTCTCGGACGTGGAGCTGGCGCGCTCCCTCGGCGCCAACAACCCCTTCACGCAGAGCGTGTCCGACGTCGGCCGGCTGACCCTGGAGAGCGACTTCGCCACCGGCTACGGCTTCAACGCCGGCATCCTGCACAAGGTCAACAACAGCTTCTCCTGGGGCCTCTCCTACCGCAGCGGGATCACGGTGGACTACGAGGGCGAGGCCCGCGTGGCCCAGGTGTCCACGGGCAACGCGCAGTTCGACGCCGCCGTGCGCGCCCAGATCCCGTTCGGCAAGGACCTGCCGGTCGAGACCTCGATCGACTTCCCGGACCAGGCGAGCCTCGGCCTGGCGTTCTCCATCACCCCGACCCTGCTCGTCGAGACCGACGTCAACTGGACCGGCTGGAGCAGCTTCAAGGAGGTGAAGATCGACTTCACCGGCGGCACCCTCGGCGGCTCGGGCAACGCGCTGCCGGACGCCACCATCCGCGAGGACTGGGACGACTCGAACAACTACCGCATCGGCCTGCGCTGGTCCGCCAGCCCGACCACCCAGTGGCGCTTCGGCTATGTCTTCGACGAGTCGCCGCAGCCCGAGGAGGCGGTCTCGCCGCTGCTGCCCGACGCCGACCGCAACGGCTTCACGATCGGCTACGGCCACAACCCGGCCCCGGGCCAGGGCGGTCTGGGCTTCGACATCGCCCTCATGTACCTGCCGTTCGACGAGCGGACCCGCGATCAGAGCTTCCCCACGACTGCCGGCGAGGCCCCGGAGCCGACGTTCTTCGGGACCTACAACACCACCGCGTACCTGCTCGGCGTGACCATCAACTGGTAACCTCGGAAGGGGATAGAGGAGGATCACCGATGTTTCGCCTGAAGACCCTCGCGAGCGCCCTGGCGCTCGCGATCATCCTGCCGGTGGCGGTCTCCGCCGTCGACACCGGCTCCGCCGACTTCACCCGCTACGTGTCGATCGGCGACAGCCTCACCGCCGGCTTCATGAGCGGCAGCCTGAACCAGCCCTCGCAGCAGAACAGCTACCCGGTGCTGATCTTCCGCCAGGCCACCGGCCTCAACACCGGCTTCGAGCAGCCGCTGGTGAGCGCCCCGGGCATCCCGGCGGCGCTCGAGCTGCGCAGCCTCGCGCCGCTCCTCATCGCGCCGAAGCCGGGCAGCGGCGCGCCGCTCAACCTGAACCTGCAGCGCCCCTACAACAACCTGGCCGTGCCGGGCGCCGACGTCCACGACGCGGTCGCCACGGTCACCGACAACGGCGGCCTGCACGACCTGATCCTGCGCAAGCTGGGCACCCAGATCCAGCAGGCGGCCTTCCTGCGGCCGACCTTCACCACCATCTGGATCGGCAACAACGACGTGCTCGCCGCCGCCACCTCCGGCCGCGTCATCGAGGGCGTCACCATCACCCCGGTGGCCCAGTTCGAGGCCGACTTCAAGACCGTGGTCGCCACCATCGCCTCCACCGGCTCCAAGATGGCCATCGCCAACATCCCGGACGTGGCGGGCATCCCGTTCGTCACCACCATCCCCCGGGTCGTGGTCAACCCGGCCACCAACCAGCCCGTCCTGATCGGCGGCCAGCCGGTGCCGATCATCGGCCCGAACGGCCCGCTGGGCGCCAACGACCGCGTCCTGCTCACCGCCTCGGCCGAGCTTGCCAAGGGCAACGGCATCCCGGTCCAGCTCGGCGGCAACGGCCAGCCCCTGGGCGACGCGTTCGTCCTCGACGCCAACGAGATCAACATCATCAACGCCCGCGTCGCGGCCTACAACAACATCATCGCGAGCGTCGCCAACTCCTCCGGCGCCGCCCTGGTCGACATCAACTCGACCTTCGCCCGGCTCGCGACGACCGGCATCAACGTCGGCGGCATCACCTACACCAAGAGCTTCCTGACCGGCGGCGTCTTCTCCTACGACGGCGTCCACCCGACGGCGTTCGGCTACGCCTACGTGGCCAACGTCTTCCTCGACGCCATCAACGCGAAGTTCGGCGGCGAGATCCCGCCGGTCAACCTCGCGCCGTTCGTGTTCGGCGCCAGCACGGCCGCCTCGGTGACGGCGGGGCTCGACGCGAGCGCCGCGGAGACCGACGGCATGACGGTCACCCTGAGCCCGGCCGCGATCAAGAACCTCTTCTGGGCGCTCGACCTCAACCCCAAGAAGAAGCCGCACCGCCACGGCCGCAAGTAGCTCCAGGCCGGTCCGGCGAAGACGAGGGTGGAGGCCCGCCGGGGTCTCCGCCCTTTTTTCTTGGGCCGGATTGTCACGAAATGGTCCGCTCCTGTACTCTTATATCAAATGGGCCTCAGGAGGGACCACGGGTATGAATGACCGCGGGAAGTGTCACCGCTTGCATCGCTGGATCGCCGCGCTGGGGTGCCTCGCATTGGCTCCCGCCCTCGCCGCGCAGCAGGACCCCTGGAGCTCGCCGGGCGTCCAGGTGATCAACGCCGCCTCCGGCTCCACGCCGTCCGCGCCCCCGGCGCCGTCGGCGGCCCCGGCCGGACAGGCGCCGTCGGGGACAGCGACGTCGTCGTCGGGGACAGCCGCCGCGGAGCCCGCCGTGAGCGGGTCGAGGCGGGAGGAGACCTCGCGCCTCCAGACCCGCTACCGCGAGATCCTCTCCGCCTGGGTCTCCGGCGAGGTCGACCAGGCGCCGGACGACCTGATCGAGCTGGAGACCGCCGCGGTCGCCGACGGCAATCCCAAGTCCCGCAAGGTCCTCCTCTCGGCCGAGCAGGCCGTGATCCACGAGCTCGGCGCCACCAGCCTCGAGGTCCTGGTGCCGATCGCCATGCTGCATCACGAGACCTACTCGCGGCATCTGACCCGCGGCGTGCGCCAGGCTCCGCTGGCGGTCATCCACGCCCGGCAGATGACGCGCGACCTGGCGATCCTCTACAACCAGCAGTCCGGCACCGAGGGCTCGGCGCTGGTGGCGAGCCGCGTGCTGACCAGCCTGGGCGGCATGCTCCTGGAGCACGCGCAGCAGGTCCCGGCCGCCGAGCTGTTCTACGAGGCCCT